>CAVVNY010000003.1:0-188786 GCA_963749625.1 uncultured Alphaproteobacteria bacterium | reverse complement strand
CATGAGACACGCCAGCAAATAGATCGGCAACACCAATTGGCGAGGGCATGACGACGTAATGCAGATACGGTCGTTCCGGGGATCGGGAGAACCCGTTTGGGTCAACGCACCATCAAGTGCGGGCGAACAATTGGGACCTGATCCGCGCAGAGCATTCGGGCCAGCGGCCACACCTGCGGCATCAACCAGCCGGAGCACGTGACCGCACCCGACCAATGCTGCAAAAATCCTTCAAGAAAGCTCTCCCCATGGCGCCGTCCACACGTGACCCAACTTGGACAATTCACGCCATTTTGCCACCGGCAAATGACGCATTGCGACATTGAGAACTTTCCCGATCTTTTCGGGGGCTTGCAACCGCTAGAATTTTCCGCCTTGTCACGGCCCGCCCAGGAGCGAACTTGGCGCTGAAAACCCAACCTAGATTGGTTTTGATTTTGAGGATTATTCCACCTAGCTTGGTTAGTCGGAACCTGGCTACTATCGAGTCCTAATTGGTTTCCCGTACGGTTGGAGCTAACGTCATGCTTGAGGAATTCAAAAAATTCGCGTTGCCGGGGGCAATGTTGTCCATATCGCCGTCGGCGTCATCATCGGCGCTGCATTTGGCTTGATCGTGTCGTCAATGGTGGGTGACCTCATCATGCCGATCATTGGCGCAGTTACTGGCGGACTTGATTTTTCAAATTATTATTTAGCTTCATATTTCAGAGTCAAAACCGGTTTGCCGTTGCTGGCCGAACAAAAAAGGCCGGGGCGGTATTGGCGTACGGCAATTTCCTTACTGTGACGCTGAATTTCCTCATTATCGCCTTTGTCCTCTTCATCGCTATTCAGGGCATCAACAAAATGAAAAGGAACGAAGAAGCAAAGCCGGTCGAGCCTTCCGCATCCGAAAAGCTGCTCGCGGAAATAAGAGACCTTTTGGCCCGAAAGGCCTAACAAAACTGCTTCAATTAAAGAAATCCCAGACTGCCGCCTTGTCGGCGGTCCCGCATCGTGTGCTCAATTTTGCCCCTATCAATCAGATAATCGTCTGATCAAACAGGAGGCGACAATGAAACGGATCATTCTTGCTGCGCTTATTACATCTTTTGCGGTTGGATCCGCCATGGCAGTCCTGTGGATCAGAGGCCGTTCGCAAAGACGGCAAGCCGCTGGCAGGTGCTGCCAAAACGAGCTTCATCAAGAAGTGTTGCGAGACCAGTGCGGTTAGTAAGGACGGCAAGCCGCTGGCTGGTGCAGCCAAAACGAGCTTCATCACGAAATGCGAGAAGGGCGGCTGAGTGCGTCAGCGCGTTAAATTCTAGGAGTTTAAAATGCGTAATATCGCTATCATTTGCTCAGCATTAATCGGCGTCTCGGTCCTTTGCTCTCCGATTATTGCTCAAGCAAAAACGGCCAAAGAATGCCGCGCCGAATGGCAAGCTAACAAGGCTGAAAATCAGGCCAAAAAAATAACGGAAAGCGCTTACGTAAAAGAATGCACGGCTAGCGGCGCCACTACGCAGCCTGCTGTTGCCAAGCCTACGAAAAAGACGGAACAAAAGGCTGTTCCCGCTTCTGCTGCGCCCAAGGCGGAAACTAAAATGGCTCCAGCGCCAGCGGCTCCCGCCGTAAAGTCGCCGTCTACTGCCGCAGGGGCCAATCAATACACGACCGAAGCGCAGGCCAAAGCCCGATGTGGCTCTGGCACAGTCGTTTGGGCCAACTTAAGCTCAAAAATCTATCACTTCGCGGGTCACAAAGACTACGGCAACACCAAGAATGGGGCGTACATGTGTGAGCGTGACGCCACGAGTGACGGCATGCGTGCAGCGAAAAACGAGAAGCACCCGTGAGACTGCACTGACAAGGACTAGGGCGGCAGCTTGAGGCGATGCTCGCCGCCGCTCAACATCCCAATGTTATGGAGGTGAAGATATGGGCCTTTTGGATCAACTCGGCGGGTCGCTTAAAGGCGCGATCAGTTCAGTGGCTGCTGCTGAGGCGCCGGCCCTAATTTCGGCGGCGTTGGCTAAGACAAACATGCGCAACCTGCAAGGTCTCGTGGGTCAACTTCAACAAGGTGGCTTGGGCGACCAGGTCAAATCTTGGCTTGGCAATGGCGAAAACCTACAAGTTACGCCCGACCAAATACAAAGTGCGTTAGGAAACGATAAAATCAAAGAACTTGCGCAGCATTTTGGAGTTGATCCTGACGCGATGGCAAAATTGCTTGCAGATCACCTTCCAACCGCAGTTGACCAAGCAAGTTCCGACGGATCAATTCAGGGTTCTTAACGTATTGGCTCCGGATCAAAACACCCGAGCGCATTTCGGAAAGACCGCTGCAAGGCGGTCTTTCTGTTTGCGCTAATGGTCGTTATTGATGTGGTGGACGGCGTCCGCTCCTGCCATCGAGGTGCCATAGGGTGGTTCGTTGGAGATGACGAAAAAACTTTCTGCTTTTATGCGTCGCAGCGAATGTCGCGAATGGTACTTCGCAGACAAAGCGACCGCACGGGGTTTTGTCGCCTATTGATGTGGTGGACGGCGCCTGCTCCCGGCATCGAGGTGCCATAGGGTGGTTCGTTGGAGACGAATCACATGAGAGGAGCCGTCCACCGATCACAGCGGGTTGACCCCAACGGCCTGGAACCGGGGCGAATCAAAGACCTCGTCTCGATCCGTCAGCGGCCGGCCGCGGTTGAAGATCGGGCGGTGCCTGGCCATTGGGAGGGCGATCTGTTGACCGGGTCGAACAACAGCTACATCGCGACCTTGGTCGAACGTCATACGCGTTACGTGATGTTGGCGAAGGTGACCAACAAGGATACCCAGACGGTCATTTCTGCGCTCATCAAGCAGGCCAGGAAGCTACCAAGTGAACTCTATAAGTCGCTGACTTGGGACCGTGGCAAGGAGCTGACGGATCATCGACGATTTACGTTGGCAACAAATATCGATGTTTACTTTTGTGATCCACAGAGCCCGTGGCAGCGCGGCTCCAATGAGAACACCAATGGTCTGCTGAGACAGTACTTTCCGAAGGGAACAGACCTGTCGGTGCACTCGCAAGCCCATCTGAACAAGGTGGCGCGTCAGCTCAACGAACGGCCCCGTGAGACCTTGCAATTTGAAACCCCAGCAGAGAGATTTAACGCCTGTGTTGCGTCGATCGGTTGAGCCGGCAGACTAACAACGGACAAAGGGCGGTGTGTGGAGGCCGGCAACATACGCAGGCCGGCCTCACGGCTGGTGCACGGCGCCTGTCAATTCGATGTGGCCCAGTCGTGCCGATAGCTATGGCAACGCGCGAGGACGTTAGGACAAATGCTGATTTGTGAGGACTTCTCAAGCAGGCGCGTATGTATCCGGTCAGCTTCGGAGGGCAGCGGTCCATTCCGCCGTTATTCAACAAATTTAATAATAAGAATCGTAGGCTTGTTTTCGGAGCCGGTCGATTTTTTCTCTTACAAACAAAACTCGAGACTTGAGGTCAGCGACCATTGGCTCGTCCAGCGCCGCATGACGTAATGCCTCAAAGATTTCACGCTCGAGGAATTGCTGTCGGTGTTCGAGTGTACTGATATCGGCTTGCAGCATGTTGATGCTCTCCGACCCAGTAAAATCGTTGCCGGAAATGTTTACCAGAGTGTTAATTTGTGATTAGCGGTTTGTAATTGTGTTTTTGTTAGATGCCGCTTTGTCGCCCTGATCGTGTCGTGGCGATGTCATACAGAAAACGTATCTCGATTCGGATCACAAGGACGGGGCGCGACGTATGGAAGAAGAATTGTCAAAACGCGAGCTTTTGGCTCTGAAGGAAATTCATCTGACTGGTGAGGCGTCAGATAAGGAGCTTGTGCGTAGATTTGTTGAAAGCGATATTATTGCCGATCTCGAAGTAGGCAGATTTGTATTGACGCACAAAGGGCGAGGTTTATTGGTGCGAGGTTCGCCCGCGCTGTGGGAATACGCAGCGTAATTGATTTCAAGTGACCAAAACACGTTAAAAGAAGTCTTTGATGGCGTCGTCGTCGGATAAGGCCCCAACAGAATTCGTAATCGCGCCGCAGAGTTTTCGACCGTTGGCGGTGATATCCGTTCATTGATTGCAATCGGGAGAAGCTGACGCCAATTTGTGTTTCCTGCAGCAACAAGCGCAGGTTACGGCCATGTATAGGTGCCGATAAGCTTTACCGTTCAGCAACGGGTTGCGCGTATCCTCCAATTCTATAAGAGGCATAGAACATCAAACTTTTGGCTCCGACCCCGGTCGGGGCCTTTTTCTTTTGGGCCTACCGCAAGTGTGAACGCCACCGCGTTCGCCAGATTTTTATGGTTTGGAGCAGTATCCGGTGTCAGCGCTCTGCCCTATGATGGTCGGGCCGTGGTGTGAACAGAGGAGAGCGATCGTGGCAACAGGTACGGTGAAGTGGTTCAATCCGACTAAGGGATACGGCTTCATTCAGCCGCAGAGCGGAGGCAAGGATGTGTTTGTGCACATCTCAGCCGTTGAGCGGGCGGGCTTGAGCACGCTCAATGAAGGCGCGGTGGTTGAATACGAGCTCGTTGCCAACAAGGGCAAAGAATCAGCGGAAAACATCAAGGTGAAATAGCCGCAGAGTCTGCTTCGAAATTCTAAGCCCCGCTGATTAGGCGGGGCTTTTATTTATGAAACTGATCACTCAGATAATCCCCGACAACCGTAGCCTAAGCCCCGGCCTCACGATATCATCAAGCAAAGGCTTATGCATTGGGGGAGAGTTAGGATGTCATTGCCGGCCGCAATTAAGAAAATCCCCAAACCTGTTGACCAGTACGTTGGAAGCCGCGTTCGGATGCGCCGTATGAAGCTCGGCATGAGCCAGGAAAAGATCGGGGTCGCCCTTGGCCTGACGTTCCAGCAAGTGCAGAAATACGAAAAGGGCACGAACCGAATAGGATCAAGCCGCTTGCAATAAATAGCAAATATTCTGGAAGTGCCCGTCACATTCTTTTTTGAAGGTGCACCTGGGCAAACCAAGCCGGATGGCAAGGCTCCCTCACCAAACTATATTTCCGAATTTCTTGTCACGGCGGATGGTCTCGCGCTCACGAAAGCCTTTATGCGGATCAAAGACGCAAAGATTAGGCGAAGCATCGTGAATCTTGTTGACGATGTTGCAGGCTCAAAAAAATAACGATCGGCACCAAGGGTGCGCCGGTGGATGCTATGCTTACCCTCAAGGGAGCCTCGAAATCCCGCCCAAGCGGAGAAGCGCAACTAGCGGTGCTTATTTACGCGGTGTGTGCAGGCATGTGCCGCCGAAATCGGCGGCGAAAGCCTCTGCCGTCGTCACTCGGGTGAAGTACCAACGCAAAAAATTGGGATCATCTTCCCGCCAACCGCGACCGAGGCAGGGCTTGATGCCTCAAAGGCATAATTCCCTCAATGCGCTCAGTTGATCCCTCGAATTTCGCATGGACCCGGTGCAAAACGGGGATAATCCAGACTTTGTCATAATGTGCCCCCGATAACGTTTCTTGATCGCCATAGGGGAACTTTAAGTAAAAAGGCGTCAGTAATGAGTAGCTCTTCTCGCGTGCCAAAGCGTGTACCAGTTGGCACAAAATACATAGTTGAAAGTAATGGTCTGTCTGTCCGGCGCTATATTGAGTTCCCAAACGGTCGGCGTGTAAACCTCTCCGCGAGAAAGGCTTTGACTTGCGGATGCTTGGAATGGAAGCAGATTAGTGTTGTTCCGGATCGTCGTAGTGCAACCTTAGTTGACGCTAGATCACCGCGCTCGCGGGTAGTCGCTTAACGAGCGGCGATTTAGTCATTAGTCTTAGGAATGATGTTCTTGGCAGGGACTGCCATGCAGGAGCATCGACCGGTTCAAGTATATGAAATGATGGCGCGGCTTGGCATCGAGCCGATCGGGAGCGTTCTGCCGCGATTAAGCTTGCGCTACGCAACAGCAGTCCACCGCTGCGAGCTTTGTCCATGCAAAAAGGCGTGCCGCGAGTGGCTTGACCACGCGCCAACGTTGACGAACTTAGCTCCGCACTTTTGTCCCGATGCCGACATATTATTCGAATTGCAGTTTGATCAGCCTGGGCTGAGCGTCGCATCGGCTTCCAAACGATTTCCGTAGCCGAATATTGCCTGCCGTCAGTTATGAGAGTCACGGAGGAGGAGTTGATCGAGAGCTTGTCGTTCCCAGTCTATCGCCCAAATAGCGCCCCTATTTGAAGGCAACTCCAATTCGGTTCTTTTTTCGCCAAATGATGTGGCATCGATTCTGAATGTGACCGGCAGTCACTAAGACGAAGTCGTCAGGAATACCGAACTGGCTGGAAATCTCGAGACTAGCCCCAGTGCTCGATAGATTTCGAACCGTGCAGTCAATACTCCCAGTATGATTGATTGAAATTGTACCAGTCTTAAGAACGCGATGACGCTGAACTTTCCGGTGTTCATCCATGGGAATCAAGCCCAAACCTTACGTTCGGAGAGGCCGCTAGTTGAAGCGGACTAGTGGTACCGCACGATACCAGTTTCATGGCGACCGCAGGGGATACAGTCGAACGTCCGTTTACCGTAGTCCGAATATTCGCGATCAAAATTGGAAAGCGTCATGGTCGCTCCGCACTTTGGGCACGGAGGACGTTCGTAGCGCGGGTACGGAAAGTGGCTATTGGCCGACATGAGTGAACCTAAACAACATCATCGCAGTGACAAAAGCCGGTTCGGTCGCTAACTCGTAGCCATACTCAGTGCGGCCCAAGTTCGGAGATTCTTGCCTCTATTCTTGACGCCTCCAAATAATACTGACCGGCCATAAGCTCGAGGGTTTTTGCTGCCTCGTAATCCTTGCAACTTCGCGAAAGCTCGAGATTGCGGTCAGCTTGAAGACGCAGGCAAGCTGGCCAGAATTGATTCAAAGGTTCTATTGCCATAGTCCGCATGATGAATCGCCTTGGTCGGAAACAAAAAGTTAAAGCGCCAACAAGCCATCAAAGCCCTGATCTGGGCAGACGAATGCCCTTCATCGTCTAATTTTAGGATTTTGCGGGCTTGCAACTGGGTAAATGCCTATCAGCGTCTTTCGTTCCATCGCGTGGCTGGTTTTCTAGCTTTTGGTCATAAGTCATGCGGTAATCTCTATCCCGCCGGTTCAAAAGATCTGTCAATTCAGCAGAGCGCCAAGACCCTCAGCGGCGCAGCACGCATTCGACTGCGTCGTGTAGTGGCTGCTGCCAGAACGATGTCATGTCCAATCGCGCGGCAGCCCGTCAGGTTAACTCTACGTTAACGCGGCGCATTGGATGCTCACTAGCGGGAATAACCGCGTCGGAGAGATCACGATGCTGCCCGAACACCGCATACTTCTTGAGGACGAACCTTGTCCCGTCTCCGACAAAACACTCGGCGAAATGTATCGCACTAGTGCGCATGGGCTGCATGAACTAATTGAGACGATTCCGCTGACAACAAGAGCCCTGCTCGCAGTGTATTGTTATCGCCGCGCCCACCTAGCTTCGATCGGACTGGCGATTGCGGCTACGTGCGAGAAAGACGATCTTGGCGCATTTGGTGGCAACGCGGGTGCCATTTTGTTCGAGCGATCACGGGAAGTCCCGGTGTCATCATCCGCTTCTACACATACGTCTGAACGGAAAAAAATTACTTTAGCCTCAGGGCCACTTCGTTAGCTAAGTCCGATCGAGCGCGAAAAAGACCCCCCTCACTGAAAGCATTGATTTTGACTTTATCGTACCGTGTTCGGAAAAGAGAGCGCCAAAACATGCCGAACGCTATGGACGCTCAAGAGAAGCTTTGGTGGATGATTTATGCGCTTCGAGCGTCCATCAGTCTCGATTGGGGAAAATTAGCCGTAGAAGCTTTGGCCTCCGAGGAGAAAAGGACGATTACGGATCGCCTGATGGCAAGCACAAAAGCTTTGAAGGAAATCAAAAATACACTTGAACGAATGCCCTCGGTCTAAAACGCTGTCCTCGTGTTTTCTCTCCGTTTATCGATACGCCAAAAACTGCTAATTATTCCAATGATAGAGGTGAAGATGACTCCGCTGCGACGCAGTTTTTTTCGCCGATCATCCACGACGTCGCTAACTGCTTCACCGATCATCCCCACTATCGAATGCGGTTTTTTCGTTGGCATATTCCCCAATCTCACATGTCCCAAAGTAATGTGTCGCGAGCGCCCCAGCGCGGTCAGATGGAGCCCAGATTCATTATAGGGCCTATGGGCTCCGTATTTTGCGATCGAGGTTGGGTCGGGAGCAGGGCACCTCCAAAACGCACAACCGACTCTCCCTCGGTCATTTGAAGGGACGACCTCGTGGCTGACCCACGGCGCCCGTCAATTCAATGTGGCCCGGTCGTGCCGAAAGCTACGGCAACGCGCGAGGACGTAAAGACAAATGCTAATTTACAAGGACTTCTCAAGCAGGTGCGTATGTATCCAGTCAGCTTCGGAGGGCAACGCTCTATCCAGCTGAGCTACGGGCGCCTGTCCGCCCCAATAGACGAAACGCCGGCCAGCGGCAACAGGCCTTATTTTGCTGGTTGGAATCGTCTCATTGCCGCGGCGCAACTAGCGGGGCAAAGGCGCCCCGAACTCAGTGATGACCGCTGCAATCTGCGCCAAATTCGGTAACCCCGCCTCGTTGCCGAGATGCTGGATTTTATAGGCGGCGGCGGCTCGCGCGAAGCGGAAATGCTCCTCCCAACGCATCGTCGGGTCGGTGAGATAGGAATGAATGTAGGCGCCGTGGAACACGTCTCCAGCGCCGCTGGTATCGAGGACTCGATTCGCCGGTACGGCAAGAGCAGGGAGCGTCCGAACGACGCCCGCCTCGTCGTACCAGATCATGCCTCGCTCACCGAGCGTCACGCCGCCGATCCGGCAGCCCCGGCTTTTGAGATAATCCAGCATCGCTGCCGGCTCATGGCCCATCTGCTGGCAGAGGCGTTCGGCTACGATCGCTACGTCGATGAAGCCAAGAAGTTCGTGCGTGTTCGACCGCAGCCCGCCGCCGTCGAGGGAGGTGAGAATCCCCGCTTGGCGGCATAGTTTTGCGTAATGAATCGCCGCGTCCGGTTGGTGTCCGTCGAGGTGAAGTGCGCGGCAACCCGCGAGGTGAAGGATGGGAAACGGGTGAAGATAATCGTCATCACGGCAACGAACGATCGCTCGCTTTCCATCATTCGGCATGATGAACGACAGCGATGACGTGTGCACCTTTCTGGCGTGGATCGAGATGCCGTACTTGGCCGCCATGTCCAGGAACATGCGGCCGAGCCAATCGTCGGCGACGGTCGTGATCACGTCCGGCACATGTCCCAACTTCGCGCAGCAAAAGGCCGCGGTGACCGCATTGCCGCCGAACGAGACAGCGTAGGCCGACGCCACATCCTTCTCGTCGCCGGTCGGTAGGTGATCGGTCAGGAATGTGACGTCGATGTAGGTATGTCCGATGAAGAGGGCCTGCATGTCTCTCGGCATTCGCTCAAAGAGCCTTGTGAAGTGCAGCGAGCTTGCGTTTCAGCTCTTCAAGTACCGCATAAACACCGGGTGGAAATATCCCGTCGTATCGTGCGTCAAGCTGCGCGATCTCCGATCGTAGCCGTTCGGCGGGAGTCTCGGACGTTGTCAAAGCACGCATCTCATTGTTCCAGTCTGGCGGCGGCGGCTGTCGTGTCGCGGCGAGCCGCTAACTCGCGACCGCCTGCATCAACCCCGCTATCGTTATGGTCGCGAAATTGGAGAACGTGTCCGATACGGCATAAGGCAGGATGATCAGATCACGGTGACGCATGGCGCCGCAGGTATAGACGACGTTGGGCACGTAGCCCTCGCGTTCCGTAGGCTCGGGGTAAACCAGAGGCTCGCGCGAACGCGCGAGAACCTTGGATGGATCCTTCTTGTCCAGGAGCACGGCGCCGATCGAATACTTCCTGACCGGACCAACCCCGTGGATCAGCAACAGCCAACAGTCGTCCAACTCGATGGGCGAACCACAATTGCCTATTTGCACGAATTCCCAAGGATATTCGGGTTGAAGGATGGATCGACCGCCGTCCCATGAATAAAGGTCGTCGGAATAGATCAGATACAGATTCTCATTGTCTTGCCGGCCGATCATCGCATAGCGGCCGTCGATTTTTCGCGGAAACAGAGCCATGCCCTTGTTGTGCGACGCCGCTCCGCCGAGCGGAGTCATCCTGAACGACTGGAAGTCCGTCGTCGCAAGCAATTCAGAGCGGATCGCTCTGCCGCTATAGGCCGTATAGGTGGCGTAGAAGGTCTTCTGTCCGTTATCGTTGAATTCAACGAAACGCGCGTCCTCGATGCCGTTTGATTGGGCGTCGGTGATCGGAAAGATGACCCGCTCGCTCAGTTCTTCGTTGGGTCCGAAGATCACCTCGACATCATCCCCGTTGGCCTTCGCTGTCCGGCTTCGAATTGCTGGAACGGACGCGAGACGAGCGGTCGGATCGACGGATACGCTGCCATCCGCGGCGATGGTGCCGGACCGGAACGTGAGCGATGAAACGTGCCCTTCGCCGACGGCGCGTAGGCTCAAGATGAATCGGCAGCCATGGTCCGGTGCACCCGTCTGGTCGGGATGCCGGACGATGCTCGGATTGAACAAGGCCGAGGCTTCGAACGAATACTCGTTGAGAAAATAAGCCCCGATCAGTCCGCGCTGCGTCTTCGTCAATTGAGCATGCGGTTCGAGCGCGTCCTCCATATCGGCTGCGCGCGATTCAAAAATTTCGAGCAAATTCCGGTGGCGGCCTGCGAAGTTTTCGAGCACTTCGTTCAACTGTTGCGCGGCAGCTTCGGCATCGAGTCGAAGCACCCGGTCAACGATATGGTTGGCGCGAATCTTGTCAGTCGGGTTGAGATCGCGAGGCTCAGTCGCCGGTTTGAAGGGCCTGACGACGACCCTGGCCGGGTCTGGGCGCAGATAAAGGCTCTGGCGATTGACGAATTTGGATTGGGACAAAGATGCTCCCTATGGGCGCTCGAACTGGATCTGAGCCGATGCCGTTGGATGATGATTTTGACGCGGGTTTCGCCTGGCGTACTACAACCATGGCCATGAACTGCCGCATCTCCACAAGGCCAAGGAGATACGATAACACCGATTCTGCACCCTTATTCTCATTGGGCCGGTCCGGATGGAGGCCATCCGAACAGCTCCCCGTATCGGGATCGATCAGCGCTGTCTGCAAGTCGTTTTCGCCCAGAAACCACCCGAACGCGCGCGTTGCTCCGGCCAGCCATTCGGCACCCTTATCCGCCCGCCACGCGGCCAGGCACGCGGAAATCGTTGCGCAGGCCTCAACGGGCTGCTGATCGAACGCGTCGGGCTTTTGGCGAATCTTGCCAAAGCTTTTGGAGCCAACGGGTCTGAAGTATCCAGACGACGTCGTCTGCAGCGACATGAGCCAACGCAGCGATCGGAGGCCGACCTCTACGTATGCCGGCGTATGGGTCGCCAGGCCGGTTTGAATGAGAGCCTGCGGAAGGCGCGCATTGTCGTAAGCGAGAACGTCTTCAAACCAGAGCCAATCTTTGCGTTGGCTGGCAAGAAACAGCGCCATCAGCCGGTCGGCCAGTAGCTTGCGCATGGCGTTGGCGGACACGTCCCCGGCCTGCAGCGCGCAATAGGCGTCCAAGCCCAGAAGCGAGAAAGCCCAAGCGCGTGGCGACGAGAATCCTTCGACAACCGGAAGGGCGGTCTTGAACAGCGCTGCCGCCCATCTACGGCGAGACGGATCGGTGTCGCTACGGGCGCATTCGGCGAGGGCCCAAAGCGTTCGGCCGTGGCTGTCTTCCGAGCCCGACTCTTCCAGCCATCGGCGCTCGTAGCTCATGAAATTTCTGAATCGACGGGTGTCCGGATTCCATGCGTGCTGAACAAATGCCGCAAAGCGCGCTGTGATCTCGCCGGGTAAATGTGTTTCCGCGGAGTTCGGAAGCGTGCTCGCCAAGAGCAGGGCGCGAGCGTTGTCGTCGACACAATAGCCATGGGTTCGATCAGGCACGGAATGGATCGCGTGTTGAAGAATGCCCGTACTGTCGCAAAGCGACAGGAAATGTCCGATCCGCATCTCCGGGATGGCATGGCCTTTGCGCACAGAGGCCGCCGGGGCCGGAAGAAGCTTTTCGGACGGGGTACGTTCGTGCGCATTCTCGAAGGCTGCAAGATATCGCTTGGCCGTCTCCGGCCAGGTCATCGATCGGCTTGCTGCATAGGCCCGCTTGCGCATGGCATGACGGCGGACGTCGTTCGCCAGCAGGGCCGCAATCTCGGTGCCGATGGCTTTGGCATCCCCAAAAGGAACCAGAATGCCGTGTCCGTCACTCAGCAATTCCTTGGCATGCCAATAAGGCGTCGATACGACCGCCTTTCCCAATCCAAAGCTGTAGGCGAGCGTACCCGATGTCATCTGGGCTTCATTGAGATAGGGCGTCACATAGACGTCGCACATCGAAATGAAATCCAGAAGCGTGGCCTGCTCGACAAACTGGTTGAAGAAGACGACATGATCCTGGATGCCGAGGTCGCGCACGCGTGCCGTCAAGCCATCGCGATAGGCTTCGCCCTGTTGACGCACAAGGTTCGGGTGGGTCGCGCCGAGAATGACATAGACAGCGTCGGGGCAAGACTTGATGATTTCCGGCATGGCATCGAGCATGGTCTCGATGCCTTTGTTCGGCGATAGAAGCCCGAACGTAAGAATGACGGTCTTCCCCGTGAAGCCGAGTTTCGCCTTGGCGTCATGCGTTTCACGATACGGCAGGTCCGGGATCCCGTGCGGTATGTTTTCGATTTTATCGGCCGGCACGTCATGCACTGCACGAAGAAGTTGCTGGCCTTTCTCCGACATGACGATGATTTTTGACGACGTATCGATGATGCGTTGCATCACGTCGCGTTGGGCCGGCGTTGGTTTGGCGAGGATAGTGTGAAGCGTCGTGACGACTGGCATTTTGAGCCGCGACAAAAGCTTGATGATATTGCCGCCGGCCTCGCCGCCAAAAATCCCGTATTCGTGTTGAACGCAAACGACATCGAAACCGGCATTGTTCAAGAACTCGGCCGCCTCAACATAATTGTCGACATTTTCCGCAGGAACTTCAAAGCGCACAGCCTGCGGATAGTCATAGGCGCCACCTGGATCTGTCATCGCTACGACGCCGGTCTCAAGATCGGGACGGGCCATCGAAACCGCGCGATGAAGGTCATGGGTAAAGGTCGCGATGCCGCAGAGGCGCGGAAGATGATTGCCGATGAATGCTATTCGTTGAATTGGTTTCATTGAATTGTTTCCATGTCGACGCACTGCAACAATTGCGGAATCGGACTGCCCGTGTAAGCAACGAGACCCGCCAAGCCGGTCCTGCCGGCACGAATGTTGACGCGATCGGACTGCGCGAAAACGGCGTCGCCAGCCGTCAAGTCGAACGCGGCGGCGCGAGCGCTGCCACTGACAACCAGAAGCCAAGTCTCGCATTTTGCTTCCAGGCTCCACGCAGAGTTTGGCGCCAGATCGATCCGTTCGAGCGTAAAGTGAGAATTCGAGACCAGAAGCGTCCGCGTGTCGCTAAGCCGTGTCGGCGTGACGCGAAATTCGGCGGGGCCGGCGTTCGCCACCGCGAGTGCGTTGTCGATATGAAGTTCACGTCCGCGGCCAAAATCGAAAAGACGAAAGGTCGCGTCGCTGCGCTGCTGAACTTCCGCGATCACAAGGCCCGCGCCGATCGCGTGGATCGTCCCGGCGGCGACCAAAGCCGCGTCGCCCGGATGCACCGCCTGCCACACAACAAGATCCGAAATCGAGCCATCATCGATGGCATGACGCAATTGCGCCGAAGTAAGACGCCGTTTCAGGCCCAAGGCGACCTTCGCCTCGGGCGCGGCACTCAAGACATACCAAGCTTCCGTTTTGCCGTTTGGCAGTCCGATCGACTCCGCGTATGCGTCGTCCGGATGAACCTGGATGGAAAGGGGCTGGTTCGTGAACAGCAGCTTCAGCAGAAGCGAAGGAGGGACGGCTGTCGGGTCGGATCGCTCGTACCAGATTTCGCCGATCGAATTGGTATCGTCGCTTGCGCTGCTCCAGGGGTGTGTATCTACGACACCCCAAGGCTTCGGTAGGGAATGCGCATGCGCATGTTCAATCGTCATAACCCTGCTTTATATTTTGCCGAGAGAGCGCTTTTGGATGCTCCCGATGGAATCAGGCGAAAACGCTGTGCGACAGCGTGAGTTCACTTTCAGAGGCGACCCGCTCATGTTTTTCGGTAATGCTCTTCATGCGGTAGCATGGGTCGCCGGGATCTCGGTCTGAAGAAGGAATGAGATGACGAATTTCATAGGGCCCCGTGGCCAATGATCGAAGCACACTCGGCTCAAGCTCGACGAGCTGACCTATCTTGAACTTATGCGCCATCAGACTTTCCAATCATCGTGTTGAACTTGAAAAACAATCGGAAGAATTTTCTTTGTTTTTGTGATCATGCAGAAAACGGGCAATCCGCTTCCTTCGTGACACGAGTTGAGTCGTCGCCCGCTCGCGCCGTTTGGTCTGCTTGTTGGATATTCAAGACCGTATATGGGGACGATTGGGCTTAATGCGATGAATATTCCGCCGTTTTGGGAATTATCTGGCCATCGCCTATTTTGATACCTGTCACCGTATTCGGTGCATCCGATCCATATTCCGGACAAACGACGGCCTAATCGTATGTTTATCGTCGCTTATCGGCCAATAAACGCGCTACGCAGCCAGCGGCTCGGCGTCCCCCGACGGGACCAGAAGCAAAGGAAGCCGTATTCTGACGATTGTTCCGGTTGGCCCCTGCTTCGGGGCGAAAGGGTCACATGTTATCTTCGACGCTGTCGAAGCAAGCACCATTCATCAACGTAGAAGACTGATTTACGCTCGCGAATGCCATCGTCGATACCGTCCGCGATCCGCTTATGGTGCTCGACCGCGACCTCCGCGTCGTCGCCGCGAGCCGCTTCTTTTGCAATACCTTTCGGCTCGTCCGTGACGAAGGCCGCGGTCACCTGCTTTATGAGATCGACGGCGGGCAACGGCACACCCACGCGACATTCAAATCCAAACCATTCAAGGCAGAAGAGATTGTCATGCCCGGCGTCGCGGACGGGGTCCAATGAGCGTTCGAACGACTCGCGATATCGTAGTTAGCGATTTGTAATTTTGCTTTTGGTAGATGCCGCTTTCCCGCCCTGATCGTGTCGTGTCGGCGTCATACGGAAAACGTATCCCGATTCGGATCACAAGGACGGGCCGCGACGCATGGAAGAAGAATTGTCAAAACGCGAACTTTTGGCTCTGAAGGAAATCTATCTGACCGGTGAGGCGTCAGATAAGGAGCTTGTGCGTAGATTTGTCGAAAGTGATTTTATTGCCGATCTCGAAGCAGGCGGCTTTGTATTGACGCGCAAAGGGCGAGGATTATTGGTGCGAGGTTCGCCCGCGCTGTGGGAATACGCGGCGTAATTAATTTCATGCGACCAAAACACGTCAAAAGAAGTCTTTAATAACGGCGTCGCCGGAAAGACCCCAACAGAATTCATAATCGCGCCGCAGAGTTTTCGACCGTTGACGGTGAAATCCATTCGTTGATTGCAATCGGGAGAAGCGGACGCCAAAACGTGTCAGCGACGCGAGCGCTTTACGCTGCGTTTCTTTTTTGTTTTCTTCTTGGATTTCACCCCGGTCTTCTTTTTCTTCCGGGCCACCTTTGCTTTCCGCTTCCTCTTGGCCGCGGTTGAGCTCATTTCGTCTTCTGCCGCTAATTCAAGCACGCCGAGCTGTGAGCCCGTGGCCGCGACGGTTGCTGCGTCCACGACGTCGCTAACGGCTTCACCGATCATCCCTACTATCGAATGCGGTTTTTTCTTTGCCATATCCCCAACCTCACATGTTCCAAAGTATTGTGTCACGAGCGCCCCAGCGCGGTCAGAAGGAGCCCAGATTCATTATAGGGCCTATGGGCCCCGCATTTTGCGATCGAGGCAAGTCGGGGAGCAGGGCGCCTCCGAAACGCGCCAGCGACTCTTCCTTGGTCATTTGAAGGGCCGGTCTCATAGTTGACCCACGGCGCCCGTCGCTTCGATGTGGCCCGGTCGTGCCGATAGCTATGGCAATGCGCGAGGACGTTAGGACAAATGCTGATTTACAAGGCGTTCTCACGCGGGAGCTCAAATATCCTGTCAGCTTCGGAGGGCAGCGCTCTATCCAGCTGGGCTACGGGCGCCTGTCCGCCTCAATAGACGAATCAGGGGCCAGCGGCAACGGGCCTGATTTTGCTCGATTGGATGCGGCGGGGAGGCTCCTACGGCAAATCCGGACGTTCGAATTGTCTCGGGCGCGCCAGCGGATCGCGCGCCGCGGGCGCGCAAGGGTTTCAGGCCAAATCGCGCGGCATAAGCGTGCCGCCATTTGGCGAAGGCTCCGGTCCCGCTGGCGGGACCGGAGAGTGCCTTCGACGGGTCAGTTACTGACCGCCACGGCGGCCTTTAGGATAGGACGCCAACGCGCGATCTCTTGCTTTACGTAGCTTTCGAAGAAGGCCGTCGAGCGTTCGCTCTTCGGCGGCACAGAACCGCCGAGGTCGGACATCTTCTTTTGCACGGCCGGATCGTCGAGCGCCTTGTCGAGGGCGCCGGAGAGCCTGGCGACCACGGTTTTCGGCGTTCCCTTGGGCGCCCAAAGGCCGCTCCAGATGCTCATTTCGAATTGCGGGAATCCGGTTTCGGCCATGGTCGGCACGTTCGGCATACTCACGGCGCGCGTCTGGCCGGTCACGCCATAAGCCTTGATCAGTCCGCCCGTGACCTGGGGCGCGACGCTGACCACCTGTTCGCACAAGTAATCGACGTGTCCGCCGGCCAGATCGTTCACGGCTGGGCCGGTGCCGCGATAGGGAACGAGTTTCGGATTGAGATGAAACTGCGCCGTGAACAGCAGGCAAGCCATATGCGACGACGAGCCGATGCCGCCGTGTGCCTGCTTCACCTTCTCGCCGTTCGTCCGCACGTATTCGATGAAGCCGCGCATGTCCTTTGCCGGGAAGTCCTTGCGCGCGACGATGGCGACCGGTGCGATTGCCGTCAGTCCGATCGGGACGAAGTCGCGCGCGGAATCGTAGCGAAGATTGGCGAAAAGCGCAGGCGCGGCGACATGCGATCCCATGCTGCCGGCAAGCAACGTGTAACCATCCGGCATCGCCGCGGCGACGCGCGCGCTGCCGAGGGTGCCGCCGGCGCCGCCGACATTTTCGATGATGATCGTCTGGCCCAATGTCTCCGACATGTGGGCGGCGACGATGCGGGCAATGACATCGCTTGGCCCGCCGGCAGGAAACGGAACGACCATGCTGATGGTCCGGGACGGAAAAGTGTCCGCGTGCGCCGATACGGAACCGAGTAGCAGGAACGATGCAAAAACGATCTTCACGCCGGACTTCAACTTCATCATGGGTTCCTTCCGTTTGCTGCAGCTTCTTCGCCGGGACTAGATACATTCGAAGCGTCGCCGGGCTCGTCGCGCCGGACCGTACGGCGGGACGCGCATCCGTCGTCGTGTTTGCCTACCTTGCGCTGCTTGCCAGCGCCTCCAACCGGGCCGTCGCGCCAGGCGAGCCGAGATCTCTCGCCTTGGCGTACCATTCGCGCGCCTTTGCGATGTCGCCGGTCGCTCCTTTGGCCCCGATTCTTGCGAGCACGATCGGGTCAAAGGTTGCGGCGAAGGCCAGGGCGCCGCGCGCATCGTGCGCTTCGGCCACGCGTCCGTAGACCAGCCGCGCACTGACAAAATCGCCGACCGCGACGAAGTCGTCGCCCTGCTTCAGCAGCGTTTCGATTTCTTCCGAGCCAAGCGGGCGCACGGGCTTCTCGCGCTCGACGGGTACCGTTTTCACGATCGTGACGGGAACCGGCGCCGCGCGCGGCGCCACGTTGTCCGTCGGCGGCGCAACCGCGGCAGGCGTCGGATTTGCAGGCGGCGGTGGCGCGGGTGCCGGATGAGCCAGCGCGGGCGTTGCAATGGCCGACTGCGTGAACGGCGATGGACGTGCGGCCGGCGCGGCGGCGGGATTGACCGCGGCGGCCCAAGGGTCGGCGCTCCGCTGGGCGCTATCCGGATGCGCGGCGCTGGCGGGTCTCGGCTCGCTCGCCGTGGTCTTCGGCGCAGCCGCTGCTCGTGGCGGTTCGCCGTCGAAGCGCGCCCCGAACGAATTTGCGGCCGGGAACTTCTTCGCGGCGGCGCCCCAGATGTTCGGCCATTCGACGACAATGACGAGCGCGATCAAGGCCGCGAGGAACACCGCAAAAATGAAAGGAAGAACGACAGTCAGGCCGCCACCGCCGCGAAACCAAGGTTCGGGCACCGGCGGCTCGGGCATTACGATCGGCGCGAGCGAAGAAACGTAATCGTATTCGGAGCCGTCCGCCGGCACCAACGAGGCCGTATTGGTCCCGCCCGCCGTGCGAACGTGCGGGCGCGCGAGATGCTGTTGGAGCAAATTGTCGACGTCGCGCGCCCATTTCGGCGCATAGCGCGAGATACCGTCCGTATCGGACGGCCGATCAATGGGACTACTCATGATACGCCCCCATGTCTTCGACCACACAAACGACTGTTACTATGTCCGTCGATCCACGCCGCCCTCGAAGTACTTGAAGACGGCGCGAGCTTGCTTCACTCCGTATCAGACCGCCGCCGCGTCTCAATATTGAAACGCCGCGTGTCTATTGGCTGGCGCCTCCGTGCTGTGCGCGCCACGACATGAAATCGCGGAACAGGGCTTCGCGCTCGGAATCGTCGCGCGGCTGTTGGGCATTTGCGGACTGGCTAAGGAACGTTTGGAAGTCGCTTTTGACGCTCTGCTGCGACTTGTCGTCAGTCTTCATCGCGCGTTGCAGCATGTCCTCCGCCAGGCTGGAGCGGGCCCAGCCGGGGACTGTCGCCGCGAGATTGACGTCGCGCCATTTCGGATGGAACGGCGGATGCTGCAGCTTGTCCCAATTCACAAACAAGCGCTCGACGAAACGCTGCACCCGCCGCTGCCGGTCCTTTTTATGCCAATTGTAAACGGCGAGTACGGCAGGTACCGCAATCGTGTCGATCTGCTGTCCCGCGGGGATTAGCGCCGGATATTCCTGGCTCGAGAGTTCGCCCAGCGTGTAGTAGTCGGCGAACTTCTTTGAGAATGGAATGGCGATGAGATGCAAACCGGAATTCGGCGGAATCCGCGTGAGCGCGTCGACCGGCTTGCCGACAACGCGGATAAGTGCGGACAGCTCGCCGGATTTGAGCTTTTGCGATGCCTCCGCGTTGTTGAAATTGCTCTGCTCGATCTTGATGCCGAGACGCTGAAAGATAATCGCGCCGGTCAGGCTCGAGGCGCTGCCGTTCGGGCCCAGATTGACCTTCTTGCCGCGCAGGTCTTCGATGCTGTGGATCTCGTCCCGTGCAAGGATATGCACCTCCGACACCGGCAAGCGGATGACGTAGTTGATCTGCCCGTTGAGGTTGGCGGTCTTTCGAACCGTGCGAAAATATTCGAACACGTCGGATTGCGTGATGGCGACGTCAATCCCGCGCAGGTACAGCAAATCGTCGAGGTTGGAGGCGGCGCCGAACGAGACGATCGGCAGAATCCGCAGATTGTCGCCGTCGTCAAGCGCCCTCGCCAAATCGACGGCGAACCGCATGTACGTCCCGTCGGCAAGGCCGCCGACAATGCCGACCGTCCAGGCGTTCTTCGACTCTTTGATTTTTTCGTCGGAGCCATTTTGCTGCAGCGACTGTGGGATGACCTGCGCTGCAGCGGGCCGTACGCCGATCTGCGGCGGCGCGAACAGCATCAAAGCGATGATGGCGACAGCGGCGCAGGCCGCACGCCATAGGAAAGCCGAATGGCCGGCGCGGCCTATGCGCTCAAAAAAAGCGCCGGTGACGGCGCTGACATGCTTGGCAACAACCCTTGGCGGCGGCGTTAAAATATTTTTGCCGTTCGCGCGAAGTGTGGTTGAAGTGAAATGCCGATGGACACACCGGTACTGTCCTAGCCACTGAATTCCCATCGCGTCGTCCCCCGTCCGCAAATGCGCCGCTACTGGCGGCCGTTCAGCTAGGCGTTAATCTTGGATTCGCGTGGCGAGCTTTTGTTTGTTTGAACTAAGACGAAAGTGTGAAAAGTTGCAGCGACGATATTTTCCGGTTTGATCGAATTGGCGCCAAGCTAAAAATTATCGCCTGGTGAAAAAAAGCTTTCAGCGATGCCGGAGTTGGCGGAACAAAAGTTCCATCGCCGGTGCAATTAAAATCTCCGCAAGCTATCTGTCAGCAATGCGCCGCAATTTGGCGATTTTTCCTTGTCACAAAATTGATGCGTAACTCTCGATCGCCTCGCCACTCGTGGATCCACGACTCTCTATCTGCATCATCAGAGGGAAACTGAACGACAAACAAGCAGAGGGCAATCAATGAGACCTTTGGGGGCTGATGAACTTAGAGCGCTTGCACTGTTTGCGGAGGGAAGGTCGGCCGAAGAATTGTCGGCGGAGCTCGGTGTGAGCAAAAGCACGGCGGTGTATTATCTTCGCGTTGCGGCAAGGAAACTCGGAGCCCGAAACCAGGTGCACGCGGTGGCGATCGTCGTGCGAATGGGCTTGGTCGACCCGTCGAGGGGCGGCGAAAAGTTACTCGGGGCGCGGTGAGCCGTCCTGGTCGCTTGAAGCGTTGATCGCGCGGGACAATTCGGTCCCGTGAGGCTGCCGGGATGCCGGGGCATCCGGCTGAGTTGTTGCCACCCTGTCCGCCTCAATGGCGCGTTCCCGGCCCGCGGCAATGCCGCGCCGCACTGCAAAAAAGCCCCGGTTTCTGTGATTAAACGCGCTTCCGGCGCCATGGCCCTTTCGTTAAGGCCGCGAATCTCATAGGGCTGATTCACCGCGCATGGTGCGCAACAGGAGCAGACGTCCATGGCAATCGCAGCGAAATCCAAGCCGGTCACGACCAAGCAATTGGCCTATACCCTGGCCGACCAGCATGAACTGACCAAGAAGCAAGGCCAGGAAATGCTCAGCGACCTCGTCGGTCTGATCACCAAGCACCTGAAAAAGGGCGAGCGGGTGAAGATCGCCGGTCTCGGAATTCTGCAGGTGCGCAAGCGCGCCGCCCGCATGGGCCGCAATCCTGCGACCGGCGAACCGATCCAGATCAAGGCCAGCAAGAAAGTCGCGTTTCGCGCCACCAAGGAACTCAAGATGGCGATCTGA
This sequence comes from uncultured Alphaproteobacteria bacterium, assembly GCA_963749625.1. Classification (GTDB taxonomy): domain Bacteria; phylum Pseudomonadota; class Alphaproteobacteria; order Rhizobiales; family Xanthobacteraceae; genus Pseudolabrys. The sequence continues at coordinate 167,454 of CAVVNY010000003.1, read as the reverse complement.
TCGCCATCCTCGGTTGGCTGCGCAAAGCCCCGCCGGGACGCCGGCGGGGTTTTGTTTTTAAGCGGTGCCGTCGCTATTTGTGATTTGCCGCGCACGCCGGCAGGCACCGCTCTCTGCATGCACTCGGCGCGAAGAAGCAGCGTGACGCTGTGTCATCGGCGACACATCTCAAAAAAACTCGGCCGAAAACTTATCCCCGCTCGCCCGCAGCGCCCCTATGATTGCCGCGCCTGGCTCGGCTGAGGGCGTCGTCGCGAGACGTCTCGATGATGGAGCCAGGTGCGGCGGGCGCCGGAGATACGGCGCCGCGCCGCAAAGGACCGGCGGCGGGAAATCCGCCCACCGGTTGGTGCGGCGCCTGCGGGCGGGATAACGATCCCCGCACTCGGGCCGCGCCGGGCTCCGCGATGGCCACTACGGGCCGCCCGCAGGGAGCCCGCTGACGGTGATCGGTTCGGCCGGCCGTAGCTCGAACGCCTGTCTGCCCGTGGAGGGCGGGGCGTCGAAAGGCCGAACGGCACACCAAGAGCTGAGCCGAAAGCGCGGCCCGGCGCCGAAGAAATCGCCGCCATGGAGCGCCGAGAGGCGCCCGCGCTCTTCAAAAGAGAGCGCGGCAAAACGGAAGACTGGTGCGCCTCGCGGCGCTCCATCCCCTCGGCTTGTCCGAGGGGGCCGGAAGGGAAGACGGCGTACCCGGCGCCGCTAAAGAATACGGGCGGCGGAGCGTTGGCTAGAAGCGGGCAGGGCGGTCTATAATGCCCGGAACGGACTCAAGGAGACGTTGATGTCGCAGCCGGCCGAGAAGCGCGAGGGCAAGCCCGCGATGCTGAAGGACAAGGATTTCGTGTGGGAGGACCCGCTCGGCCTGGAAGGCGAGCTGACGGAAGAAGAGCGCATGGTGCGCGACACCGCGCGCGGCTTTGCCCAGGACTACCTGATGCCGCGCGTGGTCGAGGCCTACGCGCAGGAGAAGTACGACCCGCATGATGCGGCCGAGATGGGCAAGCTCGGCCTGCTCGGGCCGACGATCCCTGAGGAGTACGGCGGCGCCGGCTTGGGTTATGTCTGCTATGGGCTGATCGCGCGCGAACTCGATCGCGTCGATAGCGGCTATCGCTCGGCCATGTCGGTGCAGTCGTCGCTCGTCATGCACCCGATCTATGCCTATGGAACGGAAGCGCAGCGGCGCAAATATCTGCCCAAGCTCGCGACCGGTGAGCTCATTGGCTGCTTCGGCCTGACCGAGCCGGATCACGGTTCCGATCCGGGCTCCATGGTCACCCGCGCCGAGAAGGTCTCAGGCGGCTTTAAGCTCAACGGCGCCAAGACCTGGATCTCCAACGCGCCGGTCGCCGACGTGGCCGTGGTGTGGGCCAAGCTCGACGGCGTCATCCGCGGCTTCATTGTCGAGCGCGGCACCAAGGGGTTCTCGACGCCCAAGATCGAAGGCAAGCTTTCGCTGCGCGCCTCGATCACCGGCGAACTGGTGCTGGAAGACTGCCTGATCCCCGAGGACAATCTCCTCCCCAACGTGAAGGGCCTGGCCGGTCCGTTCGGCTGCCTCAACAACGCGCGCTACGGCATCGCCTGGGGGGCGATGGGTGCGGCCGAGTTCTGCTGGCACGCGGCGCGGCAATACGTGCTCGACCGCAAGCAGTTCAACCGGCCGCTCGCCGCCAATCAGCTGATCCAGAAGAAGCTCGCCGACATGCAGACCGAGATCGCGCTGGGGTTACAGGGCGCGCTGCGCTTGGGCCGCATGATCGAGGCGGGCAAGGCGGCGCCGCCGTCGATCTCGCTGATGAAGCGCAACAATTGCGGCAAGGCGCTCGACATCGCCCGGCTTGCCCGCGACATGCACGGCGGCAACGGCATCAGCCAGGAATACCACGTGATGCGCGTGCTCTCGAACCTCGAGACCGTCAACACCTACGAGGGCACGCACGACATCCACGCCCTCATCCTCGGCCGCGCGCAAACCGGCATCCAGGCGTTTTTCTAGTTAATGGACCTTCTCACCATCGCGGCTCTGGCCGGCGCGGGCGTCCTCGCCGGCATGCTGGCGTCGATCATCGGCGGCGCCGCCGTGGTGGTCTATCCGACGCTGATCGCTTCCGGCCTGTCGCCGCAATTCGCCGCGGTCAGCAATCTGGTTGCGCTGATGCCGGCGACCATGCTGGCCGCGCTCTCCGACCGCAGCCAATTGCCGCCGTTCAACCGCGCCTTCGTCGGGTTGATCTTCGCCTCGGTCATAGGCGCCGGCGCCGGCGCCGCGCTGCTCCTGCTGACGCCGCACAAACTGTTCAACGGCCTGGTGCCGCTGCTGCTCGGTTTCGCCACGCTGTTATTCGCTTTTGCCGAAAAGATCAGCGCCTATATCCGCAAGCGCGCGGAAGGGCGCGGCCACGACCTCACCTTCAACGTGTCCAGCTTGAAAGTGCTGCTGCCGGTTTCCTTCTACGGCGGCTATTTCGGCGCCGGCGTCGGCATTCTTATCCTCGGCGTATTCTCGATCGCGACCGGCGGCGACTATCGCTCGGCCAATGTGGCGAAGAATTTCGTCTCCAGCCTGAACGGCTTCGTGGCTTCGGTGGTGTTCATCAGCCAAGGCGCCGTGGTGTGGCCGCAGACGCTGGCGCTGATGGCCGGCACCATTTTCGGCGGGCTGGCCGGCTCCTATATTGCGCGCGTGATCCCGCGCACCTTGGTCCGCGTTTTGGTCGTCGCGGTCGGCGCCGCGCTCACCGTCGCCTTTGCCAGGCAGTATTGGTTCTAGCGCATGATCCCGAAAAGTGCGAACCGGTTTTCGGAAAAGATCATGCGCAATCGCTATAGCGTCAGGGCGTTGGTGTATTGCGCCAGCTCGGCGACGCGCTGGGTCATCGCGCTGGCGGGATCGCTCAGCGGATCGACCACGGTGAAATGATTGGCGCCGGCGATCGCCTCGTAGCGCGCGGCGACGCCGCGTGCGCTCCAGGCGTCGACGATCTCGCGGCTTTGCCGCAGGAATTCGCTCGATTCGAGCGAACCGACCACGGCGTCGAAGTTACGCCCGGCGGGGACTTTCCAGTGCAGCGGCGACACGCGCCGCGCTTCCGTTTCGTCGAGCCGCAAGTCCTGGTTCTGCGAAACGTGGCACAGCGGCGCCAGATCGAACACGCCGGAAACCGAATAGGCTGCCGGCACCAAATCGGCCGGGGCGTCGGAGGCGAACGCCTTCCAGTCCTGCGCCAGCAGGCAGGCGGCCAAATGGCCGCCGGCGGAATGACCGTAGACGAAAATGCGTTTGCGCTCCTTGCGCCACAGGAACAGGCAGGCGTTGCGCGTCTGCTCGATGATGGTCGCAATCGAGACCTGCGGACAGAGATCGTAGCCGGCGACTGCGACGCTGACGCCGCGCGCATTCGGTCCGGCCGCCACCTGGCTGAACATCGCCGGCTCGAGCGAGCGCCACCAGCCGCCGTGAATGAACAAGGCGAGCGGCGTCATCGCGTCGTCGTCTTTGGCCGGGAACAGATCGATGGTCTGGCGTGGCGACGGGCCGTAAGGGATGGCGAATTCGGCGTCGCGCGCGGCTGCGCGGTAGGCAGCCGCCTCGCGCTGCCAGCGCGCGAAAATCTCCGGATGCTCGGGCACCCGGCTGCGGTTGTCGTATTCCTTTTCGTAATCGATCGCTGTCAGCGCCGCGCTCGCCATGAGCTCTCTCCCGCCGGGTTTTGCCCGGCGGGAGATTGCGGCATCGCCGCGGAGGCGGCAAGCCTACCGCTTGATTTGGACGCTCAAGGCGTCCGCCACTGCGCGGTCGAAGGAATTGGCCGCCGGCGCGGGCGCACTCTTCGCCTGTTCGCGAACATAACCGTCGCGCTGCTTGACCAGCGCGGCCATGCGTTCATTAAGCGCCTTTCGCGTCGCCAACTGTTTGTCGACGAAGGCCTGGCGTTCGGCCGCCGGCATGTTGCGCAGCTTGTCTGGCAGGTCGTCGTCCTTCACGGCGTCCAGCTTCTGCCGGCCGGCCTTGAGGTCGGCCACCAGATCGCCGGCGCCGGTGATGACTTCGCCGGAGGTTCTCGCGGCGTTGCGCGACATGTAGCCGGCCATGTCGGTCGCGACCGACGCTGGGCGCAGCTGCGGCCTGCTTGGTCTTGTGCTCGACGTCGCTGCGCTGCCGGCGCGGACCGTAGGGGATCACGGTGCCGTTGATCTCGTCCTGCAGCTCGATGATCTCGTGGTCGTAGGGCGTCTCGATCACCACCAGATGGCCGCCGTCCTGCGGGATCGGAATGTAACGGCCATGCCCCATCTGGGCGATGGTGCGCCAGACCCGCTCGGTGTCGCGGGCGCTGCCCGCCTGCACGGCGTTGACCACGATGCCGCGGTCGCGCGCCATGCGCAGCACCTCGGGGTATTTGGTGTCCTGCGCATAGTCCATGTGCGGCGGCGCGTCGCCGACCAGGAACATGATGCGGCAAATCTCGGAGCCTTGCGTCCAGGACAGTTTGGTCACCGCCACGTCGAGCGCTTCGTTGACGCTCTCCGGCCAGTCGCCGCCGCCACGCGCGCGCAGCTCCAGCAGATTGGCATAAAGGTCCTGGATGTCGGTGGTGAGTTCGAATTTCTTGGTGACGTATTCGTCGCCGATATCGCGGTAGGCGACCAGGCCCATGCGGATTTCGGCGTCGGGATTGGCGTCGACGATCGCGGTGGCGATCGACCAGATCTTGCGTTTGGCGCCCTCGATCAGCGGCCCCATGGAGCCGGTGGTGTCGAGCACGAAGGCGACTTCGACCACGGGCTTTCCCGTGACCGCGGTTGCGCCGGCTTGGCCGGACCAGACGAGCGGCAGCATAAAAAAAACGAGAGCCGCGGCTCTCGCAAGATGGACGTGCATGAGGTCACCCCTCGGATGGAAGTTTCTCAGACCGGGGAATGTTCCTTTGTCATCGCGTCGGGCGCAGGCCAGAATTTGGGCTGGCTCTGGACCGATTTATGGCGGCTTTCGTCCGGCTCGTGGCGGTCTGCCGTAATTTGTCGCCCCCGCCGAAGCACGTTATGAATTGGCCATGAAAATCGACGGCAAGCCGTGGCGTACGATCTGGCTGGAGGGCGACTCCACAAGCGTAGGCATTATCGACCAGACTTTGCTGCCGCACCGTTTTGCAGCCGTGCAGCTGGCGAGCCTGGAAGACGCGGTACGCGCGATCAAAACGATGCAGGTGCGCGGCGCGCCGCTGATCGGGGCGGCCGCGGCCTACGGCATGTGGCTGGCGCTGCGGGCGGATGCCTCCGACGACAATCTCGAGCGCGCCTATGCGGCGCTCCTGGCGGCGCGGCCGACCGCGATCAATCTCAAATGGGCGCTCGATCAAATGACGGCGGCGGTGCGCAACCGGCCGCGCGCCGAGCGCGTCGCGGTGGCCTTGCATCGCGCCGGCGAAATTGCCGACGAGGATGTAGCGATCAATTTAGGCATCGGCCGTCACGGCCTAAAGCTCATCGAGAGATCGCGGCGCGAAAGAACGGCGCCCGCGTCAATGTGCTCACCCATTGCAATGCCGGCTGGCTGGCGACGGTTGATTGGGGCACGGCGACGGCGCCGATTTATCTCGCGCACGACAAGGGGTTGCCGGTGCATGTGTTCGCCGACGAGACGCGGCCGCGCAACCAGGGCGCTTCGCTCACCGCCTGGGAACTCGGCCACCACGGCGTGCCGCATACGGTGATCCCCGACAACACCGGCGGCCATCTGATGCAGCATGGCATGGTCGACTTGGTGATCGTCGGCACCGACCGCGTCACCGCGCAGGGCGACGTCTGCAATAAGATCGGCACCTATCTGAAGGCGCTCGCCGCGCACGACAACAGGGTGCCGTTTTATGTGGCGCTGCCGTCGCCGACCATCGATTTCACCGTCAACGACGGGCTTGCCGAAATCCCGATCGAGCAGCGCGGGCCTGAAGAAGTCGCGACAATGACCGGCAAGACCAAAGACGGCCGCATCGAGACCGTGCAGATCATCCCGGACGGCTCGGCCGTGGCCAATTACGGCTTCGACGTCACGCCGGCGCGGCTGGTCACCGGACTGATCACCGAGCGCGGCGTGATCGCGGCCAGCCGCGAAGCGCTTGCTGCCGCGTTTCCGGAACGTGCTAAACTCGCGTCATGATCGCTCGCCGCCAAACAGCCGCTGGAATTTCCGGTCGACGGCCGGCAGTCGGAGACCGCGTTGGCGGTTGCGCGCGGCACGGCGCGGCTGCTGCATGCGCTCGGCCGCTGTGTGGTGAGCGAATTGCCGCTGCCGTCCGGCCGCCGTGCCGATCTGGTGGCGCTCGATGCCGGCGGCGAAATCTGGATCGTCGAGATCAAATCCTCGGTCGCCGATTTTCGCGCCGACCAGAAATGGCAGGACTACCGCGCCCATTGCGACCGGCTGTTCTTCGCCACGCATATGGAAATGCCGCACGAGATCTTTCCGGCCGATGCCGGGCTGATCGTGGCCGACGCTTTCGGCGCGCAGACCATGCGCGAGGCGCCCGAGCACAAGCTGCCGGCGGCGACGCGCAAATCGATGATGCTTCTGTTTGCCCGCGCCGCCGCGCTACGGCTGCAATCGCTCGCCGATCCGAACGGGCCTTATGGGGACGTGGTCTAGCCGCGTTGGCTAGCGCTTTTTCTTCTTCGCCTTTTTAGCACTCTTCTTTTTGCTCTTTTTGGCCTTTGCCGGCTTTGCTTTCTTCGGCGCGCCGCCGGCGTCCGTGGTTGGCGGCACGTGCGATCCGTTCGGCGGCACCAGCACGAAGTCCTCGCCGGCGGCGAGGAAGATCGGCTCCGCCGAATAACTGAACACGTCGGCCTGATCGTTGTAGGCGTTGGGGTCCGACCAGGACTCTTGCGGCCGCGGCACGGTGGTGAAATGGCCGTTGATGACATTCTGGCTGATCTCGAAGGTGACGTAGCCGTGCCGCTTATCGGTCGCCGACAGCAGCTTGGCGCCGGTTTCCGGGTCCGAATAGCCGACCGGTGAGGCGACATGATGCAAATTCCAGTAGCCGCCGTTGCCAATGACGAAGAATGGAATCTTGATGGCGCCGCTCTGCATCTCGATGCGCTGATAATTATGCACGTGGCCGGTCAGCACCATATTCGGCACGCGGCGCGACTCGGCGATGGCGCTCTTGCAGTTCCTGCGCCATGTTCGGTGAGCCGCTGTGATGATCGTCGAATGAATAGACCGGATGGTGCAGCGCCACGATCACCGCTTTGTCCTTCGGCCGCGTTCTTCATCTCGCTATGGAACCAGGCGCGCTGGGCGTCGTCGATGCGGCCGTGCTCGATGACGTTGGTGTAAAGTCCGATGAAGGTCGCGTAGGGCGTGAGCAGGGTCCAGTAGAAATAAGGTTGGCTCATCGCCATGCGGCCGCTGTCGCGCGATTCGTGCGTGTAGCTGCCGGACGGGGCGATAAAATTCTCATGGAAGCCGGACAGCGTCGTCGATTGCTTGGTCAACAACTCGCCGTCGTGGTTGCCGGGGATCGCCACGATCGGCAGCGGATAGTGCTCGTAGGGCTCGTAATATTGCGCCCAGTAGTCGACCGGCTCGCCGTTGTAATAGACCACTTCGCCAACGTGATAGCAGAACGCGGGCTTCGCTCCGCCGTTCTTCAGCGACTGCTCCATGCCTTGCGCCACCAGCATCTGCGCCTCGGGGCGTTTCACGCCGCCGCTGTCGCCGATGCAATGCAGCGTCATCAATTTCTGGCTCGTGATCTGCTGCATGTCGGCGGCGCTGACGACCTCCGACAGATCCATATGAAACGGCGCCGGTCGCAGCGGCGGAAATTGCGGCGGGATCGGCTCAAAGGCGATGATGCGCGGCGGCTCTATCTTGGCGAGCGAGGCGCCCGGCTGACGCGGGCGGCTATTGGTACGTTGCATGACGACATTCCCCCTGGTTTTCGTCGAACGGACGGGCCAAAGCGTATCCGAGAAATGTGGCGAATTGCAATTAAAAATTGCACACGTAGCCGTACATTTTTGCGGCTTGGTCGGCCTGTCATGAATGTCACAAAGCCTGAGCGCTCAAGCGCGGCGGCAATCCCGATTAGGCGTCGGCGCTAGCGCGGCGCGCGTTTGGCCAAAATTCGCTGCAGCGTGCGGCGGTGCATGCTGAGCCGGCGCGCGGTCTCCGAAACATTGCGGCCGCACAATTCGTAGATGCGTTGGATGTGTTCCCAGCGCACGCGGTCGGCCGACATCGGATTTTCCGGCGGTTCGATCTTGTTGCTTTCATGTGCGAGCAGGGCGGCCACGACGTCGTCGGCATCCACGGGCTTTGCCAGATAATCGACGGCGCCGAGCTTCACCGCGTTCACCGCGGTGGCGATGTTGCCGTAGCCGGTCAGGATAATGCCGCGCGCGTCGGGCCGGCGGCGCTTGAGCGCGGAGATCACGTCGAGCCCATTGCCGTCGCCGAGCCGCATATCGACCACCGCAAAGGCGGGCGGGGCCTGCTCCACTTGCAGCAATCCATCGGCTACCGATTCCGCGGTGGCGACGGCAAAGCCGCGTTGCTCAAGCGCCTTCGCCAGCCGCTGCAGGAATGAACGGTCGTCCTCGACGATCAGCACAGACCGCTGGGCGGGGAGCTTTTCTCGCGCCGCCGCTTCGGTGGCATCGTCGCTGGCCATGTCCATATCGCACCCTTGCCTAGCACGGCATATCCTAGCGCGCGCCGCCGCATAAACACAGCTTAAAAAGTAGGTATTGTGTGCGGTATTTCAAGACGTTGCGAACGATACCGGCCGTTCGAAATCGCTCCGGTTCCAGTGCAAGGAGACGACTGCGCCGCGTTCCGGAAACGAACGGTTCTTGAATCCGAGGGTGGCGCCCGAGCGTTCGAGCAAAGTCTTGGCGATGAAAAAGCCAAGCCCAAGTCCAGACGGCATGTCGTCGGACTCGTTCGAGCTGCGCTTGCGGCTGGTGACATAGGGCTCGCCGATGCGGCCCATGATTTCCGGCGCGAATCCCGGGCCGTCGTCGCTGATGGTTACCTCGACGATCTCTTCGTCCCATTGCGTGGCGACCATGACGCGCGTGCGCGCGAAGTCGACGGCGTTTTCCAGAAGATTGCCGAGGCCATAGACGATCGCCGGATTGCGCGCACTCACCGGTTCGCTGTTCCGGCCGGGGGGCGCCGTCACGTCGATGGCGACGCCGAAATTGCGATGCGGCGCCACCACCTCCTCGATCAGCGAAGAAAGCGGCGTGCGGTCGAATGGCTCGCCGGTCGACGACAATTCGGTGAGCTTGGCCAATATATTGCGGCAGCGCGTCGCCTGTTCGCGCAGCAAGCGCACGTCGTCGCCATGCGGCGCGTCGGCGGCAATCGCATTCTCCAGCTCCTTGGCGATCACCGTGATGGTGGACAATGGCGTGCCGAGCTCGTGCGCGGCGGCGGCCGCCAGCCCATCGAGCTGCGAAAGATGCTGCTCGCGCGCCAGCACCAGTTCGGTGGCGGCCAGTGCGTCGGCGAGCTGGCGCGATTCCTCGGTGATCTGCCAAGCGTAGACGCCGATGAATCCGATGGCGAGCAGGATCGAGAGCCAGACGCCGATCATGTAGATCGGCGGCAATTGCAGCGGGTCCTCGCTGTCCCAGGGCAGCGGATAATGCGCGAACACCAGCACGGTCGCGCAGGCCATCGCAAAGGCGCCGAGCATCAGCGTGAAGCGCGGCGGCAGCGCGGTCGCCGACAGCAGCACGGGAGCCAGGAACAGGTAGGCGAACGGGTTCTGCAGCCCGCCGGTCAGGAACAGCAAGACCGCCAATTCGGCGATGTCGAAGGCCAGCAACCAGGCGGCGCGGTCGGGCTCCAGCCGCTGCGTTATCTGAAAGCGCAGGCGCAGCGCCACGTTGAGCCAGGCCGACAGCGCGATCACGGCAAGGCAGGCCCAGATCGGCAGCGTGAAATCGAGCCCGAAATAGACCGCCAGCACGGCGGTGGTCTGGCCGATAATGGCGAGCCAGCGCAGCCGCACCAGGGTGTCGAGCCGGACATTGCGGCGGGGATGGTTCTGGGCGAGGCCGAGCGCGGGCATGGCGGGCAGTGTAGGGGCTCCACCTCTGGCATTGAAGCGCATTCGAGGCCCCGGCGCTTGGGCAGGGCTTGCGCTTCCTGCGGCGGAGCGTCACATCTTGCGCCAATGGATGCGCAATACACGTCAGCCGTTACCGTCGATCGCCTGGTCAAGCGCTACAAGACCGTGGCGGCGGTCGACGGTATTTCGTTTCATCTGGTCCCCGGCACGATCACCGGGCTGCTCGGCGGCAATGGCGCCGGCAAGACCACGACAATCGCGATGATCATGGGCCTGGTCACGCCGACCTCCGGTACGGTCTCGGTGCTGGGGGCGCAGATGCCGCAAGAGCGCTATCGCGTACTGCACCGGATGAATTTCGAAAGCCCCTATGTGGCGCTGCCGATGCGGCTCACGGTGCGGCAAAACCTTTCGGTATTCGCCCAGCTCTATGCGGTCGCCGATATCGACGAGCGCATCGCCGGTCTTGCCGCCGATCTCGATCTCATCGATATCCTCGACCGGCCGACGGGCAAATTGTCGGCCGGCCAGAAGACCCGCGTCTCGCTCGCCAAGGCGCTGCTCAACCGCCCGGAAGTCCTGCTGCTCGACGAGCCGACGGCATCCCTGGACCCCGATACCGCCGACTGGGTGCGCGTCCGGCTCGACCACTATCGCCACACGCATGGCGCAACCGTGCTGCTCGCCTCGCACAACATGACCGAGGTCGAGCGGCTGTGCGAACGCGTCATCATCATGAAGCAGGGGCGCATCGAGGACGACGACACGCCGCAGCGCCTGCTCGACCGCTACGGACGCGAGACGCTGGAGGACGTGTTCCTCGACGTGGCGCGCGGGCGCGGCGAGCATCGCGAGGCCGCGCAATGACCGGCAGCGACAGCGGCCTCGATTTCTCCTTCAATCGCGTGCGCGCCATGGTGCGGCGCTACTGGTATCTGCTGCGCTCGTCCTGGCCGCGCGTGCTCGACCTGATCTATTGGCCGACCGTGCAGATGCTGATGTGGGGCTTTCTACAGCTCTACGTCACGCAGAACGGCGGGCCGTTCGTGCGCACGGCCGGGGTCTTCATCGGCGCGGTGCTGCTGTGGGATATTCTGTTCCGCGGCCAACTCGGCTTCTCGATTTCGTTCCTCGAGGAGATGTACGCGCATAATCTCGCCAACCTCATGATGTCGCCGCTGCGGCCGGTGGAGTTCATCGCCGCCTTGATGATCATGAGCGTCGTGCGCTTGCTGATCGGCATGATCCCGGTGACGCTGCTCGCGATTCTGTTCTTCGGCTTCAATCTGTGGTCGCTCGGCTTCGCGCTCGCCGCGTTCTTCCTCAACTTGATCCTGACCAGTTGGGCGATCGGAATTTTCGTCGCCGGCCTGTTGCTGCGGAACGGCTTGGGCGCCGAGAGCATGGCCTGGACCATCATGTTCCTGTTTTTGCCGCTCACCTGCGTGTACTACCCGGTTACGGTGTTGCCCGCGTACCTGCAGTACGTTGCATGGGCCCTGCCGCCGACATACGTATTCGAGGGCATGCGCGCGCTTCTGATCGATCACATATTCCGCGCCGACCTGATGGTGGAGGCATTCGCGTTCAACGCCGTGCTGTTCGCGGCTGCGTCGTTCGCTTTCCTGAAGCTATTGCAGAGCGCCCGGCTGCAGGGCTCGCTGCTGCAGACCGGTGAATAAGCCGGAAACCCCTGTATTTTCGGTGGGTTACGCGATAGTTTCCGGTTATAAAGGGGATACGAAGGACTTATGGCTAAGTTGACGCTATGACAGAAAAGCGACACGGTGCTGCAGCGCAGCAAGGTCCGGGGACCAAGTCCATGCCAATTGGCGAATTCGACGGGGCAGCCACGCTGCCCGGTGACAACGGGATTTTGCTGTCGACGCCGATGTACTGGCTCTACGAGATGGGTCAGGCGGCGCTCAATCCGTCGCGCGCGGTCGCCGACGCCACCCGCCTCTTCTTCAAGAATCCTGCCAATCCGTTCGCGCACACCACTTACGGCAAGTCGATTGCGGCGGCGGCGGAAGTATTCGAGCGCTCCACCCGCCGCTACCGCAAGCCGGAATGGGGCATCGACCGCGTGACGGTCGGCGCCGAACAGGTTCCGGTGCACATCACCACCGCGTGGGAGCGTCCGTTCTGCAAGCTTCTGCATTTCGAACGCGTCTTCGCGCGCGCGCCGCGCCGCCCGCAGCCAAAGCTGCTGATCGTGGCGCCGATGTCGGGTCACTACGCGACCCTGCTGCGCGGTACGGTGGAAACCTTCCTGCCCAATCACGACGTCTACATCACCGAATGGTCCGACGCGCGCATGGTGCCGGTGGCGGACGGCCGTTTCGATCTCGACGACTATGTCGACTACATCATCTCCATGCTGCACGTGCTCGGCGGCGACGTGCATGTGGTCGCCGTGTGCCAGCCCTCGGTGCCGGTGATGGCGGCGGTCTCCTTGATGGAGGCCGACCAGGATCCTTACGTGCCGCATTCCATGGTGCTGATGGGCGGCCCGATCGACACCCGCATCAATTCCAATGCGGTCAACAAGCTCGCGGAAAACCGCGGCATCGATTGGTTCCGCAACCACGTCATCACCAAGGTGCCGTTCCCGCATCCCGGCTTCATGCGCGATGTCTATCCGGGCTTCCTGCAGTTGCACGGCTTCATGAGCATGAACCTCGACCGCCACATCGAGGCGCACCGCAATCTGTTCACGCATCTGGTCAAGGGCGACGGCGACTCGGCGCAGAAGCATCGCGAATTCTATGACGAATATCTCGCGGTCATGGATCTCTCCGCCGAGTTCTATCTGCAGACCGTCGAGACCGTGTTCATCCGCCATGCGCTGCCGAAAGGCGAAATGACCCATCGCGGCCGCCGCATCGATCCCTCGCAGATCAAGCGCGTCGCGCTGCTGACGGTGGAAGGCGAGCACGACGACATTTCCGCGGTCGGGCAGACCGAGGCGTCCCACGTCCTGTGCTCGAACATACCGGCCGATGACAAGGCGCATTACTTGCAGCCGGGGGTCGGCCACTACGGCGTGTTCAACGGCTCGCGCTTCCGCTCCGAGATCGCCCCGCGCATCTCCGATTTCGTGCTGTCGCATAATGGGCGCGGCAAAGGCGCGCGTCCCGCTCCGGCCAAGGCGGCGTCCGCCAACTGATCGGCGCCTCGCCGCCGCCGCGCGCCGGCGGCTGTTCGTGACAATGCAAACCCTTGGTAAGCCCTTGCGTCGCTGCGGCATTTCCGGCCGCGCAAAACCGTGTGGCGAACGGCGGCGAATATGGCAATATTTCCGCGACGTACTGCGATCGGGCGGATGATTCGCATGCCTTTGCGCGCGCTGCTCTACCGACGGCCCAGCGAACCGCCGGCGATCAGCATCACTTTCGAGCGCCAAATCTATCTGGTGCGCGTGCGCCGCCACCGGCAGGCGCGGCGCTATACGCTGCGCATCCATTCGGTGACGCGCGAAGTCGTGCTCACCATGCCGCCGCGCGGCAGCCTGAAGCAGGCGCACGAATTTGCGCAGAAGCACGGCGGCTGGATCGCCGCTCGGCTCGGCCGCCTGCCCGAACCGGCGCCGTTCGCGCACGGCGCGACGATTCCGTTGCGCGGCGTCGATCACCGCATCGAGCACCGGCGCGAGCGGCGCGGCACGGTCTGGGTCGAGAGCGGCGACGCGGGCGAAAACCTGCTTTGCGTCGCCGGCGAGGCGCCGCATGTCGCGCGCCGGATTTCCGATTTTCTCAAGCGCGAAGTCAAAAGCGATCTGGAAGCCGCCTCCGCCCGCGCCGCCGGCGCGCTCGGCGTCACGGTCAAGCGGGTGTCGATCCGCGACCCGTCGAGCCGCTGGGGCTCGTGTTCGACCACCGGCGTGCTGTCCTATTCGTGGCGGCTGATCTTCGCGCCGCCGTTCGTGCTCGACTATCTGGCGGCGCACGAGGTCGCGCATCTCGTTGAAATGAACCACTCGCGCCGGTTCTGGCGCGTGGTCGAGGGCATCTGCCCGCACGTCGCGCGCGCCAAGTCCTGGCTCGATGCCCACGGCGCCGATCTGCACCGCTATGGGGCGCCGGGCGGCGGGCGCTAGCTTCGGACGGCGGCCTGCTATACGCACTTCCTCATGCCCGGCCCTGAGCGCGAAGCTTGCCTTCGCTCAAGGTGCGCCGGGCATCCCTGTCTTAGGATTTTGCCACACGCAATGGCGTGGATGGCCGGGAAACAGGCAAGCGAAGCTTTGCCCGGCCATGACGAAAGAAAATTCTCCATGCTGCGTCCCGGTACTTTCGCGCTGACGGTCTTGCTGGCGGCGCTGAGCGCGATCGGGCCGCTGACCACCGACATGTACCTGCCGTCGTTGCCCGACATCGCGCGGCTGCTCAACGCCTCGACCGCGCAGGTGCAGCTCACGGTCTCCGCCTATCTGCTCGGCTTCGCCTTCGGCCAGATTTTCTACGGCCCGCTCGCCGACCGGCACGGCCGCAAGCCGGTGCTGCTCGGCGCCGTGGCGCTTTATTGCGCGGCGAGCCTTGCTTGCGCGCTGTCGACCTCGATCGAGATGCTGATCGCGGCGCGCGCGCTGCAGGCGCTCGGCGGCTCCGGCGGCATCGTGCTGGCGCGCGCCATCGTGCGCGATCTATATTCCGGCGCGCGCGCCGGCCGCGAATTGTCGCTGATCGGCGGGGTGATGGCGCTGGCGCCGGTGCTGGCGCCGCTGCTCGGCGGCGTGCTGCAGACCGGCTTCGGCTGGCGCTCGGTGTTTTTCACGCTTGTAGGCGGCGGATTTTTCGGCGCCGCCATCATCTGGCCGCTGATGCCGGAAACCTTGGCGCTGCGCGCGGCCGAATCGGTGACGCCGGCCAGCATGTTCAAGTCCTATCGGGTCGTGGCGCGCAATCCGGCCTATCTCGCCTATCTTGGCCTCGCCTCCACCAGCTTCGGCGGACTGTTCGCCTGGATTTCCGGCTCGTCCTTCGTCCTGCAGTATCTCTATGGCCTCACGCCGTTCCAATTCGGCGCCGCTTTCGCGGTCGGCTCGGTCGGCTACATGATCGGCACGACGTATGCCGCGCGGCTGGTGATGCGGCACGGCATCAACCGCACGCTCGGCGTCGGCGCGGCGGCGATGGCCGCCGGCGGGCTCGGCATGGTGATGGCGGTGGCGCTGGGCTTAACCTCCGCCGTCTCCTTGGTGTTGCCGATGGCGCTCTATCTCGCCGGTCTCGGCATTGTCTTGCCGCAGGCGATCGCCGGCGCCATGACGCCGTTTCCGGAACGGGCGGGGGCGGCCTCCGCGCTGCTCGGCTTCGTGCAGCAGAGCGTGGCGGCGCTGTGCGGCGTGGTGGTCGGCATGTTGCTCGGGTCAAGCGCCTGGCCGCTCGCCGGCTCGGTGGCGGTGATGGGTTGCGCGACCCTCGGATTATGGATCGCGACGCGCGCCGTGCGAGCCACCGCCGCCAAACAGCATTAGTTTCGGCTGCGTCCGAACAGATTATCGAGCAGCCAGCTGTCGAGGCCGGAGCTGCGTCCGTTCGGCGTATTGCGGGCGGATTGGATAGGCGCCGGCGGCACCGGCGCCATGCCGTCCGTTGCCGGCGCATTGCTGCTGAACAAGCCCGGCAACCCACCGCCGGCCGGCGGGCCGGGCAGGGCGGCGACCGGAACGCCCTGATGGGCGGCGCGCATGAAACGGCTCCAGATTTCCACCGGCAGCCCGCCGCCGGTGACTTTCTTGGTCGGCGTGCCGTCGTCATTGCCGAGCCAGACGCCGGTGACGAGGTGGGCGGTGTAGCCGATGAACCAGGCGTCGCGGAAATCTTGGGATGTGCCGGTCTTGCCGGCCGCCGGCCAGCCCGGCAGCGCCGCCTTGTGCGCGGTGCCGATCGCCAGCGTCTGCTGCATCATCTCGTTCATCATCGCCACGTAACGCGCATCGACGATGCGGCCGAGCGGGTGGTCGTTGCGCGTATAGAGCAGCTTGCCGTTGGCGGCGGCGATGCGCTCGATCACATGCGGCACCACCGCCAGTCCGCCATTGGCGAACGGCGCATAGGCGCTGACCAGTTCGAGCGGCGAGACTTCCGAGGTGCCGAGCGCGATCGAGGCGTTGGGCTCGAGCTTCGACGCGATGCCGAGCCGGTAGGCCGTGCGGATCACCGCCGCCGGCGAGAATTCCATGGTCAGGCGCACCGACACCGTGTTGAGCGACAGCGCCAGCGCCTTGGTGAGCGTGACCGGGCCGTAATATTCGTGGCCGTAGTTTTCCGGCTGCCAGCCCTTGATCTTGATCGGCGCATCCAGGCGCACCGTGTCCGGCGTCAGCCCGTGTTCGAGGGCGGTCAGATAGACGAACGGCTTGAAGGCCGAGCCGGGCTGGCGCTTGGCGGCGACCGCGCGATTGAACTGGCTTTCGCCATAGCTTCGTCCGCCGATCAGGGCGCGCACCGCGCCGTCCGGCGTCATCGCCACCAGCGCACCCTGGCTGACGCCGTTCTTGCCGCCCTTCTGCGCCAATTCTTCGGTGAGCGCCTGCTCCGCGCTTGCCTGCAATGCGGTGTCGATGGTGGTGCGCACCACGATGTCCTCGTCGACGTGGCCGAGCACTTCGTTGATCGCGTCCATAACCCAATCGGCGACATAATTGCTCGAGCCGTTGCCGGCCTGCGCGGCAATGAGGGGCGGATGCGCGAGCGCGGCTTTTTCGCTGGCGGGCGTGATGAAACCGACGCTGGCCATGGCGGCGAGCACGGTCTGGGCGCGGCGCTCGGCGCCGTCGAAGTTGCGCGTCGGCGCCAGCCGCGACGGCGACTTCACCAGGCCGGCGAGCAAGGCCGCCTCCGGCAGGCTTATCTGCCTGGCGGACTTGCCGAAATAGCGCTGCGAGGCCTGCTCTATGCCGTAGGCGCCGGAGCCGAAGTAGACGCGGTTCAAATACAGCTCGAGGATCTGCGTCTTGGTGAATTTGCGCTCCAGCCAGAGCGCCAGCAGCATTTCCTGCAGCTTGCGATGGACGGTACGCTCTTGAGTCAGAAAGAGATTTTTCGCCAATTGCTGCGTGATGGTGGAGGCGCCCTGCGCCACGCCGCGATGCAGAATGTTGGCGACGGCCGCGCGCGCGATGCCCCATGGATCGACGCCGTAATGCTCGTAGAAGCGCCGATCCTCGATGGCGATGAAGGCCTTCGGCACGTAGCTCGGCATTTCCTTCAGCGGCAGTACGGCGCCGCCGCTGTCGCCACGGCTGGCGAGCGGGCGGCCGTTGACGTCGACGATCTGGATCGAGGGCGGCCGCTTGGGGATCTCCAGCGACTGCAGTGGCGGCATATGCGCGCCGGTCCAGGCAATGGTGCCGGCGGCGCCGATGACGAGCCACAGCCCCAGCACCAGGCTCCAATAGACCGCGCGGCCGATCAGCGAGCGGCGAGGGCCACGTTTACGGCTTTGCTTGGCGCGTTTGCGTTTGGCTGGCGGCTTGCCGCCGCCGCCTGCCGGACGGTCGCCGGCGCCGACGCGCAGTTCGGGGGAGCTGTCGAATACCGGCTCCCGGCGCGCGCCCGAACGTCCCTTGCCCTGCGCCATCCCGCGGCCCGATTCGCTATGCCGGCGGCAACCCGCCGGCCCCCGAAAGGCACGCTAAACGGCGCGGTTTAAGGGGCCGTTAAGGGGAAAATCGCTGCATTTTACGTGGCCGTGGCGTTTGCCCGGTCAAGCTTTGACCTTAATCAAAGCCCGGGTGATGGCTTCAGGCCATGAGGATTACGCCGTGTCCCGGCACCGCCAAAGAAGTGCATCGTGACGCTCAGAATCGGTCGAACAATTCTCGTTATGCTTCTGGCCGCGGCAATCGCCACGCTGCCGGCGTCGGTTCGATTTGCGAGCGCTGCGCCGGCGTTAAACGCGGTCATAACGGCCGTCACGGCGATGCCCGATTGCGATCATCACCACCTCGGCGGGCCAATCGGCGATACGCAAAAATCTGCCGATGGGCACGGCTATCCGGCAGGCTGCGCGCTCTGCTTCGACTTCGTTGCGCCCGGCGTCTCCAGTGTCGCTTACGCGGTGTCGTTCAACACGCGGCTCGACCCGGTACCCGTTGCTACCAATCTTTCTTCGCTGATGGGCATCCCGCCCTTCCGGCCGCCTCGCTCCTGATCCCTCTGTAGCTGCATAGCGTCGCGTGAGCCGCCAGCTCGCGCGGGAATTCGGCTGTCGCGCAATGACATCGCGTGGCGTCGAGCAGGGAATCATCAGGAGATCGAGATCATGACTGGGAAGTATTTGCTTGCCGCCGCATTTGCGGCCGGCATGAGCCTGACCGGCGCCGCCGCCTGGGCCGGTGCCGTTGATTATGTTTTTGAGCCGGTTGCCGCGGAACTGAAGAAAGGTGACGACGTCGTGGTCGCCGTACGCTTGGTGCACAAGCCGAGCGGCAAGCCGGTGGCGGACGCCGTTATCGTGCGCACCCGTGTCGACATGGGCCCCGACAACATGGCCGACATGGTGTCGCCGGTCGCGCCGCACCCGAGTAGCGACCCGGGGGTTTACGCCTTCAAGACCGATCTGCCGATGGCAGGGCGTTACCTGCTGAGCGTTTCGGCCAAGGTGCAGGGCGAGCCTGAGACCGTCGTCGGCAAGGTGATTTTCAAAGCCATCCGCTGAGCCGGCGCCGCGCTCCGACAGCAACACGGGCGGCGGCCGCATCGGCGGCCATCGCCGATCATCCGCCTTGAACGGCAGGCTTGAACAAATCGAGACAGCCATGACCAAAATTCGCGCCGCCTCCATTCTCGCATTCGTCTTCGCCGCCGGCGTAATGGCGAGCTACTTCTATATTCATCGCTCGGCTGGCACGGCGGCATCGCTGGCCATTGCCTCACGGGCATCCGCTGCCGAGCGAACGGTGCTCTACTATCGCGACCCAAGCGGGGCGCCGTATTGGTCGGCGACGCCGAAGAACGACGCGCAAGGCCGCGCCTATCTGCCGGTCTACGACGACGCGGAGAAGACATTCAATCCGCCGCCGCTGGTCATGCTGAATCCGAAGCAAAGCGAGCGCAAGATTCTCTACTACCGCAACCCCATGGGGCTGCCCGACACCTCGCCGGTGCCGAAAAAAGATTCGATGGGGATGAACTACATCCCGGTTTACGACGGCGACGAGCCGAGCGATGGCAAGACCATCAAGGTCAGTCTCGATCGCGTTCAGCGCAGCGGCGTCCGCACCGAGCCGGTGCAGGCGCGCCGCCTTGTTCGCCCGGTGCGAGCGGTGGGGACGGTCGCCATCGACGAGCGGCGCGCCACCATCGTGACGATGCGCTCGGACGGCTATGTCGAGGAACTTTTCGTCAATACGACCGGGCAGCATGTGCGTGCCGGCGAACCGCTGTTCCGGTTCTACAGCTCGCAGATTCAGCAGGCGCAGATCGATTTTCTCGTCGCCATTCGCGCGGTACAGCGCGGCACGCTCGAATCCGATGCCGGACGCCAGCTCGAGGGCGCCATGCAGCGGCTGCGCAATCTGGCCGTGCCCGAGAGCCGCATCCGCGAGGTGCGCGAAACCGGCGCCAACCCTCGCACCATCGACTGGCCGGCGCCAACGAATGGAACGGTCATCGTCAAGCGGATCATCAATGGGCAGCGCGTCGTGGCCGGTGACGAACTGTTTCGGATCGTCGACCTCTCGCATGTCTGGGTGATCGCCGACGTCGCCGAAGGCGATCTCGCCGACATCAAACTGGGCTCGCGCGCAACCGTGACATTCAGGGCCTATCGCAACCAGCCGGTCGAAGGCGTCGTGGCTTTCATCTATCCGGAGGTGAGGACGGAAACGCGCACCGTGCGCGTCCGAATCGAGGTCCCCAATCCGGACGAGCGGCTGAAGACCGACATGTACTCCGACGTCACGTTCCACGTCGATGCGGGCCTGCTGCCGGTTACCGCCGTCCCGAGCAGCGCGATCATCGACAGCGGCGCGCGACAGATCGTGCTTGTGGCCAAAAGCGACGGCCGTTTCGAGCCGCGGCCGGTCAAGCTTGGCCGCCGTGGCGAGGGTTATGTCGAGGTCGTCGACGGGCTCGCCAACGGCGAGGAGATCGTCACCACCGCGACGTTCCTCATCGACGCCGAGAGCAACCTGCAGACCGCGCTCAAAACCTTCACCGAGAAGGAGCAGCCCAAATGATTGCGGCTGTCATTCGCTGGTCGGCGCGCAACCTGCTGCTGGTCGGTTTCGCCGGCGTCTTCCTGACGCTGGCCGGCTTGTATGCGGTGTCGCGCGTGCCGCTCGACGCCATTCCCGATCTCTCCGACGTGCAGGTGATCGTCTATACGGAGTATCCCGGCCAGGCGCCGCAAGTCGTCGAGGATCAGGTCACCTATCCGTTGACCACGGCCATGCTGAGTGTGCCGAAATCGCGCGTGGTGCGCGGCTTCTCGTTCTTCGGCGTCTCCTTCGTCTATGTGATCTTCGAGGACGGCACCGATCTCTATTGGGCGCGCTCGCGCGTGCTCGAATACCTCAACTCTGCCGCCGGCCGGCTGCCGGCGGGCGTCGTCGCCGAGTCTCGGCCCGGACGCGACCGGCGTCGGCTGGGTCTATCAATACGTCGTCCGCGGCGCACAGAAGAACCTGGCCGAGCTGCGCACCATCCAGGATTGGTACATCCGCTACGGCCTCGCCAAAGCGGAGGGCGTTGCCGAAGTCGCCAGCGTCGGCGGCTTCGTCAAGCAGTACAGCGTGGTGATCGATCCGCGCCGGCTGCAGTCGCTCGGCATACCGTTGTCGAAAGTTCGCGACGCCATCCGGTCGAGCAACATCGACGTCGGCGGCCGCACCGTCGAACTGGCGGAAACAGAATTCGTCGTGCGTGGGCGGGGCTATATCAAGGGCATCGCCGATCTCGAACAGATCGTCGTCAAGAGCAACCAAGGCGTGCCGGTCCTGCTCAGGGACGTGGCGCATGTCGAACTGGCGCCGGACGAGCGCCGCGGCATCACCGAGGTGAACGGCGAAGGCGAAGCGGTGACCGGCATCGTGCTGCAGCGCTTCGGCGAGAATGCCCTTTCCGTCATCCAGAACGTCAAGCAGCGGCTCGCCGAAATCGTCCCCAGCCTGCCGAAGGGCGTCACGCTCGACGCGGTCTACGACCGCTCGAACCTGATCTACCGCGCGATCGACACGCTCAAACGCACCTTGATCGAGGAAAGCTTCATCGTCGCCATCGTCTGCGTGGTGTTTCTGCTGCATGTGCGCAGTGCGCTGGTCGCAATCATCACGCTGCCGCTCGGCGTGCTGATCGCCTATTTGTGCATGCACGTATTGGGCTTGAGCTCGAACATCATGAGTCTCGGCGGCATCGCGATCGCCATCGGCGCCATGGTCGACGCCGCGATCGTCATGATCGAGAACGCGCACAAGCACCTCGAGCGTGCTGCGCCCGGCAAGCCGCGCAGCGAGGTGCTGATCGAAGCGGCGGTCGAGGTTGGGCCGGCGCTGTTCTTCAGTCTTCTGGTCATCACGGTGTCGTTCCTGCCGATTTTCGCGCTGGAGGCGCAGGAGGGCCGCATGTTCAAGCCGCTCGCCTATACCAAGACCTTCGCCATGGCGGCGGCGGCGTTGCTGTCGGTGACGCTGGTGCCCGCGCTGATGCTGCTGTTCGTGCGCGGCCGCATCATGCCCGAACGACGCAATCCGGTGAACCGCGCGCTGATCTGGCTCTACCGGCCGGTGATCCGCACGGCGCTTCGCTACAAGGCCGCGACCATCGCGATCGCCATCGCGGTGCTGATCGGCAGCCTGTGGCCGGCGATGCGGCTCGGCAGCGAATTCATGCCGACGCTCAACGAGGGCACGCTGTTTTATATGCCGACCACGTTGCCCGGCCTGTCGGTCACCAAGGCGGCGGAGCTGCTGCAAACCCAGAACAAGATCATCAAGACCTTCCCCGAAGTCTCGTCGGTTTGGGGCAAGGCCGGACGCGCCAGCACCGCCACCGATCCGGCGCCGACCGAAATGTTCGAGACCGTGATCAATTTGAAGGCGGAGAGCGAATGGCGGCCCGGCATGACCATCGACAAGCTCATTGCAGAGATGGACAAGGCGCTGCAGTTTCCCGGCGTGTCGAACGCCTGGACCATGCCGATCAAGGCGCGCATCGACATGCTCGCCACCGGCATCCGCACGCCGGTCGGGGTCAAAGTTTACGGCACCGATCTCGCCGAGATGGAGAATGTCGCTCGCCAGATCGAGGCGGCCGTGCGCACGGTGCCGGGCACCACCTCAGCCTTCGCCGAACGCATCCTCGGCGGCTATTATCTCAATATCGAGCCCAACCGTGCGCAACTGGCACGCTACGGCCTGATGATCACCGACGTGCAGGACGTGATCGCGACCGCGCTCGGCGCCGAAGCGGTGACGACGACGGTCGAAGGCCGCGAACGCTACCGGGTGAGCATCCGTTATCCGCGCGAGTTGCGCAGCGATCCGCAGTCGATCGCCACCCAGGTGCTCATTCCGCTGGCCAATGGCGGCACCGTGCCGCTGGGCGAAGTGGCCAAGGTCGAGCTTGCCCGGGGGCCGTCCACCATCCGAACCGAGAATGCGCAGCTGGCCGCCTATATCTACATCGACCTGCGTGACCGCGATATCGGCGGCTATGTCGCCGATGCGCAGAAAGCGGTGGCGGAACAGGTCAAGTTTCCGCCCGGCTACTACGTCACCTGGAGCGGTCAGTTCGAGTACATGGAACGCGCCAAGGCGCGGCTGAAAATCGTCGTACCGGTAACGGTCTTGGTCATTTTCCTGCTGCTGTATTTGAACTTCCGCCGGGTGACCGAGACCTTGATCGTCATGCTGTCGGTTCCGTTCGCGCTCGCCGGCGGCTTGTGGCTGATGTGGTGGCTCGGCTTCAATCTTTCGGTCGCGGTCGCCGTCGGCTTCATCGCGCTTGCCGGGGTCGCCGCCGAAACCGGCGTGGTGATGCTGATCTATCTCGACAATGCGATGACCGAACTGCAGGCCGAGCGCGAAGCGCAGGGCCGGCCTTTCATAGCCGACGATCTCTATGCGGCGATCATGGCGGGCGCGGTCGAGCGCGTGCGGCCGAAGATGATGACGGTCGCCGCCATCATGGCGGGGCTCTTGCCGATCCTGTGGAGCCAGGGCACCGGCGCCGAAGTGATGCAGCGCATCGCCGTGCCGATGATCGGCGGCATGGTGTCGTCGACCGTGCTGACGCTGGTCGTCATTCCGGCGATCTACGCGCTGGTTAAGGGCTTTTCGCTGCGCGCGCCCGTGGCGGCGCCGGCAGCCGGCGTTCCGGCGCAGGGAGGGTGACGATTGCCGCCGCGCGCGCTTTCGTCAGGCGTGCGCGAGCGACTTGCTGCGCCAGCGCTCGATTTCCGCCAATTCGGCGTCCGGCCGTTCGGCCACGACGTTGCCGCGGCCGAGATAGATCGCGCCGGTCTCGCCGTCGATGGAGAGCCAATCGCCCTCCTTGACCGCGGTGCCGGCGAGCCGCGCGCCGCGGCTTGCGGCATCGACGCTGAGCGCGGCGCATCCGACAATGCAGGGCTTGGCCATCTGGCGCGCCACCAGCGCGGCATGCGCGGTGCGCCCGCCGATGGCCGTGACGATTCCCGCCGCGGCGGCGAAGCCCGCGACATCGGCCGTACTGGTGTCGGGCCGGACCAGGATCACCGGATCGCCGCCATCCGCCATCCGTTCGGCGGCCGCTGAATCAAACGCGACGCGGCCGACGGCGATCCCGGCCGAGGCGCCGGTCCCGCGCGCGGCCGGCTCGTGGACACCGGTCAATCGTTGGCGCGCGAGTCTGTCCAAATCCAAGCCGTTGAGCCGGTGCAGGCCTTGCGCCGGCGTGAGCAGCCCTTCCTTGACAAAGTCGATGGCGAACCGCAGCGCGGCCTGCGGCGTGCGCTTGGCCGAGCGGGTCTGCAGAATCCACAATTTGCCGTCTTCGATGGTGAATTCGACGTCTTGCACGTCGGCGAATTCTCGCTCCAGCCGCGTCAGCGTCTTGCGCAATTGCGTAGCGACCGCCGGAAGCGACAGGGTGAGCGCTGCCTCGGTTTCCGGCGTGCGGCTGCCGGAGACGACGTCTTCGCCCTGGGCTCCAAATAAAATGTCGACTATCGGCTGCGCCGCGCCGGTCGATGGGTCGCGCGAGAAAGCAACGCCCGCGCCGGATGTCAGCCCGCGATTGCCGAACACCATCGCTTGCACGGTGACCGCGGTGCCGTGCAAGCCATCCAGTTGCTCAAGCCGCCGATACGTCCGCGCGCGGTCGCTCATCCACGAGCGGTAGACCGCCTTCGCCGCGCTCTCCAATTGATCCATCGGGTCTTCCGACACGGTGAAGTCGTCGTCCTCGATCAACTCCTGGTAGGATTTCGCGAGACGCTCGATCGCTTCGCTGTCGAGCGCCTCTTCGCCGGCAACGCCTTCGGCGGCGATCATGGCGCCAAGCCGGTCGGGAAACTGCTCCCCCTCAACGCCGAGCACGACGCCGGCGTAGCTTTCGATAAACCGCCGCCGGCAATCCCAGGCAAAGCGCGGATGGCCCGTCATGCGCACCAGGCCATGCACCGCGGTCAACGTGCAGCCGACGTCGAGCACCGTATCGAGCATTCCAGGCATCGACCGCGCGGCGCCCGAGCGCACCGATACCAGCAACGGCTGGCGCCGGTCGCCGAACAGTCTGCCGGTGATGCCCTCAAGGAAACCGATTCCTTCGCTCAGGCCGTCGGCTAAATGTTGCTTGGCGCGGGTGTCGCCGCTGACGATTGCGGCGCAGAGAATGACCGGCAGGACAAAGGCGGGCGGCACCGGCAGTCCGAGTGCGGCCATACGCGAGAGATTGGCCGCCTTGGCGCCGACGACATCGGCGGAATGCCGCTTGGCCGATCCATCCCCAATACGCACAATCTGCATGACGCTTGCCGTCCTACGCTGACAAATCGGTGAGCACGTGCCGGCGCAGCAGATGTCCGAAGCCCGCCAACCGGTCGGTCGACCGTTCCAGTGCGCGGGCCAATTCGAGCACCGACAGCGCCGTTTTCAGGTCGAATTCGCCGCGCAGCACAAAAGCGGTCAGCGCGCGCTCGGCGGTGTCGCCGTTATGTTCGGCTTCGATCAGCCGGTCGACCGCGGCCAGCGCATCCTCCGCATCGACCCGCTGCCCGTCCGGGATATTGGCGGCGGCGGCGGTGCCTGACGCGGCGGCTTCAGCGCCGCAGACCGCGGCGGTGCAGAGCTCGGCCAGCGGCTTGAGCAGGTCCGGTGCAAGCTCGCCCGGCAGCAACGAGGTCAGGAATGCCGCCTGCTCAAGTTCGTCGATCGCTTCCTCGGCTCTGTTCACCAGTTGCTCGACCGTCGGGTCGGCGTCGAAGCGGGCGATCTCGTCGCGCGCCTTGATGACGATCTTGTCGGCCTTCTCCTCGATGCGCCGCGCCGCGTTCGCCAAGGCTTCGCGGTCGAACGGCTGGCGCGCCTGCCGTTGCGCGATGAATTGCGCGATCCCGGTGGCGATATCGCGCGCCAAGCCGGCCTGACTGACGACAATCGCCAACAATGCGCCGTCGACGCGTTGCAGATGCCGCATGAGGTCCGCCTCGATGCGATCCCTTGCCAGACGGATCGAGCCGCCTTCCAGCAAGGCCTCGGCGGAAACGCGCAGCACGGTCTTGAGAAAATCGATCGCCGCGTCGCGTCCAAGCGCGCGGTCGAGCCGCTCGCCGAACCCAATCCGGGTCGGCGTCGCGTGATGCACGGCCGAGGCGACGAGTTCGCTGCCGCCCAGTGCGAGGAAGCCGCGGTGGCCGAAGCGATGGCGCGCGGCCCAATCGAGCACGCGCACCGCATCGCCCTTGGAAACCCACGCCTGCAGGATCTTGCGGGCCTTGTTCCAGTCGATCAGGAATACCAGCGATGCGCCGATCGCTTCGAGGAAGGCGTCGCGGGTCTTATCGCTGTCGGCCAGACAGCGGCCGGTGACGAGGTAGAACACCTCATCGTCGCCCAGGCCCGCCGCGCTTTTGCGTTCCAACCCGCTCCACTGCACGGGAAAATTCCGCAGCAGACCGGTGAAGAACTTCGCGCGCACCAGATGCACGTCGGTATAGGTGACCGTCACCGCATCGGCTTCGACCGCGATCACGACCACGTGCGCCTCGGTCTCTCCGATATCGTTCTGGATGGTGAGGCGCGCGCCCGATCGCGTTGCAGTCGTCGCCAACCCGGGATGATCGAATTTCAGTTTGCGCGTCGCTTCGACGCCGCGCATGAACGCTTCGACGGCGGGCCGGTCCTGCGCCAGCAAGCCGTGCACATGGGCTCCGGCCAGGATCTCTTCCGCATGCGCCGCGGACAGCCGGTTCAAGGCCTTGTGCAGGTCCATGATCAGGCGATGCAGGCTGTCACCCTTGCCGTCGGACAGGCCGGTCACCCTGGCGACTTGCGCCGAGGCGATGCAATCCGTCGTTTCCGGCCAAGCAGCGTGTTTGAGTGTGGACAGTCGTTCGAGCGCCGCACCGCCTTCCGCTGCGTCGGCGGCTTTGACAGCCCTCGCCATTGTGGCGACGTCGTCAAATATGGCCGCAGCCAAGTTGCCGAGGCCGGGCGTCGTGATCTGCTCTCCCAAGTTCAGGCTGGCGCCATTGACCAGCGTTTGCATCGCTACGGCATCGAGCCCGGCAGCGCGGCACTCGTCGGTGAGGTCGAAGCGCACGCCGTGCGGATCGCGCGCGTGGCGCGCGGCGGCCTGCAATACGCTCAGGCGCGCCTTCACCCGGTCATTGGCGGCCAGCCCTTCGGCAATGAGCGCCGGCAGCAGGATATCGGTCTGCCCAAGCCGTTCGATAATTTCGGATTTCATGCATCGACACCCGCGTAGCCATGAAACTAACGCACGGTCGCATGACGTTTGCATTGCGGCAGATCAGTCATTTGAATGTCACAAAACTATCCGGATACGCGGCTGTTTCCGGCGTTTCGGCGTGCCGGGGGCGCGACGCCAAGGCGGGCGGTTTAGCCGCTGTTAAGGGAGATTTGGTCCCTTCGGCGCGGCTTCCGGACTGTCATGATCTTGATCAATGCCGCCGCGGCGGCATTTTACTATGCAGTTTCACAGGCTTGCCGCTGGGACCTCGCAGCATGAACGCGCCCAATAACTCGCGCCCGCAGCTCAAGATCAGGCGCGTCAATCTCGATACCGGCCGCGAAAACGTAGTGGTGATGTCGCGCCGGTCGCAGGCGCTGCGCCCGGAAGTGTTCCGCGGCTTTTCCCGCGTCGAACTGCGCTGCAATTCGCGCGTCATGCTGGCGACCTTGCTGCTCACCGACGACGGCCTGGTCGGCGTCGACGAGATCGGACTGGCCGAGCCGGCGTTCCGCCGTTTCGCCGAACCGGCCGGCAGTCTTGTCACTGTCACGCCGGCGACGCCGCCCGACAGCCTCGATGCGGTGCGCGCCAAGATCCAGGGCCGCGTGCTGAGCGCGGAAGAAATCAAGTCGATCGTCGACGACATCAGTCACTATCGTTATTCCGACATGGAAATCGCCGCCTTCCTGGTCGGCTCGGCGAGCTTCATGACCAGCGGCGAGCTGCTGGCCATGGCGCAGTCGATGGCGGAAGCCGGCACGCAA
This sequence comes from uncultured Alphaproteobacteria bacterium, assembly GCA_963749625.1. Classification (GTDB taxonomy): domain Bacteria; phylum Pseudomonadota; class Alphaproteobacteria; order Rhizobiales; family Xanthobacteraceae; genus Pseudolabrys. The sequence goes on along the minus strand of CAVVNY010000003.1, from coordinate 139,692 downwards.
TTGAAATGGGACCGGCCGATCGTCGTCGACAAGCATTGCATCGGCGGCATTCCCGGCAACCGCACCTCGATGGTCGTGGTGCCGATCGTCGCGGCGCATGGCCTGACCATCCCGAAGACCTCCTCGCGCGCGATCACGTCGCCGGCCGGCACCGCCGACACCATGGAGGTGCTGGCGCGCGTCGATCTCGGCGTCGACGAGATGAAGCAGGTGGTGGACGCCTGCCACGGCTGCCTGGTCTGGGGCGGCCACGTCAACCTGTCGCCGGCCGACGACATCCTCATTTCGGTCGAGCGGCCGCTCAGCTTGGATACGCGCGAGCAGATGGTTGCCTCCATCATGTCGAAAAAGATAGCGGCCGGCTCCACCCATCTGCTGATCGACCTGCCGGTCGGCCCGGCCGCCAAGCTCACCAATGCGATGGAGGCGATGCGGCTGCGCAAGCTGTTCGAATTCGTCGGCGGCCATTTCAACATCGCGGTGGAAGTGATCACCACCGACGGCCGCCAGCCGATCGGCAACGGCATCGGGCCGGTGCTGGAAGCGCAAGACGTGATGGCGGTGCTCCGCAACGATCCCGATGCGCCGCGCGATCTGCGTGAGAAATCGCTGCGGCTCGCCGCGCATCTGCTCGACTACGATCCGGAGCTGCGCGGCGGCAAAGGCTATGCGCGCGCGCGCGAATTGCTCGACAGCGGGCTCGCGCTCAAGCAAATGCACAAGATCATCGATGCGCAGGGGCCGTCCAGCTGCAGCACCGAACTCGGCGGCCGCACCGCCGACGTGCCGGCGCCGCGCGACGGCGTGGTCGAGTCGATCGACTGCCTGCGGCTCAACCGGCTGGCGCGCACCGCCGGGGCGCCGATCGACAAAGGCGCCGGCATCAAGGTGTTCAAGAAAATCGGCGACCGGGTCGAGCAGGGCGAGCCGCTCTACCGCATCTACGCCTTCGACGAACCGGAATTCGATCTGGCGCTGGCGGCGAGCAAGGCCGACGCCGGCTATGTGGTCGGCTCGCGCGAGATCAAGCCGTGAGCGCGGTCCTGCAATGCCTGCCGTCGTCGGCGGGCGAGGCGGCCAGGCTGGCGGCGCGGCTTGGCGTGGCGTTGCATGAAATCGCGCTGCATCGTTTCCCGGATGGAGAGCTGCGCGTCACCGCCGGACCGGCGGCGGCGACTACCATCGTCTATGCGTCGCTCGACCAGCCGAATGAGAAGCTGCTGGGGCTGCTGTTCGCATCGGAAGCATTGCGGCGCGGCGGCGCGCGGCGGCTGGTGCTGGTGGCGCCCTATCTCTGTTACATGCGGCAGGACACGGCCTTCCATCCAGGCGAAGCGGTCAGCCAGAAAGTCGTCGGCCGGTTGCTGGCGGACGCGGTGGATAGGGTCATCACCGTTGACGCCCATCTGCATCGCACCAAAGACATTCACAGCGTTTTTCCCGGCATCGAGGCCGACAATTTGTCGGCCATGCCGGCGATCGCCGATGCTTTGCGCGCGGGTTTCGATCCAAAGACGGTGGTGGTCGGTCCGGACGAGGAGTCGCAAGCCTGGGTGAGCGATCTCGCCGCCAGGCTCGGAGTGCAAGGCGCGGTGGCGCGCAAGACGCGCCGTGGCGACCGTTCGGTCGAAATCACGTTTGCCGATCCGGCGCTGCTTAACGGACGGCCGGCGCTGCTGGTCGACGATATCGTGTCGTCGGGCGGCACGCTGATGACCTGCGCCAAGGCGCTGCAAGCGGCCGGCGCCACGGCCGTCGATGCGGTCGTCACCCACGCGCTGTTTCCCCCCGAATTGGCGGCGCGCTTGCTGCAAGCCGGCATTCGCTCGCTCAAGTCCACCGACAGCATTCGCCATCCGAGCAATGCGATCGCGCTCGATGCGGTGCTGGCGGACGCTTTGCGCAAGGAACTCGCCGCATGAGCGTGACCCTTCGATTTTGCGGCGCGGCCCGCACGGTGACCGGCTCCTGCCATTTGTTCGAGACGCCGGCCGGCCGCCTGCTGGTCGACTGCGGGCTGTTCCAGGGGCCGAAAACGCTGAAGGAGCTCAACTACGGCAAGTTTCCGTTCGATCCGTCCGGCATCGATGCGGTGCTGCTGACGCACGCGCACATCGACCACAGCGGCCTCATCCCCAAGCTCACCAGCGGCGGCTTTCGCGGGCCTGTGTTTGCAACGCACGGCACCATCGATCTGTGCTCCTTCATGTTGCCCGATGCCGGCAGCATCCAGGAATCCGAAGTGATGACGCTCAACCGGCGCAATGCGGCGCGCGGGCGTCCGCTGGTCAAGCCGATCTATACGCAGCGCGATGCCCTTGCCGCGCTCGATGCCTTCCGTTCGGTCGAGTACGAGACCTGGGTTGAGGCCATGCCGGGCGTGCGCGCGCGCTATTGGAACGCCGGGCATCTGCTCGGCTCGGCCTCGATCGAGATCGAATTCGCCGGCGAAAGCGCCTCGGGCAAGCCGCTGCGTGTGCTCGCCTCCGGCGATCTCGGTCCCGACGCCAAGCTGCTGCAACCCGATCCGGAAGCGCCGACCGGCCTGGACTATGTGATTTGCGAATCGACCTATGGCGACGAGGACCGCCCGCCGGTCACCCGTGAGTTGCGGCGCGGCCATCTCGCCGCCGAGGTTCGTGCCGCCCACGCGGCCGGCGGCGCGCTGCTCATTCCGGCCTTCGCGGTCGAGCGCACGCAGGAATTGCTCGTCGATCTGATCGACCTGATGGAGCGCGGCGATATTCCGGCGGCGCCGATCTTCCTCGATTCGCCGCTCGCCATTCGCGCCACCGAAGTGTTCCGCCAGCACGCCGAAAGCCAGGAGGCCGATATCGACGTCGCGCGGCTGCTTGGGCTCGCCGCATTTGCACTGCACCGAGACGGTGGAGGAGAGCAAGGCGATCGCCAGGCTCACCGGTTTCCACATCATCGTCGCCGCCAGCGGCATGTGCGACGCCGGCCGTATCCGCCATCATCTCAAGCGCTGGCTCTGGCACGCCAAAGCGACCGTGCTGCTGGTCGGCTTCCAGGCGCAAGGCACGCTCGGGCGTTTCATCGCCGATGGCGTCAAAGCGGTGCGCATCCAGGGCGACGAAATCAAGGTGGCGGCGCGCATCCGCCGGCTCGACGAATATTCCGGCCATGCCGACGGGCCGGAACTGGCGCGCTGGATCGCCGCGCGCCGGCCGATCGAGCGCGGCGTTTTCCTGGTGCACGGCGAAGAGCCGGCGCTCGCAGGCTTGAGCGCACGTATCGCCGAACGCACCGTGCCGGCGGCGAAAGTGTTCACGCCGTTGCTCGACGATGTCTACGAACTCACCACGGCGGCGCCGACGCCGGTCGACGGCGCGCGCCGCCGACGGCTCGCGCCCGAGGCGGTGGTCAATCTCGATTGGCACAACGACATGTCGAAGCTGATCCTCGACATCAATGCGCAGGTCGAGGCGGCGGCCGACGACCGCGCCCGCGGCGTCGTCATCCGGCGCTTGCGGCGGGCACTGGAAGGCGAGGGCTGATCCGCCCGGGCCGCGCGGTCACAGCTTGCCGTGTTCGCGCAGCACTTCCGCAGCGATGCGGTGTGCCTCGTTGGCGGCCGGGATGCCGCAATAAAGCGTCAGCAGCAGCAGCACTTCCTGGATCTCTTCCGGCGTGCAGCCGTTCTTCACCGCGCCGTTGAGGTGCACGCGCAATTCGTTCGGATGGCCGGACGCCGCCATCATGCCGATCATGACCAGCGATTTTATAGCCGGCGAAAGCGCGGTGCGGCTCCAGACATCGCCATAGGCATAGGAATTGATGATGTGCTGCAGCGGCTTGCCGAAATCGCCGAACGCGGCCATGCGCTTTTCGACCGCCTCGCGGCCGAACATCTCGACGCGCAGCTTGAGGCCGCGCTCGTGCTGATCTTTCTCGTCCATGTCGGTTTCCTATTGCTGCGGAAGTCCGGCGGCGATGCGAACGTCGCTCCAGCGTTTGTATTCGCCCGCCAGGAATTCGCCGAACTGCGTTGGCGTCGAGGTTTTTACCACCACGCCGACCTTGACCAGCTTCTCGGCGACATTTGGATCGGCCAGCACCTCGTTGAGCGTTTTGTTCAGCTTGGCGATGACCGCCGGCGGCGTGCCGCGCGGCGCGAACAGGCCGTACCAGGTGGTGACGTCATAGCCCGGCAACAGCCCGGATTCGATCGCCGCCGGCACGTTCGGCACCGCCGGAAAGCGGTCCTTGCCGGTGACCGCCAGCGCCTTGAGCTGGCCGGACTGCACATGGCCGATCAGCGCCGACACCGTGTCGAACATGATGTCGGCATGCTTGCCGAGCACCGCGTTGAGGGTTTCCGGCGTCGAGCGGAAGGGGACGTGCAGCAGATCGATCTTGGCGCTTTGTTTGAACAGTTCGCCGGCGAAATGCTGGGTGGCGGCAAAGCCGGGGCTCGCGAAAATCACCTTGCCAGGGTGTGCCTTGGCGTAGGCGATGAGTTCCTTGACGTTGTTGGCCGGGAAATCCGGCCGCGTCACGATCATCAGGCTGGCGGTCGCGATCTGGCCGACCGGCGCAAAGGCCGTGTTGGTGTCGTAGGGCATCTTCTTGGTGGTCACGGCGGCGATGATCTGGCCCGCCGTCATGATGCCGAGCGTGTAGCCGTCGGGCGTGGCGCGCGCCACCACGTCGTTGCCCAGGATGCCGCCGGCGCCCGGCTTGTTTTCGATCACGATCGGCTGGCCGAGCTTGCCCTGCAGCGAATCCGCCAGGATGCGGCCGATGATGTCGGAGCCGCCGCCGGGCCCGAAGGCAATGATGAAATGGATGGGTCGCTGCGGATAGTCATCCGCCCGCGCGGGCGCGGCATTAACGAAACCGGCAGTCACAAGCAAAGCGGCAGCGAACAAGAGCTTCTTCATGACGCTTCTCCCTAAATCGCCGCTCTTAAGGCTCAGGGTTTAGCGCCCCGGCGGCGTACTTCTTTTATGATGACGCTGTTATCCAATTCGGCTTCGCCCGCGCGCACGCAAGATTCCAGCACGTCGGCGTGCACTTCGAGCATCGCCAGCTTCTGCCCGTGCGCCGCTGCCTGATCGAGCATGAGGTGGACGTCTTTCAAGGTCTGCTTGGCGCGGCCTTCCGGCGAGAAATCGCCGCGCAGCATTTTCAGCCCCTTGGTGTCCATCACCTGCGAGTAGGAGGCCGAGCCCTGCGCCACCGGGAGGAAGGCGGCCGGATCGAGCCCCAGCCGCTCAGCGAAGACGAGGCCTTCGGCGAGCGCCAGACGGTTGAGGCCGAGAATCAGATTGACCGCGAGCTTGGCGCGGCCGCCGTCGCCGATCTTGCCGACATGGAAACGGCGCACGAACAGCGCGTCGAAGAGGTCTTTCACTTCGTCGGCGATGGCCGGGTCGCCGCCGATCAAGGCGACGCCGTCGCCGCGCCGCACCTGGTCGCTGGTGCCGGACACGGGCACGTCGAGATAGCGGATGCCGCGCGGGATGACGCGGGCGGCAAGCGCGGCCACCTGGTCGGGATCGCAGGTGCTCATGCACAGCACGATCTTGTTGGAGCCCTCGCCGAGCGCCGGCAGGAGATGGTTCTCGATCACGTCCTCGACCTGATCGGTATTGAACACCGCGACGATGATGCAGCGCGAAGGGGCGGCGAGTTCCGCGATCGAATGGACCGGGCGGCCGCCGATTTCGCCCAGCCGGGCGCGGCGGGCGGGGTCGATGTCGAAACCGATAACCGGGATGCCTGCGGCAATCAGCCGCCGGGCATAGACCTCGCCCATCAGACCGAGACCGACAATGGCTACGGGGGATTGCTGCATTACGCCTCTTGGTGCGGGGCAATGTTAGCCGAAAGCGCGGCGCGTATGCGAGCGGGGATTTATGCCTTTTCGTTGCAACCGCGCGTAGCTTGGCGTTATGCTTTGCTATCCGGCCAGTTCGGGAACCAACCCGGCGGCGACAGGATTTCCAGGGAGGATAACGGACATGCTCTACCGGGCAGGATTTGCCACGGCGGTGGCAGCGACGGCATTCGCCTTTGCATCAGTCACCGCGCAAGCACAAAACTGCGGCACAATCGAACTTGGCGCCGCGGTTTCGGCGACCGGCATCTACGCCGCCAACGGCAAGAACACCAAGAACGGCTACGAGTTCGCAGTCAAAAAGATCAACGATGCCGGCGGCGTGACGATCGGCGGCAAATGCTATCACTTCAAGGTCAAGTACTACGACGACGAGTCGACGCCGGCGCGCGCCGCGCAATTGGTCGAGCGTCTGATCGATCAGGACAAGATCCAGTACGTGCTCGGCCCCTATGGCTCGCCGCTGACCAAGGCGATCCTGCCGGTGATCGAGAAGTACAAGACCCCGCTGGTGCAGGGCGAGGCGGCGTCGCGCTCGCTGTTCACGCAAGGCTACAAGTACCAGTTCGGCATCGTCGCGACCTCCGAGAAATATCTGACCCCGCTCGTCGACATGGCGGCGGAAATCGCCAAGAAGGCCGGCAAGGATCCCTCGAAGGTCAAGATCGCGATGATCTATCAGGATGACGCCTTCTCGCTCGACGTGCGCCAGGGCGTGGTCGACGCGATGAAGAATTACAAGATGACCCCGACGGTCGACGACCGTATGCCGAAAGACTTGAACGACATCACCAGCTTCATGACCAAGGTGAAGGCGCTCAAGCCCGACGTGCTGATCGTCTCCGGCCATGAAAAGGGTGCGGCCACCGCCGCCCGCCAGATGGCGGAGATGCAAATCCAGGTGCCGTTGGTCGGGCTCACGCATTGCGAGTCGGCCAAGATCACGCTGGACTTCCCCAAGTCCTCGGAAGATTTCGTCTGCCCGACGCAGTGGGACGAGACGATGAAGGCGGGCGATCCGCTGTTCGGCACCGCGGCCAATTACAACACGCAGATCAAGGCGGCCGACGGCTACAAGATCGTGCCGTATCAAACGGCGCAGGCCTCGGCGGCGGTCTATGTCTGGGCGGACGCGTTCAAGCGCGCCAATTCGCTCGACAAGGAAAAGCTGCGCGAGGCGCTGACCAAGACGGATATGGAAACCTTCTACGGTCACGTCAAGTTTGCCGCCGACGGCAGCAATCCCGGCAAGGAAATCATCCTGCGGCAGATTCAGCACGGCAAATACAACGTCGTGTGGCCGGCCAAAGTGGCGGCCGCCAAGCTGAACTATCCGCGCGAGGCCCAGTACTGAGCGTGACGTGGAGGCGGGCGTGATGAGCGTCCGCCTCCGCGCCTAACGGGGGCACGTCCGGCCGCAACGCGGCCGAGCGGCCCGTTCCGGTTTTCTGCCTGACCGCCGAAGGCATCCGCGATGGACCATATTCTGAGCAACATTTCGATCCTGACCGCCGCGCCGGTGCTCAATATCGGCCTGCTGATCGACGGCGTTCTGATCGGCTCGATCTTCGCGCTCGCCGCCTATGGCCTGGCGCTGGTGTGGGGCGTGATGAACGTCAAGAACCTGGCGCAGGGCGATTTCATCATGCTCGGCGGCTATCTCACCTGGAGCCTCGGCCGCCACCACATCGATCCGCTGCTCGGCGTGCCGGGCGCCTTCGTGCTGCTGTGGGGCATCGGCTGGGTGATCTATCGCCTGGTGATCTGCAAGGTCATCACGCGCGATCTGTTCACCTCGCTGCTGGCGACCTTCGGCATCGCCATCGTGATCCAGCAAAGCCTCAATCTGGCCTTTGGCCCGGATACCCAGTCGGCGCATTCCGGCCTGCCGACCTGGGAATTCGCCGGCGGCATGGTCACCGTTCCGGTCACCCGCGTGCTCGGATTTGGCCTCGCGGTCGTGCTGGCGTTGGCGGTGATCGTGTTCATGAAGAACAGCCGCATGGGGCAGGCGATCCGTGCCACCGCGCAGGACGCGCGCGCCGCACGCGTGCTCGGTATCGATACCGAGAAGGTCTATTCCTTCACCTTCTGCCTCAACGCGGCGATCTGCGGCGCGGCCGGCGCGCTGGTCGCGCTGGTGTGGAACGTGCAGCCGTTTCTCGGCACCACCTATTCGATCCGCCTGTTCGTCATCGTCACCGCGGCGGGCTTCGGTAATCTGCCGGCGGTCATCGCCGCCGGTTTCGGCATGGGCGTGTTCGAGCAGTTCGGCGGTTTCCTGCTCGGCGCCGAATTCCAGCAGGCGCTGATCGTGCTGTTGCTGTTGAGCGTGCTGGCGGTGCGGCAGTGGCAGTATTTGCGCGTGCGGCAGGCCGTGCAATGAACCTCACCTCCCGCCAAATGTTGCCCTATGTGCTGATCCTCGTGACCGGCCTGTTCGCGCCGTTCCTGTTCCGCGATTACAGCAACGAAATCGCGGTGCTGTGGCTGATGATCTTGTTCGCCTCGACCTGGGACATCCTCGGCGGCCAGATGGGCTACAATTCGCTCGGCAATATCTTCTTCTTCGGCGCCGGCATGTACATCTGCGCCATCGTGCAGATCGGGCTCTATTATGACGTCGGGATGTACACCTCGGGCGCCCGCACCACGCACATCGTTTTCACCAACGCGCAATATTTCACCGGCTTCGCGCTCGGCACGATTGCCGCCGGCATCGGTTCCGCGGTGCTCGCATTCGTCGCCGGCTGGATCGTGTTCGGCCTGCGCGGCCCCTATTTCGCCATCGGCACGCTCGGTCTCGCCATCGCCGCGGCCGAATTGACGTCGTCGTGGGAGTGGGTGGGCGCCGCGAGCGGCATTTCGATGCCGGTGTTTCCGTTCGGACCCGACACGCAAAAGATCTTCTTCTATTACCTGCTGTTCGCGCTCGCTTTCGTCTTGCTGGTGTTCCTGCGCTGGCTCTATTCGACCAATTTCGGCCTGGCGCTCAACGCCATCCGCGACGACGAGGAAAAGGCCGAGGCGATGGGCCTGCACACCCGCCGTTACAAGCGCACGGCCTGGGCGATCTCGGCGGTCTATCTCGGCGTCGCCGGCGCCATCTTCGGCAACATGACCGGCTTCATCGAGCCGCGCGACATCGCTTTCCCCACCACCACGTTCAATCTCTACATGGTCGTGATGGTGTTGCTCGGCGGCAAAGGCACGCTGTGGGGGCCGGTCATCGGCGCGGTGATTTTCCACACCATCAAGGAAGTGACCTGGACGTACTTCCTCGGCTGGCAGTTCATCGCGCTCGGGCTCTTGATCGTCGTCACCATCGTCTATTTCCAGCAGGGCATCGTCGGCTGGCTGATGGAGAGATATCCCAAGCTGTTCGGCGTCGGGCCCGCGCGCAAGACCGAGCCGGAACCGGCGATCGAGGCCGGGCTCGCGCCGCATCCGGGGGGCGCCGAATGAGCGACGCCATCATCGAACTCGAAAACGTGACGAAATCCTACGGTGGCGTCATCGCCAACCACGCCGTGTCGTTGACGGTGGAGCGCGGCGGCATCACCGGGTTGATCGGCCCGAACGGCTCCGGCAAGACCACGCTGTTCAATTCCATCGTCGGCTATCACCCGATCGATTCCGGTTCGATCCGCTTCGACGGCCAGGAGATCTCGCAGCTCAAGGTGCAGGAGATCGCGCGGCTCGGCATGCTGCGCACGTTCCAGACCACGCGCATCTACAGCAAAATGAGCTGCATGCAGAACATGCTGATCTCTATACCGCACCGCAAGGCCGGCCTGCGTGACATGTTCGCGCGAGAGGATGGCGCGGTGGCGGACAAGGCCGAGCACTTGCTGGCCTTCGTCGGGCTTTATGAAAAGCGCGATCTTCGCTCGGGCAGTCTTTCGTTCGGCCAGCAGAAGCTCCTGGAATTCGCCATGGCGCTGATGAACGAGCCGGCCGTGCTCCTGCTCGACGAGCCGACCGCCGGCATCAACCCGACGCTGATCAACGGCCTGCTCGACCGGCTCAAGCGCGCCAATACCGAATTCGGCATCACGCTGTTCATCATCGAGCACAACATGCGCGTGATCATGAACACCGCGAGCAAGATCTACTGCATGGCGCATGGCGAGATGCTGGCGGCCGGCGAGCCCGGCGAAATCCAGCGCGACCAGCGCGTCATCGACGCCTATCTCGGAGCCAACTGATGGCCAGTCTCGAATCGGCCGGCGGCTATCATGGCGGCGTCGCGCCGGCCATTTCGGCCGAGGATGTGGCGCGCCAGGCGCTCGAGATCGCCCGCGACGTTCCCGTCGAGGAGCTCGACGCGCTGGCCGGCGACAACCCGCATCTGCGCATCGACGATTTGCACGCCGGCTACGGCAATATGGAAATCCTGCACGGCTTCAGCCTGCGCGTCGGCCACAAGCAGTCTTTGTGCCTGATCGGCCCGAACGGCGCCGGCAAGTCGACGGTGCTGCATTCGATTTTTGGCTTCACCAATGTCTATTCCGGCATGATCGCGACCGAACGCGACGGCATAAAGATCGACGTCACCGGATTGAGTGCGAACGAGAAGCTGCGCTCGGGCGGCATCGCCTACATCCTGCAGGACAAATCGGTGTTCCCCGGCATGACCGTGGAAGAGAATTTGTGGATGGGCGGCTATTTGATGAATCAGCCGGCGGAGGCCAAGCACGCCGCCGAGAAGGTGTTCGACAAATATCCGCGGCTGGCGGCGCGGCGCAAGCATCCGGCCAAGGTGCTGTCGGGCGGCGAGCGGCGGCTCTTGGAAATCAGCCGCGCGCTGGTCATGGACCCGCAGATTCTCTTGGTCGACGAGCCCTCGATCGGCTTGGAGCCGCGCTTCATCGATGCCGTATTCGAGATTCTCCACGACCTCCAGCACAAGGAGGGCAAGACCATCGTCATCGTCGAGCAGAACGCCAAGAAGGGCCTGGAATACGCCGACATCGGCTATGTGCTGGTGTCCGGCAGACTGGCGCTCGCCGGCCGCGCCAATGACCTGCTCGCCAACCCGGACGTCAGCCGGCTGTTCTTGGGCGGTTAAAAGCTACTCTTTCGCCGCCTTGCCGTAGCTCTCCTGCGCCGCGAACAAGGCGACCAACGCGCGTTTGATGGCGGCTTGGCGGGTCGGCGAAACGATCTGCGCGCCCATGAGGTCGGTCACGTAGAACACGTCGACCACCCGCTCGCCGAAAGTGGCGACGTGCGCCGAGGCGATGTTGAGGTTGAGCTTGGACAGCGTCGTGGTCATCTCGTAGAGCAGGCCGGTGCGGTCGAGGCCGGTGATTTCCACCATGGTGTAGCGGTGCGACCACTGGTTGTTGATGACGACCGTGGGCTCGATCGCGAAGGCCTTGATGCGGCCCTTGGGCGCGACGCGCTTGCCCACCATGTCGGGCAGCCGCAATTCGCCGCGCAGCGCCTTCTCGATCGAGTCGGCGACGCGGTCGGCGCGCCGCTTCTCGTCCTCGTCGCGTTCGAATTCGCGCGACAACGAAATGGTGTCGAGCGCGCGCCCGTCGGTGGTGGTGTAGATCTGCGCGTCGACGATATTGGCGCCGGCCATGGAGCAGGCGCCGGCGATGATCGACAACAGCCAGGGATGATCGGGCGCCAGCACCGTGAGCTCGGTCACCGCGCCGCCGTCGAAGCCGATGGCGGTGGCGAGCGACTTGCCGGCATCCTCGGCATCGCGCACGAACTTGGCGTGCTGCACCTTGTGCGGCAGATCCACCTTGAGCCAATAGGCCGGATAGAGCTTGGCGATATAGCTCTCCAGCCGCTCGGCCGGCCATTCCGCCATCGCCGCGCGGAATTCGGACTGCGCCGCGGAAACGCGCTGGGCCCGGTTGACCTCCGAGAAGCCGCCGGTGAGCACCGGCTCGGTCTCGTAATAGAGCGTGCGCAAAAGCTGCGCCTTCCAGCCGTTCCACACGCCCGGGCCGACCGCCTTGATGTCGGCGGTGGTGAGGATGGCCAACAGCTTCAGCCGTTCCGCCGACTGCACCACCGCGGCGAAATTCTCGATGGTCTTGCGGTCGGACAGATCGCGCGATTGCGCGACGCTGGACATCACCAGATGATTCTCGATCAGCCAGGCGACGGTTTCGGTGTCTGCCGCGGAAAAGCCCAGGCGCGGGCACAGCCGCCGCGCCACCCGCGCGCCGGCGATCGAATGGTCCTCGATGCGGCCCTTGGCGATGTCGTGCAGGAACAGCGTGACATAAAGCACCGCGCGGTTGCCCGGCAGCAGCTTGTGGATCAAGTCGTTGGACAGCGGCGTGTCCTTGCTGGTGGCGGTTTCGATCTCGCGCAAGATGCCGATGCAGCGCAGCAGGTGTTCGTCCACCGTGTAGTGGTGGTACATGTTGAACTGCATCATGGCGACGACCTTGCCGAAGGCCGGCACGAAATGGCCGAGCACGCCGGCCTCGTTCATCCGCCGCAGCACGATCTCCGGGTCGTTCTTGGACGTGAGGATTTCCACAAACAGCCTGTTGGCTTCCTTATCGTCGCGCAGCTCGGCGTCGATCAGCTTGAGCGAACGGGTGATCGCGCGCATGGCGTCGGGGTGGAAGGCGAGATTGTGCTTCTGCGCCAGATAATAGATGCGGATCAGGTTGACCGGATCGCGCTTGAAGACATTGGCGGCGGCGACGGTGATGCGGTTCTTGTCGACGATGAAGTCGTCGCTCTCGGCGAGCTTGGTGCGCTTGACCGGCCGCAACCGCGCCATCAGGCGGCTGAGCACCGGCACGCTCTTGGCGTGGCTGTCTTCCAGGTCCGCGCACAGGATGGCGGTGAGATCGCCGACGTCCTTGGCCATCAGGAAGTAGTGCTTCATGAAGCGCTCGACGTCCTGCTGGCCGGGATGCTCGGTGTAGCCGAGCCGCACCGCGATCTCGCGCTGGATGTCGAACGACAGGCGCTCCTCGGCGCGGCCGGTGAGAAAATGCATGTGGCAGCGTACCGACCAGAGGAAATCCTCGCAGCGGCGGAATAGCTGGTATTCTTCCTTGTCGAACACGCCGCGCTTGATCAGTTCGTCCGGCTCGCGCACGCGGTAGACGTATTTCGCGATCCAGAACAAGGTGTGCAGATCGCGCAGGCCGCCTTTGCCGTCCTTCACGTTCGGCTCGACCAGGTAGCGCGACTGCCCCGAACGGCGCACGCGATCCTCGCGCTCGGTGAGCTTGGCGGCGACGAATTCCGCCGCGGTGTTACGCACGACCTCGCGATCGAAGCGCGTCTGCAATTCGTCGAACAGTTTCTTGTCGCCGAGCAGGAAGCGCGCTTCCAGGATGGCGGTGCGGATGGTCATGTCCGCCTTGGCCTGGCGGATGCATTCGTCCACCGAGCGGGTGGCGTGGCCGACCTTCAGCCCGGTGTCCCACAGGCAATACAAAATCGCTTCGGCGATCGACTCGCCCCAGGCGGTCTGCTTGTAGGGCAACAGGAACAACAGATCGATGTCGGAGCCGGGCGCCTGCAGCCCGCGGCCGTAGCCGCCGGTGGCGACCACTGCCATGTGCTCGGCCTCGGACGGGTTCTGCGACTGATAGAGATGCTTGCGCGCGAATTCGAACAGCAGGCGGATGATTTCGTCTTCCAGGTGGCACAGCCGCTCGGCGCAGCGCCGCCCGTGCCGGTCCTTGAGCAATAGCTGCTCGGCCCGGGCGCGGCCGTCGTTGAGCGCGGTCTTCAGCCGCTGCGCCAGCGCGGAGCGCAATTCGCGCCCGCCGCCGCTATGGGATTCGGCGAGCTTTTCCAGGTCGGCCGCGACGGCGCGGATATCGATCAATTCGCCCGAGTTCCGGGTCGGATGCTCGGGTGCCGGGCGCGGGGAGGTTTCGAGGGCGAGCGAGGCCATGGGGGCATCGGGATAGCGGAGGCCGGGCATTAAGTCACCCGCTCCCGGCAAAGATATTCGTTAACTTGCGCTATTGGTTCGGGCGGCGGCTATTTTTTTGGCATTTCGCGGTTGCGAAAAGGCCCGCGGGGTGACGAACGGTGCCGGGTATGGTTCCCTAGCCCTGTCATCGCCGGGCCTGGCCCGGCGATCCCGCTTGGTTAGGCACTGCGCTCCTAAGCGAGGTCACCGGGACAAGCCCGGTGGCGACAACAACAATGCAGGGAGTGAAACGACAATGCGCATGTTCCAGGTCTGCGTCTGCGGTCAGCCGCTCCAGTGCAACGAGGCGCCGACGCCGCAGCCGGCCGGCACCGAGGTGCTGCTGAAGGTGCTCGCCGCCGGCGTCTGTCACAGCGACCTGCACATCGCCGACGGTTATTTCGATCTCGGCGGCGGCAAGCAGATGAAGCTGCAAGACCGTGGCATGAAGCTGCCGCTGACGCTGGGGCACGAGAACGTTGGCCAAGTGGTGGCGGTCGGGCCGGAGGCGAAGGGCGTCAAGGTCGGCGACGTACTGCTCGCTGATCCGTGGATCGGCTGCGGGAAATGCGCCGCCTGCCTGCGCGGCGAGGATTTTCTCTGCCGCGCCATGCGCAGCCTCGGCGTATTCTCCGACGGCGGCTATGCCGATCATTTGATGGTGCCGCATCCGCGCTACCTGTTCCCGATTGGCGACCTGCCGCCGGAGCGCGCGGCGCCGCTCGCCTGTTCGGGCATCACGACCTTCAGCGCCTTGAAAAAGGTGGCGACGCTTAAGGACGAGCCGACGGTGATCATCGGCGCCGGCGGGCTTGGGCTGATGTGCCTTGGCCTGCACCAGAAGATGGGCGGCCACTCCTCGATTGTGGTCGACATCGACCCGGCCAAACGCGCCGCCGCCAAGAATGCCGGCGCCACGCATGTCGTCGACGGCGGTGCGCCCGATGCTGTGCAGCAGATCATGTCGCTCACCAAGGACGGCGCCGGCGCTTGGGCTGCGATCGATCTGGTTGGTTCCTCGGCGAGCGCGCGCGTCGGCTTCGACAGTCTGATCAAGGGCGGCAAGTACGTCATCGTCGGCCTCTTTGGCGGCGACTTCACCGTGTCGCTGCCGCCGATCCCGATGCGGGCGCTGACCATCCAGGGCTCCTATCTCGGCAGCTTGGCGGAAATGAGCGAGCTGATGGATTTGGTGCGGCGCAAAGGGCTGCCCGATGTTCCGGTGGCCACGCGTCCGCTCGATGAGGTGAACGCCGCGCACGCCGACCTGCGCGCCGGCAAGATCGTCGGCCGCGTGGTGTTGACGCCGGCCTGATTAAGGCGCGAACACGCCGTTTTTATCCTGGGTTTGCAGGTGCGCGTGCTAGGCGCGCGGCCCGAACAATAGCTGGGAGTGAATTGGATGGACGCCGACGAACTGCGCGCCATGCAGGCGCCGATCAAGGATCGCTACAAAAGCGATCCGCAAGCCGCCGTGGTCACGCTGCGCGCCAAGGGCACGCTCGACGACAGCAACGTCGCCTGCAAGCTCGAGACCGGCCGCGCGCTCGCCGTCGCCGGCCTGCATCCGGCGACCGGCGGCTCCGGCCTCGAATTGTGCTCGGGCGACATGTTGCTCGAGGCCCTGGTCGCCTGCGCCGGCGTCACGCTCAAGGCGGTGGCGACCGCGCTCGATATCCCGCTCCGATCCGGCCAGGTGTCGGCGGAAGGCGATCTCGATTTCCGCGGCACGCTCGGCGTGGCGAAAGACGCCCCGGTGGGGTTTCGCGCAATCCGCCTGCGCTTCGATCTCGACACCGACGCGGCCCAGGAAAAGCTCGATCAACTGCTCAAGCTCACCGAGCGCTATTGCGTCGTGTACCAGACCATCAAGGCCGGCCCGCCGGTTGATGTGAGGTTGGCGAGGGTATAGGAGCTTGTCATGGCCGGGCCTGTCCCGGCCATCTCGCTTAGGGAGGCACGGCCTTGCCCGCCTGATCGGGATCGCCGGGACGAGCCCGGCGATGACAGCAGGTTTGCAATGCCGCCCGATCTATATTTCGCACTCACGCTCATCGTGAAAATGGCCATCACCGCCGGCTTCGTGGTGGCGGCGACGGTGACCGCCGAGCGCGCCGGACCGCTGGTTGGCGGGCTGGTGGCGACGCTGCCGCTCGGCGCCGGTCCGGTCTATGTCTTCTTGGCGCTCGATCACGACGTGCAATTCATCGCGGCGAGCGCGGTCAACAGTCTCGCCGTCAATATGGTCAATGTGGCCTTCGCGCTGATTTACGCGCTGCTCGCGCAGAAGCGCACGCTGCCGGTCAGTCTGTCGCTCGCCATGCTGGCGTGGATCGCGCTGGTCTGGATCGTCAAAGCGATTCAATGGTCGGTGACAGGCGCGTTTCTCGCAAATGTCGCGGTGCTGGCGGTGTCGATCGCGCTGGCGCGGCCCTTGCGCCACGTGAAGATCCCGCCGCTGCGCACCTATTGGTATGATTACGCGCTGCGTGCCGCCATGGTGGCGACGCTGGTCGGCATTACCGTTTCGCTCAGCTTCCGCATCGGTCCCGGCGGCAGCGGCATCCTGGCCGTGTTCCCGATCATCCTCATCAGCGTGATGTTGATCCTGCACCGGCGCGTCGGCGGCAAGCCGACCGCGGCGGTGATGGCCAATGCGGTGACCGGCCTGGTCGGCTTTGCTTTCGCCTGCGTCGTGCTGCATTTCGCGGCGCTTGCCTTCGGCTCCGCCATTGGCCTCAGTCTGGCGCTGGCGACGTCGGTCGCCTGGAGCCTCGCGGTGTACAGCGCGCGCCGCCACGGCTTCGAAGTTTGACAAAGCGCATGATTCCGAAAAGTGGCAAGCGGTTTTCGGGCAAGACCATGCGCAGGAAAAATCGATGTCCATGCTCCTGATCGGCCTCTTGCTGAAGATCGCGATGACGGTGACCATCGTGGTGGCGGCTTCGGTGGTGGTCGAGCGCTCGGGGCCGTTCATCGGCTCGCTGATCGCCGCGCTGCCGACCGCCGGTGGCGCCGCCTTGATCATTCTCGCTTGGGAACATCCGCCGGCCTTCATCGCGCAAAGCGCGGTCGGCAGCATGGTGTCGAACGCCGTGTGCGGGGTGTTCGCGCTCACTTATGCCGCACTGGCGCAACGGCGCTCCTTGCTCGTGAGTTTAGGCGGCGCCTTCCTCATCTGGTTTGGCTGCGCCGCGCTGACGCGGTTGGTGGATTGGAACGCGGGCAGCGCCGTACTGTTGAATGCGGTGGTATTTCCCTTGACGATCGCCGCCGGCCATAGCTTTCGCGCCGAAGGCGCGGCAAAACGCGTCCGCTTCACCGCCGCCGATCTGGCCTGGCGCGCCGGCGTGGTCACGCTCTGCGTCCTCATCGTCACCGGCGTCAGCGCCGCGATCGGCTCGTTCGCGTCCGGCCTGTTCGCCTTCTTTCCGGTGGCGATGGGATCCTACTTCGTCATTTTGCATCCGCGTATCGGCGGCCCGGCGACGGCGAGCGTCGCCGCGCATGTGCAGGCGCCGCTGATCGGGCTCGGCCTGAGCCTGCTGGTCGTGCATCTCTTGGCCGGGCCGCTCGGCGTTTGGTGGTCTTACGCGGTCGGTTTGAGCACCGGCATCGGCTGGAACGCGCTGCTATGGGGATCGCGGCATTGGCTCCGGCGGGCCGCCGCCTGACGCGGTTTGAACCAAATTCGTCGCCGATGCGACCAAGAGCGGCGCGCTAGAAGCGGCAAGCCCCTGGGGTCATTGATATGCGCATACGTCTTGTCGGCGCCAGCTTGGTTTTGGGCGCGGTCCTGATGGCAGCACCGGCGTCGGCCTATGACGCCTACGATCAGCAAAACTGCAACGGTGTCGATTGGAACGACAAGCAGACACTGGTCGTGTCGAAGGTGATCGCCAAGCCGCGCGTTAACTTCATCAAGAGCCCCTACGACGACGATTTCAAGGCCGCGACCTGCCCGGCGGACACCAAAGCCTGCCGGAAGAAGTCCTATCTTGTCGTCGGCGATCTCGTGCTGACCGGCAAGACGCGCGGCGCGTTCACCTGCGTGGTGTACCAATCGCCGTCGGCGAAGAAGCAGATTTGGACCAGGGGATGGTTGCCGAACACGGCGCTGGCGCCGGTGGCGCCGATGGCGTCGCCGAAGATCGCCGGATTGGCTCGGCACATGGTCGCATCCGGGCGGCGACATCGAAATCAAGCAAGTCGCGGGCGGCAAATTGAGCGTCGAAGGCGAGATGGTCGTCCCGACCGCTCACGATGCGCACACCGGCGAGATCAAGGCTCAGGTGACGCCCGGAAAGGACACGATCGCTTTCGTCGATGACGGCAGCGCGCCGTTCGAGAAAGATGGCGGCGACTGCCGCGTGCGCATGCAGCGCATCGGCGCTTGGCTCATGGTCGAAGACAACTCGGGCTGCGGCGGCGCCACGGTGACGTTCACCGGGCTGTATCGGCGGGAGTAGCTACAGGTCCCCACAACCGTTCGTCCCCGCGCGGGCGGGGGCCCAGGGGCCGCACTCATTCGCTGCGCGAAACGTCATTGGATTCCAGCTTGCGCGGCAATGAACGGAGTTTGTCGCTAATTCTTCTTCTCCGTCTCGCTGAGCTTTTGCTTCAGCGCATAGAGCGCTTCCATGGCCTCGCGCGGCGACATCTCGTCGGGATTGAGCGCGGCGACGGCGGCGATCATCCAGTGCGTAGGCGTCGTCGTGCAATTGCTGCGGCGGCTGGTAGGGCGCCGCGAACAGCGGCAGATCCTCGAAGCCCTTGGGCGCCGCGCGGTCCTCCTGCTCGAGCTTGGCCAGCACCAGTTTGGCGCGCTCGATCACGCGCGCCGGCAGGCCGGCGAGCTTGGCGACCTGGATGCCGTAGGAATGGTCCGCCGAGCCCGCGATGACTTCGTGCAGGAACACGACGTCGCCTTTCCACTCCTTCACTTTTACCGTCGCGTTGTGCAGCCGGTCGAGGCGGGCGGAAAGCGCAGTCAACTCATGGAAATGCGTAGCAAACAGCGCGCGGCATTTGTTGACGTCGTGCAGATGCTCGACGGTGGCCCAGGCGATCGACAGGCCGTCGAACGTTGCGGTGCCGCGGCCGATCTCGTCCAGGATCACCAGCGCGCGCGGACCCGCCTGATTGAGGATGGCGGCGGTCTCCACCATCTCGACCATGAAGGTCGAACGCCCGCGCGCCAGATCGTCGGCGGCGCCGACGCGCGAGAACAGCCGGTCGACCACACCGATATGCGCGTGCTTGGCCGGCACGAACGAGCCCATCTGCGCCAGGATCGCGATCAGCGCGTTCTGCCGCAGGAATGTGGACTTGCCCGCCATGTTGGGGCCGGTGATCAGCCAGATGCGGCCGGCCTCGCCATCCTTCGGAGGAGAGAGGTCGCAATCGTTGGCGACGAAGGGCGTGCCGTCGCGCGCCAGCGCCTGTTCCACCACCGGATGGCGGCCGCCGGTGATGACGAATTCATGGCTGTCGTCCACGGCCGGGCGCGCGTAATCGCGCTCGGCGGCGAGAGCGCCAAGCGCGCTCGCTACGTCGAGGCGCGCCAGCGCTTCGGCGCATTCCTTGATCGGCTCGCTTTGCGCGATCACGCTCGCCTCAAGCCGCTCGAAAATCTCCAGTTCCAGCCCGAGCGCGCGGTCGGCGGCGCTGGCGATTTTCGCTTCCAACTCGCCCAATTCGGTGGTGGTGAAGCGCACCTGGCCGGCCAGCGTCTGGCGGTGGATGAAGGTCGTGTTGAGCGGGGCCGCCAGCAGCTTGTCGCCGTGCTGGGCGGTGACCTCGACGAAATAGCCGAGCACGTTGTTGTGGCGGATCTTGAGGCCTCGCACGCCGGTTTCCTCGGCGTAACGCGCCTGCAAGGCGGCGACCACGCGGCGTGATTCGTCGCGCAAGCCGCGCGTCTCGTCGAGGCTCGCGTCATAGCCTTCGCGCACGAAGCCGCCGTCGCGCTTGAAGGCGGGGAGTTCCGCGGCGAGCGCGGCGGCAAGCTCGGCGGCCAGCATGCCGTCCGGGCTGCGGCAGGATTGCAGCGCTTCGGCGATGTCGGCCGGCGTCTCTTTCAGCGCCGCCAGCGCGCGGGCGAGATCGGCGGCGGCGAGCACGCCGTCACGGATGGCGGCAAGGTCGCGCGGTCCGCCGCGCCCGACCGCCAAACGCGCCAGCGCGCGGGCGAGATCGGGCGACGCCTGCAAGCGCGCGCGGGTATCGGCGCGCGCCGCGACGTCATCGACAAAGCTCGCCACCGCGTCCAGCCGCCGGCCGATCGCTTCCGGGTCGGTGAGCGGCGCCGACAGCCGCTGCGCCAACAGGCGCGAGCCGGCCGAGGTGACCGTGCGGTCGATCGACTCCAGCAGCGAGCCGCGCCGCTCGCCGGAGAGCGTGCGCATCAGTTCGAGATTGCCGCGCGTGGCCTGGTCGATCGCCATGGTGGCGGAGGCCGCTTCGCGCAACGGCGGCGACAGCGGCGGACGCTTGCCGATTTGCGTGCGCTCGACGTAAGTGACGCAAGCCGCGGCGGCGGTCAGTTCGAGCCGCGTCAGGGTGCCGAAGGCTTCGCTGGTCGCCACCGCGAAGAACGAAGTCAGCCGCCGCTCGGCGCTGGCTGAGTCGAACACGTCGCGGGGGAGCGGCGTCACCGCCGGCAGTGTGCGCCAATAGGGCACCAGGTCGGCATCGGCGTAGAGTGCGTCGGAGACGAGGACCTCGCTCGGCTCCAGCCGCGCGATCTCAGCCGCAAGCGAGGCGCGGTCGCATTCGGTGATGTGGAATTCGCCAGTGGAGATGTCGATCCAGGCGAGCGCGAAGCGGGCGTCCTCGCCGGCCGACGACAGCCGCGCGCGCGCGACGGCGAGCAGAAAATTGTTGCGCTTGGCGTCGAGCAGCGTGTCTTCGGTCAGCGTGCCGGGCGTGACCAGCCGCACCACGTCGCGCCGCACCACGCTCTTTGAGCCGCGCTTCTTCGCCTCGGCCGGGTCCTCGAGCTGCTCGCACACCGCGACGCGGTGGCCGAGCGCTATCAAGCGATGCAAGATATTCGTCGGCGCGCACAACGGGCACGCCGCACATCGGGATGTCGCGGCCTTGGTGTTTGCCGCGCTTGGTCAGGACGATGCCGAGCGCGCGCGAGGCGGTTTCGGCGTCGTCGAAGAACATCTCGTAGAAGTCGCCCATCCGGTAGAACAGCAGGCAGTCCGGGTTGGCGGCCTTGATCTCGATATATTGCTCCAGCATCGGGCTCGGGCGCCCGTTGCCGTCGCCTGGCGGCGGCGGTTCGGGTTCGGATGAGGCCGATGGGTTGCGTGAGCGCCATGGGCGGCAAGATTAGCAGAGTTTTTCTGGCGCGGCCCGCACCGTTTCAATACGGCGTAATGACGTTGAGCAGCGCCTGCCGCTTGCCGCTGACCACGGCGTCGCGGGCGCGGATGAGGGCGTTAGGCAGGTCGGCCGGCTTCTCGACGCGCTCGGCGTAGGCGCCTTGCGCCTGCGCGATCGCCTCATAGGCCGGCGCGGGGTCGAGATCGGCGAGGGTGCGGCCGTCGTTCTCGCCGGCGACGCCGTCCTTGAACATCGACAGCGTGGCGCGGCGCACCGCGCCGTAGCGGCTGTTGTTGAACACGATGGTGAGGATCGGCAGGGCGTGGGTTGAGGCGACCCAATGCCCGACCATCGGGTTGGCGAACATATAGGCGCCGTCGCCGAGCGTCGCGACCACGAAGGCGTCGGGTGAGGCGAGCTTGACGCCGAGCGCGGCGCCGAGGCCCCAGCCGAGCCCGCCGGCCGGTCCGAGCGCGAAGAAGGTGCCCGGCTTCTCGCGCGCGCAATGGTCCGCGCGCAGCGGATATTCGTTGACGATGACGGCGTCCGGCCCGAAGGTTTCGCCGATCGCCCGCGACAAATATTCCGGCGAGATGGTCGCGCCCACGGCCGAATCCTTGGCGAGCTGCGCGCGCCGCAAACGCATGCGCTCGGTCAGGCGGGCGCGCCGCGCGGCGATGCGCGCCTCCGCCATCTGCAGGCGGGACTCTACCGCCGCGGTCAAGGCTTCCAGCGCGTTGACCGCGTCGGCCTGTATGGCGAGGTCGCTCGGGAACGAGCGCATGGGATAGCGCACGTAGAACGGCTCCTCGCCCATATGCACGACACGGCAACCGGGCGACGGCTGTTGCAGACTCGGAATCCACGGCGCGTCGGATTCGATCGAGATGACCATGCTGGCGTCGGCGAGCAGCGTACCCGGCTCGAAACCGAAATGCATGGAATGCGCGGTCGGCAGGCACATCGTGCGCGGACTATGCGCGATCACCGGAATGGCGCAGCGTTCCGCCAGATGGGCGAGCACCGGCACGGCGGCGGCCGGCATCGCGCCGGTGACGATCAGCGGGCGCTCGGCTGCCACGATCCATTCGGCCAGCGTCGCGATCGCTTTCGGATCGGGATACGCGGGGGCTGCCTGCGCGCGCGGCTTGATCGGCGCGATCGGCTCCGGCAGCGGCGCCGCCAGCGGCTCGCGCGGCAGCACCATGTAGACCGGCCCGCGCGGATGGGCCATCGCCACTTCCACGCCGCGCGCCACCATGTCGCCGACCTGGCCGGGCATGCGCAGTTCGTAATCCCACTTCACCAGTTCGCGCACCATGCCGGCCTGGTCGAACATTTCCTGCGCCCAATGGATCGGCCGGTTGCGCGCGCCGAACGTGCCTTTCTCGGTGATCGGCGTGCGGCCGGCGGCAAGGATCAGCGGCACGCGATCGCGCGACAGGTTGGTGAGATTGTTGATGGCGTTGGCGGTGCCGACATTGACGTGCACCATCACCGCCTGCGGGCGGCCGGTCATCAGATAGGCGCCGTGCGCCATGCCGACCGCCAGGTTCTCGTGCGGAACCAGGATCGGCTTCGGCACCTTGGCGTTGGATTTCTTGGCGCGGCTGAAGGCTTCCACGATCGGCGCAAAATCGGTGCCGGGATTGCAGAAGAAATAATCGACGCCGTGGTCGGCCAGCGCACGCAAAAACGCTTCGGCTGCAATTGCAGGCCGTTGCCCTGAAGGTATGACGGCCATGCGGTTCGCCCCGTACGGCGCCCGCATGAGTGCAGACGCTAGTGCCGATATTCCGGGTCTGTTTTACGCGACGCGGGAGGGGCTGACAACGGAGGCGGGGCTATTCCGCGGCGATGGGGAAAGCGGCTTGGCCTTCGATCTCGGCCAGGCATTTGGCCAGGCTCTCGCCCTCGGGGTCCACCAGGGCGGCGGTGCGTGCGCTGGCGAGCGCATCGGCAGCGCGCTCCGGCGGGATGTCGCCGGCCAGCGCGGGGCGGATCACATGGGCCTCGATGGTGCGGTAGTTCGCCAGCCCTCGCGCATGGGTGTCGCCATAGCCCTTGATCAACCGGGCGCATTCGACGACTTCGAGGGCGAGGTCGCCGGAGCGCCGCGCGGCGTCGGCGATCAGGCCGAGCCAGGCGGCGATCTGGGCCTGCTCCTGCTTGAAGCGATGGCCGTAGGGGCGCAGCCGGCGCAGCTTGGCCAGCAGCCGGAAGCGCAGGTAACCGGTGATCGAGGTGACGTCGATCTCCATGCCGAAATAGACGCGGCCGAGCCAGCCTTTCCGCTCGCTCACGGCGAGGATGGGGCGGGCCAGGAAAGGCGGCAAAAGCTGGGTGAGTTCCTCGATGCCCGGCTTGAGGAAATCATGCACCGAGAACGGCTCGTCTTTGGCGCGCAATTCGTCTTGCGCGATGCGGCGCAGGCGCTCGGGCGCGATCTTGGCCTGCGCCACCCGCACCACGTCCTCGTACGACATGCGCACGGCGAGCTGGCGCGCGACTTCCTTGAGCAGCTTGCCCGGCGTGCCGGCGGCGGCATCGGCATCGACCAAAGTGCGCAGCCGGTCGAGATAGAGCCGCGCATAGACGACGCCCTGGTAGGCGATCAGGCGGCGGATGCCCTCGATCGCGGTCGGTTGCGCCAGCGCGGGCAGCGAGTAGCTGACTTCGTGTTCGAGCAGGTCGGGTGTGGTCGGGGCGTTGCGCTTTTTCTCGATTTGCTTCGCCGCTTGCGTTTTCGCGCGCGCGGCGTCGAGCCCGGCGCGGAAGCCGCGCAGGTTGCTGTCGACCGATTTGCCGTCGGCGCGGATCGCCGCTTCGAGCTGTTCGGCGGTCAGCGGCAAACGCTGCGAGCCGGCAATGGCGCCCAGCATCACCGCGCTGATGATCGAGCCGCTTTGCTTGGCGAGCGCGTCCATGTCGATCAGCAGTGTGTCGCGCGCGTTGTCCTTAACGGTCTTGATCAGTTTGTCGTTGTCGAAGCGGCCGTCGCCCATGGCGATCTTCTCGTCCATGGCATAGAAGCGGCTGGTGGAGCCGATGAGGTGCGTGCGCTCGGGCGTGACGAAGCCGTTCGCCACCACGCGGCCGGCTTCCAGCAATTCGCTGGCCACCGCCACGTCGATATCGCCGACGCCGGGCGTGAGCGCCAGCACCGGCCGCTTGCCATTTAGCTCGCGCGTCGGCACCGGGAAAATCTCGATGTAGTAGGTGGTCGCGCCGGTGCGTTGGGCGACGCCGGGGATCGATGTGCTCTGCACCGGGAAGCCGGCTTTCGCCGCCGCGGTGATGATCCAATCGGTCAGCACGCCGCCGCCTTCGCCGCCGAGCGCGGCGATCAAGAGTTTGATGGGCGCGTTGGTCGATATCATTGCGGGACGGTCCGAAGGACCGGACCCGGAATCCAGAGGTATGCTCTGGGTAGCCTTCTGGATACCGGGTTCGCTCGTGTTCCGGAACGACAGCGATGAACCGCCGAGCCAGCCGATGACTTTCCGGCGAAAGGCAAACAGCGCGCGGTCGCGCCAGGTGGCGTTGCGGATAATCTCGGCGCGGTAGAACGATGGGCACAGCACGGCAGCATGCGCGACTTCGCCGCATAAGCCGCAGCCGACACAAGACTCGATCACGGTCGCCACCGGATCGCTGCGCAGCGGATCGGTCGACGGCTTCACCGTCAGCGACGGGCAACCCGACAAACGAATGCAGGAATGGTCGCCGGTGCAGATCTCGTCGTCGACGCCGTAGCGCGTGCGGGTGACGCGCATCCCGCTGTTCGAGCTTGACGGCATCCTCGGCGCGCACGCGGCGCTGGCGCGCTAGCTGGCATTCGCCGTCGGCGATGATCACTTTCAAGCCGCGCTCGGCGGTGAGCATTGCCTCCTTCAGCGTCTTGCTCATCACCGCGACGGAATAGCTGCGCACCGTGCGCAGCCATTTGACGCCCATGGTGCGCAGCGTCTGCTCGATGCCGACGCCGGGCACGGCGCCGTCGCGGCTCGCCACGCTCGACGGGATGTATTGCTGGCCGGTGGCCGAGGCGTAGCCGTTCTGCAGCACGATCAGTACGCCGTCGCCCTTGTTGAAGAGGTTGGACGCGACGCCGGTAATCAGCCCGTTATGCCAGAAGCCGCCATCGCCCATGATCGCGATCGGCCGCTTCTCCATGTTGGGCGTCACCGCCGCGGCGCTCGCCAGCGACATGCCGTAGCCGAGAATGGAATTGCCGAGCGAGAACGGCGCGAAGGTCGCAAACGAATGGCAGCCGATATCGGTGCTGATATGGGTCGGTCCCAATTCGCGCTGCATCAGCTTGATGGCGGAAAACACCGGGCGCTCCGGGCAGCCGGTGCAGAAGGCGGGCGGGCGCGGCGGCAGGGGCCCGAGCGCGGCGGCGGCTTTCGCCTTGTGCGCGATCAGGCCGCGCGCTTTTTCCGCCACGCTGTCGGCGTCGAGACCGTTCGGCTTGCTGGCTTGCAGAAAGGCGGCAAGCCCCTCCAGCAGCACGTCGGACGTATATTCGCCGGCCTGCGGCAGCGGCCCCTTGCCGAGCACACGGGTCTGGATGTCGGCGCGGCGCAATTCGACGTTGAACGCCTGCTCGATGTAATCGGGATTGCCTTCCTCGACCACCAGCACGGCGCGTTTGCCGGCGCAGAATTCGCGGATTTCCTCCGGCACCAGCGGATAGACCACGTTGAGCACCAGCATCGGCACGCGCGAGGCGCCGAACACGTCGGCAAGCCCCATGCGCTCGAGCGCGCGCAGCACGGAATTGGTCAAGCCCGCCCATGACGATAATGCCGATGTCGTCGAGCTCGCCGGCGATGAATTCATTGAGCTTGTGTTCGCGAATGAAGGCGCGCGCCGCCGGCAGGCGCTCCTCGACCTTCAGCTTCTCTTGGCTGAAGGTCACCGGCGGATGCGACAGCCGCGCATAGTTGAAGCGCGGCGGGCCGGCCAGCTTGTCGAGGCCGGACGCGACGCCTTTGCGGTTATCGCTGGCGGCGAATTCGCCGGTGGCGTGGCAGGCGCGGATGCGCAGCTCCAGCATCACCGGCGCGTGGCTTGCCTCCGACAGTTCGAAGCCTTTCTCCACCGTGCGCACGATCGACGGCAGATCGGGTCGCGGATCGAGCAGCCATATCGCCGATTTGAGCGCGTATGCGTAGGAGCGCTCCTGGATCACGCTGGCGCCCTCGCCATAATCCTCGCCGATGATGATCATGGCGCCGCCGATCACGCCGGGCGACGACAGATTGGAGAGCGCGTCGGCGGCCACATTGGTGCCGACGATGGACTTCCAGGTCACCGCGCCGCGTAGCGGATAGTTGATCGAGGCCCCCAGCATGGCCGCCGCCGAGGCTTCATTGGCGCAGGTTTCCAGATGCACGCCGAGCTCGGCCATGATGTCCTGCGCATCGACCAGCACGTCGAGCAGATGCGAGACCGGCGCACCCTGGTAGCCGCCGACATAGGACACGCCCGACTGCAGCAGCGCCTTGGTGACGGCCAGGATGCCTTCGCCGCGGAAGATCTCGCCGTCGCCCAGTCTGAGCGCCTGCACTTCCTTCTTGAACGAGCGTTCCATGATCAGGTCCCGGCCAATTGGTTGGGGTCCAAACTATTATAGCCGATCGGCGCTACATATGCGAGGGCAGCCAGGTGGCCAGAACCGGCAAGGCGATCAGGATGGCCAGCCGCAGGATGTCGGTCAGCACGAACGGCATCACGCCGTAGAATACCGTCGACAGCTTGACGTCCTTGATCACGCTCTTGATCACGAACACGTTCATGCCGACCGGCGGATGGATCAGGCCGAGTTCCACCGTCATGACGATGATGACGCCGAACCAGATCGGATCGAAGCCGAGCGCCTTGATCACCGGGAATATGATCGGGATGGTAAGGATGATCATGGCCATGGCGTCCATGATGCAGCCGAGCGCCAGATACATCAGCATGATCAGCACCAGCACGCCGTAGGGGCCGAGGCCGAGGCCGGTGAGGAATTCGGTGATTTTCTGCGGCGTCTGCGTGATGGTGAGGAAATAGCCGAAGATCAGCGCGCCGATCAGGATGGTGAAAACGGCGGCGGTGGTGCGAAGGGATTCGACCAGGCAGCGCCAGAAATCCTCGCGCGACAGTTTTCCGCGCAGCACCGAGATGATGAAAGCGCCGGCGGCGCCCATGCCGGCGGCTTCGGTCGGCGGTGAACAGCCCGCCGTAAAGCCCGCCGATGATAAAAACGAACAGCAGCACGACAGCCCAGACATCGCGCACCGCGGCGATTCTTTCCGCCCAGCTGTGGCGCGGCGTCGCCGGCAGGAAACCGGGGCGTACGAAGGCGATGATGTTGATGGTCGCGATATACATGCCGACCGCCAGCAGGCCGGGAATGATGCCGGCGATGAACAATTTGCCGATATCCTGCTCGGTGATCAGCCCATAGACCGCGAACACGGTGGAAGGCGGGATCATGATGCCGAGCGAGCCGCCGGCCGCGATCACGCCGGTGGCGAAGCTCTGCGGGTAGCCGTATTTGCGCATCTCCGGATAGGCCACCTTGGAGAAAGTGGCGGCGGTGGCGACCGACGAGCCGCAGATCGCCGCGAAGCCGCCGCAGGCCGCGATGGTGGCGATGCCGAGCCCGCCGCGCAGGTGACCGAGAAACGTGTTGGAGGCGCGGAACAGTTCGCGGCTCATGCCGGAGGCCGAGGCGAACGCGCCCATCAGCAGGAACAGCGGAATGACCGCGAATTCGGCGTCGGTGGCGGTGCGGATCGGCGACTGCGACAGGAGCTTCAAGGCCGGGCCGATATCGCCGATCATGTAGCCGAAGCCGAGCACGCCCACCGTGCCCATGGCGATGCCGACCGGCACGCGCAGCAGCATCAGCGCGAACAGCGAGATAAATCCGATGACGGCGACGGCGTCGGTACTCATGAACGTCTCAATCGATTGCCTGCACGTCGCTACGCGCCAACTTTTCCGGCCAGAATACCAGCCGCACCGTGCGCGCGACCAGCAGCAGGACCGCAGCGGCAAGCCCGATCCAGGCGATGAGATAGTAGACCCAGACCGGCTGGCGCATGTCGAAAGTGCCGACATGGTCGGCTCGGGTGCCGATCACCTTTTCGGCGAACATCCAGGTGAAGGCGCACATGGCGACGAGCGTGACCACCGCGGAAAACACATCCATGGCGCGCCGCGCGGATTGCGGAACGGCGGTCCACAACAGGTCGACGGTGATGTGGTCGCCGCGATAGCTGGCGACCGCCATGCCCCAGAAAATCAGGATGCCGAGCAGCAGGCGCGAGAAGTCATAGGCGTCGGGGATCGACCAGGCGAACAGATAGCGCAGGAACACCGACACGAAAGTGAGCAAGGTAACGACGGCGAGAAATCCCGCCGCCGTCACCTCGATCACGTCAATAAAGCGATCGACCGGACTGCGCCCCCGCGCCGTGCCATCCATCAATAGGACGCTTTGTTTTTCACCAGCTCGGCCCGCAAGCCTTTGATCGCGAGCTCGGGGTCGACGCCGGCCTTCTTGGCGCCTTCGGCCCATTTGGCCTCGAGCGGTGCCGCGGCCTTGCGCCATTCGGCGACCTGCGCCGGGCTGAGCTCATAGACTTCGTGGCCGGCCTCGGCCTTGAGCTTGTCGATGCCGGCGTGTTCGAAGTCCGCCCACGGCGTGGCGACCTTCGCCGCCCATTCGCTGGTGCAGTGATTGTCGATCACCTTCTTCTGCCGCGGCGACATCGCGTCGTATTTCGTCTTGTTGAACACGAAGGCGAAGGTGGTCGTGTAGAGCGGCACGTCCATGTGATATTTGGTCACCTTGTCGATGCCGAACAAAAGGACCGAGCCCCACGGGAAGGTCACCGCGTCGGCCACGCCCTTGCCGAGTACGTCGCGCACTTCCGGCGCCGAGGCCTGCACGTTGTTGCCGCCGAGCATGGTGACGAATTCGGCGATGGTGCCCTGCGCCGGCCTGATCTTCATGCCCTTGATGTCGGCCGGCACCATGATCTTCTTGTTGACCGAATGGAACGAGCCGGGGTCGTGCACGAAGGCGAGGCAGAACTTGACGTCCTTCATCTCCTTGGCCGCGTATTTGCGGTACCAGGCGTCGAGCGCGACCGAGCCGCCCTTGGCGTTCGACATCAGGAACGGCAATTCGCCGGCGGCGATGATCGGGAAGCGGCCGGGCTGATAGCCGGGATTGATGTAAGTGAGGTCGGCGATGCCGTCGCGCGCCATGTCGTAATGGTCGAAGGCCTTGCCGAGCTGCTGGGCGGGATAGACCTTGTAGTGGATGGTGCCGCCGGAATCCTTTTCGACCGAGGCGCCCCATTCTTCCAGCGCCTTCTGCAGCGGATGCGACGGCGGCACCCAGTGCGAGAGCTTGAGTTCAAAGGTCTTTTCCTGGGCGAGCGCCGCGGTCGGGACACCGATAAGGGCGGCGAGCGCGGCCGCGCTGAGGCAGGCGGTGAAGCGCGACATCATAGAAATCCTCCCTTGGTTTAAGCGTTGGCCATGCTGCCAATTGTTTTAATTATTCAGCCGCATGTCGCGGGCGTTGTAAAGGTTATAGTTTGATATCAAACTATGCGACGGACCGGGCGTTTCGCACGGTCGGCTGAGGGCGGTGGCAGTGCGAAAGACCGGAAAAGGCGCCCGGGTGCGGCGCGGCAAGAACGGCGAAGCCATTGCCGAATCGATCAAATTCGGCCCGCTCGAATACTGGGTCGGGTTCAATCTACGCATGGCGCAGGAGCACGCGTTCCAGGCGTTTTCCCGCCGCTCGCAGGAGATCGGCGAGAATCCGGGTCGCTTCGCCACTTTGACGTTGATCGCGCGCAACCCGGGCATCAGCCAAACCGAATTGAGCCACGCCAACGGCCGCGACAAATCGAGCCTTACGCCGGTGGTCGAGGATCTGGTACGGCGCGGCCTGGTCGCGCGCAAGCGCGTGCTCAAGGACCGGCGCACCTATCGGCTGAACGTGACGCCGGCCGGCAGAAGAACGCTGACCATGCTGACGCGCTGCGCGCGCCGGCACGAACGCGTGCTCGACAAGATCATCGGCCTGCGCGACCGCAAGCGGTTCATCCAGATTCTGAAAAAGATCGCGGCCGAGATCGAGTAGACTTTGTCGTCCCGGGCGAGCGCGTTAGCGCGAGGCCCGGGACCCATACCCCGCAGTCTATCGATAAGGCACGGCGTATGGGTCCCCGCTTACGCGGGGACGACGGTCAGCTACACGCGAAACTTCGCCCGCACCGCCTCTGGGATCGGCTGCGATTTGTAGCGTCCGGCATCGTCCGGATCGTGCACCACCCACACCCGCGTCTCCGAACATTCGACGCAGGTCAGGCCGTCGAGGCTGAGGCGGTGCTCAATCGTAAAGCTGGCGCGGCCAAGGGTGAAGCTCGTATCCACGACGACGTCGTCGCCATAGCGGGTGGGGCGGATAAACCGCGCGCGCGTGCGCGCCAGCGGATAGCCGGCGAAATCGAACGTCTTGAGCGACTGAAACATGGTCAGCCCAAGCGCGCGTTCGATCAGCGCCGCGGTCGAGGCGTCGAAGATCTCGAAATAGCGCGGATAGAAAACGATGCCGGCGGGGTCGCAATAGGACCACTCGATGCGCACCCTGCGGCTGTTGCGCAAGGCCGTGCCGTGACCAGGAGAGCCCGCGCTCGCAAACGCGGGCTCGAAAAGCGATTTCCAGTCGACCGGGATCATGCGTCAGCGCGGCGCCATGCGCAGCGCGCCGTCGAGGCGGATCACCTCGCCGTTGAGATAGCCGTTGTGGACGCAATGCAGCACCAGCGCGGCGAATTCGCGCGGCTCGCCCAGCCGTTTGGGGAACGGCACGGAGGCGCCGAGCGAATCCTGCGCCTCCTGCGGCAGCGCGCGCAGCATCGGTGTGCCGAAGATGCCGGGCGCGATGGCGAGCACGCGCACGCCGAACTGCGCGAATTCGCGCGCCGCCGGCAGCGTCAGCGCGGCGACGCCGCCCTTGGAAGAAGAATAAGCGGCCTGCCCGATCTGGCCCTCGAAAGCGGCGACCGAAGCGGTCGAT
This sequence comes from uncultured Alphaproteobacteria bacterium, assembly GCA_963749625.1. Lineage (GTDB taxonomy): Bacteria > Pseudomonadota > Alphaproteobacteria > Rhizobiales > Xanthobacteraceae > Pseudolabrys. The sequence goes on along the minus strand of CAVVNY010000003.1, from coordinate 108,474 downwards.
ACGATCACGCCGCGCTCGCCGTCGGCGAGGGGCTCCAGCGGCTGCATGGCGGCGGCGGCGAGCCGCATCATGTTGAACGTGCCGATCAGATTGATGCGGATGACGCGTTCATAGTCGGCGAGCGGCATCGGCCCGTCGCGGCCGACGATGCGCTTGGCCGGTCCAACGCCGGCGCAATTGATCAGGACGCGCGCGGGGCCATGCTCGGCGGCGGCCTTCTTCACCGCCGCCTCGGCGGACGCGCTGTCCGCCACGTCGCAGGTTACCGCGATGCCTTTGATGCTGGCGGCCACTTCGCCGGCGCCTTTTTCGTTGACGTCGAGTACCGCCACTTTGGCGCCGGCCGCCGCGAGCGCGCGCGCGGTGGCCGCTCCCAGTCCCGATGCCCCGCCGGTGACGATCGCCGCTTGTCCCTTGATTTCCATGGCTTTGCGAATCCTTTAAGCGCCTTTGACGGCGATCACACGGGAAGATAATGGCGTGGCATAAAGCTCGTCCACCAGCGCGGCGCGGTTTTTCAGGACCGCGCGCTGATTGATCGAACCCTTGTCGGTCATTTCGCCTTTGTCCATGGACGCGGGCTCGGCCAGCAGGATGGCGCGCATCACGCGCATCGATGAGCCGGGGCTTGCTGCGGCAAGCGCGCCGAGCAGTTCGGCGAATTTGATCCGCACCCGCACGTCGTCGAGCACGGCTCCTGCCATCGCGTCGGCGGCATGCTCGGGCGCGAGCTTGCGGCAAGCCTCGACGTCGGGAAACACCAGCGCCACGATGTCGTCGCGGTCGGGGCCGGCGAACACCACGTCGCGCACAAGCGGCGCACAGGCATCGATGAAGCGCGCGCGTAAGGGACCGACGCTGACCCAGGTGCCGGTGGAGAGCTTGAAATCCTCGGCGATGCGGCCGTCGAACAGGAAGCCTTTGCCCGGATCGTCAGGGTCGGCGAATTTCAGCGCGTCGCCGATCTTGTAGAAGCCGTCTCGGTCGAACGCGTCGCGCGTGAGCTGCGGTTGCCGCCAATAGCCGGGCGTGATGTGCGGCCCGCGCAGGCGCGCTTCCAGCTTGCCCTCGTTCGGCACCAGCTTGAGTTCGACGCCCGGCGCCGGTAGCCCGATATTGCCCGGCCGGTCGAAATCGAAGGTGCAGGCGAGCGCCAGCGGCGAGGTCTCGGTCGAGCCGAGCGAGGACAGGAAAATGATGCGCTCGCCGGTGGTCTCGACCGCGAGTTGGGTGAGGTCGTCCCAGGTGGTCTGGTTCAAGCCGGCGCCGGCATAGAACAGCACCTTGAGCCGGCTGAAGAAGTTCTTGCGCAGCGCAGCGTCGGCGCGGAAATGCGGCACCAGCGCCTCGTAGCCCTTGGGCACGTTGAAATAGATGGTCGGCGCGATCTCGCGAAGATTGCGCGCGGTCTTCGGCACGCCCGGCGGCGTCGGATTGCCGTCGTCGATATAGAGCGAGCCGCCATTGACCAGCGCCATGTTGAAGTTGTGGTTGCTGCCGAAGGTGTGGCTCCAGGGCAGCCAGTCCACCACCACCGGCGGCTCGTCCTGCACGAAGGCGAAGCCGGCGGCGATCATCGCCTGGTTCGAGCACAGCATGCGGTGGGTGTTGATGACGCCTTTTGGATTTCCAGTGGAGCCGGAGGTGAACAGGAATTTCGCGATCGTGTCCGGCGTGACCTGACGCTGCGCGGCAGCGACGCCGGCGTCGTCTTCGTCGCCGATGAGTTCGGCGAACAGCGTCGCCTTGCGGTCCGCCGGCGGATTGCGGGTGACGACCAGTTCGGCGCCGCCCGGCGCCGTTGCCGCGATGGCGCGCGCAAAAGCCCCGCCGTCGCTGACGAACACCATGCCGGGCGTGAGCAGGCCGACGATCGCGCGCAATTTTCCGAAGTCGGTCGACAGCAGCGAATAGGCGGCCGAGATCGGCGCATAGGGAACGCCGACGTTCATGGCCGCCAGCGCCAGCAACGCATGCTCGATGCCGTTGCCGGAGATGATGGCGATCGGCCGCTCGGGCGAAAGCCCTCGCCGCAGCAAAGCGGCGCCGATGCGCCGGGTCTGCGCCAGCACTTGCGCGTAGCTCAACGTGCGCCAGCGGCCTTCGTCGTCGCGCTGGCCGAGGAACACGCGGTCGGGCGCGGCCTTGGCCCAATGTTCCAGCGGCTCGCTCAGCGTGGCGTGATAGGGCGGCAACACCTGCGCGGTACGAATGTGGATGACGCCGCTCGGCTCGCGCTCCAGCACGGCATCGAACGCGCCCAGCCGCACCGGGCGCAAGGGCGCCGACGTGCGCAGCACGGAGGCGATGGCCGTGCTCATGTGGACCCGCGCGTCACCTTGGGCGCGCGCTTTTCCAGAAAGTCCTTGAGCCGCGCTTTTGCCTCGCCGTCGGCCTGCGCGATCGCCGACATCAGCGCCTCCACGGCATAACCGCTGGCCGGGGCCATTTCGGCGATGCGCGGCAGCGCGTGCATGACCGCGAAATTGGTCAGCGGAGTATTGCCGGCGATGCGGTTGGCGAGTTCGAGGCCCTTGGCGAAGCCCTTGCCCTGCTCGACCAGATAGGTGGTGAGCCCCATGGCCTGGCCTTCCTCGGCCGAATAGGTCCGGCCGGTGAGCATCATATCCATCATGCGCGCGACGCCGATCAGCCGCGGTAGCCGCACCGAGCCGCCGCCGCCGACATAGATGCCGCGGCTGCCTTCCGGCAGCGCGTAATAGGTCGAGCGCTCGGCCACCCGCACATGTGCGGCCGCCGCCAGCTCCAGCCCGCCGCCGACCACCGCGCCATGCAGCACGGCGACCGTCGGCACCTTGCCGAACTGGATCTTCTCGAAGGCGCGGTGCCACAGGCCGGAATGGGCGATGCCCTGTTTGACGTCGCGTTCTTCCAGCTCGCTCAGATCGAGGCCGGCGGAAAAATGTTCGCCCTCGCCATGCAGCAAGACCGCGCCGATACCGTCGGGCAATGAGGTGAAGAACGTCTCAATGCCTTTGATGGTCTCGTCGTCCAGTGCATTGCGCTTGTGCGGGCGCTTGAGCCGCAGGATGGCGACGTCGCCCTGCCGCTCGGCGTGGAGTGAATCGGGCAATGGCGCAGGCAAAGGACTGGACTGCTCTCTTGAACTCACGCGCGTGCTCCGGTTTTGGCGCCGCTGCCCGCGCAGACCGGGCAGCGGCTCGATGTCGAGGCGATCATGTCGCCGGGAACTTGCTTTCGCAACAAGCTTAGGGTGCCTTCACCAGCGGACAACCGCCTTCCATTAGCGGCCGGAATGCCTTGTCGGCCGGGACGGTCCCCACGACCTTGAAGACGTCCCATTCGTTTTTCGACTCTTCCGGGGTTTTGACCTGAAGCAGATACATGGGATGAATCTTGCGGCCGTCCGCGCGGATCGTTCCTTTGCCGAACAGCGGATCGTCGGTGGGCATGGCCTTCATGGCCGCGACGACCGCCCGCCCATCCGCCGGCGAACCGACTTTTTCCACGGCCTTGAGATAATGCAGCGTTGCGGCGTAAACGCCGGCATGCATATGGTTGGGCATCATTTTCTTGGGATGGCGCGCCTGGAAGCGCCGCGACCATGCGCGTGATTGATCGTTCATGTCCCAGTAGAACGCATTGATCGCGGTCAATCCCTGCGCCGTTTTCAGGCCGAGCGCGGGCACGCTCTGCAGGTCAAAGATGAGCGACACGATTTTTTGCTTTGCGCCAATTCTAAATTCCGCCGCTTGCTTGACCGTGTTGGTGGTATCGCCTCCCGCATTTGCCAGCGCGACGACTTGCGCGCCGGATGCCTGCGCTTGCAGAAGGTAAGAAGAAAAATCGGCGGCGCCTAACGGATGGCGGACGCTGCCGATGATTTTTCCGCCGCTAGCCAGCACCTCATCGCTTGCCTGCTTTTCGAGATCGTATCCGAAGGCGTAATCGGCGGTGATGAAAAACCAAGTCTTGCCGCCTGCGGCAAGAACGCCGCGTGCCAGTGCGTGACCGTTGGCCCAGGTGTCGTAGGTCCAGTGAACGAAATTCGGCGAGCATTTTGCGCCGGTGAGAAGCGCGGTGCCGGCGCCGGACCCGATCGCCACCTTGTTCTTCTCCTGCACGATGCCGCTCACCGCCAGCGCGACGGCCGAATTCGGCAGGTCGACGATCATGTCGACGTCTTCGACGTCGAGCCACCGCCGCGCGATGGATGCCCCGATATCGGGCTTGTTCTGGTGGTCGGCCGAAATCACTTCGACTTTCCGTTTGGATATCTTGGCGAAATCCTCGACGGCCATCTGCGCCGCCAAGACCGATCCAGGTCCCTGAAAGTCGGCGTAGACGCTCGACATGTCGTTCAAGACGCCGATCCGCAGGGTGCCGTTCATCTCGGCAAGAGCCGGCGTCGAAATCAGCGCAATCAGAGTCGCGGCAAATCGCATCAATTGCTGCATGGGGTCCTCCCAGGACGACGCGTTGTGATTGTTTGATTGCCAGACCGCGGGAGAATGTTGTCATTGACAACAATTAGCGTCAAGCAAGCTGTGCTAAGGAAAGCGACCGGAATCCAATGAGGCTAACGATGAAGCGTCGGCGATCAGGGACGAGGGCGGCCAAAACAGCCGGCGACCGCAGTGCAGCATTGCGGAAGCGGGCGCAAAAGCTTGTCTTGGGCCAGCTCGACAATCATCTCGGATATTTCCTGCGCCGCGCGCAAATCTGGGTGTTTCAGAACTTCAACCAGATGCTTAGGACGATGCGGGTGCGCCCGGCGCAATATTCCGTCCTGCTCATCATTGAAGCCAATCCGGGCCGCTCGCAGGCCGCGATCGGCCAGACGCTCGGCATCGAAAGGGCGCGCCTGGCCCGGCTGCTGCATGAACTGGAACGGCGTAAATGGATCAACCGGCGCGCCTCCGGCAGCGACGCGCGGTCGCATTCCCTGCATTTGACGGCGGATGGCGAAAAGGCGCTGGCCAGAATCAAGAGCCTGGCCCGGCAGCATGAGGCTCAGGTTGCCGAATATTTCGGACCGAAGCGGCACGCGCAGCTGATGGGTTTGCTGCGAGAATTCGGCTGACCGGGGCGGTCACGTCACTTCATAAACGTCGAGCCGCACGGCGCGGGCTTCGCGCTGCCCGCGCGCCAGCGCCAGGATGCGGTTGAGCCAATCGACCGCCGGGTCGGAGGTCTCGAACCGCATTACGGTGCGAAAATAATAAAGAGAGGGATCGACACTGTCGCCCCGCGCCAGCCGTTCCAGCACCGCCGGCGGACCATGCCGCAAGCCGTCGCTGCTGACCAGGATGCGCGCGCCGCTGTCGGTCTCGATGGTATAGCGCGCCTGGATATCGGCGGCGCCGTCGCTGCGCACGATCTGCCAATCGGCGCCGCCCGGCAGGATGCGGCCGTTGAGCCTGGCGCCCCGCACGGTGCCGCCGACAATGTCGATGATGCGCCGTTCGCCATAGGGCGTGCGGCCCAAATTCATGATGGCCGCGAGTTCGGCGTGGATGGTGAAGATCGGTTCTTTACCCAGCATGGCCGTTTGTTGGAGCCCCAACTTGTGCCTATTTCGCCATTTGACCCTGTCCGTGGCGGGCCGTAAATACGGTGCCGCAACCGGGAAGCTGTATCTCATGGCGCGTATTTCGTCGCTCGCCGAAGCCATCCAATCCGCCGTTCGCGACGGCGACACGGTGGCGCTGGAGGGCTTCACCCACCTTATTCCGCATGCCGCCGGCCACGAAATCATCCGCCAGGGCCGCAAACGCCTTACGCTGATACGGATGACGCCGGACCTGATCTACGATCAGCTCATCGGCATGGGCTGCGTCGACCGGCTGGTATTTTCCTGGGGCGGCAATCCGGGCGTCGGCTCGCTCTATCGTTTCCGCGACGCTGTCGAGAACGGCTGGCCGCAAAAGCTGGAGCTGGAAGAGCATTCGCATGCCGCCATGGCCAATGCCTATGAGGCGGGCGCGGCGGGCCTGCCTTGCGCTATTTTCCGCGGCTATATCGGCGGCGACCTGCCGAAAGTGAATGCCAAGATCAAACGCGTCACCTGTCCGTTCACCGGCGAGGAGCTGGCCGCGATCCCGGCGCACCGGCCCGACGTGGCGGTGATCCATGCCCAGCGCGCCGACAAAGCCGGCAATGTCATGATCGAGGGCGTGCTCGGCGTGCAGAAGGAAGCGGTGCTGGCGTCGAAGCGCTCGGTAGTGACGGTGGAAGAGATCGTCGACGAACTGCCGTCCGACCGCAGCCTCAACGCGGTGGTGCTGCCGCACTGGACCGTCGGCCATGTGGTCGAGGTGCCGGGCGGCGCGTTTCCCTCTTTTGCGCAGGGTTATTACAAGCGCAACAACGCGTTCTACAAGGAATGGGATGGGATCGCGAAGGAACGCGATTCATTCCTGGCCTGGATGAAAACCAACGTTCTGGAGAAAGGCCCCGAGGCCTTTGCCCGATACGCGCGCAAGCAGCGCGCGGCGGCGGAGTAAGCGACATGGCCGATTACAAGCCGACCGAAATGATGACGATCGCGGCGGCGCGTGCACTGAAGAACGACGACATCTGCTTCGTCGGCATCGGCCAGCCCTCGGCCGCCTGCAATCTCGCGCGCCTGACGCATGCGCCCGGCATCACGCTGATTTATGAATCCGGCACGCTCGCCACCAAACCGAACGTGTTGCCGCTGTCGATCGGCGACGGCGAATTGTGCGAGACCGCGCTCACCACGGTGCCGGTGCCGGAAATGTTCCGCTACTGGCTGCAAGGCGGGCGCATCAAGATCGGCTTCCTGGGCGGCGCGCAGATCGACAAATACGCCAATCTCAACACCACGGTGGTCGGCCCCTACGAAAAGCCGAAGGTGCGGCTGCCCGGCGGCGGCGGCGCGCCCGAGATCGCCACCTCGTGCGGCGAGATTTTTATCATCATGGCGCAAGGCAAGCGCAGCTTCGTCGACAAGCTGGATTTCGTCACCTCCATCGGCCACGTCACCGGCGGCGACTCGCGTGCGAAATTGGGCGTGAAGACCAAAGGGCCGACCAAGCTGATTACCGATCTGGCCATGTTCGCGCCCGATCCCGAGACCAAGGAGATGACCGTCGTCTCCATCCATCCCGGCGTCACCCGCGAGCAGATCCAGGAGAACTCCGGCTGGAAGATCGCCTTCGCCGCCCAGGTGGCGGAGACGCCGCCGCCGACGGCCCGCGAGCTTGAGGTGCTGCGCGACCTCCATGCCCGTACCAACCGCGCACATTCCGAGGCGGCGTGATGGCAATACGAGAGGCATTTCTCTGCGACGCGGTGCGTACGCCGATCGGCCGCTATGGCGGCGCGCTCGCCAAGGTGCGTACCGACGATCTCGCCGCCGTGCCGATCAAGGCGCTGATGGCGCGCAATCCCAAGGTGGACTGGGAGAAGCTCGAGGAGGTCTATTTCGGCTGCGCCAATCAGGCCGGCGAGGACAACCGCAATGTGGCGCGCATGGCGCTGCTGTTGGCCGGCCTGCCGGTGAGCGTGCCGGGCATCACGTTGAACCGGCTGTGCGCCTCCGGCATGGAAGCCGTCGGCACCGCGGCGCGCGCCATTCGCGCCGGTGAAATGGACTTCGCCATCGCCGGCGGCGTCGAATCGATGACGCGGGCGCCGTTCGTGCAAGGCAAGGCGCAAGAGGCTTTCGCGCGCGCGGCCGAGATCTACGACACCACCATCGGCTGGCGCTTCATCAATCCGCTGATGAAGAGCCAATATGGCGTCGATTCCATGCCGGAAACCGGCGAGAACGTGGCGGAAGAATTCCAGATCACGCGCGCCGACCAGGACGCCTTTGCGCTGCGCTCGCAGCAGCGCGCGGCCAAGGCGATGGCGTCGGGCTATTTCGCCAAGGAGATCGCCGCGGTCGAAATCGCCAGCCGCAAGGGCGAAATCGTCAAGGTCGACAAAGACGAGCATCCGCGCGAGACCACGCTGGAGCAGCTCGCCAAGCTCAAGGCCTTTGTGCGCAATCCCGGCACCATCACCGCCGGCAACGCCTCCGGCGTCAATGACGGCGCCGCCGCGGTCATTATCGCTTCGGAAGCGGCGGTGAAGGCGCATGGTCTGACGCCGCGCGCGCGTATTCTCGGCATGGCCTCGGCGGCGGTGCCGCCGCGCATCATGGGCATCGGCCCGGTGCCGTCGACGCGCAAGCTGATGGCGCGGCTCGGCCACAAGATCTCCGACTACGATGTGATCGAACTCAATGAAGCTTTCGCTTCGCAATCGCTCGCCTGCATGCGTCAGTTGGGGCTCGCCGATGACGCGGCGCAGGTCAATCCGCATGGCGGGGCGATCGCGCTCGGCCATCCGCTCGGCATGTCGGGCGCGCGGCTGGCGCTGACCGCGGCGCATGGCCTGGAAGAAAGCGGCGGCAAGCTCGGGCTTGCCACCATGTGCGTCGGCGTCGGACAGGGCGTGTCGCTGGCGCTCGAACGGGTTGCTTAAGATACAAGGACAAAAACAATGTCGATGATCTATCCGAAGGAAAGCTTAAGCGCTTTTCCCAAGCATCTTTCGCCGGAATACAAGAGCACGGTGAAGCGCTCGCCGTCGAAGCCGCTGATCATCGTGCCGCACACGCTGTCGGAACTCACCGGTCCGGCTTTCGGCCACGATGCCGTCCAGGAAGGCGACAACGATCTCACCAAGCAGCACAAGGGCGAACCCTTGGGCGAGCGCATCATCGTGCACGGCCACGTCTACGACGAGGACAAGCGGCCGGTGCCGGAGACGCTGGTGGAAATCTGGCAGGCCAATGCCTGCGGCCGCTACGTGCACAATGTCGACCAACATCCGGCGCCGCTCGATCCGAACTTCACCGGCGCCGGCCGCACCGTCACCGACAAAAACGGCCATTACCGGTTCATCACCGTGAAGCCCGGCGCTTACCCCTGGGGCAACCATCCCAATGCCTGGCGGCCGAACCACATCCACTTCTCGGTGTTCGGCCAGTCGTTCGTGACGCGCTTGGTGACGCAGATGTATTTCCCCGGCGACCCGCTGTTCCCGTTCGACCCGATCTTCAACTCGGTCACCGACGAGAAGGCGCGCCTGCGCATGGTCTCGAGCTTCGATCTGGACAACACCATTCCCGACTGGGCGCTCTGTTTCCGCTTCGACATCGTGCTGCGCGGCCGCGAACAGACACCCGTACATACGGAACAACACTAATGTCCGACATCACGCCCTCACAAACCGTTGGCCCGTATTTCGCTTATGGCCTGGCGCCGCATAGCCGCTGCGACTGGAGCCCGGATAAGACGCTCTATGACGCGAAGGAAACCGTCGGCGCCAACCTGATTACGCCGGACGCCACCGGCCAGAAGATTCATATCGAAGGCAGCGTGTTAGACGGCGACGGCAAGCCGATCAACGACGCCATGATCGAAATCTGGCAGGCCGACGCCCAAGGCCGCTATACCCATGCGCGCGGCGAGAAGCCACGTCCGAATGCGAAGTTCACCGGCTTCGGCCGCTCGGCCACCGACAAGCAGGGCGTCTACAGCTTCGACACCATCAAGCCCGGTTCGGTGCCGGGGCCCGCGGGCAAACCGCAGGCGCCGCACATCGTGGTCTGCATCTTCTCGCGCGGCATGCTGCGGCAGGTCTACACGCGGCTGTATTTCTCCGACGAGGCGGCGAACGCGGCCGATCCGATCCTGCTGATGGTGCCGGAGGACCGCCGCGGCACTCTCATTGCCCACAAGCAGCCCGGCAGCGGACAAGCGGTCTATCGTTTCGATATCCGCGTGCAGGGCGAGAACGAGACGGTTTTCTTCGACATCTAAAGCCTTTAACGGCGCGCAGAGTTGCCCACTCGCGCGCCCGTTTTTTCACCAAAAGTAGGATGCGGCCCCAATGCTGATCAATGAATTTAAAAAAATTGAAATCGTAAATCTAGAAACATAACAAATATCGACATTTTTACGGGTGGGTATTGCCCACCCATCTTGCCCATCTTTCCCAACGTTGTTTTTCTATTTGACGAAAGCGGGTGGACTTGGTTCCCTTGCATCCGAGCTGGCCGCCAGAGCCGGCCGCAAGGAAACGCCATGAACGATCAAATCCTCCAGGAGATCGGCGAATTCTGCCGCGAGCGCGGCTTGGCCGAATCCACTTTCGGCCGCCGCGCGGTCAATGACGGCAAACTCGCCAACCGTCTGCGCAATGGCGGCCGCATCACCACCGATACGCTCGAGCGCATCCGCAGCTTCATGGCGCGCAACGCCGACGCCGCGCCGGCGCGCCGCCGCGTGCTGTTCGACTCAGCCCCGCCGGCGGCCTTGCCGCTGGTCAAGCCGCTGGCGCCGCCGGTCGCCTCCGGCCAGACGAGCGACGATCCGCAGCGCAATTTCCGTTTCTTCGACAACCGGCAGAAATATCTGCTGTTCGTGAACACCTGTAGCGAGAAATGGGAAATCGCCAATCGCGTCGGCATGGAGCTCGCCAATATCCATCCGCGTCCGCCGGCGGTGCGCGTGTTCGACGCCGGCCTCGGCGACGGCACCGTGCTGGCGCGCGTCATGCGCAATATGCACGACCGCTTTCCCACCATGCCGTTCTATATCGTCGGCAAGGAGATCAGCCTCGAAGACATTCGCCTCACGCTGCACAAGATGGCCGACCGTTTCGTCGAACATCCGTCGACCGTGCTGGTGCTGACCAATCTCGCTTATGCCGAAGCGCCCTGGCTGGCGGTGAAGTCACTGTCCGCCGCCACCAGTTTGGTGTGGAAAGAGATGGCGATGGACGGCAGTACCGCCCATAGCTTCGAGCAGCAGATCACCGCGCTCGAGCCGTTCCTCGCCGAAAACTGGAAGGCGCGCGTTTCGCCGAAGAGCGGCAACCCGGTTTATGAGCGCCCGGTCATTCTGGTGATCTACCGCAACGATCACAAATTCCTGCTCGATCAGATCGTGCCCAAGCCCGGCGGCACCGTCGCCGACTACGATCTGGTGATCGCCTCGCAGCCCTATCGTGCGCGCGCCTCGCTCGAGTTCAAGGCGCGGCGCGTACTGGCGCCGCTGGCCCGCGCGCTGGGTCCCGGCGGCCGCATGATCGCCATCCACTCCTACGGGCGCGATCCCGGCATGGAGATCGTTCACAAGGTCTGGCCGACCGACAATCCGTTTACCCATAGCCGCCACGATTTGCTCAAGGAAGTGAAGCACGAACTGGGCAGCGCCGGCCGCGATCTCAATTTCAACGCCTATTCCGACCAGCGCTCGCTGTTCCGCTACGACATGCATACGCTGCCGTCGGAAATCTCCTCCTCGATCGGCACCTCAACGCTGCTCGCGGCCTGGAACGCGGCGATCTATGTGGCGCAGATCGAGGACGACCGCCTGTCGGACGTCAATAGCGACCGCCGCTACATCGAGGCGACCCGCGACGTGTTGCAACAGCAGGGCGGCCTGTGGTTCTACGACGAATCCTTCGTGATTTCTCACCGGCGCGAGTAAGCGCATGATCCCGAAAAGTGGGAACCGGTTTTCGGAAAAGATCATGCGCAAACAAAAAGGCGCGTAATGCCGGACAATTTCGCGCGTAAGTTTTCGCTCGAGGCGACGCGGCCGAACGCCGGCGAGATCGCCGCGATGGCCGAACTGCTGCCGGCGGGAACTCCGGTTTATTTCTCGGCGGTGCCGACGATAACGCCGCAGGAGCTGATCGCCGCGGCGGCCTTGCTGCGCAAGGCCGGTTTGGAACCCGTCATCCATATCGCCGCGCGGCGCACACGGAGTGCCGCCGATTTGCAGAATTTGCTCGCCGGCCTGCGCGGCGAGGCCGATGTGCGCCGGCTGCTGGTGATTGGCGGCGACGTTGACGCCGTGGGGCCGTTCCCCGACGCTCTGGCGGTGATCCAGAAGGGCCGCTTGCGCGAGGCGGGCATCGCGGAGATCGGCATCGGCGCCTATCCGGAGGGCCATAGCCGCATTCCAGCCGGCCGGCTCGAAGCCGCGCTCGACGAGAAGATTGCCGCCGCCGCCGCTCACGGCCTTGGCGTCCATATCGTCAGCCAGTTCTCGTTTTCGCCCGAACGCATCCTGGCCTGGCTGAGAAAGCTGCGCGCCTGCGGCATCACCCGGCCGGTCAAGGTCGGCATGGCCGGCCCCACCAGCATGCCCGCGCTGCTGCGCTACGCCCGGCGCTGCGGCGTCAACGCCTCGCTGCGCGGCCTGATGTCGGGCGCTGCCTCCGGCCTCATCGGCAATGTCGGGCCGGACAGCATCGTCGAAACGCTGAGCCTGGCCGGCGATCTGGGCGATGCCGCGCCGCATTATTTTTCATTCGGCGGCGCGGTCGAGACCGCGCGGTATGCAAGCGCGACAGCAAGACGGCTTGCCGCCGGGCATGCTATGGCACAGCCGAATCTCAACTAGCGCACGATCCCGAAAAGCGGCTACCGGTTTTCGGGTAAGATCATGCGCGAAGAAAACGACCCGCGGCCCAGCCGGCGCCTGCGGGTGCTACCCTCGGAGGAAACCATCATGCAACGCACCAAGCCGCCCTTCCGCGCCGACATGGTCGGCAGCCTGCTGCGCACCGCGCCGGTCAAGCAGGCGCGCGCGCAACGCGAAAAGGGCGCGATCACCGCGGACCAATTGAAAGAGGTCGAGGATCGCGAGATCGAGAAGATCATCAAGAAGCAGGAAGAGATCGGGCTGAAGCTCGTCACCGACGGCGAATTCCGCCGCGCCTGGTGGCATTTCGATTTCTTCAGCATGCTCGACGGCGTCGAGCTCTACGAGCTCGACCACGGCATTCAGTTCCAGGGCGTGCAGACCAAGATGCAGAGCATCAAGGTCAGCGGCAAGATCGGCTTCTCCAACCACCCGATGATCGAGCACTTCAAGTTCCTGAAGGCGCATACCAAGGTGACGCCGAAGATGTGCATCCCGGCGCCGAGCCAAATGCATTTCCGGCTCGAGCCCGGCGCGGTGGCGAAGTCGATCTATTCCGACCGCGACGCCATCTTCGACGATCTCGCCGTGGCCTATCAGAACGCGATCAAGGCGTTTTACGCCGCCGGCTGCCGCTATCTGCAGTTCGACGACTGCTCCTGGGCCTATCTCTGCTCGCAGGTGGAATTGCAGAAGGCGCGCGACCGCGGTCTCGACGTCGATCACCTGCAGGAAACCTACGCGCGCTGCATCAACAAGGCGCTCGAGGCCAAGCCCGCCGACATGACCATCACCACCCATGTCTGCCGCGGCAATTTCCGCTCCACGTTCATTTCATCGGGCGGCTACGAGCCGGTGGCCGAGACCCTGCTCGCCAAGTGCAACTACGACGGCTATTTCCTCGAATACGACACCGACCGCGCCGGCGGCTTCGAGCCGCTGCGCTTTTTGCCCAAGGGCAACAAGATCGTCGTGCTCGGCCTGGTCACGTCAAAGCAGGGGCGGCTGGAACCGCGCGAGGACATCAAGAGGCGCATCCAGGAAGCGACCAAGTTCGTCGCGCTCGATCAGCTGTGCCTGTCGCCGCAATGCGGCTTCGCCTCGACCGAGGAGGGCAATGTGCTGGCAGAAGACGAACAATGGGCGAAGCTGAAGATGATCGTCGAACTGGCGAACGAGGTGTGGGGCCGCTAAACGTCGTCCCCGCGAAGGCGGGGACCCATACGCCGTGCACTCTCGATAGGTCACGGAGTATGGGTCCCGGCCCTCGCTTCGCTCGGCCGGGACGACAAAATGAAAATGAATGTCGGGGAGAAACAACATGCAACGCACCACGCCGCCCTTCCGCGCCGACATGGTCGGCAGCCTGCTGCGCCCCGCGCCGTTGAAAGAGGCGCGCGCGAAATTCGCCAAAGGCGAGATTCCTGCCGCCGCGCTGAAAGATGTCGAAGACCGTGAGATCGAGAAAATCATCAAGAAACAGGCCGAGGTGGGCTTGAAGCTCGCGACCGACGGCGAATTCCGCCGCTCGTGGTGGCATTTCGATTTTTTCTGGGGCTTGCAGGGCGTCGAGAGGATCAGCGCGCCGCCGATCAAATTCCATGGCGTCGAGACCAAGGCCGAGGCGCTCAAGATCACCGGCAAGATCGATTTCGCCGGCCATCCGATGATCGAACATTTCAAGTTTCTCAAAGCGCATTGCAAGGTGACGCCGAAGATGACGCATTCCGGCGCCGAGCACGTTCCACTTCCGCCAAGGCCGGGCGATGGTGAGCAAGGAGGCCTATCCCGACTACGACACTTTCTTCGCCGACGTCGCCGCCACCTGGCGCAAGGCGATCCGCGCTTTCTACGACGCCGGCTGCCGCTATCTGCAGCTCGACGACACCGCCTGGGCGATGATCTGCGATCCGAAGGAACGTGAGGGTTCGAAGGCGCGCGGCGACGACCCCGATGCGCTGCCGGCGATCTATGCGCGTGTCACCAATGACGCGCTGGAAGGCAAGCCGGCTGACATGGCGATCACCATGCATTCCTGCCGCGGCAATTTCCGCTCCACCTGGATCGCGCAGGGCGGCTACGAGTTCGTCGCCGAGCATTTGCTCGGCAACACCAATTTCGACGGCTATTTCCTGGAATACGACAGCGAGCGCGCTGGCGGTTTCGAGCCCTTGCGCCATTTCCCCAAGGGCAACAAGCAGCTCGTGCTCGGCCTGGTCACTACGAAAAGCGGCCGGCTGGAGCCGCGCGACGAGATCAAGCGCCGCATCGATGAGGCCACGAAATATGTCGCTCTCGATCAGCTGTGTCTGTCGCCGCAATGCGGCTTTGCCTCGACCGAGGAAGGCAATGTGCTGGCCGAGGACGAGCAGTGGGCGAAGCTGCGCATGATCGTCGAATTGGCGGAGGAAGTGTGGGGGAAGTGACTTCTCGTGTCCCGGCCCCCGCTTGCAGAGAAGTGATGCGCGAGCGAAGCGAGACCGTTACGATGTGGGGTATTCTCGAATCAATCTCTGATGTAACCGCCACACCCGGCGCATTCGCGCCGGAACCGCCCTTATCAGCGGTGACCGCTAAGAAAGCGACAATACGGCTCCGTTATTATGCAACGTACCACGCCCCCCTTTCGCGCCGACCACGTCGGCAGCCTGCTGCGCACGGCGCCGCTGAAGCAGGCTCGCGCGCAGCGCGAGCGCGGCGAAATCACGGCCGAGCAGCTCAAGGCCGTCGAAGATCGCGAGATAGCGACGATTATCAAACGTCAGGAAGACATCGGCCTTCGGGCCGTCACCGACGGTGAATTCCGCCGCGCCTTCTGGAATTACGATTTCCTCGGTGAGCTCGACGGCGTCGAGGCCTATCTCGGCGAACGCAAGATCAAGTTCCAGGGGCCGAATCCGAAGCCGATGATGCTGCGCGTGACCGGCAAGCTCGGGACGTTTTCGGGCCATCCCATGCTCGAGCATTTCAAGTTCGTCAAAGCGCACACGCGCGTCACGCCGAAGATGACGATTCCGTCGCCGTCCAGCCTGCACTTCCGCTACGGCCGCGACGCCATTCCCGGCGCGATCTATCCGGATATGGAAGATTTCTATGCCGATTTGGGCCGCACTTACGCCAAGGCGGTGCGCGCCTTCGCTGATCAAGGCTGCCGCTATCTGCAGCTCGACGAAGTCAATCTGGCATATCTCTGCGATGCAAAGTTGCGGGCGCAAGTCAGCGAGCGCGGCGAGGATCCCGACCAGTTGCCGGCGGCCTATGCGCGGCTGATCAATGCGGCGATTGCCGACATTCCGCCCGACATGACGATCTGCATGCATCTGTGCCGTGGCAATTTCCAATCCACCTTCGTGGCCTCGGGCGGCTACGAGCCGGTGGCGGAGGTCTTGTTCAACACGATCAATGTGCACGGCTATTTTATGGAATACGACAGCGACCGCGCCGGCGGCTTCGAGCCGCTGCGCTTCGTGCCGAAAGGCAAGACCGTGGTGCTGGGTCTCGTCACCTCGAAGTCGGGGCAGCTCGAATCGAAGGACGAGATCAAGCGCCGCATCGATGAGGCGGCGAAGTTCATCCCGCTCGATCAACTTTGTCTTTCGCCGCAATGCGGCTTCGCCTCTACGGAAGAAGGCAATATCTTGGCCGAGGACGAGCAATGGGCGAAGCTCAAGATGATCGTGGAAATCGCTCAAGAAGTGTGGGGTTAGTCTAATGGGCAAGCGAACAAAACCGCCGTTCCGCGCCGACCACGTCGGCAGCCTGCTGCGCCCGGCCGCGCTGAAACAGGCACGTGAGCAGCGCGTCAAGGGCGAGATCGACGCCGCCGCATTAAAAGCCGTCGAGGACCGCGAAATCGAGCGCGTCATCAAGAAGCAGGAAGAGGCCGGCCTGCAATCGATCACCGATGGCGAATTCCGCCGTTCCTGGTGGCATCTCGATTTCCTCTGGGGCCTCGACGGCGTCGAGAAGCACGTGATGGATTCAGGCGTCGCTTTCGCAGCAGTGACGACGCGCAACGAGGGCGTCAAGGTCACCGGCAAGATCGGCTTTTCCAATCATCCGATGCTCGAGCATTTCAAATTCGTCGCCGCCCACACCAAGCGCACACCGAAGATCACCATCCCTGCGCCGTCGGCGCTCTATGGCCGGCCGATGCGGCTGCCGATCGACCAGAAGGCCTATCCAAAACTTGACGCGATGTTCGACGATCTCGGCCAAGCCTACAAAAAGGCCGTGCGTGCCTTCGCCGATGCCGGCTGCCGCTATCTGCAGCTCGACGAAGTGTTCATCGCCATGCTGTGCGATCCGAAATACCGCAAGCAGATGAAGGATCGCGGCGACGACCCGGACCGGCTCGGCGAACTCTACGGCGACCTTATCAATACCGCGATGTCGGATATCCCGTCCGACATGACGATCACGATGCATCTATGCCGCGGCAACTACAAATCGACCTTCATGGGCGCGGGCGGCTACGAGGCCGAGCAGGAGATTCTGTTCAATCGCATCAAAGTGCACGGCTATTTCATGGAATACGACAGCGCGCGCGCCGGCGGCTTCGAGCCGTTGCGTCTTGTCCCTAAGGACCGCCAGGTCGTGCTCGGCCTGGTCACCACCAAGACCGGCCGCCTCGAAGCAAAAAGACGACCTCAAGCGCCGCATCGACGAAGCGGCGAAATATATTTCACTCGACCAATTGTGCCTGTCGCCGCAATGCGGCTTTGCCTCGACCGAAGAGGGCAATAGCTTGGCCGAGGACGAGCAATGGGCGAAGCTGCGGATGATTGTGGATGTGGCCAAGGAAGTTTGGGGTTGACATCTTGTCGTCCCCGCGAAGGCGGGGACCCATACGCCGTTTACACACTTTAGACTGCGGAGTATGGGTCCCGACTCGCGCTCGCTACGCTCGCTTGGCCGGGACGACGGAAAACGAATGCCCCTCAATGCCGAAAAATTGCTGGCCCTGCAAATCCCCGACGTCGAGCACACGTACGGCCCGAAGGATTGCATGCTCTATGCGCTCGGCCTCGGTCTCGGCCAGGACCCGCTCAACCAAGACGAACTCGCTTTCGTTTACGAAAAAAATCTGAAGGTGTTGCCGACCTTCGCCGTGATGCAGGGCTACGCCGCCTATTGGCTGCGGCTGCCGGAGATCGGCGTTACCTGGGAGAAGGTGGTGCACGGCGAGCAGGGCCTCAAGCTGCACGCGCCGGTGGCGCCGCAGGGCACCGTGATCGGGCGCACCCGCATCCTCGACGTGGTCGACAAGGGCGCCGGCAAGGGCGCGCTGATTTATTCCGAACGCCAGATCAGCGACAAGGCGAACGGCCGCCTGCTCGCAACCCTGAAGCAGACCACGTTCTGCCGCGGCGACGGCGGCTTCGGCGGCGCCAGGCGCGATACGCCGCCACCGCATGCGCTGCCGGCGCGCGCGCCCGATGGCATTTGCGACTTGCCGACCCGGCCGGAAATGGCGCTGATCTACCGCCTGTCGGGCGACACCAACGCGCTGCATGCCGATCCGGAATTCGCCAAAGCCGCCGGTTTCCCGCGCCCGGTTCTGCATGGGCTGGCGACCTTCGGGGTCGCCGGCCACGCCTTGCTTAAGGCGGTATGCGGCTATGATCCGGCCAGGATGACGGCGATGGCCGGGCGGTTCTCGGCGCCGGTGTTCCCGGGCGAGACCATTCGCACCGAGTTCTGGCGCGACGGCAGCGTGGTAAGCTTCCGTGTGCGGGTCAAGGAGCGCGACGTGATCGCGATCGACCACGGCTACGCCGAAGTGAAGATGAAGTGAAAGACGCATGAGCAAACGCAGTGCCGAGCAAGATCAGTTCGCCGATATCCGCGAGTTGGTGCGCGCGTTATGCGCCAAGTTCCCGGGCGAATACTGGCGCGCGCTCGACCGCGAGCGCGCCTATCCGACCGATTTCGTCAACGCGCTGACCGAAGCCGGCTATCTCGCCGCATTGATCCCGGAGGAATTCGGCGGCAGCGGGCTCGGCATCAGCGCGGCCGCCGCGATCCTGGAAGAAGTACACGCCTCCGGCGGCAATGGCGCGGCCTGCCACGCGCAGATGTACACCATGGGAACGATCCTGCGGCATGGCAACGCCGAGCAGAAGAAGATCTATCTGCCCAAGATCGCCAGCGGCGAATTGCGGCTGCAAGCCTTCGGCGTTACCGAGCCGACCTCGGGCACCGACACGCTGTCGCTGCGCACCACGGCGCGGCGCGAAGGCAATGACCACTACGTCATCAACGGCCAGAAGATCTGGACCTCGCGCGCCGAGCATTCCGACCTGATGCTGCTCCTGGCGCGCACCACGCCGCGCGATCAGGTCAAGCAGCGCACCGACGGTCTGTCGGTGTTCCTGGTCGACATGCACCTGGCGCAATCGACCAGCATCACCATCAATCCGATCCGCACCATGATGAACCACGCGACCACGCAGGTGTTCTTCGACGACTTGCGCGTGCCGGCCGAGAACATGATCGGCGAGGAAGGCCAGGGCTTCCGCTATATTCTTTCCGGCATGAATGCCGAACGAATATTGATCGCGGCGGAATGCATCGGCGACGCCAAATGGTTTATCGACAAGGCGACCAATTATGCGCATGCGCGTGTCTTGTTCGACCGGCCGATTGGACAGAACCAGGGCGTGCAGTTTCCGATCGCGCGCGCCTATGCGCAGATGCGTGCCGCCGAATTGATGGTGCATGAGGCCGCGCGCAAGTACGAGGCGGGTGACGACATCGGGCCGGAAGCCAATATGGCGAAGCTCTTGGCCGCCGACGCTTCCTGGTTTGCCGCCGACATGTGCGTGCAGACGCACGGCGGCTTCGGCTTTGCCGAGGAATACGACGTCGAGCGCAAATTCCGCGAAACGCGGCTCTACCAGGTGGCGCCGATTTCCACCAACATGATCCTGTCCTATTTGGCCGAGCACGTGCTCGGCCTGCCGCGGTCCTATTGAAATGTCTTTGCCTCTCGAAGGTCTCCTGGTCGTCTCCGTCGAACAAGCCGTGGCGGCGCCGCATTGCACCTGCAAGCTGGCCGATGCCGGCGCGCGCGTGATCAAAGTCGAACGGCCGGAAGGCGACTTCGCTCGCCGATACGACAATCTGGTGCACGGCGAGAGCGCCTATTTCGTCTGGCTCAACCGCGGCAAGGAGTCGGTGGTGCTCGATCTCGGCAAGGCCGAAGACAAGGCGTTGCTCGAGACCATGCTCAGCAAGGCTGACGTATTCGTGCAGAACCTCAAGCCCGGCGCTATCGCCAAGCTTGGCTTCGCCATCCCGCGTTTGCGTACGGATTATCCGCGGCTGATTTGCTGCTCGATCTCCGGCTACGGCGAAAGCGGGCCTTACGCCCAGCGCAAAGCCTACGACATGCTAATCCAGGCGGAATCGGGCCTGGCTTCCATCACCGGCGGCCCGGAAGCGCCGGCGCGCGCCGGCGTCTCAGTCGTCGACATTGCAGCCGGCATGAATGCCTATGAGGCGATTCTGGAAGCGCTGCTGGCGCGTGGCCGTACCGGCGAGGGCGCCGCGATTGCGATCTCGATGTTCGACGCCATGGCCGATTGGATGAGCGTGCCGCTACTCCAACACGAGGGCGGCAATACGCCCACGCGCATCGGTCTCGCGCACATTTCGATATCGCCCTACGGCGCGTTCAAGACCAAAGATGGCGGCGACATCCTGATCTCGGTGCAGAATGACCGCGAATGGCGTGTGCTCGCCGAGCATGTCATGGGTGACAAGGAACTGGCCGACGATCCGAACTTCGCCACCAATGTCGAACGCATGAAGCGGCGCAGCGAGACCGACGGCCGCGTCGCCAAGACCTTCGCTGCGATCGATCTCGCGCCGCTGGTGGACCAACTCGCGCGCTACGATATTGCTTTCGGCGTCATCAATGATTGCGATTTGCTGGCCAAGCACCCGCACCTGCGCCGCGTCAGCGTCGGCAGCCCGACCGGCCCCGTCGGCATGCCCGCACCGGCCGCAATCCATGACGGCGTGCCGCGTCACTACGGCGCGGTGCCCGCGCTCGGCGAGCACAGCGAGACGATACGCAAAGAATTCGCAAACCGTTGAATTAATGGCGCCACGCCGGAGCGTTTGCCTAGTCGATCACCGCTTCTGCCGGCTTTGCGCCCGCCGGCGGTCCGGCCGCGCGGATGATCAGCACCAGCGGGATCGTCGCCAGCGTCAATATCATCAGCAGCTTGAAATCATTGAGATAGGCGATCATCGCCGCCTGCTGGGTGACGATCTCGTCGAGCAGCGCCAGCCCGGTTTGGCTGTGCACGTCCAGGTGCGCCGTCACGTCCGGCATTTGCAGCGCATCGTTGAACGGCGTCACCGATTCGGCGATGCGCGCGTGCATCTCGGTCGTCTTGTCGGTCAGGTTGGCGATCACCATGGAAATGCCGACCGACGAGCCGATATTGCGCACCAGCGTCAGGATCGAGGTGCCGCTGTTGCGCAGATGTCCAGGCAGCGTCAGGAACGCGGCGGTGGTGATCGGTACGAACAACAGGCCGAGGCCGATGCCCTGGATGATGCTGGTGACCACGATCGTCTTTTGCGTCACGTCGAGCGAAAATCCGGTCATGTAATAGAGCGTGCCGCCGGTGAGCAGCAGGCCGAGCAGGATGAGATAGCGCGTCTCCAGCAGCCGCATCAGCCGCGGCGCCGCCAGCATGGTCAGCAGCGTGCCGACGCCGCGCGAGCCGAGCAGAAAACCGGCGGTCTGGATTGGGAAACCGAGCAGGTTCTGCATGAACGGCGTCACCAGCGCCATGGTGCCGAACAGCACCACGCCGATCACCACCATGAACACCACGCCGGACACGAAGTTACGGTCTTTGAAAAGATCGAAACGGACAAACGGCTCCGGCGTGGTCAGCGAATGGGCGAAGAAATAATAGAAGCCGACGATCGAAACGATCATCTCGGCCCAGATCTCGCTGGCGCCGAACCAGCCGACCTGCTCGCCGCGGTCGAGCAGCAATTGCAGTGAGCCGATGCCGATGGCGAGCGCGATGAAGCCGAACCAGTCGAAGCGTAAATCCTCGTTGCGCTTGGTCTCGTCCATGAACAGCATCATGCCGATGACGGTGAGGACGCCGATTGGCAGGTTGATCAGGAACACCCAGTGCCACGAGTAGTTATCCGTCAGCCAGGCGCCCAGCGTCGGGCCCATGATCGGGCCGAGCATGACGCCGACGCCCCAGATCGCCATCGCTGAGCCGCGTTCCTCGAGCGAATAGGCGTCGAGCAGCACCGACTGCGACAGCGGCACCAGACCCGCGCCGGCCATGCCCTGCAACAGGCGGAACAACACCATCTGCTCGATGTTCTGCGCCAGCGCACACATCAACGAGGCGACGGTGAAGCCGACGACGCAGGTAATGAACAGCTTCTTGCGGCCGAAGCGGTCGGCAATCCAGCCGATCGGCGCGGTCATGATAGCGGCGGCCACGATATAGGAGGTGAGCACCCAGTTGATCTGGTCGAGCGAGGCGGAAAGCGAGCCCTGCATATAAGGCAGCGCGACGTTGGCGATGGTGGTGTCGAGCGCCTGCATGATGGTGGCGGTCATCGCGCACACCGTTATCAGCATGCGCCGGGCCTTCGGCGACATCGACGCGAAATGCGCCGCGGTCATTTTGCCGGCGCTTTCGCAGTCGCCGACAGGAACGACAGCCGGCTGTGACCGGTGTCGATGTCGACCACGACGCTCATGCCGGAGCGCAGCAGGCGGGTATCCTCGTCCTTATCGAAGGCGATGCGCACGGGAACGCGCTGCACCACCTTGACCCAGTTTCCGGTGGCGTTCTGCGGCGGCAGGATCGAAAACTGCGCGCCGGTGCCGGGACTCACCGCCACCACCGTGCCCTTGAAGGTGTGGTCGGGGAAGCTGTCGACGTCGAGCGTCGCCTTCTGGCCGACGCGCAAATAAGTGATGTCGGTTTCCTTTGGATTGGCGTCGACCCAGGGCGCCTGGTCGTCGATCACGCTGAGGATCGGCGTGCCGGCGGCGACGAAACGGCCGACCTGGATGTTGTCGACCTGCGTGGCGGTGCCGGAGATCGGCGCGCGCACGATCGTGTGGCCGAAATCGCGCTGCGCGTTGTCGAGCGCCGCCTTGGCCTGGGCATATTCCGGAAATTGCGCCAGCGGCAGGTCAGCATTGCCGAGCAACTGGCTGAGCGTGGTGTCGCGTTGCTGGGTGGCGAACTGCGCCTGCAATTGCGCCGTCACCAGCGCGGCGCCGGCGGTATCGACATCGGCCTGCGAGCCGGCTTGCGTCCTCACAAGGGAGAGCTTGCGGTCGACGTCGTGCTGCTTGAACTCGACATTCTTCTGCGCCAGATCGACCAGCGTGGTGAGCGATTTGAGCGTCGTGGTCAGCTTGTCGTAGTCGCTGTGCGCGGCCGCGAGCTTGGCCTGCGCGGTGTCGAGCGCGAGACGGAAGGGTACGGGATCGAGGGTGAAGAGTTCGTCGCCGGGCTTGACGTGCTGGCCTTCGATAACGGCGACGTGGATGATCTTGTCGGAGATGTCCGGCGTGATCAGCACTTTCTGCGCGCCGACGTAAGCGTTGTCGGTGGAGATGTAGCGGCCGCCGGAGAGATAGAGCGCAAGCCCGAGCAGCGCGGCGATCGCCGGCAGCCCGACCAGCAGAATCATGCGCAGCCGCTTGCGCCCGAGACGCGCGAATATTCCGGACTTTTCGGCCGCCGGTGTATCCGCGGCCGGCGCCGTCTTGGCTTCCGGAGCGGGAACGATCTTGAGGGGTTTCTCACTCATGACAAATCAACCGTTGACGGCTTCTTGCGGGTGCGCGTTGGCTCCAATCGCGCGGCGCAGGTTGTCCTTCAGCATGCCGAGTTCGCCGAGCATGCTATCGACCGATTTGGCGTCGAGGCCTTCGAGCACGGTCTCCATCATGTCGGCGCCGAGTTCCGACAACCGGCCGAGCAGGGGCTTGGCGGCCGGCTTCAGGTACAACCGGTTGGCGCGGCGGTCGTTCGGATCGGCGCGGCGCTCGATCAAGCCATTGTCGGCCAGGCGATCGAGCAGGCGGGTGAGCGAGATCGGCTGCAGGTCGAGCGCCTCGGCGAGTTCGGTTTGCTTGAGGCCTTCGCAGCGCTCGATGCGGATCAACACCGCCCATTGCGCGCGCGAGATGCCGAACTGGCGTGCCCGCTGGTCGGCATAGGTTTTCAGCATCCTGGCTACGTCCATGATTGTAAAGGCGATTTCTCGCTTGACCGGTTGCGTCGGCATGACTCCACCATCTCCAGCTGGGCTTATAATAAGCTTGCTTATAATAAGTTAAATAAGTCTTTTGGTGCATGCGTGCCCGGCGCCGAGGCCGCGTGACGCCGCCGTGATGGTCGGGCAAAGTCGCCGGCGAAAAAACTTCAAGGGACGGGAAACGCCATGGACATCGGTTTTATCGGACTGGGCAACATGGGCGGGCCGATGGCGCGCCGGCTGATCGAGGCTGGGCACAAGCTCGTTGTCTACGACACGCGCAATGACGCGGTGGCGCCGCTGGTGGCGCTGGGCGCGCAGCTCGCGTCGTCGCCTGCCGATGTTGCCGACCGGGTGGAGACCGTGATGGCGAGCCTGCCGTCGCTGCAGATCTCCAAGAAGGTCGCACTCGAAGAGGGTGGGGTCATCCATGGCAAGCGGGTGAAGCGTTTCGTCGATCTCTCCACCACCGGATCGCGCGTGGCGGCGGAGATTTGCGCGGAATTTGCCAAGAAGAACATCGTGCAGATCGACTCGCCGGTGAGCGGCGGCGTCGGCGGCGCCACCAGGGGTACGCTCGCGGTCATGGTCTCGGGACCGCAAGCCGACATCGACGTGGTGAAGGACGCGCTCTCGGTGTTCGGCAAGGTGTTCGTGATCGGGCACAAGCCCGGCATGGCGCAGACCATGAAGCTCGCCAATAATTTCCTCTCCGCCACCGCCATGGCGGCGACTTCGGAAGCGGTGGCAATGGGCGTCAAAGCCGGGCTCGACCCCAAGGTGATGATCGACGTGATCAATGCCGGCTCCGGCCGCAATACCGCCTCGGAGGGCAAATTCCCGCAGACGATCCTGCCGCGCACTTTCAACTACGGCTTCGGTACCGCGCTGATGCTCAAGGATGTGCGGTTGTGCGCCGAGGAAGCGCGAGAGCTGGACGTTCCGAGTGCGGTGATGCGCTCCGTTCTCGAACAATGGGAGATGACGAATTCCGAATTCGGCGGCGACAGCGATTTCACGGCGATCGTGAAAATGATCGAACGCCGGGCCGGCGTGACGATCGGAGCGGAGAAAAAATCATGAGCGATGACGTCCATGAGGTTTACGCCGTCCGCTACGCCAGCCACGCGCGCATGCGCAGCGAGAACTACATCTTCGGCGACCCGCATGACGAGATGACCTCGATCGCCTATTACGTCTGGGCGATCAAGGGCCCGCACGGCACCTTCGTTTGCGATACCGGTTTCGACGAGGCCGCCGCCAAGGAGCGCGGGCGCAAGATCATCAAGCCGGTCGGCCAAGGCCTCAAGGCGCTCGGCATCGAGCCGGACCACGTCGACCATGTCATCGCAACCCACATGCATTGGGACCACGCCGGCAATTACGACCTGTTCCCCAATGCGCGCTATCACATTCAGGACGGCGAAATGGCCTACGCCACCGGCCGCTGCATGTGCCACCACACGCTGCGCATTCCGTTCAGTGAACGCGACGTGCACGCCATGATCGGCAAGATCTACGCCGACCGCGTCGATTTCCACGACGGCGTCGAGGAACTGGCGCCCGGCATCACGCTGCACAAGATCGGCGGTCACTCGAAGGGCCTGCAATGCGTGCGGGTGAAAACCAGGCGCGGCATTGTGGTGGTCGCCTCCGACTGCATCCATCTCTACTCGCACATCGATGAAGGCCGCGTATTCCCCATCACTTACAGTGTCGGCGACACGCTCGAGGGCTACAAGACGATCCAGAAGCTTGCCTCATCGCGCCATCACATCGTGCCCGGCCACGATCCCGAGGTTCTGAACCTTTATCCGGCGGCGAAGCCGGGGCTGGAGGGCTGGGTGGTGCGGCTGGATGTGGAGCCGAAGGTCTAGGCCAATCCCAGTTCCGCGAACGCTGCCTTGTGGTGCTCCGCGCTGTCGGGCGAAAAGCAGCAGAACACCACGCGTGTCATGCCACGCGGCGCGCTGGCTACTTCCGACGCCACAGTGCCGACGGCGATGCGCGCGGCAAGATCGGCGGGAAAACGATAGATGCCGGTGGAGATCGCCGGGTAGGCGATCGAGACGAGCCGATGCGCGGTCGCGAGGTCGAGCGCCGTGCGGTAGCAGCTACCGAGCAGCGCCTCTTCGTTTGATCCGCCGCCATGCCACACCGGGCCGACCGCATGGATGACGTGCTTGGCCTTGAGACGGTAGCCGAGCGTGATCTTGGCCGACCCGGTCTCGCAGCCGCCCAGCGTCTCGCATTCGGCCAGCAACTCCGGACCGGCGGCGCGGTGAATGGCGCCGTCCACGCCGCCGCCGCCCAGCAGCGAGCGGTTGGCCGCATTGACGATGGCCGCCACATCGAGCGTGGTGATATCCGCAACGCAGATATCGAGCAGCGTTTCGCCGATCTCGGCGGTGAGCAGGGGCCTGGGCGCGGCGTTCATGCCCTGTAGAATATCACGCCCACTCGGCCTTGACCTCGGCCTGCAAATCGACGGTGCCGCGCTCGCCGATGTCGTCGAAATGCGCGTCCAGGAAGCGCCGCGCCGCACGCTGGCCGTTTTTGTGCAGCATGTCGAAAAAGTCGTAGTCGGTGTTGAGGCGGCTTTCCACGTTGAGCTGCTTGGCGGAAGGGTCGAGCGCGATGCGGTGCATATTGATGCGGCGATACTTGCCGGGCCCCAGCCCGCGCTCGAGACGGCCCTGATCGATCAAGCGCGCCACGAATTCGATGGCGCGCAATTCGCCCATCAGCGGCGAGTTGAACGTGATCTCGTTCAACCGGTTCACGATATCGCGGCTGGAGGTCGGCGTTCCGTGGCGCACCACCGGGTTGATTTGAATGAGCAGCACGTCCTCGGTCTGGGTCGTGCTGAACAGCGGGAAGATCGATGGATTGCCAAGAAAGCCGCCGTCCCAATAGGGCACGCCGTCAATCTCGACCGCCCGGAACAGCAGCGGCAGGCAGGCGGACGCCAGGATGACGTCGGCGGTGATCTTGTCATGCGGGAAGATGCGCAGCCGTCCGGTATGCACGTTGGTGGCGCTGACGAACAGTTGCGGGATCTGGGCTTTCCTGATGGCTTCGAAATCGACGAAGCGCTCGATCAATTCTTTCAGCGGGTTGATATTGAGCGGATTGAAATCGTAGGGCGACAAATATTGCGACACCGCCTTGAACCAGGCGCCCATCGGCGAATCGTCGAGCGGCAAAAATGAGAACAGACTGTCGAGGGCCTTGCGCTGCAGGTCGGGTAGACCGCCGCCCAGGCTGGCGGCGCGCCAGAAATCGGCCAGCCGTTTGCGCGCCTCCTCGCGCCCGCCACGCGCCAGCCCGTCGGCCAGCAGCACGGCGTTGACCGCACCGGCTGACGCGCCGGTGATGCCTTCGATCTCGAGCCGCCCATCCTCGAGCAGGTGATCAATGACGCCCCAGCTGAAGGCGCCGTAGGCGCCGCCGCCTTGCAGCGCGAGATTGATGCGCTTCGATTTGGGAGCAGGCGGCGGATCGCCGCGAATGGCGCGCACGATGGATTTGATCATGAAACGGTCGAACCTTTCCCCGTCACCCTGAGGTGCGAGCGAAGCGAGCCTCGAAGAGTAGCGGCCGTCGTCCTTCGAGATTCGGCGCTGCGCGCCTCACACCTCAGGATGACGGGGAGAACTACTGCGCGACCCAGCCACCGTCGATCGAATAGGCCGAGCCGGTGATGGTCGCCGCCGCATCGCTTGCGAGGAACACGGCAAGCGCGCCGATGCCTTCCGGCTTGGTGAACTGGTGCATCGGCTGTTTCTCCGACAGCAAGCGCGATTTCTTCCTCGCGCACCGATTTTCCCGACGCTTTGGCGCGGTCGTCGATCTGCTTCTGCACCAGCGGGCGTGAGCACCCAGCCCGGGCAGATGGCGTTGCAGGTGATGCCGGAATTGGCGCACTCGATCGCCACCACCTTGGTCATGCCGACCAGGCCATGCTTGGCCGAGACGTAGGCGACCTTCTGCGGACTGGCGACCAGCCCGTGCGCCGAGGCGATATTGATGATGCGGCCCCACTTGCGCTTTTTCATGCCAGGCACGGCCGTTCGGATGGTGTGGAACGACGACGACAGGTTGATGGCGATGACGGCGTCCCATTTCTCGATCGGGAAATCCTCGATATTCGCCACGAACTGGATGCCGGCATTGTTCACCAGCACGTCGAGCGAGCCGAAGCTCTTTTCGGTCGTCGCGATCATGTCGGCGATCTCGGCCGGCTTGCTCATGTCGGCGGCCGAATACAGCGCCTTGATGCCGAAATCCTTTTCCAGCCCGGCGCGCTCCTTCTCGATGGCGCCTGCCTCGCCGAAGCCGTTGAGCATGATGTTGGCGCCGTCGGCGGCGAGCGCACGGGCGGTGGCGAGGCCGATTCCGGAGGTGGAACCGGTGACCAGCGCGGTTTTGCCTTTCAACATGGCAGTCCTCGTTCGATGCGGCCGCCAAATGGCCTGTTTGCGGGGGCGGAAAGAGGCGTGAAACCTGCCCTTATTTTTGTTGCAGTGCAATATATATCAAGAGGCGACTCGGCCACGATCGCGTTACACTTAGTTCATGACAAACCGCTCATCGGGGAAAAAGCCGCAATTGCGCTCGGTGTTTCCAGCGCCCGGTCACGATCACGAGCGCTGCGCCAGCGACGCGATCGCGCACGCCGAGGCGATCTGCACCGCGCGCGACGAGCGCCTGACGCCAATCCGCCGCCGCGTGCTGGAGGCGTTGCTGGCGAGCCATCAGCCGCTCGGCGCCTATGAGTTGATCGACCGGCTGGCGGCGCGCGGCGCGCGGCCGGCGCCGATCACCATTTATCGCGCGCTCGATTTCCTGCGCGAGCAGGGGCTCGTGCACCGCATCGAAAGCCGCAATGCGTTCATCGCCTGCGTGCAGGATCATGCCAGTGGCGATCCGGTGGTGTTTCTGATCTGCGAGAAATGCGGCACCGTGGGCGAAGCGGCCAGTGCGGCGGTCGCCGACACCATCAGAACCGCCTCGCGCGCCGCCGGCTTTACGCCGAAGACGCCGGTAATCGAGATCTCCGGCGTTTGTGCGCATTGCAAGGCGGCATAGCTCGGCGCGTCATTGCCGGGCCTTTCGTAGAAGTTCATCACGGATGCGCGGCTTAAGCCCGCGCATGACAGCGGATGGGAGGCGCGATAAGACACTTCATCATTCAATCCCGGAATCCTGAAGTGTCTTCACCCGCCACCGACAACGTCACCCGCCCGCTCGACGCGATCGCCACCGCGATCATGGTGATGCTGTGCCTGTCCTGGGGCTTCAACCAGGTTGCCACCAAACTCGCCATCCACGACATCCCGCCGCTGACGCAAGTCACGATCCGCTCGATCGTCGCCGCGCTGCTCATCGCCGGCTGGTGCAAACTGCGCGGCATTCCAATTTTCAAACGCGACGGCACGCTCGCCGCCGGTCTCATCTCCGGCGTCCTGTTCTCCGGCGAATTCATCCTGGTCTATCAAGGTCTGGTCTACACCACCGCCACGCGCGGCACGCTGTTCCTCTATCTCTCGCCGTTCTTTGTCGTGCTGGGCACGCGCATCTTTCTACCGGTCGATCGTTTCCATCCGGCGCAATGGCTCGGTCTTGCGCTGTCCTTTGCCGGCATGGCATTGGCGTTCGGCCTGCCGACGCCGGCATTGGACCCGCGCCAGATGCTCGGCGACGTGATGATGGTCGGCGCCGCGCTGTTCTGGGCGGCGACCACGCTGCTGACCAAAGCGAGCGCGCTCAACCGCGTCTCCGCGGAAAAAATGATGCTCTATCAGCTCGTCGTCTCGGCGCCGGTCATGGCGGCGGCGGCTTGGCTCGCCGGCGAGCGCATCCCGCACGCGCCGTCCGCGCTCGCGCTCGGGGCGCTCGCCTATCAGACCGTCTGGGTCGTCAGCATCACCTTCGTCATCTGGTACGCGCTGGTGAAACGCTATTCGGCCAACCGGCTTTCGGCTTTCACCTTTCTGGCGCCGCTGTTCGGCGTCGCCGCCGGCCATCTGGTGCTGGGCGAGCCGTTGACGCTCGCGTTCATCGCGGCGGTGGCGCTGGTCGCCGGCGGCCTGATGCTGGTGAACCGGGCGCGCTGATGATAGCTTTTTGCCAACGATCGAACGAGTGATGGCGATGCTCCCCGGTGTCCTTAACGAACGGCAGCGCGCGCACGCAGAAGCGCTGCAGCGGGCGAATCTTGCCATCCAAAACGACCGCCCGGCCGATGCCGAACGGCTGGCCGGCGAAATTCTGAAGGCCAATGCCGGTCAGCTGGAAGCGACGAAAATTCTCGGCTATGCGCTGTTGATGCAGGGCCGCGCCGAAGAGGCGCTGGCGCCGCTCGAGAAGGCAGCGCGCACCAGCCGCGATCCGGAAGTCGAGACACAGCTCGCCATCGCCTTGCGGCAGGCCGGACACAGCGACAAGGCGCTGATCTGGCTCAAGCGCGCCGTCAAGCGCGTGCCGCCCTTCGCGGCGGCCTTTCACGAACTCGGTTACGTGCTGCATGAACTGGGGCAATCCGGCGAAGCGATCGCGGTGCTCCGGCAAGGCATCGCGGTGGCGCCGATGATGACCGAAATGGCGATTCAACTCGGCTTCGTTTGTTACGCCATTTACGACCGCGCCAATGCCGGCGCCGCTTTCGCGCGCGCGCTTGCCATCAATCCCGTGCATCCGGAGGCGATCCAGGGTCTTGGCACCGTGCTGATGGATGCAGGCGACTATGCGCAGGCGGCCGAACTGTTTCGCCGTGCACTTTCCGCTAATCCCGACAACACGTTGGCGCGCATTGCGCTCGGCAAATGCCTGCTTGAGCTCGGCGAAACCGAGGCCGGCTATGCCTGCTTGCGCGCGGCGAGCGCGCGCGGCGCGGAATTTTACGGCAAGGTGATCGCCGTGCTTTTGGCGTCCGGGCACGGGCGCTTCTGGCTGCGCCCAAGCAGCGCGGCGAAGTTCCTAAAGGGCGAGTGAAAACCCGGCTAGCGCTTCGGCGCGCGAAATTCCCGCCGGTAAATGCCGAACTCGTTGGCGATCATGCTCGCCGTTTTGTTGAGGCGCCCGGCCGCTTCGCTCGACAGCGTCTCGAATTGGCTCGTCCATTTCTCGCGCTTGAACGGGATGCATTGCGCGACCGGCGTTCCCTTCGGCAGCAAGCCGTTGAAAGCGGTATCATGCCAGCGCGCGGGAATGTTGACCAGATTGTCGGTATAGCTGTCGGTATCGACCAACCCGGCGATCGTCGTGAACGGCAGATCGGTGCGGTTCAACGGATGCGTGAACAAGATCGAGTAGCCGGGCGGGGTTTCGATCGTCCAGAAATTGTTGAACTTGATGATGAAGCGGTCGTCGTCGAAGAACGGCGTGCCGGCGACCTGGACATTGTCGTGATAGTCGATCGGCGAATGGGGCAAGTTGGCGACGTCGCCCGCGGGCACGTCGCGGTCCCAGGAGAATTCACCGTTCTCGACTTTGAGGTCGCTGGCGAGCGGCAGCATGAAACCGTAGCCCATGGCGTCGATCACCGGCGGGCATTTCTTGATCGTCAGCAGATCCTTCTGGTTGATGACGCTGTAGCCTTTTTGCGGCATCGCCTTGAACCAGTCGGGAAAACCCTGCACGGCGGCAATCGGGCGCGGCAGGATCGCCTCGAGTTCCGGCGGACAGCGGAATGTCACCTTCATTTGGCTCATTTGGTCCATTGTCCGGCCGCCTCCCGATGATTTCCGTTGCGATCGCAATTTAGCCCGGCTACTGCCGGGCGAACAAGGCGAAGGAGCCGGGACAAGGACAGTGGCGGAGTGAGAGCAAAGCAGTTTGTAATCGGTTTGCTGGCGGTCATGGCCGGCGTCGCCGCCGTCTCGATCTATATCAGTGCGGCGATCGACAAGATCGACACGGCCGTCACCGCGATGGCCTCGCCGGACGGAAGGTACAAGGCCGTCCGGGTCACCTTGTCGCGCGGCGGTACGGTGCCATTCTGCGCCGACAGTATTTCGATCTTTCTTTCCGTCTATCCCGACAATTTCGCGGCAAGCGCCAAGACCTATGAAGTCTACTCCGCGCCCTGCGCCGCACCCGCCATGCGGGCAGCGTTGCCGAAAGTGGAATGGCTCTCGAACACGGCGGTGCAGATTACTTACGCGGCCGCTTCGCCCGCGGCCGGCGCGAAGCCGCCGCGCATGGAGCCGCTTGACGCCTCGCATTTCGTGCATGTGACGTTTGTGGCGGCGAAGTAACAGTTGGGCAGCGCGCGCGATAAATCTACATCCACCCGCCGCCGTCCTGCGCGCGGTTGGCGACGCTGGCCTCCTCCAGATCCAGTTCGTATTCGATGCGCCGGCGCGCCTCGTCGGTGATCTTGCCGTCGCGCAACAGTTTGTAGATGAAGTCGCGCTCGGCTTCGATCAGCTCGGCCTTGACCTTGGCGGTCCGGCGCATGTGGTCGAGGCCCTCGGTCAAGTTTGTGGGCAGGATCTGCAAGCGGCCTTGATTGCGCGTGCGCAAGTGCTCGATTGCGTAGTCCGGCAACTCGTTCTCTTTGATCGCCCTTTCGAGCCGTTTTTCGACCTGCTTCAAGGCGGCCTGGCGCGCGCGCAGTTCGTGCTGGATTTCATCCTTGCGCTCGATCTTGCCGAGTCGGCTCAAGCCGAGCCAGCGCACCACCGCCGGCAGCATCAGCCCTTGCCCGACAATGGTGATGATGATGACGCCGAACGTGATGAATAGGATCAGCTCGCGATGCGGAAACGGCTGGCCGTTGGCCAGCGCATAGGGAATGGCCAGCGCGGCCGCGAGCGACACGACGCCGCGTACGCCGGTGAATGCGATCAGGAACGGGCCCTGCCAAGGCGGCGACGGATCGCGCTTGCGCAGGCGCGGGCTTACCCAACGCGGGATATAGGTCGCCGGAAATACCCAGATGAAGCGCGCGACGATCGCGATCAACGTGGTCCAGGCAGTCGCTATCAGCAATTCGCGGATCGAGAAGGCGTGCACATTGTCGATCAGCGTGCGCACTTGCAGGCCGGTGACCAGGAACACCATGCCTTCGATCAGATAGACGATCAGGTCCCAGAAGAATATGCCCTGCAGCCGAGTGGCGGAGCGGATCAATAGGGGCCCGTTCCAGCTCACATAAAGTCCGCAGGCGACGGTCGCCAGCACGCCGGAGCCACCGAGATGGGCCGGGACCCAAAAGGCGAGATAGGGCGTCATCAAAGACAGCGTGATTTCGACGCGCGGCTCATGCGCCCATTTGCGCAAGCGCAGGCTGAGCCAGCCGACTGCCAACCCGTAGATGATCTCGCCGACGACGATCAGTGCGAAGGTGCCGGATGCCTCGCCAAGTGAGAACGTTCCGATGCTCACCGCTGCGACCGCAAAACGGTAGAGGATAAGCGCGGTGGCGTCGTTGGCGAGGCCTTCGCCTTCCAGCACCACCAGAATGCGGCGCGGCAATTGCAGCCGCCGCGCGATGGCCAGCGGCGCAACCACGTCGGGCGGCGCGATGATCGCGCCCAGCAGGAAGCCGGTCGCCCAATCGAACTTCAGCAGATAATGCGCGGCCGCCGCCACCGCGCAGGTGGTGAAGATCACGCAGCCGAAGGCGAGCAGCGCGATCGGCCGCAAGTTGAAGCGGAATTCGCGCCAGCTCATGGCGACGCCGGCCGAATAGATCAGCGGCGGCAGGATCACCAGCAGCACGACTTCCGGCGCCAGCGTCACTTTCGGCAGGCCGGGGATCAGCGCCATGCCGATGCCGGCCACCACCAGCAGGATCGACGGCGCGATGTTCAGCCGCTTGGCAGCGACCGCGACCGCCGCCAGCACCGCCATCATGAACAGAACGGTCTGGACGATCGCGGTCATAGCAGGTTCGAGATCATGTTCACGGTCAGCGCCAGCACGGTGAGATTGAAGAAGAACGACAACACGCCATGAATTGCCGCTACCCGCCGGATGACCCTGCTGGTGATGGCGACGTCGGAGACCTGCGACGTCATGCCGATGACCAGGGAGAAATAGAGAAAGTCCCAGTAGTCCGGATCGTTGTCGCCGGGAAAATTGAGCCCGCCCAGTTTCTTGTCGCGTCCCTCGCCATAATATTCGTGCGCATAGTGCAGCGAAAAGATCGTGTGCATGAACGCCCACGACAGAAGAATGGTCGCCATAGCCAGCAGAACGTGGATGACCGCCAATTCATGGCTGACTTGCTTCGAACCGCCGAGTTCGAAGACGATGGCGACCAGGCTGGCGAGCGTTGCCGCCATTGACAGCATCAGAATTGCGAAGGCGCCCTCGTCCTGTTCCGACGCACGCCGGCGCAGATGCGCGATGTCGCAGCGCCAGATCAGCTGGAACATCATGACGAGATAAAAGGCGATGCCGACATCCCAGCCGGCCAGCAGGCGCGTCGGCAATCGCCAATCGACCGGCAAAATCGCAATGACGGCGAGCCCGACCACGGCCGCGATGAATAGCCGGGCGTGCAGCCGGGCGATGCGGATCGGCAAGGGCCGCAGCGGCGTCGGTAGCGGCGAGGGTTTGGTCTGGGCCATGGCGCCATTGTCAGCCGCCGCGCATGATCCCGCAACGCCTGTCCGGACGCGATTTGGGACAGGCATTGGTGTTGGCAAAGATTATGCGCCGGCAAAAAAGCCGCACTCCGGCAATTGCCGGCCGGGATGGGCTAGTCTTGCGCCATGGCCCGGCCCGGCAAACGCTCCGCCGTCTTCGAGTTCCTGACGCTGTCGCGGCTGCCGCGGCCGTTGCGCGTGTCTGTTTTCACCGTGCTGGTGCTGCTGGCGCTGCCCTATCTGATCGTGCCGTTTTATGCCTTCGGCAAACCGGTCTCCACGGTGATGCTCTGGCGCGAACTCACCGGCGCGCGCATGCAGCGCAATTATGTGCCGCTGTCGCGCATGTCCCCGGCGCTGGCGCTGGCGGTGATCATCGCCGAGGACGGCCGCTTTTGCAGCCACCATGGCGTCGATTTCGCGGAGATTCGCGAAGCCCTTGCCGATGCCGACGATCTCGGGGATGTGCGCGGCGGCTCGACCATCACCCAGCAGGTTGCGAAGAACCTGTTCTTGTGGCCCGGCCGCAGCTGGCTGCGCAAGGCGCTGGAATTCCCGCTATCGCTCTGGATCGACTTGGTGCTGCCGAAGCGGCGGATCCTGGAAATTTACCTCAATATCGCCGAATGGGGCCCGCACGGCGAATTCGGCGTCGAAGCCGGCAGCCACTATGCCTTTGGTAAACCGGCGCACGACGTGTCCCGCTACCAGGCGGCGCTGCTGGCGGCCGTGCTGCCCAATCCGGCGGTCCGCAACGCCCATGCGCCGGGGCCCGGTTTGCGCCGGCTGGCCGGGCTTTATGTCGGCCGTTCGGCACGGTCGCCGGCGTCCGCGGCCTGCGTCCGCGGCAAGTAAGTGAATTCCTTGTCATTCTGGGCCCGGCCCGGCGGGCCGTCCCAGAATGGCCGCGAGGGCTAGCCTTGGCCGGAGCCTTCCTCTATAAGCCCGCCTTCATACCGATATTCTTGAGTTTCAGGAGCTCGCTTCCCATGGCTGTGCCGAAAAGAAAAACCTCGCCGTCGCGCCGCGGCATGCGCCGTTCGGCCGACGCGCTCAAGCAGCCGACCTATGTCGAAGACAAGGATTCCGGCGAACTGCGCCGTCCGCACCACATCGACCTGAAGACCGGCATGTACAAGGGCCGCCAGGTGCTGAAGGTGAAGACCGAGGCGTAAGCCGTTGCCGAGAGTAAGTTCGGGATGTTCCTCGTCGGCTTTCCTCTCCTTCTAGTCCCCTTCGCGATCTACAACATCGTCGCCTTCCTGATGCCGGGCGTGAGTTGGACCGGCACGCTGGCGACCGTGCATATGAAGTCCGGCGCCGATTGGGCGATGTCGGGCGGCGACGTGCTGGTCACGCTTGCCGTCCTGCTGCTGTTCGTCGAGGCGGTGAAAGTCGTTCGCATCGGCCGGCGCGGCGTGGTCGATCATGGCCTGGCGCTGCTGTTGTTCGGCGGCATGCTGGCCGAATTCGTGTTGGTGAAACAGGCGGCGAGCGCGACCTTCTTCCTGCTGTTGGCCACGAGTTTCTTCGAGGTGCTTGGCGGCTTCACATTGACCCGGCGCTCCCGGCCGCGCGACTTGGCCGTTGAACACGTCGAACACATCGAACCCGCGCCCGCCGCCGTTGAGCCCGCGCCAGCACCCATTGAGCCGGCGCCGAAACCCGTCGAGCCCACCGAACACACCGCCTCCTGACGCCTTCAACTATTGGAAAGATGATGAGCCGCGATTTCCAGCTCCCCGGGCGCTCGCCCGTGATCGCCTGCGACGGCATGGCGGCGACCTCGCATCCGCTCGCAACCTTGGCCGCGATCGATACGCTGCGCGCCGGCGGCAATGCGGTCGATGCGGCGGTGGCGGCGGTGGCGACGCTCTGCGTGGTCGAGCCGCATATGACCGGCATTGGCGGCGACTGCTTCTGCCTGATGTCCCGTCAGGACAAGCCGGTCTGGGGCTATAACGGCTGCGGCCGCGCCGGCGCCAAAGCTTCGGCCGAGGCGCTGCGCGCGCAGGGCCTGACCGAGATCGGAAATTCGATCCACGCCGTCACTGTGCCGGGTGCGGTGGAGGCCTGGGAGCAAATCCTCAAGGCGCATGGCCGCTTCGGGCTCGACCGCGCGCTCGCGCCGGCGATCAAATATGCCGAGAGCGGCTTCCCGGTCGCTGCGCGGGTCGCCTGGGACTGGGGCCACGACGCCGGCTACCTGTCGGCCCGCGCGGGCACCGCCAAACATTATCTCTTCGACGGCAAAGCGCCGAAGGAGGGCGACGTGGTCCGCCTTCCGGCGCTCGCCGCAACGCTCAGGGCCATCGCCGCCAAAGGCGCGCGCGCGTTCTATGAAGGTGAGATTGCCGCGGACATGATAGCGACGATTGCCGCCGACGGCTCCTTTCTCACCATGGAAGATTTCGCCAATCATCGCGGCGAGGTGGTGACACCGATCTCGACCAATTACCGCGGGCTCGATCTCATCGAGATTCCGCCGAACGCGCAGGGCCTCACCGCGCTGGCGATGCTCAACATCCTGGAGAATTTCGACCTCGCGGCACTCGATCCCGTGGGACCCGAGCGATTCCATCTGGTGCTGGAAGCCGCCCGCCTTGGCTTCGCGATCCGCGACAGCCATATTGCCGAGCCGTCTTTTATGCGCGTCAAGGTGCCTGACCTGCTCGACAAGGGCTTCGCCAAGAAACTCGCTTCGCTCATCAACATGGACAAGCGCAGCAAGTTGCCGAGCGCGCCGACGCCCGGCACCGACACCGTCTATCTCACGGTGGTCGACCGCGACCGCATGGCGGTGTCGTTCATCAATACGCTATATTCGCATTTTGGCTCCGGCATCTGCACCGAGAAGACCGGCATCGTCCTGACCAACCGCGGCGAATGCTTCACGCTCGAAGCTGGTCACCCCAATGAGTTCGGCGCGGGCAAGCGGCCGATGCACACCATCATTCCGGCGCTGGCCATGAAGAACGGCCGCTGCGACATGAGTTTCGGCGTCATGGGCGCGGACTATCAGCCCATGGGCCACGTGCAGATCGTCAACAATGTTGTCGACTTCGGCATGGACATGCAGCAGGCGATCGACTGCCCGCGGTTCTTCTTCCACGGCGAGATCACCGACGTCGAGCGCGGCACGCCGGCCGCCACCATTGAAGGGCTGAAGGCGCGCGGACACACGGTGCTCACGGCGCCCACGCCCTGGGGCGGCGCGCAGATCATCAAGATCGATTGGGATCGCGGTGTGCTGATTGCCGGTTCCGACCCGCGCAAGGACGGCTGCGCGCTCGGTTACTGACGGATTATTTGAATCGCGTGAGGGCGACGGTAGCACGGTAGGCGGCGAGCGCCTCGTGCGGTTCGGCGCGCCGGCGTTCGCGCGTCTGCGGATGCTGGTCCTTCATCGCCAGCAATTGGGCGATGAACGGCGCCTGGCAATAGTTCTCCGGTGGCATGCGCAAGGCGGCGGCGGGCGTCAGCGCGACCAGCGCGCGGCTGCCGGCGGCTGGCTCGGCCGGCGCCGGCTCGGCGCTATGCGCCGCCCGGGCGGAAGCCACTTTGTTGATTTCGCCAAGCCGCATTGGACTGTCTCGAATTGGGACAAGCGCTCCTTGTCCACTCTAGCAATGGCAAGGGCCGTGCCGCGGGCCGAAAACATGCACAAACCTGTCAATCCAGGGCCTTTTTCGAATTATTTATGGTTTGCCCGTAGCTTCGATGCTGTATCCATTCCCCAGACAACGCCCGGCGCGACGTGGCGTTCCCAAAAAGGGGCGAGCGTGACCCGAATCGAACAACCGGGCGGCGTTCCGGACGCCGCGGAAGTTCTCAGGTCGATCGGCGACGTCGCCTACGAATGGCGGCTCGACACCGATGTCTTGCGCTGGAGCGACAACGCCGCGTCCGTGTTCGGCGGTGCCGACATCGGCGACATCGCCAGCGGCCGCAGCTTTGCGCAAAAGGTCGAGGCGGAAGACGGACAAAGCCGCCTCGACGCGATTACCCGATCCAGTCATCGCGACACAGGCGGCGGCGTTGCCTATCAGGTGCAATACGCCTTCCGCTGCGGCGGCGGCGAGAAGGTCTGGCTGGAGGACACCGGCCGTTGGTTCGCCGGCAGCGACGGCAAGCCGGTGCGTGCAATCGGGATCGTGCGGGCGATCAACGAGCGTCATGAACGCGAGCAGGCGCTCGTTCGGCTGGCGAATTTCGACGCCCTGACCGGCGAAATGAATCGCGTGAACATGATTGCCCTGCTCGGCGCCAAACTCGACGAAGCGGTGCGCTTTCGCACTTCGCTGGGCTTCCTGCTGGTCGCCATCGACCATCTCGCCCACCTCAACGAGTCCTACGGCTTTGACGTCGCCGAGGAAGTGATCGCGCAAGTCGCCAAGCGCATCCGCGCGCGCCTGCGCGGCAAGGACTATCTCGGCCGCTTCTCCGGCAACAAGTTCGGCGTCATCCTGACGACCTGCACGGCGGAGGAATTGGCGGTCGCCGCCGACCGGCTGCTGGCCGGCGTGCGTGACGAAACCGTTGTCACCAAGGGCGGGCCGGTGGCGGTGACGGTGACGATCGGCGGCGTCACCGCGCCGCGTCACGCCCGCACCGTACCGGAAATCCTCAGCCGCGCGCAGGATGCTTTGCACGCCGCGCGCGCCAAACGTCACGGCTCGTTCGCCCCCTATCGGCCGAATGTGGAGCGCGACGCGCTGCGCCGCGACAGCGTGCGCGCGACCGACGAGATTGTGGCCGCGCTCAACGAACGGCGCATCGAACTCGCTTACGAGCCGGTGGTAGAAGCGAAAGCCCGCCAGATAGCGTTTTACGAATGCCTGATTCGCGTGCGCCGCTCCGACGGCCGCCTCGCGCATGCCAACGAGATCATCCCGGTGGCCGAGCGGGTCGGGCTGATGCGCATGCTGGACTATCGCGTGCTCGAGCTGGTGGTGAACGAATTGGCCGCCGCGCCCGGGCTTACCGCCAGCGTCAATGTCTCGCCGGCCTCCACCGTCGATCCGGACTGGTGGGCGGGCCTCGGCGCCATGCTGCGCGCCAATACCAGCGCGGCCGCCCGGCTGATCATCGAGATCACCGAGACCGCCGCGATCCAGGATCTCGACGACGCGCGCGGCTTCGTCACCCGCGTCAAGGATCTCGGTTGCCGTATCGCCATCGACGATTTCGGCGCCGGCCATACTTCGTTCCGGAACTTGCGCAAGCTGGGCGTCGATATTGTGAAGATCGACGGCGCCTTCGTGCAGAATATCGTCAAGTCGAGCGATGACCGCGCTTTCGTCCACACGCTGATCGACTTGTCGCGCCGGCTCGGTCTCAAGACCGTCGCCGAATGGGTGCAGGACGAGGAAGCGGCAAAGCTGCTGTCGGACTGGGGCTGCGATTTCCTGCAGGGTGCGCTGATCGGGCTGGCCAGCGAGGCGCGGCCGTGGCGCGGCGAACAGGGCGCCGCGACGGCGTAATTTCCTGCCGTCCCCGCCTGCGCGGAGACGGGAAAATTACTCCTTATTGCCGAGCTTATCGAGCCGCTTCTGCAATTCGTCGAGCTGTTGCTTGAGCTGGTCCATCTCGCCGGTCGCGCTCTGCGGCTTGTCTTCCGCCGCCTTGCCTTGGCCGCGCACGAAAGGCGGGGCGAACATGGCGAAGGTCTTCTCGAACATTTCCATGTTCCGCCGCACCTGATCCTCGAGCGTGCCGAAGCCGCCGGCGCCGAAGGCCTGCGTGATCTGCTCGCGGAATTTGCCCTGCTGGCTGGTTAGCGACTGCATCGACTGTTCGAGGAAATGCGGCACCATCATCTGCATGCTGTCGCCGTAAAAGCGGATCAGCTGCCGCAGGAAGGCGATCGGCAACAGGCTTTGGCCTTCCTTGTTTTCCTGCTCGAAAATGATCTGCGCCAGCACCGAGCGCGTGATGTCCTCGCCGGATTTGGCGTCAAAGACGACGAAATTCTCGCCATCCTTCACCATCGTGGCGAGGTCCTCCAGCGTGACGTAGGCGCTGGTCCCGGTATTGTAGAGCCGCCGGTTGGCGTATTTCTTGATTGTGATTGGCTCTTTTTCGTCTGTCATGGCGATCGCATTTCCCCTGCCCAGGACTTAAGCATAACCGGTTTCTACTTCCGCGGGCCACCGTTTTGTGGCGGCGCGGCAAGGTTTTGTGGGCGCTGCGACAACCCTTGAGAAAGGTCAAGAAAGCACCAATTCAAGCTGATATCTTCGGGTTACCCATTGTTGACAGGGTTGCACCGGCTGCCGAGGATGCGGCAGCGCCAAATGGCCAGCCTTGCCGCGCTAACGCCTGCCCAAAGGAGTTTCGGATGAAGGACGATATCGTCATTGTGAGTGCCGCCCGCACCCCGGTCGGCTCGTTTAACGGGGCTTTCGCCAACCTGCCGGCCCATGAGCTCGGTAAAGCCGCGATTCATGCGGCATTGGAGCGTGCCGGCGTCGAAGGCGCGCGCGTCAGCGAAGTGATCATGGGCCAGATCCTGAGCGCCGGTCAGGGCCAGAACCCGGCACGGCAGGCGTCGATCGCGGCAGGCATTCCGGTCGAGAGCCCTGCCTGGGGCGTGAACCAGCTATGCGGTTCCGGCCTGCGCACGGTAGCGCTCGGCTACCAGGCCATCCTCAATGGCGACAGCGACATCGTGGTGGCCGGCGGCCAGGAATCGATGAGCATGGCGCCGCACTGCCAGCATCTGCGCGGCGGCGTGAAGATGGGCAATTTCGAGATGATCGACACCATGATCAAGGATGGGCTGTGGGACGCCTTCAACGGCTACCACATGGGCAATACCGCCGAGAACGTCGCCCGGCAGTGGCAGATCACGCGCGCCCAGCAGGACGAATTCGCCGTCGCCTCGCAGAACAAGGCGGAAGCGGCGATGAAGGCCGGCAAGTTCAAGGACGAAATCGTTCCCGTCACCATCAAGTCGCGCAAGGGCGACGTGGTGGTGAGCGCCGACGAATATCCCAAGCAGGGCGTCACCCTGGAAGCGCTGGCCAAGCTGCGGCCCGCCTTCGACAAGGAAGGTACGGTGACCGCGGGCAGCGCCTCGGGCATCAATGACGGCGCCGCCGCCGTGGTGCTGATGCGGGCGAGCGAGGCGGCAAAGCTCGGCAAGACGCCGCTGGCGCGCATCGTTTCCTGGGCGCAGGCCGGCGTCGATCCGGCGATCATGGGCAGCGGGCCGATCCCGGCCTCGCGCGCCGCGCTCAAAAAGGCAGGCTGGAAGAAAGAAGATCTGGACCTGATCGAAGCGAATGAGGCCTTCGCGGCGCAGGCTTGTGCGGTCAACAAAGACCTCGGCTGGGACACTTCCAAAGTCAACGTCAATGGCGGCGCCATCGCCATCGGCCATCCGATCGGCGCCTCCGGCGCGCGCATCCTGACGACGCTGCTGTACGAAATGCAGAAGCGAAACGCCAAGAAAGGTCTGGCCACGCTCTGTATCGGCGGCGGCATGGGCATCGCCATGTGCGTGGAGCGGTAACAGCCTGATACCACCTTTATCCTATTGATTTCATGGCCGGGCTTGTGCCGGCCATGAACGTCTTTAAGCTGTGACGAACAAGCCGTGGATGTTCTGCAAAAGCACAATGCAGGGCACGTCGGTAAAGAAACTCCGGGAGGACGGGATTATGTCACGCGTTGCGTTAGTTACCGGCGGCACTCGAGGCATCGGGGCCGCAATCGCCAAGGCCCTCAAGACTGCCGGCTACAATGTTGCGGCCAATTACGGCGGCAACGACGAAGCAGCGGCGAAATTCAAAGCGGAAACCGGCATTGCGGTGTTCAAGTGGGACGTGTCGTCCTTTGACGCCTGCGCCGAGGGCGTGAAGAAAGTGCAGGCCGAGCTTGGGCCGATCGAGGTGCTGGTCAACAATGCCGGCATCACCCGCGATGCCATGCTCCACCGCATGAAGCCGGAGCAGTGGAGCGCGGTGATCAACACCAATCTCGGCTCGCTGTTCAACATGTGCCGGCAGGTGATCGAGGGCATGCGCGAGCGCAAGTTCGGCCGCATCGTCAACATCTCGTCCATCAATGGCCAGAAAGGCCAGATGGGGCAGACCAATTATTCCGCCTCCAAGGCCGGCGAGATCGGCTTCACCAAGGCGCTGGCGCAGGAAGGCGCACGCGCCGGTATCACCGTCAACGCGATCTGTCCGGGCTACATCAACACCGAAATGGTGCAGGCGGTGCCGAAGGACGTTTTGGAAAAGAGCATTCTGCCGCAGATCCCGATCGGCCGCCTGGGCGAGCCCGAGGAGATCGCGCGTTGCGTGGTGTTCCTGGCCTCCGACGATGCCGGCCTGATCACCGGCTCGACGATCTCGGCCAATGGCGGGCAGTATTTCGCCTAGACTGCATTTGCATGAGACGAAAATTGCGGGCTCACGTCGCGTGAGCCCGCAATCGCTTTGCGCGTCTACCGATCGCGACGCTAGCCGGTGGTGACCGCGACCTCGACGTCGGACGGGTCGATCTCGCGTCCCATCGCGATGTTCAGCTTCTTGCGGTCGAGTTCGCCTTCCCACCAGGAGACGACGATCGCCGCGATGCCGTTGCCGCTAATGTTGGTCAGCGCACGGCATTCGCTCATGAACTTGTCGATCGAGAACACGATCGCCATGCCGGGAACGAGCGCCGGATTGACCACGCTGAGCGTCGCCGCCAGCGTAATGAAGCCCGCGCCGGTCACGCCGCTCGCGCCCTTCGAGGTCAGCATGGCGACCAACACGATTGTCATCTGCTGACCGAGGCTGAGATCGACGCCCATCGCCTGCGCGATGAACAGCGTCGCCAGCGTCATGTAGATGTTGGTGCCGTCGAGGTTGAACGAATAGCCGGTCGGCACGACCAGCCCGACCACCGACTTCGAACAGCCCAGCCGTTCCAGCTTTTCCATGAGCTGCGGCAGCGCGCTTTCCGACGAACTGGTGCCGAGCACGATCAACAGTTCGTCTTTGATATAAGCGAGATAGCGCAGCACGTTGAAGCCGACGAAGCGGGCGATCGTGCCGAGAACGAAGAACACGAAAACGCCGGCGGTGAGATAGAACAGCGCAATCAGACCGATCAGATTGCCGAGCGCGGCCGGCCCGAATTTGCCGATGGTATAGGCCATGGCGCCGAAGGCGCCGAACGGGGCAGCCTTCATGATAATGGCAATGACGCCGAACACGGCATGGCTGAGATCGTCGATCAGATTGCGCACGCCCTTACCGCGCTCGCCCAAGACCATCAGAGCGAATCCGAACAGGATCGAGAACAGCAGCACCTGCAGGATATCGCCCTTGGCAAAGGCACCGACGACGCTGTCGGGAATGATGTTGAGAACGAAATCGACGGATTTCTGGTGGCTCGCTTCGCTGGCGAATTTGGCGACCGCGGCTGCGTTCGCCTTGGCGCCGAGGCCATGGCCAACTTGGAACAGGTTGCCGACGAACAGACCGATGATCAGCGCGAAAGTCGAGACGACCTCGAAATAAACCAATGCCTTGATACCGACGCGGCCGACTTTCTTGGCATCTTGGATATGCGCGATGCCGGACACGACGGTGACGAAGATGATCGGCGCGATCACCATCTTGATCAATTTGATGAA
Source organism: uncultured Alphaproteobacteria bacterium (assembly GCA_963749625.1). Classification (GTDB taxonomy): domain Bacteria; phylum Pseudomonadota; class Alphaproteobacteria; order Rhizobiales; family Xanthobacteraceae; genus Pseudolabrys. The sequence continues at coordinate 64,528 of CAVVNY010000003.1, read as the reverse complement.
GCCGTCGCCGAGCGCCTTGATCCAGTCATTGGTGGCAATGTCGGGAAACAGCCAGCCGACCACTCCGCCGAGCACGATGGCAAAGAGCACCTGCACATAAAGTACCGTATAGAGCGGCTTCTTGCCGACTTTGCCGCGCCCCGTCTTATGTACTGCATCAACCATATTTTTCTTGCCCCTAAAAATCCGGCCCACGCGAAATTGTTCGCGGAATCCCGTCGCTTGATCGCGGGCGCATAGCGAATTATGCGCAGGGTAAGATTTGTTCTATCTCAAATTATTGGCGCCTAACGCGTCCGGCCATGCGCGGCGAGGACGACGCGGTCGCGGGCCGGAGCGCCTCGGCTCGGAAATCGCGTGCATAAGCCGGCGTATAAACAAGAATTTATATGGGATGCGTTTTGAGCATTGGTGCCTAGATGTATTTCATAGCGGTCGCGTCGCTCACGGATCGCTCGACCCTGCGTAATCCTAGCGTGCTCGTTTGGATCGCTTTTTGATTGCGCTCGCCGTGCGCCGCTTCGTAACCGATCGCTTCGGCTTACCCTGCCGCCAGGTACCTTCGGCTTTGTCGAGCCGCACCGACCAGTATTCCCAAGCGCGAGCGACCGGCCCCGGCCGTAGATTGTATTCGCCGGCGAGCGCGGTCTCGGCCGCGCTGAGCGGCGATACGGCCCCCAGCGTATGCGCCTGGATCTGCATTGCCGCGTTGCGCGCGGTATAGATGGTGCGGAAGGTCAATTCCTCCAGCGTCTTGCCGGCGACGGTGGCGCCATGCCGGCGCATCAGCACGATCCAGTTCGCCCAGAGTGCGCGTGCCAGCGAGGCGCCTTCCTCGGGCTTGGCCACGATCAGACTGGTGTCGCCGAACTCGTCGCGGCTGTCCCAGAACGGCACCGTTTCGCCCATGGTGGCGCCAAGATGATAGACCGGCTTGAGCTCGGCGCCGGAAATGCAAAACGGCAGGATCGACGGCGCGTGGTGGTGGCACACCGCGTTCACCTCCGGCCGCGCCTTGTAGATTTCGCCGTGGATGACGCGCTCGCCGTAGAGCCGCATCTCGACCGGCTTGACGATCTGCGAGTCGAGGGTGAATTCGAGGATGTCTTCCGGCTGCACCAGTTCCGGCCCGCGCGAATAGGACATCAGATAGCGGCCCGGATCGGTCGGGTGGCGCATGGTGACGTGGCCGAAGGCGTCGAGCACGCCCTCGTTGGCGATCATGCGGTTGGCGCGCGCGAGCAGTTCGCGCGCTTGATCGAGCTTATTCGGCACCGGCGTTTCCCCTTTTGGTTCGTTCGGCTTTCTTATCGCGTTTTGTCGCTTGGCGACCAGTCCTTCGGCGCCAGCTCGAAACCGTCGAAGGAAAAGCCGGGCGCGACCGTGCAGCCGACCAATGTCCAATCGCCTGTTGATTCCGCCGCCTGCCAGGCGCGCGACGGCACGGTGAATTGCGGCACCTCGCCGGCATGGATGTCGGCGCCGAGCCGGACGATCTCCTCTTTGGCGCCGTCGACCACTTCGAGCTTGAGGGCTGCGCCGGCGTAGTAGTGCCAGATCTCGACGGCGTCGATGCGGTGCCAATGCGAGCGTTCGCCGCGCGCCAGCAGGAAATAGATCGAAGTGGAGGCGGCGCGGCCGTCGATCACGCGCGGATCGCGGAAGGTCTCGCGGTAATGGCCGCCTTCCGGGTGCGGCGCGAGCCCGAGCGCGCGGATGATGTCGGCGGCGGTCGCCATGCACTAAAACTTATTCTTCCTCGCGCGGATCTCCGCGAACACCTGCGAGGGCTCCTTGCCGGCCATGCCGATGCCGGCCGCGACTTCCGGCTGATCGGCGCGCAGGAATGGATTGGCCATCTTCTCGTCGCCGATGGTGACGGGAATGGTCGGCTCGCCTTGCGCGATCTGCTGGCGCACCTGCGCCTCGCGCGCCGCCAGCACCGGATTATCCGGCTCGATGGTGCGCGCGAATTTTATGTTCGCTGCGGTGTATTCGTGCCCGCAAAAGATTTCGGTGTCGTTCGGCAGGTCGCGCAGCTTCACCAGCGAGCGCCACATCATGCCGGGCGTGCCCTCGATGACGCGGCCGCAACCGATGGAAAACAGCGTGTCGCCGACGAAGGCGAGCTTGTCGGCATGGAACCAGTAGGCGATGTGGCCATTGGTGTGGCCGGGGGTCTCGATCACGCTGCCCGACAATTTCCCGACCGTCACCTTGTCGCCCTCGCGCACGGTCTGGTCGACCGCCGGGATCGTGTCGGCTTCCGCTGCCGGCGCCACCACGCGGCATTTGTATTTCTCCTTCAGCGCCACGATGCCGCCGGTGTGGTCGGCATGATGGTGCGTGACCAGGATGTCGGTGAGTTTCCAGCCGGTGGCCTTGAGCGCGGCCTCGATCGGCGCCGCCTCGGGCGCGTCGATGGCGGCGGTGGCCCCGCTCTCCAAATCATGCAGCAGCACCCCGTAATTGTCCTTCAGGCAGAGAAACAGGTGGGTTTCCGCGGGCATGGCAGTCCTCGTCGGTCAAGATGTGGCGTTAACCGTAGCATGCGGATGAATTGTCTCGAACCCCTTGCGTTGCATGGGAGGAGCCGTCGCCCGGCATTCGTGATAGTTTTAGCCCATGTCGATCGATGTCGTGGACCTGCGTAATTTTTACGGCCAGCGCCTGGGCGTTGTGGCCCGCCGCTTCATCGGCCGCGGCATTCGCGGATTATGGAAGGAAGCCGCCGGCCAGCGTGTGCTCGGCGTCGGCTATGCCACGCCTTACCTCGGCCTGTTTCGCGAGGAAGCCGAACGCTGCCTCGCGTTCATGCCGGCCGGGCAGGGCGTGGTGAAGTGGCCGACCGCGCGGCCGGCCTTGACCGCGCTGGTCGACGAGAACGAGCTGCCATTGCCCGACAGCGCGGTCGACCGCGTGCTGCTGGTGCATGCCCTGGAGATGACGCACGACCCGGCCGTGCTGCTGCGCGAGGCTTGGCGCGTACTGGCGTCGGGCGGGCGGCTGTTGGTGGTGGTGCCGAACCGGCGAGGCCTGTGGGCGCGCATGGACACGACGCCCTTTGGTCACGGGCGGCCCTATTCACGGTCGCAGATCAATCAGTTGCTGCGCGAGACCTGGTTCACGCCGACCGGATGGAGCGAGGCGCTCTATGTGCCGCCGGTCGCGCGCGGCTGGTTCCTGCGTTCGGCGGTGGCGTGGGAGCGCACCGGTGCGACGCTATCGGCGCCGTTCGCCGGCGTGCACATGGTGGAAGCGACCAAACAGGTCTACCGCGCGATTCCCGCGCGCCGCGTCAAACGCAAATTGGTGCCGTCGCTCGAGCCGGCGCTGGCGCCGTCGCCCGGCGGCGCGGCGCGAACCATAACGGATTGACGCTCGATTAATCCGGCTGCCGCGGCTCGTCGCCGCCATCGCTTGGCGCCGGCTGAGGTGCGGCGCCCTGCGGATTGGCGTTGCCGAAATTATCCGGACGGTCGCCGCGGTAACCGCCGCCACGATGACGCCGGCGCCGGCGGTGCCCGAAGCGATCCTGACGGTCACCCTGCTCGTGGCCGTTCTGCCCGTAGCCTTGATTGGCGTTCGGAGCGGCATTCGGCTGCGGCTGGCCGCCGGTGATGAAGGCCGGCAACGCGTTCGGGTCCTGCACGGCGACATTGCCGCCTTGCACCGAAGGCTGCGCGTAAGGCTGCTGTTGCGGGCGGGGCTGCTGCTGCTGATCGCGCGGCGGGAACGGCTGCGCGTCGCGCGGCAGATAAGGCTGCGCCTGCGGTGCCGGCGGCTGCGGCGCGAAGCCCGGCTCGTTCTGGCCCATGAAAGGCTGGCCGTCGTCGCCATCGTCGTCGTAGTTGTCGTCGGCCGCGCCTTGCGCCCCACTCTGTCCGGCTTGCGGCTGCGCGTTGTAGTAGGGGTTCTGCTGGCGGAACTGTTCCTGCGCGACGGCGATCAAGCGGAAATAATGCTCGGCGTGCTGGTAGTAATTCTCGGCCGCGACCGGATCGCCGGAGCTTTGCGAGTCGCGCGCGAGCTGGATGTATTTCTCCGCGATGTGCGAGGCGGTGCCGCGGATCTTTACGTCGGGCCCGTTCGACTCGTAAACCCGCGTCAGCGGATTCTGGCTCTTGCGGTGGTTATTGTTGTTGTTGCGACCCCGCATGCGCTTTTGACCGTTTCTCATCATGTGCCTAATCGCCGACCTTTCGCTCCATCGCGGCAGCGCCGCCAACTGTTACCGAACTAGCAAATTCTTATCCGCACCAAGTCCACGTCCGTCTCAAGACCACACGCATCCCGCCGCGCGGACAAATGCCGGCGCCGATTCCTGCGCGAATGCTCGAACATTTGCGATCTTTATCGCGTTAGCCGCAGCAACCCCATGGCCGCGATCCTGTCGCGGCGTTGCCAACCTCTCGTTACGCGCATCATCAAGGTTTTAAAATCTAATGCGCCCAACCGGTGAAGCGTTCGAACCCGTAGCTGGCGATTTCGTCTGCCGTCTTCGCTAAAACGGCGTTTCGTCATCGGTCTTGCACCGCCGCCACTCAGAGCCTCTTTGCTCCGGGGTTCCAGGCAATGCAACCCTCACGGGTCGATTCCGTTGAGGGGAAGCTAGTCGTTTCCACGCCATATTCCAAGCTATTTTTTCGCTCGCAACGGTGGTTTTCGCCTTTCGCCGGATCGAAATACGACGCCGTTAGGGCGCGACTGTTGCGCCGAGCGCGCGCGGTATTCCGGCCAAATCGTGGCGCGCCGCGCCGACCGTTAAACCGGCTTTGGTAAACAGCGCGCGGACGGCCGCTTCCTGGCCCATGCCCAACTCCACAATCAACATACCGCCCGGCGCCAGCAGGCCGCGGGCTTGCGCGGCGATGGCGCGGTAACCATTAAGGCCGTCGGCGCCGCCGTCGAGCGCAAGTGCGGGGTCGTAGTCGCGGACCTCCGGCGCAAGCGATGCAATCTCGCCGTGTGCTACATAAGGCGGGTTCGAGACGATGAGATCGAATGGGCCCCGCACGCCCGCCGCGATATCGCAGGCGACGAAAGTGCAGCGGGTGGCGAGGCCGCTGCGCTCGGCATTGCCGCGTGCGACGTCTAAGGCGGCGGTGCTGATATCGGTGCCGGTGCCGGTGGCGTTGGGCAATTCGCTGAGCAGCGCCAGCAGCAGCGCGCCCGAGCCGGTGCCGATATCGAGAATGCGCAATCTCTCCATTTGCAGCGCGTCGCGCACGACCGCGTCGAGCGCGGCCTCGATCACGGTTTCGGTTTCCGGCCGCGGCACCAGCACGGCCGGGCTGATTTGCAGGCTCAGGCTCCAGAACTCCTTGCGCCCGAAAATACGCGCTACCGGTTCGTGCTTGAGGCGCCGCTCCGCCAAGGCGTCGATCGCTTTCGTCTGCTCCAAAGTGAGCGCGCGTTCTCCATTCGCGATCAGCTCGGCGCGATCAATGCCGAGCGCATGCGCCATCAGCAGGCGCGCGTCGGTCTCGGCCGAGTCGATGCCGGCCTGGCGAAATCGATCGGCCAGCGCATGCCGCGCCGTCGCAATGGTCCGCGCCGTCGCCAGCGTCACGTCGCGCCCTCGGCCGCCAGCAATTCGGCCTGATGCTCGGTCACCAAGGCGTCGATGACCTCGTGCAGGGCCTCGCCTTCCATCACCTGCGGCAGCTTGTGCAGCGTCAGATTGATGCGGTGATCGGTGATGCGGCCCTGCGGAAAATTATAGGTGCGGATGCGTTCCGAGCGGTCGCCCGAGCCGATCTGGCCGCGCCTTTCGGCCGCGCGTTCGGCGTCGAGCTTCGTGCGTTGCACGTCGTATAATTTTGCCCGCAGCATCTTCAGCGCCTTGGCCTTGTTCTTATGCTGCGAGCGCTCTTCCTGTACGAAGATGACGATGCCGCTCGGCAAATGGGTGATACGGATCGCGGATTCGGTCTTGTTGACGTGCTGGCCGCCGGCGCCTTGCGCCCGCATGGTGTCGATCTTGAGATCGTCGTCGTTGATCTTGATGTCGACGTCTTCCACCTCGGGCAGCACCGCGACGGTGGCGGCCGAGGTGTGGATGCGGCCGGAGGCTTCGGTGTCGGGCACGCGCTGGACGCGGTGCACGCCGGATTCGAATTTGAGCTTGGCGAAGACGCCGCGGCCGTGGACTTCGGCGACGATTTCCTTGAAGCCGCCTTTGGTGCCTTCGCTGATCGACAGGATTTCCGTTTTCCAGCCCTGTTTGGCGGCGTAACGCTCGTACATGCGGAACAGGTCGCCGGCGAACAGCGCGGCCTCGTCGCCGCCGGTGCCGGCGCGGATTTCCAGAATGGCGTCGTGGTCGTCCATCGCGTCTTTCGGGATCAGCGCCAGTTGAATCTGGCGCTCGAGCTGATCCCGGCGCGCCTGCAGCGCCGACTTCTCGGCGTCCGCCAGCTTGCGCATTTCGGCGTCGGTTGAAGGATCGGCGGCGAGCGCGTCGAGATCGGCGATTTCGGCATTGACCGCGCGATAGGCCTTGATCGTATCGATCACCGGGCCGAGCTCGGCGAATTCGCGCGACAGCTTGACGTAGTCGTCGCGGCCCAGATTGGTTGCGAGTTCGCGTTCCACCATTTCGTGGCGGGCGAGCAGGGCATCGAGCCGGTGTTGCGGCAGAGCGATCAAAGCTGCAGGCCCTCGGCCGCCGCGAAGCCTTCGAGCTTGTGGCGGATCGACACGCTGCCGACCGGCTGCTCGAGGAACGGCAGGATGGCGGTTTCGCCCTTGCGGCAATCGAGATCGAGCAGCAGCGCCTTGACCGGGCCGACCGCCGAGGGCGACAGCGACAGCGCGCGGTAGCCGAGGATCGCCAGCGCCAGCGCGCCGATCGGCTGCGAGGCCAGTTCGCCGCACAGCGCTACCGGCTTGCCGTGCTTGCGGGCCATATCGGCGATGTCCTTGAGCGCGCGCAGCACCGGCGCCGACAGCGGATCGAAACGCTGCGACACCCGGGCATTGCCGCGGTCGGCGGCATAGAGGAACTGCATCAGGTCGTTGGAGCCAACCGACAGGAAGTCGACGCGCGTCAGCAATTCCTCGAGCTGGAACAGAAGCGCAGGCACTTCGAGCATGGTGCCGATATGGACCCGCTCGGGCAGCGCGTGGCCGTGCCGGCGCAGATGCGTGAGCTCCATCTCGACCAGCGACTTGGCCTTGTCGAATTCTTCGACCATGGCGATCATCGGGAACATCAGGCGCAATTCGCGTCCGCCGGCGGCGCGCAGCAGCGCGCGCACCTGGCTGCGCAGCAGGCCCGGCCGGTCGAGCCCGAGCCGGATGGCGCGCCAGCCGAGCGCCGGATTCTCCTCCTCGACGTTGCGCAGATAGGGCAGCACCTTGTCGCCGCCGATATCGAGGGTGCGGAAGGTCACCGGCCGTTTTCCCGCGGCATCGAGCACGGTGCGATAGAGCCCGAGCTGCTCGTTGGTGCGCGGCAGCGTATCGGCGACCATGAATTGCAATTCGGTGCGGAACAGGCCGATGCCGGCGGCGCCGGTCTCGTCGAGATGCGGCAAGTCGATGGTGAGGCCCGCATTGATCATCAGCGCGAACTTATGGCCGTCCTTGGTGACGCAAGGCTTGTCGCGCAACGCGCGATATTGCTCCTGGCGCCGCGCGCGCAGCTTCACCCGCTCGGCATAGGCGGTCTCGAGGTCGGCCGGCGGGCGCATATGCACGTCGCCGCTGGTGCCGTCGACGATGATGGCGTCGCCCGGCTCGACCAGGCCGGTGGCATTGGCGATCTCGCCGACCGTTGGAATGCCGAGCGCGCGCGCCACGATCGACACATGCGAGGTCGGCCCGCCTTCCTCCAGCACCAGGCCGCGTAGTCTTTTGCGGTCGTAGTCGAGCAGCGCCGCCGGGCCCATCGAGCGCGCGACCAGGATAGCGTTCTCCGGCAGACGTTCCTTCGACGGCGCGTGATCCTGACCCATCAGCACGCGCATCAGCCGGTTGGCGAGGTCGTCGAGGTCGTGCAGGCGGTCGCGCAAATAGGGATCGGACGCGCGCAGCATGCGCGCGCGGGTGTCGGACTGCACGCGCTCGACGCCGGCCTCGGCGGTGAGGCCGGTCATCACCGCCTCGCGCATCTTGTGCAGCCAGCCCTGGTCGTAGCCGAACATGCGGTAGGCTTCGAGCACCTCGCGATGCTCGCCGCCGTCGGCCACCTCGCCGTGCTCGAGCAGGCGGTCGAGGTCGGCGCGGAAGGTGGCGATGGCCGCGTCCAGCCGCTTGAGTTCGCGCGGTACGTCGTCGGCGATCACGTTGGTGATCACCACGCGCGGCTCGTGCAGCACGACATGGCCGAGTGCGATGCCGTCCGACAGCGCGGTGCCGGAAATATTGATCGAATGGCGCGCGATCGGCTCGGCGCCGGGCCGCGCGATCGAGGACAGCTCGCCCGAGGCGATCATCTCGGCGAGCACCATCGCCGTGGTCTGCAGCGCCTCTTCTTCCTCTTCGGTATAGGTGCGTCGCGCGCGGTTCTGCACCACCAGCACGCCGAGCGTATTGCCTGCGCGCAGTACCGGCACACCGAGGAACGAGTGGTAGATTTCTTCGCCGGTTTCCGGCCGGAACGAGAAGGCCGGGTGCGCCTGGGCGTCCGACAGGTTGATCGGGTTGGCCTCGCTGGCGACCAGGCCGACGAGGCCTTCGTCGGCCTTCAGCACCGTCTCGTGTACGGCTTCGCGCTTCAAGCCTTCGGTGGCGTATAGCTCGAGCGTTCCGTCTACGCGCAAGACGTAGACAGAGCACACCTCCGCCACCATGTTGGCGGCGATCAGCACCACCACCTTGTCGAGGCGATCCTGCGCGCTGACCGGCTCCGCCATCACTTCGCGAAGCCGGCGTAACAGCACGCGCGGACCGCCCAGCGCGCCACGCATTATTGAGGTCCTTGTGAAGCCGCGGCACCGGCCGCGGCCCGTTTACAGCCCAATCTTGTACGAATAACGACCGCGAGACTCAGGTCCCCGGCCGCCATAGGTCAGGCTATAGCCAATGGCCTATGCAAGGGGCAAGCCAAACCCTCAGGCCCGGTTTATCAGACGGAAACGCGCTGCGGTGCAGCGACCGGCGGGCCAGCGGCTCGCGTTGGTGCGCAGGCCGCCGGCTTTAGCGATTGACGGGCCGGGCCCCGTCGTCCCGCTCAGGGCTTCAACTTCAGCAGCGCATCCGCATTGCCGTGCGTGAGCTTGGCCATATCGGCCGGCGACAGCGAGATGCGGTTGAGGAAGGCGCGCCCCTTCATATTGGGCGCATAGGGGTAGTCGACCGAGAACATGATGCGGTCCATGCCGAAGGTCATCTGCGCGGCCAAAAGCGGCGGCTCGCTGAAGATGCCGCTGGTGGTGAGCCAGACCTGGTCGAGGATGGCGCGGCTGATCGGCCGCTTGAGATGGTCGATATCGAGCTGGAACACCGAGTCGATGCGGTCCAGCATCACCGGCAGCATTTCGCCCATATGGCCGATGATGATTTTGAGCTTCGGATGGCGGTCGAGCACGCCGGCCAGCACCAAGCGCAACAGGTGGATCGCCGTCTCCGAATGCCAGCCCCAGCCGGCGGCTTCCAGCACGCGGCCCGCGCCAGGCTCCAGGTCGGAATAATAGGCCTGCCGTACCGCCTCCGGCGCCAAATGCGGATGGATGTAGACCGGCACGTCGAGTTCGACGGATGCCGCGAGGATGCTGTCATAGCTCGGGTGATCGAGGAAGCGGCCCTCGGTCGTGCCGTTGATCAGCGCGCCCAGGAATTTCAGTTCTTTGACCGAGCGCACCAGCTCCGCCGCGCAGGCATCCGGGCTTTGCATTGGCAGCACGGCGAAACCGGCGAAGCGGTCGGGATGGCGGGCGATGGCCGCCGCCAGGTAGTCGTTCATCTCGCGCGCGATGGCGACGCCGTCGGGACCGGGCACCAGATCGGGGCCGGCGCCGGTGTTCGAAAGCACCTGCATGGTGATGCCGGCCTCGTCCATCGACTTGAGGCGCTTCTCGCCCATGTCGGGCAACAGCTCGGCCGGGCTCGGCCGGCCGACGGGCGGCTTTCGCGGCCGGAAACCGCGGCGGCTGATGGCGGCTGGATCGATGCGGCGGACCAGATCCGGCGCGGTGAAATGCTCTTCGATCGCGACGACTCGCATGGACGAAATTTCCTCCGGTTTGTTATGTGCGGCGCATGCGGTGAGCGGGTCGCCGCCGCGGCGTTGAGCTTAGCGATTGTAGCGTCTTATTTATCTAGACCGTACAACGTATGCAGGGTGCGCACCGCCAGATCGGTCTGTGACGCGTTGAGCAGCACCGAGAACTTGATCTCCGAGGTGGTGATGGCAAGGATATTGATCTTCTTTTCGGACAGCGCCTTGAACGCGCTGGCCGCGACGCCGGCATGGCTGCGCATGCCGATGCCGATCACCGACACCTTGGCGACGTCGGTCGAGCCGTCGATGTGGTCATAGCCGATCTTGCCCTTGGCCTTCTCAAGCGTGACGCGCGCGCGCTCGTAGTCGGCCGAGGGCACGGTGAAGGTGAGGTCGGTGGTGGCGCCGTCGGCGGAGACGTTCTGCACGATCATGTCGACATTGATATTGGCGTCGGCGAGCGGGCCGAAGATCGCGGCGGCAACCCCGGGTTTGTCCTGCACGCGGCGGAGCGAGATCTGCGCCTCGTCCTTGGAGAAAGCGATGCCGGTGACGGTTTGTTGTTCCATGATTTCACTCTCGTCGCAGATGAGCGTACCGATGAAATTGGCGCCCGGGGTGACGTCCTCCGGCTTGACAAAGCTGGAGCGCACCATGATGGGCACGTTGTGTACCATGCCGAGTTCGACCGAGCGCACCTGCATCACCTTGGCGCCGAGGGAAGCGAGCTCGAGCATTTCCTCGTAGGCAATCTTTTCGAGGCGGTGCGCCTTCGGCACTACCCGCGGATCGGAGGTGTAGACGCCGTCGACGTCGGTGTAGATGTCGCAGCGCTCGGCGCCGATGGCGGCGGCGATCGCCACCGCCGAGGTATCGGAGCCGCCGCGGCCGAGCGTGGTGATGCGGCCGGTTTCCTTGTGCATGCCCTGGAAGCCGGCGATTACCGCGACCTGGCTCATCTCCTTGAAGCGGCGGATCAGCTCGGCGCCGTTGACATCGAGTATGCGTGCCGAGGCGTGCGCGTTGTCGGTCAGGATCGGCAACTGCCAGCCCTGCCAGGAGCGCGCATTGACGCCCATGCCTTCCAGCACGATGGCCAGAAGCCCGGCGGTGACTTCCTCGCCGGTCGCCACCACCGCGTCGTATTCGCGCGCGTCGTGCAGCATGGCGGCATCGCGGCACCAGGCGACGAGCTGGTTGGTCACCCCCGCCATGGCGGAAACCACGACGGCCACATCGTGGCCGGCGTCGACTTCGCGCTTGACGTGGCGCGCCACGTTGCGGATGCGGTCGAGATCGGCGACCGACGTTCCGCCGAATTTCATTACCAGACGGGCCATAACTTTAGAAAACCTGACGTTCCCGGACGCGCCAAAAGGCGCTAACAAGCGGCCGGCGCAAGCGGGAGGCGCCAGCCCCAAAAGGCGGCTATACATACCGGCGGGGTGCCGAGACTGCAACATGAAGGGCCCCGCGGGCCGCCTTTGCGTTCCTCATTCGGGTGCTGGCAATGCGTTATATCGAGCGAATTCTGCAGCCGGGTGAAAAGCTGCTGTACTCGGGTACGATCCACTGGGTGATCTACGTCCCGGCCTTCGTCCTGTCGCTGGTCGCCTTGGCGCTGTTGACGCTGGTCAAGCCTGGCCCGACCGGGATGAGCTGGCTGATCGGCTCGATCGCCTTCTGGCTGGCGGCCGCGGTCACCTTCGGCTCGGGCTGGTTCAAACGCTGGACCACCGAGATCGACGTGACCGACCGGCGCGTCGTATACAAACGCGGCTTCATCAAGCGGCACACGATCGAGATGAACATGGACAAAGTGGAAAGCGTCGACGTCGATCAATCGATCATGGGCCGCATGCTTAATTACGGCGACGTCACCATCAACGGCACCGGCGAAGGCTGGGAGACGCTGCACAACATCGGCGCGCCGCTCGATCTTCGCAATCACATAACGGCGCGCTGACCCATGGCATTGAAACAACGCAGCTCATCCGTTGACGAAGGCGAAGTCGAGCGCTTCTCGCGCTACGGCGCCGACTGGTGGGATCCGCGCGGGCCGATGGCGGCGCTGCACAAGTTCAATCCGGTGCGGCTCGGCTATATCCGCGACCAGGCGGCGGCGCGTTTTTTGCGCGACCCGAAGAAACTCGACTGCCTGAAAGACCTGCGAATGCTCGATATCGGCTGCGGCGGCGGCATTTTGTCGGAGCCGCTGGCGCGGCTGGGCGCGCAGATGGTCGGCGCCGATCCGTCGCCGGAGAACGTTGCGGTAGCGAGCGCGCATGCGCAGGAGAGCGGCGTTACGGTCGACTACCGCGCCACCACGGCGGAAGATCTCGCCGCGGCGGGCGAAAAATTCGACGTGGTGCTGGCGATGGAAGTGGTCGAGCACGTCGTCGACGTCAACGCCTTCGTCGCGACCTGTGCTACGATGGTCAAGCCGGGCGGGCTGATGTTTGCCGCTACGCTCAACCGCACGCTCAAGAGCTTCGCGCTGGCGATCGTCGGCGCCGAATACGTGCTGCGCTGGCTGCCGCGCGGCACCCATCAATGGGACAAGTTCGTCACCCCGGACGAACTCGAACTCGCCTTCGAGCGCGGCGGCCTGCGGGTGACCGGCGAACGCGGCGTGATCTACAATCTGCTCGCCGACCGCTGGCAATTGTCGTCCGACATGGACGTGAACTACATGCTTGTCGCCGAACGTTCCGAGCAAGAAGGAAAGGCCACATGATCCTCGAACTGGTCGAATTCAACTCGCCGAAGGGCTGGAGCCGCCAGCAGGTGGCCGAGGAAGCCCGTCACGTCATCCCGAAATGGCAGGCCAACAAGGAATTGCTGCGCAAGCATTTCGTGCTCGAGCTCAATGGCAAGACCGGCGCCGGCGTCTATATCTGGCCGTCGGTCGAGGCCGCCAAGCGCGCGCACAACGAAGAATGGCGGCAGTCGGTGATCAAGCGCGCCGGCAGCGCGCCGACCATCCGTTATTTCGACCTGTTCCTGCTGATCGACAACGAAAAGGGCACGTTCACCGAATTCCCCGCAGCCGCCGAACTGGCCGTCGCCTGAGCGCACGCCGTTAGCAATCCGCAATGCTCTGGGCCGTCTTCACGCTGATCGCCGCGGCGGCGCAGACCGCGCGCAACGCCATGCAGCGCGAACTGACCGCGACGCTCGGCACGGTCGGCGCCACCCATGTGCGCTTCCTGTTCGGCTTTCCGTTCGCCATCTTCATTTTTCTGCCTGGCGTCATGGTCTTTGCCGGCTACAGCCTGCCGCATCCGCAGCCGGTGTTCTGGTTGTGGGTGGTCGCCGGCGCGCTGACGCAGATCGGCGCCACCGCGACCATGCTGTCGGTGATGGGCGAGCGGTCCTTTGTGGTCGCCTACGCCTACATCAAGACCGAGCCGGTGCAGGTAGCGCTGTTTGGGCTGCTGTTTCTTGGCGACAAGATCACGCCGCTATCGGGGGCCGCGATCCTGATCGCCACTGCAGGCGTCATCGTGATTTCGTTGAAGCCGGGCGCCGGCAGCGTCAGCACCAGACGTTCCACCCTCATCGGCTTGCTGTCGGGCTCGTTGTTCGCGCTCTCGGCGATCGGCTATCGCGGCGCGATTCTGTCGCTGCACCTGCCGCATTTCGTCATGGCCGCGACCTTTACGCTGGCGGTCGGACTGGTGCTGCAGGCCGTCTTGCTGTCGGCCTATCTGGCGTTGCGCGATCCGGGCGTGCTGCGCGCCATCGCCAAGGCCTGGAAGCCGTCGCTGTTCGCCGGCTTCATGGGCGCCTTCGCCTCGGAATTTTGGTTTCTCGCATTTGCCATCGCCACGGCCGCGAGCGTGCGCACGCTGGCGCTGGTCGAGGTGTTGTTCGCGCAAGGCGTGACGCATTTCATCTTCAAGCAGCCGACCACCGGCCGCGAACGCGCCGGCATCGTGCTGGTGGTGCTCGGCGTCGCGCTCTTGGTGTGGGCGTATTGAGGCGAACCGCTGAGCGCTAGTTCGTCGCCGTGAAGATATTGCCGGTGCCGTGGCCGATCGTGGCGTGGACACGGCTCAAAGGCTGGATTTGGGCGTAGACATCCGCGGTGGTTGAAAACCGGCGGCCTTCGATCTCGACATAATAGTATTTGCCGTAGCGGGCGTGACGAACGTATTTATTCGTCACCACGCCGGCGACCTCGCTGCGTTCCACGATGAAATCGCCGCGAAACGATACGGCGCCGTAGACGGCGAGGCCGATACCCATGACGAGGCCGACGACGGCCGACAGCTTTGGGTAGCCGACCGCGGGATTTGTGCGCACGAGCTTGTCGGCATTGCGCCAAAGGTAGATTCCGCCCCAGCACGCGCAAAAGCCGCCCGGGATCAGTGTCAGATCCTGAACCAACAGGTTGAGGCCTGATTGATGGCGATAGACGAACATCAGGATGATGGGCGCGCCGATCAGGCCGAACGTCAAGAAGCGAATGGCCGTCGACTGCGTGCCGCGGCGCTGCGCGACAATCGCCATAGCGAAGCCGAAGGCGATCAGCGGCCAGGATGCGATGGCGACAAGATAAGGAACGGACACGTGAGCCTCTGCCGGTTGGCGAGGCCCAATGTGCGCGATCCGCGTTAAATTACGTTGAGGCGAGACGGTTAATGTTGCGTTGCCCGGCTAGGCATTGATGCCGTGGCAATGCTTGAACTTTTTGCCCGATCCACAGGGGCAGCGATCGTTCCGGCGCGCGTTGGAGATGCTGACGAGGATGCCCAGATTCCGCAGCGTTTCGAAATTCGTCCGCAGGAACGCCGCGAGATAGTTTTCCTGCAGGATTCTCAGGTGATCGTTCACGAACAGCCGCAGAAACGCCTCGCAACCGCAGTCTTTGGCCGAGATCGGCATCGCGCCGCCCATCAGATCGCCTTGAAACGCCGAGGTCGCATGCAGGAATATGGGCTTCTGCCCTTCGCAATCGAGCCCGCTATCGGCCGCTTTGACCGACTTCAGCAACCGCGCATGGACGTTCCAGAGCCGGGCATCCAATACCGATACGCGATCGATATCCCGGTAGGCCATGATATTGAGCGCGTTTTGATCGGGAAACATGTCGCCGTCTTGCGCGGCCGCGACAGTCTGCCAGTTTCCGAGCGCGGCCGGATTTGAAAACAGCACGAGGCCCGCGTTCAAGCACCGGCGCTCCCCGAGCGACGGATTGCCGGCGATGGCCGATCGCAGCTTTGCTTCGCCAAAGGAATTGCAAACCGCCCCGAGCGTGTTATTGGGGCCTTCATCGGTCGCAATGGCAAAGTCCTTGTTCTGCGACACTAACTCGCCCGCGAGATCGAACAGCTGTTTGCTTCGCGTCCCTGATGGCGATCATGTCGCAATCGATCCAGATCGGCATGGACGGCGGCTTGTCGTTGAGGAACGACGCCATGCTGCTCTTGAGCTTGTACGGATGATCGGTCTTGCTCAGGCCGGCCGGGATATCCAAAAGCAGTTTCTTCTCTTCGAAATATTTTCTCCGAGCATCGCTCAGTCCGAAATCCATGACGTGACAGGGAACGCCGGGAAAGCAGCTTTGCAGGCTCTCCAGCAGCATTCCGCACATGAAGAAATATTTGTCGTTGGCTCCAGTGACGAACCGCAGGGAGCCTTCATATGGCACGACTTAATTCCGCTCGTCCGGCAAAATCGGCAGCGGGTGGAATTCGATGCCTTCCTCGGCCAGCGCCTTGGCGTCTTCGGGCGAAGCCTCGCCATAGATCGAGCGGTGCTCGATCTCGCCGTAATGCATCTTGCGCGCTTCCTCGGGGAATTTCGTGCCGACATGATCGGCATTCTTGGTGAGGTGCTCGCGCAGTTCCTTGAGCTTGCTGCGGAACTCCTGTTCCTGCGGCGAGATCATGGCGACAGATGTTTTCTCTTGTGCCTTCTCGGGCGCGGCCACCGGCGCCTCGGGCGGGGCCTCAGCGGACGCCGCGCGCTTCCTCGCACCGGCCAGCCGCGGCGCCATGATGGCCTTCTCGACCTTGGCCGAGCCGCAATGCGGGCAGGCGACAAGCTTGCGCTTGACCTGTTTGTCGTAGGCTGCGGAATCCGGGAACCAGCTTTCGAAGGCGTGACCCTTCTCGCATGCCAGGGCGTAGCGGATCATTCGCCGCCCCCGATCACGTGCAGATGGGTCGGCTCCGCCAGCGGCTCCACGATCTCGAAACGGCGGCCATGCTGCAGCGATGGGATGCGCGCCCGCGCTTTCGCCACTTCCGCCATGTCGATCTCGGCCATCACCACACCCGGCTCGGTGCCGCCTTCCGCCAGGATGCGCCCCCAGGGGTCAACGATCAGTGAATGGCCGTAGGTCTCGCGGCCGTTCTCGTGCTTGCCGCCTTGGGCTGCGGCGAACACGAAGCAGCCGTTCTCAATGGCGCGGGCGCGGATCAGCACATGCCAATGCGCCTCGCCGGTCTGTCTGGTGAAAGCCGAGGGAATGGTCAGCATCGTGGCGCCGGCTTCGGCGAGCGCGCGGTAGAGCGCCGGGAAGCGCAGGTCGTAGCAGATCGTCAGTCCCAGCCGGCCCCATGGCAGGTCGGAAAGTACCGCCAGTTCGCCGGGGCGGTAGGTGCGCGATTCGCGATAGCTCTCGCCGCCTTCGAGATCGACGTCGAACATGTGGATCTTGTCGTAGCGCGCGGCGATCTCACCCTTCGGATCGATCAGGAACGAGCGGTTAGCGGCGCGGTCCGGCGTCAGCTTGATCGCCAGCGAACCGATATGAATGGTGATGCCGAGCTTGCGCGCGAGCTCGCGCAGCGTGGCGAGCGAAGTGTCGGCTTCTTCCGTTACGATGTTGGAAAACAGCCGCTCGCGCTTGACCTCCATGATGTTGGTCATTTCCGGCGTCAGCACGTATTCGGCGCCGGCCGCCTTCGCCTCGCCGATCATGCGCACCGCGGCCTCGAGATTGGCGGCGGGCGCGAGCCCAGCGCGCATCTGGATCATCGCGGCCTTGAACACGGAGGTGGTCGTCATGCTTTTCCTTGGTCGGCCAGCAGGGAATCGAGCTTGCCGGCATCGTCGAGGGCGTGCAGGTCGTCGCAGCCCCCGACATGCACGCCGCCGATGAAAATCTGCGGCACGGTATAGCCGCCATTGGCGCGCGCGATCATTTTCTCGCGCAGCTCGTAATTGCCGCTGACGTCGATCTCGTTGAAGGCCGCGCCCTTGCTGTTCAGCAAGGCTTTGGCCGCGTGGCAATAGGGGCAGTAGCGGGTGGTATAAATTTCGATAAGGGGCATTTGGTTTTGCGCGTTCGCTGCGTTCCGGCCCCTGTTATATGGGAGTGCGCACGGGCGCGACAACCCGGGCGAAGACCAGCACGTCGACATGGGCGGCGCCTGCCCGCAACAGGGCGCGGGCGCAGGTGTCGGCGGTGGCGCCGGAGGTGAGCACGTCGTCGATCAGCACCAGCCGGCGGCCGGCCACCTGGGCCTTTTCTTCAGGCGGCACGCGGAAGGCGCCTTGCACGTTGTCGGCGCGTTCGGCCTTGGAGAGGCCGACTTGCTGCGGCGTCGCGCGCACGCGCTTGATCGCGCCATGCAGGGCCGGCAGCCCGGCTATGTCGGAAATCGCGCGCGCCAGCGCCGCCGATTGGTTGAAACGGCGGGCCCAAAGCCTGCGCCAATGCAGCGGCACCGGCAGCAGCGCGTCGGCTTCCGCGAGCAGTTCGCGGCCGGCGCGGGCCATCCATTGGCCCATCATGGGCGCGAGATCGAGCCGGTCGCTGTTTTTGAACGAATGCACCAGCTTGCGCGCGACATCGTCATAACGCACCGCGGCGCGCGCGCGGTCGTAGGCCGGCGGATTGGCGATCGCCTCCATCGACAACAGGCCGGGGCCGGGATCGTAGGTGAAGGGAATGCCGAGGCGCGCGCAATAAGGCGGCTCGATCAGCGACAGCTTCGACCAGCACGAGGCGCACAGGTCGATGCCGCCGCCGAGCGGCGCGCGGCAGGAAGGGCACAGCGGCGGCAAGACGATGTCGAGCCCGGCGCGCAGCGCGGCTTTTACCCCGCCGCGGATTTGGCCGAACCGCGAGGGCGCTTTTGCCTCACTTGCCGAGACGAGCTCGTTCATGCTGCAAATGTACCAGATGTCGCAAAACCCGGCCATCTTCGACCGCCAGCTGCTGCGCGCGCGCCAGCGGCGCGCCCGCGCGCTCGGGGCGGAAACCTTCCTGATCGACCGTATCGCCGCCGACCTGGGCGAGCGGCTTTCCGTGGTGCTGCGCCAGTTCGAACGCGCCGTCGACCTCGGTACGCCAACCGATGCGGTGCGCCGTGCGCTCGCCGAGAGCGGCAAGGTCGCAACGCTCGTTTCCGCCGCGCCTACGGCCGGGCCGGGCGATGCGTCGTTGCGGGTCGCCGCCGATGAAGAAGCCCTGCCGTTCGCCGACGGCTCGCTCGATCTGGTCGTATCGGCGCTGGCCCTGCAGTTCGTCAACGACCTGCCCGGCACGCTGATCCAGATTCGCCGCGCGCTGAAGCCGGACGGCCTGCTGCTGGCGGCTTTGATCGGCGGCGACAGTCTCACCGAGTTGCGCGAGGCCTTCGCGCAGGCCGAGAGCGAAATCGAAGGCGGGGTGTCGCCGCGGGTGGCGCCCTTCGCCGACGTGCGCGAACTGGGCGCGCTGCTGCAACGCGCCGGGCTGGCGCTGCCGGTGGTCGATTCCGACCGGCTGACGGTGCGCTACCAGTCGGTATTCGACTTGATGCGCGACCTGCGCCGCATGGGCGCAACCAACATGCTGGTCGAGCGCAGCCGCACGCCGCTCAAGCGCGCGACCCTGGCGCGCATGGCCGAGATTTATACGCAGCGTTTCGCCGACCCCGACGGGCGCCTGCGCGCGACTTTCGAGATCGCCTGGCTGTCGGGCTGGGTGCCGCACGAGAGCCAGCAGAAGCCGCTTAGGCCGGGCTCGGCCAAGGCACGGCTCGCCGACGCGCTCGGCACCAAGGAAATCCCGGCTGGCGAAAAGCCGGGGTCCTAAGGCCTGCCGTCGATCGCCGCCTTCAAATCCTGCTTCAGGCCGAGCGCCATCAGCACTTCGGCCATGATGAACATCGGACCGATGAAGGCCTGGAACAGATTATCGGCCAGCGCCGGGCGGCGGCCTTCCCAGGCGTGGCCGGCGAGCTGGAACAGCCAGCCGCCGACGAAGAAAACGGCGAAGACGATCCAGGCGGTCGCGCTGCCATAGCTGCGCGCGATCCATTCCGCCATGATCAGCATCGGCAAAATCACCACGATCATCGCCAGCCCGATGACGCGGTCGAGCGCGATCCAGCCGATCAGCGCCAGCAGCGCGACCGGCACGGCGGCCGAAACCCCATCAACGCGAACCAGCGCGAGCGGCATCAGAATTGAAAACACGATGGCCGGAATGCCGATGAAATGCGTCGCGCGATTGCGCTCGTCGCGATGATAGCTGGCATAGACCGCGAGCTGACGCGCGAAAAAGCTGTCCAAGGACGTGGCCATGCCGCTCTCCCCACTCGCCGGCCTTTCAGGGGCCGCCTGGGGTCAGTCTAGCTCATGGAGGAGCCGTGCGGCACGCCCGTGGGAAGGCCCGGACGCCGCGAAAATTCAGTTAAAGCCGTTGGCGACGCTCTGATACATGGCGTTGACCGACGTGCCCACGGCGATGACCACGGCCATGATGGCGACGGCAATGCCGGAGGCGATCAGCGCGTATTCGATGGCGGTCGCGCCGCGTTCATCGCGGCAGAACTCGCGCAAGCTGCGCATGGCTACGGACCCACTCATGGACGCGTCCTGTTCGGTCGTTGATCGGCCAACAATCACAACAGTGTCATCAGGTGCGAAATCAGCGGGACGTCCGCCGGAGGCATTTCGTAATCCCGCAGCCGGTTCGGCTTCACCCAGGCGAGTTTCTGCCCCTCGATCGCGGTGACTTGCCCCTCCCAGCGCCGGCAAACATAGAGCGGCATCAAGAGATGAAAGTCGGGATAGGCGTGGCTTGCGAAAGTCAGCGGCGCGAGACAAGCCTCGTTGACGACGATGCCCAGTTCCTCCTGCAACTCCCGGATCAAACTTTGTTCCGGTGTTTCATTACCTTCGACCTTGCCGCCGGGAAATTCCCACAAGCCCGCCATCGCTTTGCCGTCTGGGCGCTGTGCGAGCAACACGCGGCCGTCGGCATCGACGAGGGCGCAGGCGGCAACAAGGACGATTCTGACGCTCACAGCCCTTCGATCTCCACGCTAGGCGAGCCTTGGTTAAGACGGTGCGACGCCGGCAGGGCCTCCTGCCGCGACGGTAAATGGACCGTTACGAGCGAAAATCGCAGTTTATTGCAATGCATTCTCTTGTCGGATCGCAAGTGAGCACGCAGTCCTCAGGCCGAGCGCGACTTCGGGCTGATCCCGGATTTCTTCATCAACGCGCCAACGCCGGCCCCGTCATAGTCGGTGGCGCCGTGGCTGTCGATTGAGCCCAGGGACCGCTTTCCCTGTTAATCCAACATAACGTAACGCGCTTTGTCACAATCCTGGATTGCGATAATATCACATGGTGAAAATGGCTTTGGCTGGGGGACTTAGCTGGGGGACAATGCCAAAACGCACAAATCCCGCATCCTTTGATGTCTTCGGCTTTCTCACGCAACGCGGGGCCGGAAGGGCGGTAGAAAAATATCGCGCAAATCAGGTTCTCTATTCACAAGGCGATCCGGCAGATTCTGTTTTTTACATCGCCACAGGCAAGGTCAAGGTCACCGTCACTTCCGCGCATGGCAAGGAAGCGATCGTCGCAATCCGCGGGCCTGACGAATTCTGCGGCGAAGGAGCCATGACCGGGAAGCCGCGGCGCTTGTCTTCGGTCACGGCGATGACGGCATGCGAGGCCGTACGTATCGCGAGGGAGCCGATGGTGCGCCTCCTGCGTTCCGAGCCGGAATTTGCCGACTATTTTCTCTCCCACCTTTTGATTCGGACCGCCCGCGTCGAAGCGGACCTGGTCAACCAATTATTCAGTTCCAGCGAGATGCGGCTGGCACGGGCTCTTCTGTCGCTAGCCAATTATGGCGGCGATTTTGGTCCGGACCCGATACCCGTAAAGGTGAACCATGAGCTGCTCGCCAAGATGGTTGGAACGACCCGGTCCCGGGTGAATGTATTCATGAACAAGTTTCGAAGGCTGGGCTTGATCGACTACAATGGCAGCCTGAAAGTTCAAAAAGCTCTGCTGAATTTCGTTCTGCATGAAGAGTCGTCGCGTTGAGACTGGCATAGTGCGCAATATTGCGCGAAACGCCGGCGATGACGGACGAATGAATTCAATGCCGCTCGGCGGCCCAAGACGTTCTCGATAGGATTCGCGGCTAGGACCGGTAATCGCCGTTGATGGCGATATATTCCTTGGTCAGGTCGCAGGTGAGCACGCGGTCGCGGCCCTTGCCCAGCCCGAGCGCGACTTTCAGGCTGATCTCGGGCTTCTTCATCGCCGCGCTCACCTCGGCCTCATCATAGGCCGGATCGCGTGCGCCCTTGTGCGCGACGCGGATGCCGCCGAACCAGATCGCCAGCCTGTCGCGGTCGGCCGGCTCCCCGGCTTTGCCGACCGCCATGACGACGCGGCCCCAATTGGCGTCCTCGCCGGCAATCGCCGTCTTCACCAGCGGCGAATTGGCGATCGACATGGCGATGCGCCGGGCGGACGCCTTTGACACCGCGCCTTCGACGACGATCTCGACCAGCTTGCGGGCGCCTTCGCCGTCGCGCGCGATCTGCTCGGACAGATTGGCCAGCACCGCCTGCAGGGCCTTTTTGAAACCCTTCAGGCGCGGATCGTTGGCGCGCGCGATGCGCGGATTGCCGGCCTTGCCGGTGGCGAACATCATCAGCGTGTCGGAGGTCGAGGTGTCGCCGTCGATGGTGACCGCGTTGAAAGTGTCGGTGACGCCGTCCTTGAGCAGCGCCTGCAGCGCGGGCGCGGCGATCGCCGCGTCCGTGAAGACAAAGGAGAGCATGGTCGCCATGTCGGGCGCGATCATGCCGGCGCCCTTGGCGATGCCGTTGATCGTCACCGCCGTCTTGCCGATGCGCGCGGTCGCGGTCGCCACCTTGGGAAACGTGTCGGTGGTCATGATCGCGCGGGCCGCGGCGAGGAAATCGCCAGGTTTGGCGCGTCCGGCGAGGCCTTGCATGACGGGCGCGAATTTCGAAGCATCGAGCGGTTCGCCGATCACCCCCGTTGAAGCGAGGAAGATCTCCGCCGGCTTGCAGCCTGCGCTCTTCGCGGCGATATCGGCGGTGAGCTTGGTCGCCGCGCGCCCGCTTTTGCCGGTGAAGGCATTGGCATTGCCGGAATTGACCACCAGCGCGCGGGCTTTGCCGGCCTTGAGATGAGCCCGGCACCATTCGACCGGCGCCGACGGGCATTTCGACTTGGTGAACACGCCGGCCGTGGTGGTGCCGGGCTCGAACAGCGCCAGTAGCACGTCGGTGCGCCCGGCATAGCGGATGCCGGCCTCGGCGGTGGCCAGCCGCACGCCGGCGATCGCCGGCAGATCCGGCACGTGCTTGGGGGCGAGGGGGGAAACGGCGGTAGACATGACCGCAGACCTTTCACCGTCATCCTGAGGTGCGCGCCGTTCGGCGCGCCTCGAAGGATGGCGGCCGCACCGTCGCCCACCAAACTCGGGTTTACCCGAGTTTGGATCGTTTAAGTGCGCAAGTCGGCTTTAGCCGACTTGCGGTGGCTCGCTTCGCTCGCACCTCAGGGTGACGGTGTGGAGCGAAGCTTCGAATTAAGCGAACGCGAACCCTTAAAATACGGCAATGGCCGGCACAAGGCCGGCCATTACGAAATCATTTGATGCGTTCGATCGCCGTTACTTCTTCTCCGGCGCGGCGGGCGCTACGGGGGCGGCCGGCGGGGCGACCGTGTACATCTTCTCGATCTTGGCCTCGGCGCGCAGCTTGGTGACCAGCTCGGCCTGCGCCTTGCGCGTCACGTATTGCTCGATCTGCGGCTTGACTTGGTCGAACGTCGGCAGCGCCTTGGCGCGCTTGTCCTCGACCTTGATCACGTGCCAGCCGAACTGGGTCTTCACCGGCTCGGAGATCTGGCCCTTCTCCAGCTTGAAGGCGGTGTCGGAAAATTCCGGCACCATCTGTTCCTTGCTGAAATAGCCAAGATCGCCACCGTTGGCCTTGCCCGAGGGGTCCTCGGTCACTTCCTTGGCGACCGTCACGAAATCCTCGCCCTTCTTCAGCCGCGCGATGATCGCCTCGATCTTCGCCTTGGCCGCAGCGCTCGCTTTTTCGTCGCCCGGCGCGGCGCGGATCAGGATATGGCGGGCATGGACCTCTTGCTCCTGGCCCATCTGCTTGACGGCTTCGTCATAAACTTTGTGCATCGCCGCGTCGGTGAGCGCTTCCTTGCCGACCGACTGCAGCATCTGCTCCATCAGCAGCTTGTTGCGGGCAAAGGCGACCTTACGCTTGAAATCGGCGCTGTCGGCCATTTTCTTGTCCTCGGCCGCCTTCGACACCAGGATCATGTCGGCGACGAACTGCACCAGGTAGTCCTTCTTGGCATCCGGCGACATCGGCGGGATCTGACCGGCCTCCTCCTCGGCGACGGCAAGGTCGCTCTGGTGGATTTCGGTACCGTTGACCTTGGCGATCAGCGGGTCCTTGTCCTGGGCGCGCAGCGGGCCAACCGTCCCCATGAGCAGCGCCAAGCAGGCGGCCAAGGCGATGGCAAAGCTACCGGTTCGGCGCGGCGAGGCCGGGAAACCGGCAAAGAGGGAGATCGTCATGACGCTTTCCTTGGGAATGGAACGGTCCGCAACCGACGCGGACGGCGGCGGACTTTTCGCCCAACAATCATGGCTTTGCAATGGTGGTGTGACGCAAAAGGCCCTAACGTCCGCGTGACCGGCCCTATTGAGGCCGCGGCAAGCCGCCAATTGACAACAATCCGACCCCCTCCTATCTCTCCGCTAACCTCGGCTGGTTAGGCTTTGCAGGCGCGTTCCCGTTGAATTTGCCCGAAAAGTGCCGCATTTCCGGAGCGCCGGAAGCAATATCCGGCCGTAGCGGCGTGTTAGAAGCGCACCTGAGAAATTAAGGAGCCTCCCGAATGATCGGCGCCGTTGCCCGTAAGCTGTTCGGCTCCGCCAATGAGCGGCGGATTCGCAGCTATCAGCCGCGGGTGGCCGCGATCAACGCGCTGGAGCCGGAACTGGCGGCGCTCTCCGACGAGGCCCTCAAGGCGCGCACCGAGGAATTCAAGAAGCAGGTCGCCGACGGCGCCTCCCTCGACGACATCCTGGTGCCGGCCTTCGCCACCGTGCGCGAGGCGGCCAAGCGCACCATCGGCCAGCGCCATTTCGACGTGCAGTTGATCGGCGGCATGATCCTGCACGAAGGCAAGATCGCCGAGATGAAGACCGGCGAAGGCAAGACTCTGGTCGCGACGCTTGCGGTCTATCTCAACGCCGTGTCCGGGCGCGGCGTGCACGTGGTCACCGTCAACGACTACCTCGCCAAGCGCGACGCCGAATGGATGGGCCAGATCTACAAGTTCCTCGGCTTAACCGTCGGCGTCATCGTGCACGGGCTCGACGACGAGGAGCGCAAGAAGAACTACGACTGCGACGTCACCTACGCCACCAATAACGAGCTCGGCTTCGACTATCTGCGCGACAACATGAAGTACCGCATGGAGGACATGGCCCAGCGCGGGCACATCTACGCCATCGTCGACGAAGTGGACTCCATCCTGATCGACGAGGCGCGCACGCCGCTGATCATTTCCGGCCCGCTCGACGACCGCTCCGAATTCTACAACACCATCGACAGCTACATCCCGCTGCTCGACAAGACCGATTACGAGGTCGACGAGAAGCAGCGCACGGTGACGCTGACCGAAGCCGGTATGGAGAAGCTCGAGCAGCGGCTGCGCGCCGCCAACGAACTCAAGGGCGAATCGCTCTACGACGTCGAGAACGTCTCCGTCGTCCACCACGTCAACCAAGCGCTGCGCGCGCACAAGCTGTTCCAGCGCGACAAGGACTACATCGTGCGCAACGGCGAAGTCGTCATCATCGACGAATTCACCGGCCGCATGATGCCGGGCCGGCGCTACTCGGAAGGGCTGCACCAGGCGCTGGAGGCGAAAGAGCACCAGCCGATCCAGCCGGAAAACCAGACGCTCGCCTCGATCACGTTCCAGAACTACTTCCGCATGTACGAGAAGCTCGCCGGCATGACCGGCACGGCGCTCACCGAAGCCGACGAGTTCTTCGACATCTACAAGCTCGAAGTGCTGGAAGTGCCGACCAATATGCCGCTCATCCGCATCGACGATGACGACGAGGTCTATCGCACGAACAAGGAGAAATACCGGTCGATCATCGCGCTGATCGAGGACTGCAAATTGCGCGGCCAGCCGGTGCTGGTCGGCACGACGTCGATCGAGAAATCCGAGCAGCTCGCCGACATGCTGCGCGAGGCCGGCTGGGAGTCGCACGACTTCACCGATCCCAACGCCTTTGCCGCGCTCTATTCCGGCGACGACGGCGCCACCAAGACCAAGGTTTTCGCCATCCTCAACGCGCGCTACCACGAGCAGGAAGCCTACATCGTCAGCCAAGCCGGCGTGCCGGGCGCGATCACCATCGCCACCAACATGGCCGGCCGCGGCACCGACATCCAGCTCGGCGGCAATGCCGACATGCGCATCCGCCAGGAAATCACCGACGTCACCGAATGGGCGGCGCGCGACGCCGATCCGCGCGCCGACGAGATCCGCAAGCAGGTGGCGCGCCTCAAGCAGAAGGCGCTCGCCGCCGGCGGCCTCTACGTGCTCGGTACCGAGCGGCACGAAAGCCGGCGCATCGACAACCAGTTGCGCGGCCGTTCGGGACGCCAGGGCGACCCCGGCCATTCCAAGTTCTTCCTGTCGCTGGAAGACGACCTGATGCGCATCTTCGGCTCCGACAAGCTCGACGGCATGCTGCAGAAGCTCGGCCTCAAGGAGAACGAGGCGATCATCCATCCGTGGATCAACAAGGCGCTGGAAAAGGCGCAGCAGAAGGTCGAGGCGCGCAACTTCGACATCCGCAAGAACCTGCTCAAGTTCGACGACGTGATGAACGACCAGCGCAAGGTGATCTTCGAGGAGCGGCTCGAGTTGATGCGCGACGAGGCGGTGGACGAGACCGTCGC
The DNA here is from genome assembly GCA_963749625.1 of uncultured Alphaproteobacteria bacterium. Taxonomy (GTDB): domain Bacteria; phylum Pseudomonadota; class Alphaproteobacteria; order Rhizobiales; family Xanthobacteraceae; genus Pseudolabrys. The sequence goes on along the minus strand of CAVVNY010000003.1, from coordinate 38,113 downwards.
CGGCATGCGCCGTTCGGTGGTCGAAGATTTGGTCAAGAAGCACATTCCGGAAAACGCTTATGCCGAGCAGTGGGACGTCACCGCGCTCGATACCGCGCTGCGCGAGGTGCTCACGCTCGATCTGCCGGTGAAGGATTGGGCCAAGGAAGAGGGCATCGCCGACGAGGAAATGAAGGAGCGCATCGAGCGGCGCGCCGACGAGCACATGGCGGGCAAGGTGGCCAAATGGGGCCCCGAGGTCATGCGCTATGTCGAGAAATCGATCCTGCTGCAGACGGTCGACCATCTCTGGCGCGAGCATCTGGTCATGCTCGAACACCTGCGCCAGGTGATCGGCCTGCGCGGCTATGGCCAGCGCGATCCGCTCAACGAATACAAGGCGGAGGCCTTCAGCCTGTTCGAAGCGATGATGTCGCGCTTGCGCGAGGCGGTCACCGCGCAGTTGATGCGCGTGGAGATCGTGCAGCAGCCGCCGGAAGAGCCGCCGGCGCAGCAGCTGCCCTATATGGAAGCGCACAAGGTCGATCCGACGACCGGCGAGGACGAACTGGCGCCGGCGCTGGCGCCGATGCTGGCCGGTGCCGGCAATGGCGCACAGGCCGAGCGTAATCCGAAAGACCCCACGACCTGGGGCAAAGTGGGGCGCAACGAGCCGTGCCCTTGCGGCTCCGGCAAGAAATACAAACACTGCCACGGCAAATACGCTTAAAGCGCCGCGGCGCGAGCGGCGCGGCACTTCGCTTCAATAGCCTTACAGTAGAAAAGAGGCCGCCTCATCCAGGCGGCCTCTTTGCCATTTGAGCCAAACAAGGGCGCGATGCGCTCTTTGGTTACTGGCGGCGGGTGCCGGCCCAGGTACGAACGTTGGGCATATAGCTGTTGCGCTCGGCGAGCAGCTGCGCTTCCGGCGCGATGGTGGCCACCGGCGCGACGATCGCCTGCGCATACGAGCTATTGGCCTGATTCTGGTGAACGGCCGACATGCTGCGCTCGGTGAGGATCTGCGATTCCGGCTCGAAGGCGAGCGCGGGGGCGGCAGCCGATACGGCGAGCAGGGCGGCAATGGTAAGCTTGGTGAGGGTCTTCATGGGTCTTCTCCGTTGGTTTGTGTGTGCAAGATGTCGTTCTTGCTGGCGGCCTTCTCGGCCTTCGCCGCATCACACGCAATCAACGTTGCAGTCACGAAATCCGCCGCGCCGTTCACGGATTCGAGATCGGCGCGCGAGCAGGAGCAGACATCAAAACGCCGGCTTTGCGCCGGCGTTTTTTTTGTCGCGCGCGCAGCGGTCAGGCCTTCATGGCCAAGGCGCTGCCGTTCGACGCGATTTCGCTCAACGCCTGTTTCAGCGCTGCCGACGCCCGATAGACCGGGGCATAGCCGCGCAACAAAATCTGCGCCGAGCGCTTGTAGGCGGCGCGGGTGATCTTGGTTTCCGAATTGGTCTGTTGGCCTTCGATGGTGGCCGACAAAATCCCCGCCGGATTTTCGATATCGACTTGGATTTCCGTCGGGCTCGCCCCGAGCGCCGGCAGATTGCGCGCAAGCTCATGCGCGACCGTGCCCGGCATCAGGCAGGCCGCGGCGAGACAGCAGCCGCCGGTGACCGCCATGGTGTCGTGGCCGTTTTGCGGCGTGAAGTAACGGGTGGAGATATTGCCGTTGTTCACCGGCGGTCCGACGATGCAGACCTTCGGCACGGTCTCGCTGTTGGCGAGCTGGTCGGCGCTCATCGGGCTGCCGTCGCGGTTCTTCAGGCCCATCTTCAGCCCGGCCTCGACCCACAAGGTTTTCAGCGCCTGGAAGAAGGTCTCGTCGTTGCGCAGTTCCTTGACCGGCTCGGTGCCGGTCTTGCCGAATTCCGCCGCGCGCGCGATCACCATCGGCACCGCGACGTCGACGCAGGACACCGTGAATTTGCCGAAGCGGTCCGCCGCAGAGCCGGTCGGCAGCGCCTTGCCGGTCTTGGCGCCGACCGGGTTGGTCATGAACAGATCGACGCCGGGGAATTCGCCGTCGACGCCGGGGATCTGCGCGAAGGCAAAGCCGTCGTCCGAAAGCGTGACGCGGCCGATCATGGTGGTCTTGGTATTGGTGTTGAAGATCTCGACCTCACCCTTGCCGTTCAACTGACGCGGCAGGAAATGCTGGTCGATCGCCCAAAATGGCAGCGCGGCCGACATGTTGCCGCAGTTTACGCTCCAGTCGATCTGCGATTTTCCGCCCGCCAGTTGCGCCAGCGTGCTGACGATCTGTGGGTCGCCAGCCGCGTTGGCCGCCATCTCTGCGAAAAACACCTTGTTGCTGGTCGGATAGCCGCGGCCGAGACCGGTGATCTGTTTTGTGTCGGAGGTTGAGCCCTGCAACGGCAGGCCCATGAGGTGGCGCAATAGCTCCTCGCGTAGCTCGAGTTGCTTGGGCGCGATGCGGTCCCAGATGATCAATCCGGTCGAGGTGCCGCCGCGCACATGCAGAACCGGGAATTCCCAGGTGCCGAAGTTTTCGCGCGGCAGGTGGCTGATGGCGATGGGGGCTGCATAATTGATGGCTCGATCCTCGCAAGTGGGGGTGGCGTTGCCCCTCGGTGCAAACGAAAGCAATATTCGGCTTCAGGCTACTTTATACATCTAGATTATCAATCCTCATCTACGCGCAACTCAAACGTTTCATCACGTTTCGACCCTATTGGTTATGCGCTGTTAATGCCGAGCCTGCGGCCTCGGCTGCACGAGCTTCTTCGTTGCTGGTTCGGTGGCGCCGGATCCGAGACCATTAATCGCGGAAAAGGCCGCGAACAAGGGGCTATGTACCGATGAGTCAAACGTCCGTTTCTCCCGAAGCCGCGCCCCGACAAGCAAATCCGAATAGCCCCGCTGCCGCAAATGTCCCGACCGAACTCATCAGCTTTGCCATTGGCGACGATCAATACGGCGTCGACATCATGGCGGTGCGCGAGATCAAGGGCTGGACGGACATCACCCATCTGCCGAAGCAGCCCGAATACGTGCGCGGCGTGCTCAATTTGCGCGGCGCCATCGTTCCGATCATCGACCTGCGCTGCCGCTTCGGCGAAGGCCTGACCGAGACGACGCCGCTGCATATCGTGATCATCGTGCAGATCGGCGGACGCCAGGTCGGCCTGATCGGCGACCGGGTGCTCGATATCGTCTCGGTCGATGCCGCCCAGATTCAGCCGGTGCCGCGCACCGAGCAAGACGCCCCCGCCGACTTCTTGTCCGGCCTGGTGACTCAAGACAACACCATGATCGCGATGATCGATCTGCCCAACCTGCTCTCGCCGCAAGACGGCGTAGCCGAAACGCCTGCCGCCGACGTGCAATTACCAAAACACTAGCGATGGAGTTCGCGATGTTCCGGTTCGTCAATCGAGTCTCGGTCAACGTCCTGTTGAAATCGGTCATCGCGATCATGGCCGCGACCGTGATGATCGTCTTGGCGATCAACGCGCGCGAGGCGTGGAACCGGCTGGCCGCGGTCGAGCGAATTGGAGTTGTCGCCGACGTCTCGGCGGACATGTTCACGGCGCTGCACAATCTCCGTGTCGATCGCGCGACCACGTCCCGCGATCTGAATGCCGACGCACAATTCTCGATACTGCCGGAACAGCTCAAGGAGACCCGCGGCGCCGACATGCCGGCGCTGAAGTCGGCGCTGGCGGCGCTCGCCAAGGCGGATTTCCCCGAAAAGCAGAGCGCCCTCACCAGTCTGAGCCAGGCGGTCAGCAAGCTGGAGGCGTTGCATCAGCAGACGGCGGCGGCGCTTGCCGGTCCCAAATCGGCGCGGCCGCCGGGCCTTGCCAAGGAATATTTCGTTGCAACCACCTCGCTCATGGATCTGCTCGATAATATCTCGGCGCAGCTCAATCGGTCGGTGAAGCTCGAGGATTCCTACATCGATCAATTGATGGAGTTGAAACAGCTCGCTTGGATCGCCCGCAATGGCGGTGGCGACGCCTCGGTGGTCATTTCCAACACGCTCGGCGGGATGCCGTTGCCGCCCGATGCGTTGACGAAATACATGATGAACGAATCCAAGGTGGACACCGCATGGGCGGCGTTGGAAGACCTCGCCTCCGGACTGCCGGTGCCGGAGCGCTTCACCAAGGCGGTCGCGGAGGCCAAACGCGAATTCTTCGGCCCCGAATATACCCAACTCTAGTTGAAGACCTTGAAACAGCTGATCGCCGGCGAGAAAGTCGCCACCCCGGCCGATACGTGGTCGAAAATGTCGGTCAGCAAGCTCGCCTCGCTGCTCAACGTCGCGGTGGCCGCGCTCGATACCGCCAAGGAATATACGGCAAAGCAGCACGAAATCGTCTTGTTCCGGCTCTGGCTCGACCTTAGCCTTTTGGCTGCGGCGATCGCCTTGGTTGCCGGCATGATGGTGATGGTGTCGCGGCGGGTGACCGGTCCGCTGCGCAATATCCAGCAGGCGATGTTGAAGGTCGCCGGCGGCGATTTCAGCGTCGTGCTGCCGGGTCTCGAGCGCAAGGACGAGATCGGCGACGTGGCCAATGCGGTCGAGCGCTTCAAGGTGCTGGCCGACGAGAAGGCCCGCGCGGAAGCCGCCGAAGCCGTCAAGCGCCAGCAGGTCGAGGCCGACCGCGTCGCGCAAATTACGCAGACCGAGGCCGCCGCGCAGGCCAAAGTCGCGGAAGAACGGGCCAAGATCGCCGAAGAGCAGACCCAGGCCGTCAAGGCGCTCGGCGTCGGCCTGGTCAGGCTGTCGGAGGGCGATCTCACGTTCCGCCTGACCGCAGGCCTTCCCGGAGGCCTACCAGGAGCTCAAGGACAACTTCAACGCCACCATGGAGCAACTGCAGGAGACGGTCCGCTCGCTGACCGAATCGGCGCGCGAGGTCACCAGCGCCTCGGCCGAGATCTCGACCAGCACCACCGATCTGTCGCAGCGCACCGAGGAACAGGCGGCGAGCCTGGAACAGACCTCCGCCTCGATGGAAGAGATCGCCGGCACGGTGAAGAAGAACGCCGAGAACGCCCAGCAGGCCAATGCCTCGGCCGGGGCGACGCGCGACGTCGCCGACCGCGGCGGCCAGGTCGTGGCCAAGGCGGTCGACGCCATGGCCAAGATCGAGGACTCCTCGCGCAAGATCTCCGACATCATCGGCGTCATCGACGAGATCGCCCGCCAGACCAACTTGCTCGCTCTGAACGCGGCAGTGGAAGCGGCTCGCGCCGGCGAAGCCGGCCGCGGCTTTGCGGTGGTGGCCTCCGAAGTACGCAGCCTGGCGCAGCGTTCCTCGCAAGCCGCGAAAGACATCAAGGACCTGATCACCAACAGCAATGGCCAGGTGAAGGACGGCGTCGAACTGGTCAACCGGGCCGGTACCGCGCTCACCGAGATCGTCGAATCGATCAAGAAGGTGGCCGACATCGTCGCCGACATCGCGAGCGCCAGCAATGAGCAGGCAAGCGGCATCGACCAGGTCAACAAAGCACTCACCCAGATGGACGAGGTGACGCAGCAGAACTCGGCGCTGGTCGAGGAGAACGCCGCCACCGCCAAGACGCTGGAGCATCAGGCCAAGGCGATGGACGAGCGGGTTTCGTTCTTCAAGCTCGACGGCGCGGCCGAGGAACGGCAAGCCGCCCAGCCTGCCGCCGCGCGCGCCCAGCGTCCGGCACCCGCCGCGCCATCGCGCGGTCCGGCCGCCAAGCAACAACCCGCTGCCGCGGCGCCCAAGCGCGCCGCCGCCGCGGGCAATACCGGCGGACCGGTCCGGCGCATGCAGACCGCGCTCGCCACCGCCATCAAGAGCGAACCGGATTGGAAAGAGTTCTGAATTCCGCGCTAGGCGGCCTGGTGAAGCGGCAGGCAGACGCCTAAGGCTTTCGTCCGCTGCCGCGGCAGGCCCGCCGGATTTGCCGCCCGCGCATGGTGCAGGCGGCGGCGTTGCCATAGGATGCGACCCGAACGACAGGCGGAGGGCAACGATCGCTCCGCCCGAGGCCGGGTTGCGCGATGAGCATAGTCGAGGATCGCCCACGCCTTACGCCGCTGGCCGACGCCGAAACCTGGCTTGCCGGTTTCGAAGCGGCCTTGCGCGCGCAGGATGCCGCCGCGGCCGCCGCGCTGTTCCTGGCCGACGGGCTCTGGCGCGATCTGCTGGCCTTCACCTGGACCATCCAGACCATGGCCGGAAGGCCGGCGATCGAAGCGATGCTGCGTAATGCGCTCGCGCGCACGCAGCCGGCAAATTTCCGCATCCCGCCGAAACGCACGCCGCCGCGTTGGATTGCCCGCGCCGGCACGCAATGCCTTGAGGCGATCGTCGAGTTCACCACCGCCTTCGGCCCGGGTAACGGCATTCTCCGTCTGGCGCCGGACCGGCAAGGGCGCCTGCGCGCCTGGACGCTGAACACCAACTTGCACGAACTGCGAGGCCACGAGGAAGAATTCAAGCGGCGCGCGGAACCGGACTCGACGCGCGATTTCGGCGCCGAAAATTGGTCCGACCGGCTCGCCCGCCAGCGCGCCTTTGCCGATCGCGATCCGGCGGTGCTCGTGGTCGGCGGCGGCCAGGCGGGCCTATCGATCGCGGCGCGGCTGCAACAACTCGGCGTCGATACGCTGATCGTCGACCGTCACCAGCGCGTCGGCGACAACTGGCGCAAGCGCTATCACTCGCTGACGCTGCACAACGAAGTGCACGTCAATCACATGCCCTATATGCCGTTCCCGCCGACTTGGCCGGTCTACATCCCGAAGGACATGCTGGCGAACTGGTTCGAGGCTTACGTCGATGCGCTCGAGCTGAATTTCTGGACCGGCACCGCGTTCACCGGCGGCAGCTATGACGATGCGCGCCAGCGATGGAACGTCACGCTGCGCCTGCCGAACGGCGGCAGCCGCGTCATGCACCCGCGCCATCTGATCTTCGCGACCGGTGTCAGCAGCATTCCCTACACGCCGGATCTGCCCGGGCTCGCCGACTTCGCCGGCACGGTCGTGCATTCCGGCGATTTCAAGAACGCGGAGGAATGGCGCGGCCGCAAAGTGCTGGTGCTCGGCAGCGGCACCAGCGGCCACGACGTGGCGCAGGAACTGCATGCGCACGGCGCCGACGTCACCATGATCCAGCGCAGCCGGACTTACGTCGTCAGCCTGAAGGAAGCGCAGAGCGTCTACGCCATCTATTCGGAAGGCATTCCGTTCGACGATTGCGACCTCTTGGCCACCTCGTTTCCCTATCCGGTGCTGCAGCGCGCCTATCAGCTCTCCACCGCGCGCGGCCGCGAGGTCGACAAGGCGCTGCTGGAAGCCTTGGAAGAATCCGGTTTCCGTCTGCACTACGGCGAAGACGAGACCGGCTTCCAGATGATGTATCTGCGCCGCGGCGGCGGCTATTATTTCAATGTCGGCTGTTCCGAGCTGATTATTTCCGGCGCGGTCAAGCTGCTGCAATTTTCCGAGATCGACAGCTTCGTGCCCGAAGGTGCGCGGCTGCGCGACGGCCGTGTGGTGCCGGCCGATCTGCTGGTGCTGGCGACCGGCTACAAGAACCAGCAGGACACGGTGCGCGCTTATCTCGGCGACGCGATTGCCGACAAGATCGGTCCGGTCTGGGGCTTCGACGACGGCGGCGAGTTGCGCAACATGTGGCGGCGGACGGCGCAGCCGGGATTATGGTTCACCGCCGGCAGCCTGGCGCAATGCCGCATTTTCTCGCGCTATCTGGCGCTGCAGATCAAGGCGCTGGAAGAACGGCTGTTGAGCTAGCCGCCAAAGCTGAACAACCGGCGCGGCGTGTCGTAGAAAAGTTTGCGGCGCTCGGCCTCATTAGGGAACAGCAATCCGGCCAGTTCGGCCAGCGGGCCGAAATCCTGCCGCTGCGGCGCGCGCAGGAACGGCCAGTCCGACGCCCATAGGCAATGATCGAGCGTGAAGGCATCGACAATGGCGCGCACGAACGGCCAGCAGTCCTCGAACGGGTAGGGCAATTTCGAGAATTTCGAATAGCCGGACAGCTTGACGCTGACCCGCCCGGTGCGGGCGATCCGCAACAGCGCCTGAAAGCCGGATTGACCTAAGCCCTGCTCCGGCGTCGGCCGCCCGCAGTGGTCGATCAGCACGCGCACCGGCATGGCTTCGATCCAGGGCACGAACATCGACAACTGATCGTGCTCGCTCTGGATCTGTAGGAACATGTCGAGCTCGGCGAGCCTTTCAATCAGGCCGGCGGACCGCTTGTAGTAGTCGGTGCCGTGGAAGGTCGGGTTGAAGGCCGCGCCGACGATTCCCTGCGCTTGCAGAGCGCGCAAGGCGGCAAGGTCGGCGTCGAAATCGATAATGGCGACGCCTTTGAAGCGCCCCTTGCCGCGCGCGATGGTATCGAGCATGCAGGAGTTGTCGCTGCCATAGCCGGAATTCGGCTGCACCAGCAGCGCGTGCGTAACGCCGTAGGTCTTCATGACGGCGTCGAGCTGCGGCGGCGTGCCGATCTCCTGGCCGGACGGCTTGTATTCGATGTCCTCGCCGTACGGAAACTTGACCGGATCGAACACGTGGGCGTGGCAGTCGATCTTCGGCTCGGTGAAAATATTCATCGGGCTCTTTCGCCCTTGAGTTTCAGCGCCAGTTTCTTACGAAACTTGCGGTCGCGCTTGAGATGCCACTCGCGGCTCATGGCTTCGCGCTTGGTCGAAAACCATTCCGAGTGCAGCAGCACCCAGACGCGCCCGCGCGTCGTGCGCGCGCCCTTGCCGGAATTATGCTGCTTGAGGCGGCGTGCGACGTCGTTGGTCCAGCCGACATAGGTCAGATGGCGGGTTTTGCTGCGGGTGCCAAGCACGTAGACGAAGCAGTCCATGCGTCGTCCGGCCCGGGTTCAAATTGCGCGGCTTAGCGCAGCGCGGTCCAACGGCTCTCGAACGAGCCCGCCGGCACCACCGGCTGTGCGCCCGACATCGTGCCTTCGCTCTGCTGCGGCGTCGAATAGGCAGTGCGCAATTCCGGCGCGGGCTGCGTATCCTTGCGCGCTTGCTGCACGCGCGGCGCAGGCGCCGGGGCTGTCTTTGCCACAGCCTGGGGCTTCGCCGGGACCGCTTCGTGCGGCTTGGCATGCGGCGCGGCGGCGGTGCGAACCGGGGCGGCGCGTTTCGGCTTTGCCGCCAATTGGGTGTTGCTGCCGCGCGAGGCTGCCGCCTGGCTCTCCACCGGCTCGGCTTGCGCATTCGAGCCGCCGAACAGATTGCCCAGCAGGCCGGCGATCGATTTCGGCCGCTCGGGCGGCGCATCGCCTTCCTTCGGTTGCGGCGCCGCTTTCGGCATCGGCACGCTGGCCATCACCACGGAACGGCTTGCCGGCGCTGACTGCGCAGCCGGCGGCAACGCCGACGCCGGCACCACGACGGTGCTGGCCGTCGCCGTTTGATAGGGCGTGCGCGGCAGCGCGCCCGGCGCGGTCGCTATGTGGATGAGGTGACCTTTGTCGTCATACGCTTCCTGCGTGCCGAGCTGCGACGCGAACACCGGGTTCATGCCGCCGTCGCCGACATGCGGCGGCGCCAGCGCGACGCCGTCGGCGATGTACTTGGCCATCTGATATTGCTCTTGCCGCCGATGCTCGATCACGGCGTCGGCGACCGCCGGGTCGAGCCGGTAGGCCGGGCATTTGCCGCGCGCATCGAACTTGAGCGGCCGCGTGGCGTTCTCGGGCGCCACCGCGTCGAACACGTAGCGCTTCTCGCAGACGGCGACCTTCGGCTCCTGATGGGTGGCTTCGAAATCGTCGTAGCCTTCCTTGAGCTCTTTCCAGAACGCGAAGTTCGGATTGTTGCGGTGCCGCGCCATGTTCAGCGCGGTCATACGGAACGGAAAGGCCTCGAACTGGAATTCCTTTTGCCCGCCGAAGAACGACTCGCGCGCCAGCGCGTAGATCTCCTGGATCTGCTCGTCGGTCATGGCGTAGCAGCCGCGCGACGAGCAGTCGCCATGCACCATCAGCTCGGAGCCGGTGCGGCCCCAGGCGCGGTCGAAGGCGTTCGGATAGCCGGTGTTGAAGGCGAGAAAGTAATTGGAATTCGGATTCATCTGCCCGCGCGTGATGGTGTAGAAACCCTCCGGCGCCTGGCGGTCGCCTTCCTTGATCTTGGGACCGAGATCGCCCGACCAGCGGCAGATCGGATAGGTCTTCAATAGCGCGAATTGGCCTTCGCGATTCTGTTTCCAGATCTCGACCTCCGACTCTTCCTTGAAGAGACGGGCGAGGATCGGCGAACTCTTGTCCATCTGCTTGGACTCGATGTCGCCGAGCAGCTTGTCGGACAGAGGGGCGAGCGAGCGGCCGGTCGGCGTCACGCTGTCGGGATTGCAGCCGGCAAGCGCAACCGCAACGGCGACGGCCGCCGAGACAAGCAGGGCGCGTACGTAAGGTCGGCTCAAACGCGGTACTCCCCGAAGGGGCGGTCCCTCATTGAGCAATCGTTATCCATAAGATGTGGCATCCGCAAGGCAAACTATGACCCCTGTGGCTAGGGGTAACCCTATGGTGAACCGGCAGTAAATACCGAAAAAGCCATGCGGATTCGGGATTCAGGGGCGGCCCGAACGCAGGGCCGGACGGCGCCGCGGAGCCGTTTAAGCCGGCGCGCGGCCCATCGCCAGGAACTTCTCGCGCCGCTGCCTTCGCACCGTGTCGCGATCGAGCCCGCGCAATTCGGCGAGCGCATTGGCGATCGCCTCGCCGGTGACGGCGATGGCGGCCTGCGGATCGCGATGGGCGCCGCCGGTCGGCTCCGTCACCACGCTGTCGATCACCCCGAAGCGCACCATGTCCTGCGCGGTGATCTTCAAATTGGTGGCCGCCTCCTGCGCCTTGGAGGTGTCGCGCCACAGGATGGACGCGGCGCCTTCCGGCGAGATCACCGAATAGACGGCGTGCTCCAGCATCAGCACGCGGTTGGCGGTGGCGATGGCGATGGCGCCGCCCGAGCCGCCTTCGCCCAGGATCACCGCGACATTGGGCACGCCGAGCCCAAGGCAGGCGTCGGTCGAGCGGGCAATGGCCTCGGCCTGGCCGCGCTCTTCCGCGCCGATGCCGGGATAGGCGCCGGCGGTGTCGACCAGTGCGATTACGGGGATACCGAAACGGTCGGCCATATCCATCAGCCGCACCGCCTTACGGTAGCCCTCGGGCTTGGCCATGCCGAAATTATGTTTGATCCGGCTTTCGGTGTCGGAGCCTTTTTCGTGGCCGATGATGCAGACGCTCTCGCCGCGGAAGCGGCCGAAGCCGCCGATGATGGCCGCGTCGTCGCCGAATTTGCGGTCGCCGGCGAGCGGAATGAAACCCTCGATCAGGCCGGCGATATAGTCGAGGCAATGCGGCCGTTGCGGATGGCGCGCCACCTGCGTCTTCTGCCAGGGCGTGAGATCGGCATAGAGCTCCTTGAGCGCGACCGCCGCCTTCACCTCGAGCCGGCTGATTTCGTCGCCGACGGCGACCGCGGAATCGCTCTCGCCCATGGCGCGCAATTCCTCGACCTTGGCCTCCAGTTCGGCCACGGGCTTTTCGAAGTCGAGGTACGTGCGCATGTTTCCAGCAAGCATTTGATCGGGAAGTGACGCGGGAGCGCCTCTTAAGTCAAGCAATCGGGTTAATATGGGTTTTACGGCGGGTTCCGCCATGGCGGCCGGCCATTTTAGGCGATCGCGCTCATACCCGCTCCAAGCGCTGGTGCGGCGGCGGCGGCAGTTCGACGCGGATAGGGTCGGCGGCGCGCACGTTGCCGTCCGCAACAACGATACCCATGATGCCGGCTTTGCGCACAAGGTTGCCGTGTTCGTCTTGACTGAGAACCGCGGCCATCAGGCCGGGCCGGTAGCCGTTCAATTGGCGGCACGGATCGCGCAGACCGGTGACGGCGACGACGGCGGCATCGCCGATGTGAAGCCTCGTTCCGAGCGGCAGCGCGAGCAGGTCGATGCCGCGCGTCGTGATGTTCTCGCCGATCGCGCCGGGCGCGAGGCGAAAGCCGGCGGCATTGAGCTCGTCGAGCAACTCCGCGTGGATCAGGTGCACCTGACGCAGGTTCGGTTGCGTCGGATCCTTGGCGACGCGGGAGCGGTGTTGCACCGTCACCCCGAGATGCGCGTCGCCTTCGACACCAAGACCGCTCAAGAGCCGGATGCTGTCGCGCACCGGCTTGCTGAACGTGTGCGCCGCGCCGGCGCTGACCGCGACGACGGCGGCGGATGAGGACGAATCCGCCATGACGGCTTCTCTAGCATACTCTCTCTAGCCGTCGGTAAGCGGGTGCAGGTCGCGCACCAGCGCCTTCAGGCGCTCTTCCAGCACGTGGGTGTAGATCTGCGTGGTCGAGATGTCGGCGTGCCCGAGCAAAGTCTGCACCACGCGCAGGTCGGCGCCGTTGTGCAGCAGATGGCTGGCAAAGGCATGGCGGAGCACGTGCGGGGAGAGGCGATCCGGCGCGATGCCGCAGGCCGAGCCGAGCGCCTTCAATTCGCGGGCAAAATGCTGACGCGTGAGGTGACCCTGTTCGCCGAACGACGGGAACAGCCATTTCGACGGCGCGTCTTTGTCGGTCTCGCCGCGCAGCTTGAGATATTCCGCCATGGCGCGCTTGGCCGCCTGGTTGAGCGGCACCAACCGTTCCTTGCCGCCTTTGCCGCGCACGACCAGCATGCGTTGATCGCGCCGCGCGCTCGCTGCCGGCAGCGCCACCAGCTCGGACACCCGCAAGCCCGTCGCGTAGACGGTTTCGAGCAGACACAACAGCCGCGCCGCGCGCAGGCGGGCGGCCGGCGCCTGTTCGCCGTCTTCCATGGCCTTGCGCGCCTGCGCCAGCAGCGCGTCGACTTCGGCGATCGACAGCACCTTCGGCAGCGTGCGTCCGCGCTTGGGGCCTTCCAGCACGGCGGCCGGATCGTCGCCGCGTTTTTCTTCGGCATAGAGGAAACGGTAGAGCTGGCGCACCGCCGACAGCCGCCGCGCCAGCGACGAGGCCTTGAAGCCGCGCTCGGCGAGACCGCTCAGAAATCCGCGCAGGTCGTCGGTGTCGGCGCCGGCGATGGTTCGGCCGGCGGCGCGCAGGTGCGCGGCAAGATCGGCGAGGTCGTTGCGATAAGCGTCGAGCGTATTCTTGCCGGCGCCGCGCTCGGCCGCCTGCATGTCGAGGAACAACTCGACCAGCGCTTCATCGGATGCTTGTCGCCGGCGCGCCATCGCCTTGAAGCGGTTCGCCCGCTAGTGGTTCTTGATGAATTTGTCGGGCGGAATCGTCACCACGATTTCGCGCGGATGGTACTTCACGAAATTGGCCAGTGCGAACACCGTGACATAGCCGATACCGCCGATCAGACCGACGACAAACAGAAACCTGAACAGGCTAGGCATGGGCTTAATCCGGCGGCGGCCCGCGCCAAACGGGCGAATTTTGCATGCGTGCGGCCGGTTTCCTTAACCAGGGCCAAGAGCCACCCATGCGGTTGTCTCAATTGCTGGTATATGGAACCGTGGCGTTGATTTGGAACTCTAGCATGGCGAACGGTGCCATTCAAAAGACGGCGGAAAACGGGCTGCAAGCCGCGATCGTGCGTGCGCTCGGCAAGCGTTCCATCGTGCTGGTCGGCATGATGGGCGCCGGCAAGTCGTCGGTCGGCCGCAGGCTCGCCGCCCGGCTCGGCATCGGCTTCGTCGATGCCGACACCGAGATCGAAAACGCCGCCGGCATGACCATTCCGGAAATCTTCGCCAAGCATGGCGAGGCCGATTTCCGCGCCGGCGAAAAGCGCGTCATCGCCCGGCTCTTGGACGGCGGCCCGCAGGTGCTGGCGACCGGCGGCGGCGCGATCATGGACCAGAACACCCGCGACCTGATCCACATCAAGGGCATCTCGGTCTGGCTGAAGGCCGATCTCGACGTGCTGCTGAAACGCACCAGGCGGCGCAACGACCGCCCGCTGGCGGAAAAAATCAAGGACTTGCTGCCGCTGCGCGAGCCGGTCTATGCGCTGTCCGACATCACCGTGCAGTCGCGCGACGAGCCGCACGACGTTATTGTCGACGAAATCGTCGCCAAGCTCACCAAGCCGCTCGAGATCGCCGAGGACAAGCTATGATGGCGCCGCTACGCCAAGCCGGGGCTCCCGCCGAGCCGATCGTGGTGCCGGTCGCGCTCGGCGCGCGTGCCTACGAGATCGTCATCGGCCGCGGGCTAATCGCAACGCTGGGCGAGCGCATCAAAGCGCTGCGCGCCGGCGCCAAGTGCGCGATCGTCACCGACGACAACCGTGGCGCCAGCGCCATCTTGCGGCGCTGCCAGGCCGCGCTGCAAGCCGCCGGCATCTCGAAGCTCAGTCGATCGTGGTCGCCGAGCGGCGAGGACTCGAAGAGCTACGCCGACCTTCGAGACCGTATGCGAGGCGATCATCGCGGCGCATATCGAGCGCGGCGATCTCGTCGTCGCGCTCGGCGGCGGCGTGGTCGGCGACCTCGCCGGCTTTGCTGCGGCGAGCGTGCGGCGCGGGCTCGATTTCGTGCAGGTGCCGACGACACTCTTGGCACAAGTCGATTCATCGGTCGGCGGCAAGACCGGCATCAATTCCCGCCACGGCAAGAACCTGGTCGGCGCCTTCCATCAGCCGATCCTGGTCGTCGCCGACACCGCGCTGCTCGACACGCTGCCGGAGCGCGAATTCCGCGCCGGCTATGCCGAGGTCGCCAAATACGGGTTGCTCGGCGACGCCGGGTTTTTCGCCTGGCTGGAGGCCAACTGGCAGGGCGTCTTCGCCGGCGGCAAATCGTCCGGCGTCCTGGCGCGCGAGCACGCCATCGCGGTCTGCTGCCGCGGCAAGGCGGCGATCGTCGCACGCGACGAGCGCGAGACCGGCGACCGCGCGCTGCTCAATCTCGGCCATACCTTCGGTCACGCGCTGGAAGCCGGCTGCGGTTTCTCCGGCCGCCTGTTGCACGGCGAGGCGGTGGCGCTCGGCATGGCGCTGGCGTTCGAATTCTCCGCCCGCAAAGGCCTGATCGGCGACGCCGACGCGGCGCGGGCGCGCGCGCATCTTGCGGCGGTCGGCCTGCCCACCCAACTGAAGGACGTGCCCGGCGGCGTGCCGGGCCTCGACGTCCTGATGGACCTGATCGCGCAGGACAAGAAAGTGAAGCGCGGCAAGCTCACCTTCATCCTGGTGCGCGGCATCGGCCAGGCCTTTGTCGAAAACGACGTCGACGCGGCCGAGGTGCGCGCCTTCCTGGCCGACAAGCTTTCCGGCGCATGATCCCGAAAGGCGGCAACCGGTTTTCGGATAAGATCATGCGCCACGTGAAAATGTCATGACGACGAACGACTGGCTGTCCCTCGCAATCGTGCTGGTGTGCCTGCTGCTCTCGGCGTTCTTCGCCGGCAGCGAAACCGCGCTCACCGCGTCTTCGCGCGCCAGCATGGCGCGGCTGGAAAAGCACGGCAACAAACGCGCGGCCATCGTCAACCGCCTGCTGCTGCAGCGCGAGCGGCTGATCGGCGCGCTGTTGTTCGGCAACAACGCGGTCAATATCGCGGCCTCGGTGCTGGCGACCCACGTTCTGCTGACCTTGTTCGGCGATGTCGGCGTGATCTACGCCACCGTCATCATGACCATCGTCGTGGTCGTGTTCTCCGAAATCCTGCCGAAGACCGCCGCCTTCAACGCGCCCGACCGCATCGCGCTCGGCGTGGCGCGGCCGATGTATTGGTTCGTCAAATTTTTCGGTCCGGTGCTGATGGCGATCGAGGCGCTGGTGCGCTGGCTGCTCAAGCTCATCGGCATGACGGTCGGCGAGGACCAGGAGGTCTTGTCGGCGCGCGAGGAATTGCGCGGCGCCGTCGATCTGCTGCATCGCGAGGGCGACGTCGAGACCGTCGACCGCGACATGTTCGGCGGCGTACTCGACCTGCGCGATCTGGCGGTGTCCGACGTGATGATCCACCGCACCAACATGATTACCCTCAATGCCGACGATACGCCGGAAGAAATCGTCAACGCGGTGATCGCCTCGCCGGTGACGCGCCTGCCGCTCTGGCGCGACAATCCGGAGAACATCGTCGGCGTATTGCACGTGAAAGATTTGCTGCGCGCGCTGCACGCGGTCGACGGCGACGCCGCCAAGGTCGACATCGCCGCGCTGATGGCGCCACCTTGGTTCGTTCCCGAAACGCGGCCGGTATCCGAGCAGCTCAAGGCGTTCCGCCGCCGCAAGACCCAACTTGCGCTGGTGGTGGACGAATATGGCGAGGTCGAAGGCCTGGTCACGCTCGAGGACATCCTGGAAGAAATCGTCGGCGACATCACCGACGAGCACGACGTCGCCGTGCCGGGGGTCCGCCGCCAGCCGGACGGCTCGATCAATGTCGACGGTGCGGTGCCGATCCGCGACATCAACCGCGTGATGGACTGGAATCTGCCGGACCAGGAGGCGACCACCATCGCCGGGCTGGTCATTCACGAGGCGCGCTCGATTCCCGAAGTGGGCCAGAGCTTCACCTTCCACGGCTTCCGGTTCCGGGTATTGCGGCGCGAGCGCAACCGCATCACCGCGTTGCGCATCCAGCCGCTGCCGCGCAAGGTGGCGGCGAAGGCGAGTTAACTTTTCGCCGCCGCGTAAATTTCATGTGCGTGCCGCAACTCTCGACGCTCGACCCGCGCTTCGGCGGCCGCCCGCGCGCACGATAATCTGGATTATCAATTTAGAATACGACGTTTTTTCCGCGATCGCGCTTCTTTCTTAAACGATTTGAAATGCAAATGAACCATTCCTAACCACGATAGAAAGTAGCGCGCCCACGAATTTGCGGTGCGTCGAAGACGGGATGTTGTGATGAGTCAGAACGTCGTTACGCCGGTCGCCGATGTAAATTCTTACGCCGGCGCGACCGCCGGCACGCAGAACAAGGCAGCGCAAATCCAGTTCATCAGCTTCGGCATCGGCGACGACCAGTACGGCGTCGACATCATGGCGGTGCGCGAGATCAAGGGCTGGTCGAACGTCACGCATCTGCCGAAGCAGCCGGAATACGTGCGCGGCGTGCTCAATCTGCGCGGCGTCATCGTCCCGATCGTCGACTTGCGCTGCCGCTTCGGCCAAGGCCTGACCGAAACGACGCCGCTGCACATCATGATCATCGTGCAGATCGACGGGCGCCAGGTCGGCCTGATCGGCGACCGCGTGCTCGATATCGTCTCGACCGACGTCGACCAGATCCAGCCGGTGCCGCGCACGGCGCAGGGAACGACCCAGGATTTCTTGTCCGGTCTGGTCACCCACGACAACATCATGATCGCGCTGATCGACCTGCCCAACTTGCTGTCGGCGCGGGAACCCGCCGCCGCCGCGAACGTCAATCTGAATTGATTCTAACGACTGCTAAAGGATTGCTCTCATGTCTAAGCTTCGCAACCTAAGTTCGCGTCTCAAAGTTGGAACGCGCGTCGCCATCGGCTTTGCCAGCATACTGGCGCTGCTCGCCGTCGTCGCCGGCTTGAGCTATTTCGGACTCAGCAAAAGCGATCGCAACGTCAAGGTATTTGACAAGGCCACGGACGCCTATGCAGCCGTCGCCAAGCTGGAGAGCGCCTTCGGGCAGATGCGGCGCGCGGTAATCGTATACGGGCAGAACGGCTCGCCGGCGATGGAAAAGGACGCGCGCGCGTTCCGTGACGCTCGCCGCGAAACACGCCGTTGAAGCGAAAAATTTGATTGTCGCTGCGGACCGCGTGCAAATGCTGAACCAGGCGGGCGGTCTTCTCGATGAATATGCCAAGAACTTCGACCGTGTCGTTAAGGCGGTGAAGGAAGGCGAAAGCAATGACAGCGTCCTGCGTCCGCTCGGCGCGCGCATGCAAGCGTATTTCGGCGAATTGATGCGATCGAGCGTCGAACGGAACGATCTGCCGGTCGCCGCGCTCGTCGGCTTGGCCCAGGAACATCTGTTGACCGCACGGCTCAATACCAATGTCTATTTCTTGCACCCCAACGCGACCATTGCCAAGGCCGCGGTCGACAATGTCAATAAATTGCCGGAGCTGCTCAAGCGGATCCGCGCGGCCGTGATCGTCTCCGGATGAGCAGAAGCGCGTCGGATGAACGATTCAGGCGGTAGCGGCAAAATTCGTCCCCGGCATCGCGACGACGATCAAGATCACCGATGAGAAAAATCAGCTCATCGGCGATGTGGGCGCCAAGATTGGCGACGCAATTGAACGAACGGTTGCAAGCCCTGACCGACGCGCAGATGAAATCGATGGACCGCATCACCGAGGAGACGCTGGCAACGGTAGGTTGGGCGATAAGACGTCGCTTGCCGCCGCCGCCGCGGCACTGACCATCGGTCTCGCGCTCGCCTTCCTGATCGGCCGCGGCATCTCAAAACCGCTCGGCCGGATGTCAAACGTGCTCGCCGAACTCGCCAAGGGCAACAAGGCGGTCGAAATTCCCTATACCGAACGCGGCGACGAAATCGGCGACAACGCCCGCGCCGCCCAGACCTTCAAGGAAAATCTGCTCCGCGTCGAGCAGATGGAAGCCGAGCAGAAGGCGAACGAAGTGCGCACCGCGGCGGAGCGCGAAGCCGCCATGCAGGCGATGGCGAGCGAGTTCGAAACCGCGGTCGGCGGCATCGTGCAGGCGGCGGTCGCCGGCGATTTCTCGCAACGCGTCGACCTCGAAGGCAAGACCGGCATGGTGCTCAATGTTGGTACCGCGATCAATTCGCTGTGCGCCAACGTCGCCAAGGCGCTCGACGATCTTATCAATATGCTCAACGCGCTTGCCGCCGGCGATCTCAGCCAGCGCATTACCGCCGATTACCAGGGCAATTTCGCGGTGCTCAAAGACAACGCCAACAAGACGGCCGAGCGCATCGGCCAGACCATCGCCGAGATCAAGTCCTCGGCGGCGGAAGTCACCAACGCCTCGGCGGAGATTTCCGGCAGCACGACGGATTTGTCGCAGCGCACCGAGGAACAGGCGGCGAGCCTGGAACAAACCTCCGCCTCGATGGAAGAAATCCCGGCGACCGTAAAGAAGAACGCCGAAAACGCGCAGGCGGCCAACAAGTCGGCCGCTACGACACGCGAAGTCGCCGATCGCGGCGGCCAGGTGGTGGCCAAGGCGGTCGACGCCATGGCCAAGATCGAGGAATCCTCGCGCAAGATCTCCGACATCATCGGCGTCATCGACGAGATCGCGCGCCAGACCAACCTCTTGGCCCTCAACGCCGCGGTAGAAGCCGCGCGCGCCGGTGAGGCCGGCCGCGGCTTTGCGGTCGTTGCCTCCGAAGTGCGCAGCTTGGCGCAGCGCTCCTCGCAGGCGGCGAAAGACATCAAGGACCTGATCACCAAC
The DNA here is from genome assembly GCA_963749625.1 of uncultured Alphaproteobacteria bacterium. Classification (GTDB taxonomy): domain Bacteria; phylum Pseudomonadota; class Alphaproteobacteria; order Rhizobiales; family Xanthobacteraceae; genus Pseudolabrys. The sequence continues at coordinate 18,728 of CAVVNY010000003.1, read as the reverse complement.
TCGAACGGTCAGGTCAAGGATGGCGTCGAGCTCGTCAACCGGGCGGGCGCCTCGCTCACCGAGATCGTCGAATCGATCAAGAAGGTCGCCGACATCGTCGCCGACATCGCCAATGCCAGCGCCGAACAGGCGAGCGGCATCGAGCAGGTGAACAAGGCGCTCACCCAGATGGACGAGGTGACGCAGCAGAACTCGGCGCTGGTCGAGGAAAACGCGGCGACCGCCAAGACGCTCGAACACCAGGCCCACGCCATGGACGAGCGCGTCGCGTTCTTCCGCATCGCCGCCGGCGCCGAACCCGCGCAGGCTGCTTCGCCGGTGGCCAACAAGCGCCCGGCGCCGATGCCGCCGAGCCGCGGTCCGGCCGCGGCAAAAGCACAGCCGGCGATGACGAAACAAAAACCGGCCGCGGCGCCTCAGCGCGCCGCCGCCGGGCATCGTAGTGGCGGCCCGGTCGGGCGGATGCAGGCGCAGCTTGCTACCGCCGTCAACGAACCGGCGGATTGGAAGGAATTCTGATCCCACCGTCCGTAAGAGGCGGCGGCCGTCGATGATCTCGCGGTTGCCGCCTTTTTCGCGCCTGCGCTATCCTTAAGTGACCCCGCCTTCGCCCGGCGCCGCGGCATGGATGGCGAGCGCGTGCACGCCGCCCGCCAGCTCGCCGGCCAGCGCCCCGTTAATCATGCGGTGGCGTTCGATCCGGGTCTTACCTTTGAAGGCCTCAGACACGATATAAACGCGGAAATGAGTTTGCCCGCCCGGCCGGGCGCCGGCATGGCCTTCGTGTTTGGACGATTCGTCCACCACATTGACGCTTTGTGGCGCGAAAGCCTCGGTCAACTTCTTGGTGATGAGATCGGCGGTTCGCATGCTGCCCCCTTAGGAGAGGGCGGCGTTGAGGTCAATGGCGGCCGAGCCGATTCGAGTGACGTTGCATCGTTGTCAAGTCTTGAAGATACGGTCCGCAAAGGCGCATAGTGTTTGGTCATGAAATTCGACTCACCTCTTTTCGACAAAGTCCGCGTCAAACCGGACAAGGATCGCCGGAAAAAAACCGGCGGGCCGGCCTGTGAATGGGCGGGCTGCAAGGAAATCGCCACCAACCGCGCGCCCAAGGGCAAGCAGAACGACAAGGAATACTGGCGCTTCTGCCTGGCGCATACGCGGGAATACAATCAGTCGTACAATTTCTTCAAAGGCATGAACGACGCCGACGTGCTGGCCTATCAGAAGGACGCGCTGACCGGCCATCGCCCGACCTGGAAGATGGGAACCGGCAAGCGTACGGCGCAGCAGGATTTCCGCACCCTCGGCACCGGAACGGATACGTTCGGGCTGTTCGGCGAAGGCCTGCGCAACGAGCAGCAGAAGCGCGCGGAAGCGCGCCCGGTCCGCAACGCCGAGCGCAAAGCGCTCAGCGCGCTCGGGCTCGAGGTCGGCGCCACGCCGAAACAGGTCAAGGCGCGCTTCAAGGAATTGGTGAAACGCCACCATCCCGACGCCAATGGCGGCGACCGCTCGACCGAAGACCGCCTGATCGAGGTCATCAAGTCGTACAACTATCTGAAATCGGTCGGTTTCGGCTGACCCGGCGTTAGCTGCGCCAAGCAACCCAGCCCCGCCTTCCGGTCGGGCTCGATAGCACCTAACTCATTGATATTATTGATGGTGCCATTCGCCAGGCCTGGGTTTTTTGCTGCGCTTTGGTCTGCTAAGTTGACTGCCTATCAGCCGGACCGGACGAGTCGGGGCGTGAACAGGCTTCGGGGTACCGCGAAGCCACGGAGGTTTCATTGACTGCTGCAACTGAACAGGTCACCGGCAAATCTGACGCAAACTTGCCGGACATGAAGGTATCGGTCCGCCAGCAATTCGGCATCGACAGCGACATGGAAGTGCCGGCCTATTCCAAGCCCGATGAGCACGTGCCCGATATCGATCCCGATTATCGCTTCGACCGGCCGACCACGCTCGCCATTCTCGCCGGCTTCGCCAGGAACCGCCGCGTCATCGTCACCGGCTATCACGGCACCGGCAAGTCCACCCATATCGAGCAGGTGGCGGCAAGGCTCAATTGGCCGATGGTGCGCGTCAATCTCGACAGCCACATCAGCCGTATCGACCTGATCGGCAAGGACGCCATCGTCATCAAGGACGGTCAGCAGGTGACCGAATTCCGCGACGGCATTCTGCCCTGGGCCTACCAGCACAACGTCGCGCTCTGCTTCGACGAATACGACGCCGGCCGCCCGGACGTGATGTTCGTGATCCAGCGCGTGCTGGAATCCTCGGGCCGGCTCACGCTGCTCGACCAGAGCCGCGTGATCAAGCCGCATCCCTGTTTCCGCCTGTTCGCCACCGCCAACACGGTGGGCCTCGGCGACACCTCGGGCCTCTATCACGGCACCCAGCAGATCAACCAGGCGCAGATGGACCGCTGGTCGATCGTCACCACGCTGAATTATCTGCCGCACGACAATGAAGTCGAGATCGTGCTGGCCAAGGCCAAGCATTATCGCAACGAGCAGGGCCGCGACATCGTCGGCAAAATGGTGCGCGTTGCCGACTTGACGCGCAACGCCTTCATGAACGGCGATATCTCGACCGTGATGAGCCCGCGCACGGTGATCACCTGGGCGGAGAATTCCGAGATCTTCAACGATGTCGGTTTTGCCTTCCGGCTCACCTTCCTCAACAAGTGCGACGAGCTGGAACGGCCGATCGTGGCCGAATTCTATCAGCGCTGCTTCGGCGTCGAGCTGCCGGAGAGCTCGGTCAACGTGGCGCTTTCCTAATTGTCCGCTCGCTTGGGCCGGCCCGAGCAGGCCCGGCGGGGACCCATAACCCCGGTGATGAGATTGAGCCGAGAGGTCAATGAGTATGGGTTCCGGGCTCGCCGCTGCGCGGCGCCGCGGAACGACAGGTAAACAAAATGGCCTCCAACATCAAAAGCAAACCGTCGCCGAAGGACTCGCCGACCGAGCCGTTCAAACGCGCGGTCACCGGCTGTCTGCGTGCCATCGCGCGCAAGCCCGATCTCGAAGTCTCGTTCGCCGCCGAGCGGCCCGGCATGATGGGCGGCAAGGTCCGCCTGCCGGAGCCGCCGCGCAAACTCAGCAAGGGCGAGGCCGCGATCGTGCGCGGCCATGCCGACGCCATCGCGCTGCGCATCGCCTGCCATGATCCGGCGGTGCATCGCCGTCTGCAACCGGCCGGCCAGCAGGGCCGCGCGGTGTTCGAGGCGGTCGAGCAGGCGCGCGTCGAGGCGATCGGCGCGCGGCGCATGGACGGCGTCGCCAAGAATATCACCGCCATGCTCGACGAGAAATTCCACCGCGGCAAATTCGAAGACATCAGCGAGCGCGCCGACGCGCCGATCGAGGACGCGCTGGCGCTCATGGTGCGCGAGCGGCTGACCGGCCTGGCGCCGCCGCCGGCGGCCAAGAAGCTGGTCGATCTCTGGCGTCCGCTGATCGAGGACCGCGCCGGGCGCGATCTCGACCGGCTGGAATCGGTGGTCGAGGACCAGAAGCAATTCGGCGACGCGGTGCACGATCTGCTCGACGCGCTCGAAATGGGCGACGACCGCAACCGCGATTCCGAAGAGGAAGACGAGGACGGCGAGGAGGATCGCCGCAAGCAGGAGTCCGGCGAGGACGGCGACGCCGAAGACAGCGACGAGATGAACCGCATGAGCACGGAGGACGCCCAGGTGTCCGCCGAGGACATGCCGGACAGCGCTTCCGAAGCAGCCGATGCGCCGACCGCCGACATGGCCGACGACACCGACATGGGCGACGCCGAAACCCCGGGCGAGCCGCAGCGGCCGCGCCAGTTCGGCGACAACCAGCCGCGCGGCCCGGACTACCGCGCCTTCACCATGCGCTTCGACGAGACCATCGCCGCCGAGGAACTGTGCGAGCCGGAGGAACTGGACCGCTTGCGCGGCTACCTCGATAAGCAGTTGTCGAATTTGCAGGGCGTGGTCGCCCGCCTCGCCAACCGCCTGCAACGCCGGCTGATGGCGCAGCAGAATCGCTCCTGGGAATTCGACCTCGAGGAGGGCCTGCTCGACCCGGCCCGGCTGTCGCGCATCGTCATCGATCCCATGCATGCGCTGTCGTTCAAGGCCGAGAAGGAGATGCAGTTCCGCGACACCGTGGTGACGCTGCTGTTGGACAATTCCGGCTCCATGCGCGGGCGGCCCATTACGGTCGCCGCCACCTGCGCCGACATCCTGGCGCGCACGCTCGAGCGCTGCGGCGTCAAGGTCGAGATCCTCGGCTTCACCACGCGCGCCTGGAAGGGCGGGCAGTCGCGCGAGCAATGGCTCACCGCCGGCAAGCCGGCCAATCCCGGCCGGCTCAACGATCTGCGCCACATCATCTATAAAAACGCCGACGCGCCGTGGCGGCGCGCGCGCAAGAATCTCGGCCTGATGATGCGCGAGGGCCTGCTCAAGGAGAACATCGACGGCGAGGCGCTCGACTGGGCGCATAAGCGGCTGTTGGCGCGCACCGAGCAGCGCAAGATCCTGATGATGATCTCCGACGGCGCGCCGGTCGACGATTCGACGCTCTCGGTCAACGCCGGCAATTATCTCGAGCGCCATCTGCGCTGGGTGATCGAGGAGATCGAGACGCGCTCGCCGGTGGAACTGATCGCCATCGGCATCGGCCACGACGTCACGCGCTATTACCGCCGCGCCGTCACCATCGTCGATGCCGAGGAGCTCGGCGGCGCCATGACCGAGAAACTCGCCGAGCTGTTCGAGGAGCACGCCACCGCCGACCAGGCCGGTCCGCCGAAGCGGCGGAGACGGGTGGCGTGACCGCCGCCCGGCCGGGCCGCCGCTGGCTCGCGGCCGGCATGCTGGTCGCGGCGCTGTTGATTGCGGTCGGCTCCTATTCGCTCGCCGAGTCGGTCCGCACCAGCCCGGCGCTCACGCCCATCGCCGTGCAGGCCACGCCGATCGCGTCGTTCGACAACCGCGATCCGTCGAAGACGCGCTTCGGCGCGCTGGAATTCCGCGGCGGCCTCGCGCTCACTTCGTCCTACGAAGCGTTCGGCGGCATTTCCGCGCTGCATGTCGAGCCCGACGGCAGCCATTTCCTGGCGCTGACCGACAAGGGTTCCTGGCTGCGCGCGCGTATCGTCTACGCCGGCGGCAAGCCCGCCGGCATCGCCGACGCCGAGATGGCGCCGATGCTGGGGCCGGACGGCAAGCCGCTCGCCGCGCGCGGCTGGTACGACACCGAATCGCTCGCGGAAAACAACGGCACGCTCTATGTCGGCATCGAGCGCGTGGAAAAGATCGTGCGCTTCGACTACGGCAAAGACGGCCTCATGGCGCGCGGCGAGCCGATAAAGGTGCCGGACGACTTCAAGACCTTCACCTACAACAAGAGCCTGGAATGCCTGGCGATGCCGCCCAAGGGCTCACCGCTTGCCGGCACACTGATTGCGGTCACCGAGCGCAGCCTCGATGCGCAAGGCAATCATCGCTCCTATCTGCTCGACGGCGGCAAGGTCGCGCGCTTTTCGGTTAAGCGCAGCGGCGGCTTTGACGTCAGCGACTGCACCATCCTGCCGCCCGCCGATCTGCTGCTGCTCGAGCGCAGCTATTCGCCGGCGCGCGGCGTCGCGTTGCGCATCCGCCGCATCCCGCTCGCCGGCATCAAGCCGGACACGCTGGTCGACGGCACGCCGCTGATCGTGGCCGACCTCGCCTACCAGATCGACAACATGGAAGGCATCGCGGTGCATCGCAACGCGGCCGGCGAGATCATCCTCACGCTGATTTCGGACGACAATTTTTCCGTGCTCCAGCGCAATCTGCTGCTGCAATTCGCGCTGGTGGGGGAATAGGCGCACGCAAATAAAAACGCCGCCTTGCGGCGGCGTTCAATCTGGTCCGAAGCTGGATCGCTCTCAGCTCGCTGCCGCCGTCTCGGGCGCCACCGCAGCCTTCTTCTTCGCGATCGCCCGCTTGAGCACGAGCATCTTGGGCGCCAGTTCTGCGTCCTTGGCCTTGAGCAGGAAGGCGTCGAGCCCGCCGCGATGGTCGACGGTCTTGAGCGCGTTGGCCGACACCCGCACCCGCACCTTGCGCTGCAGCGCGTCCGAAATCAGCGTGACGTTGCGCAGGTTCGGCATGAACCGGCGCTTGGTCTTGATATTGGAGTGGCTCACTTTGTGCCCGGACAACGGCCCTTTGCCGGTCAGTTCGCAACGCCATGCCATGGCTTATCCCTCGCAAAACGCCCGCGCTCATGAGCGCCGAGCCTATCATTCATCGTGGAAGTTGGCCGGACGTATAGAGAGCGGGGAAACCAGCGTCAAGCCGAGCCATTTGAGCCGATTTTTGACCGTTTTTATGGGCCGGTTATACGCCTGCCGGCCGCCCCGGCAGCCTGGGAGGATCAAACATTCGACTTATTCGACGCCGACTTAAGGCGCCCCGCCGCTGGGGCGAGTTCGCCCCTATGCTGTGGGGCAAGCGGCCTGCGGCCCGGCCCGCCCCTTGCATGGCGGTCGCAACCGCCGGTTAATGTGCGGCGGGGTCCGCCAGCCGGGCGAAACCGCCGCCCGGCGCGAGAGAGGATGACCATTCGTGTTGGCACTTTGCCGCCCCTTACGTCTCGTGCCGGTGCTTGCCGTCGTGCTGGCCGTTGCGGCGCCCGCAACCGTTCATGCGCAAGGCAAGCTGGAGGCGCGCTACTCGGCGACGCTCGCCGGCATTCCGATCGGCAAGGGCAGTTGGGTGATCGATATCACCGACAGCCATTACGTGGCGGCGGCGAGCGGCGTCACCACCGGCCTGGTGCGCGCCTTCACCGGCGGCCAGGGCACCAGCGCCTCGCACGGCATCTTGCATGCGGGGCTGCCGGTATCGTCGATTTTCGCCTCCACCATTTCCTCCGGCCATAAGACCGACGAAGTCCGCCTCACGGTCACCAAAGGCGTCGTCACCGAAGCGCGGGTCGATCCGCCGCTCGAAACCGGAGCGGACCGCGTGCCGCTCACCGACGCGCACCGCAAGGGCGTTCTCGACCCGATGACCGCGTCGCTATTGCGCGCGCCGGGCGCCGGCGATCCGCTGTCGCAGGAATCCTGCCAGCGCACGCTGGCGATCTTCGACGGCCGGCTGCGCTACGATCTGCAATTCGCTTTCAAGCGCATGGACCATGTCAAGGCGGAGAAGGGCTATGCCGGTCCGGTGGTGGTCTGCGCGGTCTATTTCTTGCCGGTCGCCGGCTTCATCCCGCAGCGCGCGGCCATCCGCTACCTGTCCAAACAACGCGACATGGAAGTCTGGCTGGCGCCGATCGCGGGAACGCGCGTGCTGGTGCCATTCCGGATGCAAAGCCCGACGCCGATCGGCCGCGTGGTGGTGGAAGCGACCCAATTCGTCTCGGCACCATTGCCGAGCCGCGCCTCGGCCAATGGCTTCAAGACGCAATGAATGACAGATTCGCTGCTTGACTCTTGCGCCCGGCCGAGTCCTGCCGCGCGTTAACCTTTGGAGGGCAAAAAGGGCCCTTGAAACCACACCTGGATACCCGATGTTGTAGGGGTCGGGGTTTGGCTTGCCAGATGTCGCCGTGAACGAAGCCGCATAGGTCCCGAGTCAGTGATTCGGGCGCGGTTCGTTCCAGACTCGTTCTATTGATTAACCGCAGCTTTGCCTGTCGTCGCATTGTGATACAGGAAGCCTTTGGTAGGGCTGCAAAACAGCCCTATCGCCAGTTTGGACGCGTAATGGCCATCTCCTTTTCTCCGCAGCCGAACCGAGCATCGCGCGCCCGCGGTGCGGGCGTCACCGCCGTGCTCGGCCCCACCAATACCGGCAAGACCCATCTCGCCATCGAGCGCATGCTGGCGCATTCCTCCGGCATGATCGGCCTGCCGCTGCGCCTGTTGGCGCGCGAGGTCTACAACAAGGTGGTCGATCGCGTCGGCGCAGCCAGCGTGGCGCTGATCACCGGCGAGGAGAAGATCAAGCCGGCCAATCCGCGCTTCTGGGTCTCCACCGTCGAGGCCATGCCGCGCGATCTCGACGTGGCGTTCCTGGCGATCGACGAAGTCCAGCTCGGCGCCGACTTCGAACGCGGCCACGTGTTCACCGACCGCATGCTCAACATGCGCGCGCGCGAGGAAACGCTGGTGCTGGGCGCGGCGACGGTGCGCCCGATGGTGGAGCGGCTGCTGCCCGGCGCGCACATCATCAGCCGGCCGCGGCTGTCGATGCTCACGTTCTCCGGCGAGAAGAAGCTGACCCGGCTGCCGCCGCGCTCGGCCATTGTCGCCTTTTCGGCGGAGGAAGTTTACGCCATCGCCGAATTGATCCGCCGCCAGCGCGGCGGCGCCGCGGTGGTGCTGGGCGCGCTCAGCCCACGCACCCGCAACGCCCAAGTCGCGCTTTATCAATCCGGCGATGTGGATTACCTGGTCGCCACCGATGCCATCGGCATGGGTCTCAATCTCGACGTCGATCACGTCGCATTTGCCGCCGACCGTAAATTCGACGGTTACCAGTTTCGCAAACTCAACCCCGCCGAGTTGGCGCAGATCGCGGGCCGCGCCGGTAGAGCAACCCGCGACGGTACCTTCGGCACCACCGGCCGCTGCGATCCGTTCGAGCCTGAGCTGGTGCAGGCGCTCGAGAGCCACACCTTCGAGCCGGTCCGCATGCTGCAATGGCGCAATTCGGATCTCGATTTTGCCTCGATCGGCGCTTTGCAGGCCTCGCTGGCGATGGCGCCGAACGAGCCGGGGCTCACCCGCGCGCCGACCGCGGAAGACATTCTCGTTTTGGAACACGCCGCGCGCGACGAGGATGTGCGCGCGCTGGCGGTAAAACCGGCGGCGGTCGAGCGGTTATGGGATGCCTGCCAGGTTCCCGACTATCGCAAGATTGCGCCCGCCACCCACGCCGAATTGGTGGTGACCCTCTATGGATTCTTGATGCGAGAGGGTAACATCCCCACCGATTGGTTCAGTCAACAAGTGGCGCAAGCCGACCGGACCGATGGCGGCATCGACACCCTCTCCAACCGGATCGCGCATGTCAGGACCTGGACTTTCGTTGCCAACCGCCCGGATTGGCTCGCCGACCCGGAGCATTGGCAGGACGTCACGCGCGCGGTCGAAGACAAGCTGTCGGATGCGCTGCACGAACGTCTGGCCGAACGTTTCGTGGACCGCCGCACCAGCGTATTGATGCGGCGGCTACGAGAGAACACGATGTTGGAAACCGAAATCGGAAAATCTGGCGAAGTCACCGTCGAGGGGCATGTGATCGGCCGCCTCGATGGATTCATGTTCGCACCCGACGCCTCCGCCGCCGCCGGCTCGGAAGCCAAGGCGCTCAACGCCGCCGCGCAAAAGGCACTGGCGGGAGAAATTGAAACCCGCGCGACCAAGCTGTCGCAGGCGTCGAACGATCAGATCGTGCTGGCGAGCGACGGCGCCTTGCGCTGGACCGGCGACGTGGTCGGCAAGTTGATCCCGGGCGACGACGTGCTGCGCCCGCGCCTGCGCATTGTCGCCGACGAACAATTGACCGGGCCGGCGCGCGATCTGGTGCAGACGCGGCTCGATCTCTGGCTCAAGACGCATATCGAAAAGCTGCTGGCGGCGCTGTTCTCGCTCACCGCCGCCGATGACGTGACCGGCATGGCGCGCGGCATCGCCTTCCAACTGGTGGAATCGCTCGGCGTGCTGGAGCGCCAGAAGGTCGCCGAAGAAGTCAAAGGGCTCGACCAGCCGGCGCGCGCCACGTTGCGCAAATACGGCGTGCGCTTCGGCGCCTATCACATCTATCTGCCGATCCTGCTCAAGCCGGCGCCGCGCGCGCTGGCGACGCAGCTCTGGGCGCTCAAGCACGAGAGCCCGGACGCCAAGGGCGTTTCCGAGTTGCTGCATCTGGCATCGAGCGGACGCACCTCGATCCCGGTCGACAAAGAGACGCCGAAACAGCTCTACCGCACCGCCGGCTATCGCGTCGCCGGCGAGCGCGCGGTGCGCGTCGATATCCTGGAGCGGCTGGCCGATCTGATCCGCCCGGCGCTGTCGTGGCGCGAAACCTCGCCCGGTCCGAAACCGGACGGCGTGTTTGACGGCCGCGGCTTCGTCGTGACCGGCGCGATGACGTCGCTCACCGGCGCATCGGGCGAAGACTTCGCCTCCATCCTGCGCTCGCTCGGCTATCGCCTGGACCGCCGGCCGAAGCCTGCGGAAGTAAAGCCGGCCGAAACGAAGCCGGCGGAAACGGCGGCGGTTGAGGCTGCGCCGGCAAGCGACGCCGCGCCCGCCGCTGAAGCGACCATCGTTGAGGCTGCCGCACCCGCTGCTGAAGCACCGGTCGCGGAAGTCCCCGCTATAGAGTCGGCTGCACCGTCAGCAGAGCCCGCGGTCGAGGCGCTGCCGGTCGAATTGCCGCCCGTCGAAGCGGTGGCGAGCGCGCCGGCAGAAGAAATATCGGCGACCTCCGATGTTCTGCCGCCGAGGCCTGAAGAAACGAAAGAAGAAGACGTCGTTCTGGCGAGTGCGCCTGCCGATTCTGAGAGCGCCGCGCCGGTGAAAAGCGATGATTCGGCAGCTCCTGCCGAGCCGGTCATGATCGATGTCTGGCGTCCGGCCGGCCGCCACGAAAAGCGGCCGAATCGCCCGCGCCGCCCGCCGCGTCCGCAAAAAGCGCCCACTCAAGTCATTGCTGCGCCTGCGCAAACCGGCGACGCCGTTACGCCCGCGCCGGCCGAGGCTACGCCGGCCGCGGCGCCGGGCGAAGCTTCTGAAAAACCTCCGTTTGCCGAGCGCAAAGGGCCGGATCGCCAGCAGCGGCAGGACCGCCACGAACGCCAGCAGCGCATGGAGCGGCAAGCCAAGAGCTTCGCCCAGCGCGGCGAACGCCAAGGGACTCATGGCGGCAGCGCGCCGCCGCGTGGCGACCGGCCACGCCGCGACAAAGGCGACCGCGTCGAGCGCGCCGAGCGCGAGCAGTATTACGCAAAGCCTTTTGGCGGCTCGGAAAATCGCAACAAGCAGCCGGATCCCAATTCGCCTTTCGCCAAGCTCGCCGCCCTCAAGCAGCAGCTCGAGCAAAGCACAAAAGAATCATAGGGCTTGGATCGGCAACGCATCGATAAATGGCTCTGGCACGCGCGCATGGTGCGCACGCGCAGCGACGCCGCAGCTTTGGCTGAAGCAGGTTTTGTGCGGCTAAACGGCAAGCGGGTGACCGCGCCGGGCCATTTGGTGCGCTTAGGTGACGTGGTGACGCTGGCGCTCGACCGCTCGGTCAGGGTGATTGAGGTGCAGGGTTTTTGCGAAAAACGCGGCTCCGCGCCCGCCGCCCGCGCGCTTTACCGTTATTTGACAACAGGTTCCGGGGCCAAGGCCTGCACCCAAGCGGGCCTAGGCCCTAAAGTTTCGCTGCCAATTGGCCGATAACGCTAATTTCGCCATGGCAGGGCCATGGCTTGCGGTAGAACTACCGTTACGATAGGCAGCGCTGCTGATTTCGGCCCGGAGCCTTGAATGACCTACGTCGTCAACGAAAGCTGCATTAAGTGCAAGTACATGGACTGCGTTGAGGTGTGTCCGGTGGACTGCTTCTACGAAGGCGAAAATATGTTGGTCATTCATCCGGATGAATGCATCGACTGTGGGGTCTGCGAGCCGGAATGCCCGATCGAGGCGATCAAGCCGGATACCGAGCCCGGCCTCGAAAAGTGGCTGGAATTGAACGCCGAATACGCCAAGGTCTGGCCGAACATTACGGTCAAAAAGGAACCGCCGGCGGACGCCAAGGATTGGGACGGCGTACCCGACAAATTTAAGAAGTTCTTCTCGCCCAAGCCCGGCAGCGGCGATTAAGCGGCGTTTTGCCGTAAACGGGCACCATTCCGGCCCCATCGGAACCCCTGATGCGGGGGTGCCGTTAACCGATATGCCAAAATTGCAGGCGCGTTGCCGTGGAATTGCGCTTATGCGGCGCCATAAGGCTTTGATTTTGGCCAAAAATGTGATATATAAGCAATTATCCGATGAAGATGAAAAACGCCGCTACGGATGCGCTCCCCCTTCCGGGAGCCTTATTTTTCGCGGCTGCACCCAAGGGCCTTAAAAGAGGGCGTGTAATCCACGCGTGAGCAGTGGCAGGAAAACCGCGTCAAAAAGCTAAGAAAGGTTCCACCGGTATGAGCCGGGGACCGAAAAAGTCTGCCGAAGCGCGGCGGACTTCGCAAGCCTCGCGCGGCGCCGTCCGCAACGGGGCTCCCGCAGCCAAAATACCCGGTAGCCGCAAAGGCGCCGGCGAAGGAGTTTTGCCCGGAATGCCCAGCAACAAGAAGACTACCCAAAGACAAGGTTTCAAGACCAACGAGTTCATCGTCTATCCGGCCCATGGGGTCGGCCAGATCCTGGCCATCGAGGAGCAGGAGATCGCAGGCGCCAAGCTCGAGCTGTTCGTCATCAACTTCATCAAGGACAAGATGACGCTGCGGGTTCCCACCGCCAAGATCGTGTCGGTCGGCATGCGCAAGCTGGCGGAAGCCCCGCTGGTCAAGCGCGCGCTCGATACGCTCAAGGGCCGCGCGCGCATCAAGCGCACGATGTGGTCGCGCCGGGCGCAGGAATACGAAGCCAAGATCAATTCCGGCGACATCGTCGCCATCGCCGAGGTGGTGCGCGACCTGTTCCGGTCGGATTCCCAGCCGGAGCAGTCTTATTCCGAGCGGCAGCTTTACGAAGCCGCCCTCGACCGGCTGTCGCGCGAGATCGCGGCGGTGCAGCGCGTCACCGAGACCGAAGCGGTCAAGGAGATCGAAGGTGCGCTGGCCAAGGGCCCTAGGCGTGGGCCGAAGCCCGCCGACGAAGCCGAGGCGGAACCCGCCGCAGAAGAAGAGGCGGCCTGACGGCCTCTTGCTTCGCGGCACCAACGAATAAAGAAAGCCCGGCAGCGATGCCGGGCTTTTTCGTTTCGCAGTCCGCAAGATCTCCGACTTGATCTCCGGCTTGCGGGAGTTGATCGACTCCCTGGGAATTGGCGATTACGCTCTTGCGGTTGCCAAGCACGCGACGGCGCATTTTTGCCCCTTCGCCAAAACGATCAAAATAAATCAGGGAGAGGAATATGGCGGAATCATCGAAGGCATCTGGCCTATCGCGCCGCAGCTTGCTGGCGGGACTGGCGGCGGCGCCGATCGTAACGGCCTCGGCTGAACAGGGTGTTGCGCAGACAGCCGGACCGCGATGGACCCCGCAGCAGGCGCAGGCCGCGCTGAAGGACGCCAAGGGCACCAAGCTGGTGCTGCTCGGCACCGCCGCCGGTCCCGTGCCGGGACGCTCCCGGCAGATGACTTCGCACGTGATGCTGAGCAACGGCGTGGCCTATGTGCTCGATTGCGGTATGGGCGTCACCGACAATTACGCCCGCACCGGCATCCCCTTCAGCGCGCTCAAGTCGATTTTCATCACCCATCACCATGCCGACCACAATATCGAATACGGTCCGCTGCTGATCGTCGGCTGGATCCAGGGGATGCCGCTCGACATCCGCGCCTTCGGCCCGCCGCCGCTCAAGCAGATGACCGACGACTTCATGCGCGCCTACAAGCAGACCGTCGATTTCTGGGCCGAGGACTTTCATATGAAGCCGCTGGTTTCGGTCAACGTACAGGAAGTGTCCGGCGCGGGGCCGGTCATGCAGGACGACAACGTCAAGGTGTCCTCGATTGTCGTTGAGCATCCGCCGGTGAAGCCGGCGCTGGCCTATCGCTTCGACTTCAAGGACCGCTCGATCGCGTTTTCCGGCGACACGGCGCCGCTCGAGGCGGTGGCGAAAATGGCCAAGGGCGCCGACGTACTCGTGCACGAGACCATGTATGTGCCGGCGGTGGAGAAATACATCAAAGGCCAGATCGCAAAAGGGCGGCCGGTCAAGTTCGAGGCCTTCATGGCGCACATGAAAGCCGATCATACGCCGGTCGAAGATGTCGGCCGCATCGCCGCGGAGGCGGGCGTGAAAACGCTCGTGCTGTCGCACCTGACGCCGGCTATCGACAGCATCGCCGACGACACCTGGCGCGCCCCGGCGGCGAAGTTTTTCAAGGGCGAGATCATCGTCGGCAAGGATTTGATGGTGATTTGAGCCGGCCTGCCAGCCGGGCTACACTATCGGGCGATCACCGAACCATGCGTCAAGGGAGCAAGCGATGACCGCCAATCCCGGCTTTGTGGCGCCGACGACGGAAGCCGGAGCGCTCGGCGTGCATTCGCTCGACCAGTTCGTGCTGGCGGTGCCCGACGCCAATGTCGCGCAGGAGTTCTACGGCAATTTCGGTCTCGACATCGCGCGCGACGGCAACACCCTGGCGATCAAGACCTTCGGCCACGAGCACCGCTGGGGCTCGGTCGTCGAAGGCAAGAGCAAGGCGCTGCATCATCTCTCGTTCGGCTGTTACGCCGAGGATTTGCCGCGGTTGAAGGCGCGCATCGAAGGCAGCGGCGTCAAGCTGATCGATCCGCCGCCCGGCTTCGCGAGCAACGGCTTCTGGTTCCGCAATCCCGAAAACGTCCTGATCGAGGTCAAGGTGGGGCCCAAGGTGTCGCCCCATCAAAAGGCGGAAAGCCAATGGACGTCGGCGCCGGCCGGCACTGCCGGCGCCGCGATCCGCGCCAAGTGGCCGGCGGTGCGGCCGCGTCGGCTGTCGCATGTCTTGACCTTCACCGCCGATGTCGACGCCTCGATCAAATTCTATGAGCGCACGCTGGGCTTACGCCTGTCCGACCGCGCCTCAGACCTGGTGGCGTTCATGCACGGCATCCACGGCAGCGATCATCATATGTTGGCGCTGGTGAAATCGAGCGCGCCCGGTTTCCATCATTGCAGCTGGGACGTGGCCAGCATCAACGACATCGGGCTCGGCGCCATGCGCATGCACGACAAGGGCTACACCAAGGGTTGGGGCCTCGGCCGTCACGTGCTTGGCTCGAATTATTTTCACTACGTGCGCGACCCGTGGGGCAGCTTCGCGGAATATGCCTGCGATATCGACTACATCCCGAAGGAGATGCGCTGGCCGGCGGCCGACCATAAGCCGGAGGATTCGTTCTATCTCTGGGGTCCCGACGTGCCGCCGGAGTTCACCATCAATTATGAGGCGGGCGAGAACTGATCCGTCATCCTGAGGTGCGAGCGTAGCGAGCCTCGAAGGATGCCGGGCGACGAATCGCAGGCGGTCGCCCTTCGAGGCGCGCCTTTAACGCGTCACCTCGGGGTGACGGGGAAGCGCTCTTAATCCACCACGATCTTCACCTTCGTCCCCGCCTTCACCGCGTCATGCGGCCCGAGGCCGTTGATGACGCGGAAGCGGTCGAGCGCATGTTCGGTGAGCGCCATGCGGCGAGCCAGCGTCTCTACCGTATCGTGCGCGCCCACGGTGACGATCTTCAGGCGCAGCGGGTGGACCTGCGCGCTTTCCTTCAGGCTCATGCGGCGGAAGCTTGCAATCGACTCGCGGAACGAGCGGTCGACCTGCGCGGTCCTATCTTTCGCCGCGAAAATGAACCGGTAGACGTCGCTGCCGAAGCGCACGGCGAACAGCCGGAACGACCATTGCTCGCCAACGGCGGTTGCGGTCGCCGCGGGAAAGCCGTTGACGGTGAATTCCTCGACGCTCGCCGGGTCGACCTTCTCCATCCAGCCCGATTTCAGGTAGTCGGGCAGCGACTGTTCGGCCGGCACGCTGACGACGTCGAGCCGCAAGGCCTCGTTGCCGCCTTTCAAGCCGAGCACGGCCTGCGCGGTATTGTCGAGCGTGAAGCCGGGCGGCGCCAGGAAGGTAAAGCCGAGCTTGGGATGCAAGAAGCGGCGGCCGCGCACGAAGCCCTCGCTCGGATCCTCGCCATAGGGCAGCCCGTCGATATCGCCGAGATATTCGTTGCGATCGCGTTCGCCCGCTCCCGGGCCGCTGAACTGGCGCGCATTGGCGAGTGCGTTCTTGATCCGCTCGGGTGTCGCCGGATGCGTGGTCAAAAAGTCAGGCGCGCGCGCCTCGCCGCTGCCCGCCGCCTTGAGATCGGCATTATGCTGCATGTCCGCGAGGAAGCGCGAGGCGCCGAAGGGATCGAAGCCGGCGCGGGCCGAAATGCCGACGCCGATGCCATCGGCCTCGAATTCCTGCGCACGCGAGAAGGCGGCCAGTGTGAGTTTCGACTTGGCGAGCGCCATCGCGCCCATCTGCGGATCGCTGAGCACGTCGCTGACCACGTGGCTGATCAGGGCGGCCTGGCGCGCCTGGTCTTCGCGGATCGCGGCATGGCGCGCGATCACATGCCCCATTTCGTGCGCCAGCACCGAGGCGAGCTCGGCCTTGTCGTTGGCAAGCGCGATCAGGCCGCGCGTGACGTAGATGTGCCCGCTCGGCAGCGCGAAGGCGTTGATGGCGGGCGAGTTGAGGATCGTCACCTTGTATTTCAGGTCCGGCCGTTCCGACGCCGCCACCAGGCGGTTCACGGTTTTTTCGACCGTCGTCTGTAGCTTGGCGTTCTCGTAGATGCCGCCATAGGAGGCGAGGATGCGCAGATGCTCGCGCTCCTCGGCCGGCTGGGTGTCGGCCTCGGCGGCGACCTGCGGCACCGGCAGCGAGACCTGCTTATTGTCCGGCATGCTGGTGCAGCCAGCCAACAGCATGGCGAGCGCTACGCCGCGCAACCGCCTCGCCGTGATCCGTGCTGCAGCCATGGCTGCCGTGCCCCAGTTAGTGCAATTGCCTCAGTCCGCGAATTCGATCTGCTCGGGCGTCTCGGCGCTGATGATCGGCCCGCCGCGCCACTCGATCCATCCGCGCACGCGGATGCGGCGGCCCTCGAGCGATTTCGGTTCGACGCCGGCCGCGCCGAAGGCGCGACCCATACGCCGAAGGACGGTCACGGTGAAGTCCCGCGTCCAGCGCCGCCCGAAGTTCACATATATAGTGGCTCCACTCTCGCGCACCGACAAGACCTTGCCTTCCACCAGCGCGAACTGGCCCCGCATCGCCTGCAGCCGGGTAAGATTTTCGGCCGACAAAGGGGCGAAATTTGGATCGGCCCACAGCCCGCGTTGGGCCGCCCGCGCTGCCCGTTCGGCGCTCAAAAGCGCGTCGGAACAGGCCTTGTCGCCGACCCGCACCGACACCCGCGCGCGGCCTTGCTCCAGCAAGCCCTGCTGCACGGAATGCGCGCGTGTCATCGATATAAGCAAATGCGACCAGCCGGCCGTAACGATCGTGCTCCGGCCCGAGACGTTCCAGCCGCAGCGCGATGTCCGGCCACCAGGGACTTGCAATGCGGCCCGGCTGTCCGCGGTGACTTCGATGCCGGCGAGACGCAGCTCGCGGCCGTCGCCGAGCAACACGGTGCGGCCATCGCGCACGGCGGCGACGCTCGCGCTGCCGATGGCCGTGCCCATGCAAGGCTCCTGCGCTACCGCATTGCACACAAGCAATGCGTAGGCGGTGGCGGCGATCACAAGATTGCGGCGCGATCGGCGTTTCATGATGGCGGCCGGTTGCCGGATGTCGCTACAATGCCGGTTGAGCATAGCCGTCATTGTAACCATCGGGGGAGGGGATCAATGTCCACGCGCCGCGCATCGCCAAATCGCCGAATGTTTTTGCGCTCTGCCGCCGCCGCGAGCCTGTTGATCGCGACCGGCGCGCGCGGCCAAACGGCGTGGCCCGACCGCGCGGTGAAGATCATCATCCCGTACCCGGCCGGCGGCTCGACCGACGTGCTGTCGCGCATCCTGGCCGAGCGGCTGAACCAGATTTACGGCCAGCCCTTCGTGATCGAAAACCGCCCGGGCGCCGGCGGCAATATCGGCATCGCCACGGTCACCGGCAGCGCGCCCGACGGCTACACCATCGGCGCCGCCACCATCGGGCACTTCGCGATCAATCAGTTCCTCTACAAGAACATGCCGTACGACCCCGAACGCGACATGATCCCGGCATCGATGACCTGGGAACTGCCCAACGTCTTCGTCGTCGCCAGCGACCACGTGCCAGCCAAGACGGTGGCCGAGTTTATCGCTTGGGCCAAGAAAAAAGGCCATGTCAGCTTCGGCAGCCCCGGCGTCGGCACCTCGCCGCATCTGTCGGGCGTGTTGTTCGCCAAACGCATCGGGCTCGATGCCGTGCATGTGCCGTTCCGCGGCGCGGCGCAGACCATCCCCGCCATGCTGTCGGGCGCCGTGGATTTCGCCATCGACAATCTCGCCTCCTATATCGCGCTTATCCAGTCCGGGAAGATGCGCGCGTTGGCCGTCACCTCGGCCAAGCGCTGGCCGACGCTGCCGGACGTGCCGACCATGGAGGAGGCGGGCGTGAAGGACTTCGTCGTCACCTCCTGGGCCGCTTTCGTGCTGCCGGCGGCGACGCCGCGCCCGATCGTCGACAAGCTGTCCGGCGCGATGAAGCAGATCGCCGCCGACGTGACGATGCAGAAGCGGTTCCTGGTGGCCGGCGCGCGCATTCTGTCCAGCACGCCGGAGGAGGCCATCGCCTTCGCCGCCAAGGAGCGGGCCCGGTGGAAGGACGTGGTCGCGCTGTCGGGCCTGAAGCCGCAGTAGCGGGTGCCAATCACGCGCGCCTGTGCTATGTCGCGCCGAACGGTCCCGTAGCTCAGCAGGATAGAGCAGCGGTTTCCTAAACCGAAGGTCGGAGGTTCGAACTCCTCCG
>CAVVNY010000002.1:0-445058 GCA_963749625.1 uncultured Alphaproteobacteria bacterium | reverse complement strand
CTCGCTATCGCGGTCGTATTCATTGAATAGGCGAACACCCGCATACGCGGCGCGGGTCAGAATTTCGTGAACGGTTCCGGTCCCGAATAACGATCCGCCGCGCGTACGATAGCCGTGTTCATTTAGCCAGCACGCGATTTTCTTGGTCCCAATCGGTCCGGATGCTCCATCGCCTTCCAAAGCTAGGCGAAAGACCAGACGCACGGTCTCGGCTTCAACTGGCTCGATTTCAAGACGCTTCTTCTGTTTTGTCCCAATGATTTCGGCATCGACCGAGCGATAGCCGAATGGAATGATTCCGCCGTTCGAATATCCGCGGCGTGCATTTTCTTTCATTGTTCTCGTTGTGGCGCGCGATGTTTCTTTAGATTGGTACTCGTTGACGATGCCAATGAATTTGCGAAACATATCGCCCGTATCATCGTTGGCAAGCGGTTCGGCGTAGGAAATCAATTCAACACGATGCTTGCGTAACGTTTTAACGGTCAGTTCCTGCTCAAGCTGGTTTCTAAATGCGCGCGAAAACGAATAGACCAGGATAGCGTCGACCGATCGCGTGCCATCGGTCGCGCGCGCGATCATTTCTTCGAAGGCTCGTCGACGCATGTTGGTTGCGGTTTCACCCTCGTCGCGGAAAATTCCGACGATGGCGTCGCCGTCACGCTTGCATCGAGCAACCAGCTGATTTTCTTGATCGCTTAAGCTTAGTAAATTTTGCGACTGCTTTTCAGTCGAAACACGAATGTAGATCAGGATATTGCGTGATGGTCTTGCAACGACTTCAATTTTGTCGCCCGCATTCAAAAGCTGCTTTCGTGCCATTGGAATAAGTCCTTGTAAAATTACCAATTGAGTTCTAGCGAGGGCTTGGGAGCCTGTGAAGCAGCTCATTTGCAACAGTTTTAACGGCTCCAAAAGGCCCAATAACATTGATCATTTTGTCGAGGCGGCACTCCCATTGCGATCGAAATGCTTCTTCCAGCATCGCTCTGTGTGTCGTTAGCAACCGTTCAAAAGTACCTTTTGCTCCGTTATCCGGCTGCCTCCGAAATCCTTCGATGAACACGTCATGCCGCAAGTCTTCAGCGACCAACTCAAGCGCAAGCATCGCGTCTTCCCGATGGCGCGGTCTGTAAAGATATGATGGATTAGGGTCGAACAGCTCATGCTGGAGCCCCTTAAGAGCCAGAAGTTCGCCCGTCAGCCAGATTGCGCCATCGATGGCGATCTCCGCATATTTTTCCAGTGACATGGTCAATATGCGAGCCTCATAGAAGGGGACTATTCCGTTTGTCATCGTTTATGCTCTTTTCCTATTTTGGATAGTTTCCGTTGGCGTAGCGTCGTGTTTCGCCTTAAGCACGGCATCGAGTGCGTCGCCAAAATATTGCTCGATCGCGTCAAGTTCGGCTTTTGAGACCGGAAGCGGGTCGGGCAGTTCATTTTCGACGGCCCAAAATTCTGGATCGGATGGTTGGACCTTTGATGGAGGGCGACTAGAGCTCATAGCCGAGCTCTTTCTTGATCCGCCGCTGCCGTTCGTCATCGCCCGCCGTGGAACGTTTGGCGTATTCGGCAATCTCGGCGGGTTCAAGTGTGGTGGTTTTGTGCTGCGAACGAGACAGTCGACCGAGTAGGGTCGCGCGCCGCTCCCCGACTGTGACCTCGTTGTGCCTGGTGTCGTAAGGGCGGGCGGCAATAACCATTGCGTCAATGGCGGCATTATCGACGACCAATGTCGTTTGCCCCCGCGCGCGGCTCGCCGAAACATAGAGCGAATGTCGATCGTAGGAAGGGTCGAGCACCACCGTGCAGCTTTCCGCCGTCAGACCTTGCGATGCGTAGACGGTTGTTGCGTAGTCGTGCGCGAGTTGAACGTGACGGTTCTCATCCACGAGCTCTGCCGTCGAAAAACGGACCCGCTCCCGCCCGATCCGAGCGGTGATCAGCGCGTGTACATCACCTTGACGCTCGATATGCTCGATCTTCGCCGTGGTGCCGTTGATGACCCCATGGCGGCCAATGGTGCAGCGTCGTCCGAACCGGATGCGATCTCCCGCCGCCAAAGCGAGATCGAAGGGATCGCCAGACGATGTCCCGGCGGTGACGACGACGTTTTCGCCCTGGATCTGTCTGTTGCGGCGCAGACGCTTCCGGACCTCATTGTTGAGCGCGCGGACAGTCGCATTCGTTCGGGCAACGAGAAGGTGACTTGCGCCGGGTAGGCTCTCTCGGGCTGCAAACCAGGCATCGACGGCGGTACCGATCGCGAGTTTGCGGTTAGCAACGTTGACGACGCAGCCCCGTTCTTCAAGGGCATCATACGCTGAGACAATGTCCCCACGGGACAATTGCTCGACCACGCGTCGCATGGCCCGGTCTCGTTGGCGAACAACCTTATTCAGCGCGGTCCCTTCCGCCGAATGACGGACAAGTTCGAGACCGGCGCAAGCTGCGATTGGTTTTAGCTGGGCAGCGTCGCCACAGAGGATGACCTTCGGTTGGCTATTTCCGTTGCAACGCAGCGCTTCGGTCAGGATGGCGTGAGTGACTCGGACTCCCAGTTGCCCGGCCTCATCGACGATCAGTACAGTGCGGTCGTCGATGAATTTGCCGCCGCCCCGTGCAATGGCGCGCCAGCTATCGAGGGCACGTCCTTCGACGCCGTCTAGGTCCGCCGTGCCCATCTCGACCGTACGCCACGCCGTCGCCGCCAAAATGACGCGGTAGCCGTCTTCGCGCATTTGTGCGATTAATGGCTTGAGAGTGCGATTTTTTCCGGTGCCAGCCTTTCCTTCCAGCAGCGCCAACGCCGAGCCGCCGGCAAGCGCAAGCGCGACGTTGGCCTGCTCGGCCGACAGGCTTTCCGCGACGATCTTCCTTTGTAAGGCCGCCGTGTCCGGGCCATGCCACTGCCGGTCGGCGAGCGAGCGTGCAAGATCGAGCGTCTCGCGCTCCAGCCGAATTATTTCGGGTGTCGAATAGACGGGCTCATTGAGCGGATCGCGCCTAATCTCCACGACCGCGCCGCTTTTGATTATCTGGTCTACGCTTTGCAGCAGGCCGACGGGATCAACGGAGGTTCCGACATAGGCGTTTGCGACAGCGCGAACGAGGTCCTTGCGCGCGAATGTCGCCTCGAATTCGGTAAGACCTTCGGGAAGTGACGCGAGCACCTGCGCAAAGTCACGCTCATTGCCAAGAGTGCTTTCATTCTCCTGGCTTCGTAGGCGTTTGACACAGTGACCAACGTCAAGGCCAAGCTCGGTAGCTTTCGATTGCCACAACGAAAACCGCTCGTCGCCCAGGTCGGGGCCCTTGTTGCGCCTGGTCTTGAGCGCCGCCGCCGCCGCCAAAGCTGGAGCCGAAGCGGTGTCGAGCCCGATCTCGGCGAGCTCATCGACGATCTGGTCACGACGCGCCGAGAAGAACTTACGAATTTTGGGTTCAAACCCAACTTCGAACATGCCGTTGCGGCCGATCTCCTGGATTTGGAATCCGAGCCGGCTGAGCTCATGGGCCAAATGAGCGTGATAGACTGCCCCTGCCATGAGTTTGAAAGGACCCAAACGGGTGTCGATGCCGCCAATCGTTCCGTCCGGTCTGATCGCCAGATTAAAAACAACAGCATGTGAGTGAATTTGAGGATCAGCGAAAACTGAACCGTCGAGATGTTGCTCAGGGCGAGCGGTGTCATGCGTGAACAGCGCGGCCGTGACATCGACCTTTTGGCGTACTAGCCCGTTGTGCCCGCGGCGTGCATAGATGGCTTCAGCGTTGAGTACGGTGAGTGCCGCACGAACCGCCTTGTGATGTGCGGCCAGGATATCCTGCTGAAGGTTCTTGTCGGTCGTTAGGCCATAACAAAGGCTGATGCTCTTGCCCGGCGAGAAGGTGATATCCAAGCCTTCGACCGTCCGGCCGCTCGTAGTTAGAAGTGACGCGCCGTCGGCATCGAGGCCGGCGTGAAGCTGCGTGAACTGATCGATATCGACGGTGGCGCCATCGTCAACGCCGAAATTAGCTGCGGGTGCGAACCACATGGCCGAAAGCAGTCGCTCGCCGCCGTGGAAATATTCTCGCGTGTAATAAGTTGCGGCTGTGCCAATTTGAATCGATGCGACCATGCTCATCACCTTTGGTGACTGTGAGCATGCAGGAACACGACCGTGGGTCTCCGACCGACCCCGTGCCCTAAGCGCCTTGCTTGTCTTGAATGTGTAAAAAAATCGCCGGGCCTAAATTGACCCGGCAATATTGTGATTGCATTCGCCTAAATGGCTAACCGGCGCCGCGGCGGCCGTTGATGGGCCAATCGATGACCGGAACGTCGCCGAGACCGAGAACGGCAGCACGAATATAGGGCTGTCCCCAAAGATTGAACCGCAACCCGAAATCGGCGGCATATTCCGATGCCGAGATCGGCGGGATCGTCCATTCTCGCGGGTTGCCAGCCCTTGCAAGAGCGGTAGTCTCGCAGACGGTACGCGGCCCGATCCACTCGTTCGCGACCCGACGTGCGTTATCGCCCGGCGGCAGGCCGCAGATAATTTGAAGACCAAAATTCTCTCGGAACGCTTCGGCGCCGGCCTCATTGTAGACATCGCGCAGTTGAGCCGGGCTTTGCACGGAAAATACCGAACGGACCCCTCTGGAACGTCCGAGTGATACAAGGTCAATGAGGGCATCCGTCCGGCCTATACGTGTCCCCTCATCAAGAAAAATCCAGGTACGCGAGTCCACCCCGTCCTCCAATTGATCGCCGAGAAGAGCTCCGGCGAGCAGGCGCAAGGCAAGCCTGACAAAACTCGCCGAACGATCGCGGCGCTGAAGGTCATACCGAAGTACGATGGGGCTCCGCGCCGTTGTGGCGGTCGCCCATGCACGCAACGATACCCGCCTAGCTCCGGCACTTTCCATGCTGGCGAACCTTCGTGCCGTCGCACCGACATGCGAGATCAGGTTAAAGAGCAGCGAAAGAACGAACGCCGCCGGTTCCTCGCCGCGCAACTGAATCATGTTCGCGACTTCGGGCGCAATTTTGCGGACAATTTTTTCGATCTCTTCGACTGGGCGCGTCAGCATCTTGTAAAGATGAGTCCAACCCCAGCGTCTGTCATGGCGCTTTCCGAGATGCAGAACAAGTGCACTTAGAATCAGCCGGGAGCCTTCCGACCAGACGGGATCTCGGGACTCAGGGATAAGAGAAGCGGCGAACTCGTCTGCATCGGCATCGTCGATCAAATCCTGTCCAATCGCCCAGACGACCGAGGTCTTGCCTGATAGATCGAATATTATCGGTTTATATTTCGCAATGCGCTTGCCCAATCCACCCTTGACGTCGAGCGCCGCCACGCGGTCTTTCCGGGCCAAAGCCTGCATTAAGAGACTCTCGAGAATCACGGACTTTCCCGAGCCCGGTGGGCCGACCAACAACAGGCCCTCCTTTTCCGTATTGATTGGCAGCTTGATACGCGGTGCGAGAAGCAATCCATCGCCGGTTTGACGACGCAACGGTTCCCAACGCTGATTGAGGTAGGTTTCACCCCAGCGCCCACGCATGGGACGCGGGCCGCTGACATGACGTGCCGCGATGAACTTTGGGCTCGCATCGCGCACGCGCCTAAACACCGGCTTGGCGGCGGCTAACGCGATTACAATCGCGACGCCGATGCGGAGTACCAGCGGTAGCAACAACTGGCTCGATGGAAGGATGTGGGCAAACGCAGCCAGAAGCTGAAACGGATAGACCACAATATTGCCGATGCTCATCGAATCCAGGCGCGGGGCCACGAAATGCTCCATAAAGAAACGAAGGTCTGACGGATAGAACGCGACGCTGGTGTCTGCGCGATGCGACCACACGACCAGCGGAAACAGGATCAGCAGCGCGACGCCCGTCGCCAGCAGCATCGTGAAAAACACCACGACGCTCCAGAACCGGGCGCTCGCCAGCGAGGGGTGGGGTTCGGTGGGATGGAAAACAGGCATGTTGGGTTACCTCAGGTTAATGCCGGAGCGGCGCGGCACGAAGATGGGCGTGCCCGGACGCAGCGAACGGTTGAGATCAAGAGTGGGATTTGCTGCCGCGAGCGTCGCGGCAGGAAGGGAGAGGTCCTCGGCCGCCATCGCCAGGCTCAAGCCGGACGAGCCGACAACGTAGATGCAGTTGCCGGTCCAGCGATCAAGCTGGCCGCACTCGCCATGCTCCGACGCGGGAGTGCCAAGCGTGCGCACGCCGCGCATGGCGTATGGAAAGGTCCCGAGAACGACAAGCCCTACGACGATGGCGGTTGCCATCTTCGTCGCGCTCTCCCACCACAGCGGACGGCGGCGCTTCAAACCGGCGTACCACGACAGCTTCGGCAGCGACTTCACAGGCGCGGGGCGCGGCAGCGACACCGGCTGCGGCGACCCGCCGTCTTTGACCCTGATCACGCGCGAACGTTCGGTCAGCAACGCCAGCCCGCGAGGTCCCAACCTTACGATAACCCACGGCGGAACCCGCCGCAGTTCATCCAGCGTCATCGACGCCAGTCGATTTGCGATCTCGACACGTCCCGCGTCGCCGGAGGCCCGCCGCTGACGCAGCCGCCGCAGGAACGCGCGAAAATCGTCTGCACGATCAGGCATCGGGACCTCCCTGATCGATCGGCAATATTTCATCGAGCGACAGCCAGAGCGATTCGAGCCAAACGGCGACGTCGCCCTGGAGGGTAGCGGCGATGGCGCGAGAAACGCCGAGGCGCTTTCCGATCGTCACGTCGTCAGTGGTAATGATTTCCGTGAACGTGAGCCCGATCGCCTCAAACGGGGCGAGAGTGCCAGCCGGCAGCGCCGGCATATGCAGCGTCTGCCGGCCGAACAGGAAGGGGCCGACCTTGTCACGCCACACCTGATCGGCGAGCGAGCCGGGGAAAAAACGGAATTTTCCATCCCGCTCGTTCAAGACGCAGATGATGTTCGCCGAGGGGTA
This sequence comes from uncultured Alphaproteobacteria bacterium, assembly GCA_963749625.1. GTDB lineage: Bacteria > Pseudomonadota > Alphaproteobacteria > Rhizobiales > Xanthobacteraceae > Pseudolabrys. Next base: position 438,082 of record CAVVNY010000002.1, on the reverse strand, counting down.
CGCCGTCTCCAGCGCACGGCCGAGTTCGACGCTCTGCGCCATCGCCGCCGGGTCCGGCAGCAGAAGCAGGAACACGATCGATTGCGCGCCGTTCTGGTGAAGATACGCATCCAGCCGCGCCTTCCCGATGTATTCCACGGTTCCGGTCGCCGACGGTCCGCCGCCGACATCGACGATCAATGCCGCGCCATCGCGCAGTGTCGCATCGATCGCGTTTGCGAACGGCTCCAGTGCGACGACGGCCGCGAGCGGCTCCGCACGCAATTCCTCAGCGCCGGGCAACCGCACGACTGAAACCGTGTCGCCGTAGAGATCGGGCAACTGGGCGGTTCGGTCGATCTGAACGATACGGACCGGCTGGCCCGCCGCCCGATAGCGATCAATGATCATGCGGGCGGCTAAGGTTTTGCCAAGGCCGCCTTTGGGGCCGACCACCGTAATGATCTGGACCCCCGTCCGTTTTGCCTTGCGCTCTGGGTCAAACGCCTGCTTGACGATTTTCGCAGCCTTGCGCTGCAGCAGCTTCTCTTTGCGTTCTGCATCTTCCATTGTTCGTCCTCCTGGTGTTTGGAGATGGACGAACGAAGGAAATCACAGGGCGCGAATGGGTCTCCGACCGACCCCCCTTGCTAACGACGCCCTACCGGTTTTCCGTGACGAAATTCTACCAGGCCGGCCTGAAGATTTTCGGGAGGAAGAAACTCGTAAGCTGGTACCATGACTCGCTGCACGCACTGTGTTTAGCGCGCTCCCGGTCGAAGCGAACCTCAATTAGAAACTCGACAAGCTCCCGTTCTGGCCAGGCGAATATTCCGACGCCAGGTTGATATGCCAGCGGCATCGGCAGGCTTAGCATTTCATCGGGAACCAGCGGCATTTCAACGGCGGCCTCGCCGCTGATCCGCGGAAATCGATCGTATGGGCGCAGGGCGCCCTCCTTTAATTGCGTCTCGAGCTCGCGCTCCCACTCACGCAATTGAAAGAAAGTCCGGCTCAAAAATAAGTCGTAAGCGCCTTTGATCGGTGCGCGGTCAATTTCTTGAAGTCTGAAATCGTAATAGTCCAAGAACCTATTGACGAACTTCAGAACAAAAAAAGACTCATACTTTCGTACCAGCGCCAAGAAGGCGCGTCTGGCTACGCGTGTTGGTTTGTTCTCCTTTCGCAAGGCCTTTTCGAAAACCTGTTCACCGTCGCGCGGCTCGTCGTATCCAGACGACTCTCGCCCGACTTGATAGCCGACCAGCAGATTCAATCCTCTTAAATCGACTTTCTCCCGCCGGATGTCGTTCGCGACATTGAACCCGTACACAAGAAGGTCAACCAAGCGATAGAAGCGTCTCCAGTCGATCTCACCATCGCGTGTCATAAGAAGCCGCCGATCGTCCTCGCGCCTGAATCCGGCTTCCAGCAATTTCAGTCCGAAACTGGCCAACGGCGGGCGTTTTATGTAATCCGCCAATGTGCGGGTTCGATGATTGGCGCTGACACGGTCCTGGATTTCGAGTGCCAATTCGGCAAGGTCCGCGGTGCGCCTGGCTACCCGCCGAAGCAAAACTCGTTCCGCAGGGGTGAGCCGTTCCCGGAACAGAATCAGCGGGATGTCGCCCGTCACGCGTTGTCGGCCGGCATTCATTGTCTCAACGACGTGCAGGGGAAGTCCAACCGGCAACTGCCGATCTGCCAAAACCTGATCGTCCTCCCGGAGGATCGAGAGCCGATCCACTTTCGCCGTCGCGGCATGCGGATCGTCGGGCAGAAACAACGTTGCTCCGCGAGCAGCATAAACCAGCCCGTCAGGTAATGTCGTCGTGACGAGATTGCCCTGCGCATCTTGCTGGAAGGATGTCGTTCGCGCGGTGCGTCCTGAGACGCTCTCTTCGATGAGCAAATCAACGGCAGCACCTGAAAGGGTCTCACCTTGCTTTATGCGCCCGCCCGGGGCCAGTACCGCAACAAGCCGTCGAAGCGCATCCACGACTTCGAGTTGCCTCTGGCTCGGTCGCGAGTATTCGATCACTTCGTCGAAATAGCCGAAAAGTGCGCTCTGGATGACCCGCTCTATCGAACGCGATATCTCGACGTCACCCATCTCTGCAAACTCGCGTTTAACGTGTTCGGCATAGACCTCGGCGTGACCGAGCGCCCCTTCTTCTTCCGACAATCTCTCAGCCAAGTCGGCATATGCTCAATCGTCCAGTTCGAGGCGCGGCTTACGGGTTGCGGTTAGCCGGTGCAGCTGTTCGTTCGTCGATTTCCGCGCCGGGGATACCGAGTGTTCTTTCTCGCCACGCAACAAGGATTTTCTGCTGTTTTCGGATCGCGCGATGGTCCTTGCGACCGCCTTCGGCTTTAAATCTGCATCTCGCAGCTCAACCAATCGGCCATACTCGGTACGCAGTTGGTGCTCCGATATCGCCTGTCCTCTTTTGTGCCGCGCTCCGGCTTTTGTAAGCCGAATGGCGACCTGTCCCCAAGTCAGTCCACGGTCGCGCAATTCGTCTAATTGTGTCAGACACATGCGCAAGGCGCGACGCATTGGGATCTGGTCACAGCCTGTCCCCAGCGTTCGAATAATGGTCTGAATTGCTTTGTCGATATTCATCCGTTGAAGATAAGGGCTCGCGCAACAAATCGCTACATATGCCTTCGCCACGGATACGGTTAGCCGATTTGACGATCTCAGCACGGGCGATCGGAGAACAATCTCGCACTGCGCGTCGCGCTCTCGTAAACCGAGCCGCAAAGCTGACTCGGCCTTCGGCCTCGATCACCTCGCGCGATAATGTGTCGCTCGCCGGAGGCACTCGGTCCCGGGTCCCGCCAAGTGGCGGCGCTATGCTGACCCTCCTGCGTGTGCCTTTTTAACCGGTCTCGCGACTGCCGACTGGCCTTCGCTTCGCTACGGCACAGACGCCCTCTTTCTTTGAGATATTCGACCGGATCGATCCCGCAGACTGCTGGCTCGTGGTCGAGGGTATGCCGCGCGATGCGGCGGAGCTGACATATCGCCTCGCGCGCGAGGCCGAGGCGGTGTGCCGTCACGATCTCTCCAACGGCCGCCGCGTCGGCAATTACTGGCAGGTCGGCGATGTCAGGAACACGGCGGGCCGAACGGTGGCGCGCAAACGCTACATATCTTCAGCCGGATCGCAAAAATCATCAACTGATAGAGCGGCAGCAATCTTCCGCTCTGCGCAAAATCGCTCAATGTGGATGGTTTCACGCTCGCGGTTGGGCGGCACGCCTTATCCGCTGTGCACTATCCTATTATCCGCCTCTCTTTGCGCTGCTATTCGCAGTTCTGGCCGCACGCGCTGGATATGATCTGACCGTTGCATCTTCACACACAGGAACCGTTCACTATGCTCGGCGCTCGCTGACGGGAGCGCCGCCTGGGCGCGCATGTCGATGCCGACCGATCCCGATTTCAGTTCGGGTGTTGCACCCAGCCCTGCTCAGCCGCCGAATGGGAAGGACGACCGCGAGCGGGTAAACTCTACGGGTCTATCGTCGCTCGGTTGGGATCAACACTGATATGCTGTCGTCAAGCATGACCACGATATCGCAGTCCTCTCTCCCGCTTCGATTAAGCCCGGTGATCTCGTCGGCAGGCTACTCCCACGGTTGCGGCGGGTCCGTTGGCTTCTGTCCGTTCGGGGACAAGGGGGCGTCTTTCTGAACGCCAGGTTTTCTTTTCCTGCGCCGGGAATGCGCGGCTTCTTGAGTACGCCGTTCGATAGCTGGCACGTCTCCAGGATGCTGTTCAGCGCACGCGAGCACCTTGCCTCTCATTGGCTTGATCTGGCCGAAGACCGGCTGCGCCTCGATCGCCTGAACTGCAACGGCGTCGGCGCGACTTTCTTCCCCTGGGCTTCGCCCATTCCTCGCGAGGCAACAAAGTCTCACCGCCGCCATCCTCCGCTCCGCTTTGGCCCAAACGGGTGCGGCGTCGATCGTCTTCGGCTTTCAGATCGCCATCGAGGCCGCGGTGGTCGCGGAGCTCGAAAACAGCAAGGAGAAGTGACATGGCTAACATCGGCTCATTCAAGAAATTCGGCCAGGAATTCCAGGGCGAAATCGTCACCCTGAGCCTCAAGACCAAGGGCGTCCGCATCGTCCCCGAGACAGACCGGACCAACGAGAACGCTCCGAGTCACCGCGTCTACGTTGGCCGCGCCGAGGTAGGGGCCGCATGGTCGAAGCGCTCTACGGAGGGCCGCGATTATCTCTCGATCAAGCTGGACGATCCGAGTTTCAACGCTCCGATCTACGCCAACCTCTTCGGCGACGAAGACGCCGAGACTTACACGTTAGTCTGGTCTCGCAGCCGCAAGTCAAACGGCGACTGAGCCACCGGCCAGAGTGCGAAACGCCCCGCTTGTTCGAGCGGGGCGTTTTCGCCATGGCATTGTCAACTATGCCCCCGCGCGTCGGCTTCCCGCCGCCCGTTTAGCGACGGGTAAGTGATTGGGATCGGGGATCCCCGAACTCATGTGACTACGATCAATGCAGGGAATTGAGACTTGGTCACGAGGATTTGCTCGCTTGACTCTAGAACGTCAGAAACTACCGGAAACCGCCTTCGTCGCCACCTTCCGGCGAATTTGGGTTCGCTCCACGAATAGGCGCGCCTCGCAAAATCATTATGTAGTTGGAGTCCGCTGACGGCCCGGCACAATTATCTTGAACTCAGGTCGGTTGCACGTTTCTCGTGGCCTCTGGCAAAGCCGGCATCGATCACCAATTCGTGGACGAGAATATGTGCGTATCGCTCGGGCATCGTGCGATCGAGCTCTGCTATCCGCTCCGTCTACTCCCCACCACGACAAGCTTGCCGACGACAACACGGTATCGGAATTGATGCCGCTCGCCATCATGGATGTGGTCGATTTGCGCGACCCCGTCGTTGGCGATATCCATGCTCAGTCTCTCCCCAAAGCCATCATCACGAAAGATTTGACGTCAAACTATTCGGTTGTAGCCGTGCAATTCCGGCGCCACGTCTTGATGCGCAGAAGCGGAAAAGCAGGCCGCCGTCACGCCGGTTTGCAATAACTCAAAGAATTGCCTTAACGATCATTCAACGCGATCGTGCAAGGCAATCGGAAATGCGTGATCGTAGCCAGACAATTTTTCTACCGCTTTGGTGAATTGGCTATCTGACGTTTCGATGTATGCGCCGCCAAACATGGTCCATTTATCTTCCAGACCAAGCGGCACGCACACCAAGTTGCCAGAACTGCGCTTGATCAATCGAACCGCTGGCGTATCCGGGGTCGGCTTGAACGGGCCATCGACGTTGATCACGCAGACCTGTTTGTATTTCGCGCTTATACCGCCGTTTGAGCAGTTGCCAAATGGGCTGTCGTAGATATCAGCTATAATACCCATCTTATCCTTCCTGGGCGTGCGCCCTGATGAAGCATGATTGTTTCAACACAGCGCTCTGAGCGAGCGTAGTGTCGAGACGATCGGTTAATGCATCGTGACCAGTGTCTTGTTCCTGCTGCAACCTTGCTCCTGACAGATAGCATTGCCGATCACGACCGTGTTGCGAAGTTCTCCGGCTTTTGGTCCACGTCCAATGGATATAGCTACTCTAGTTAGCAGACCGGCAGGTCTTGACACTCGGCGAAAATCTCGGCGCGTCCGTAGAATAGAACGCCCCGCTTATTGGGCGGGGCGACGACTCCGTCATCGAGGCATTTCTTTCGGGCTACCCCTTGCGACGTGTAACGATCGCCGGGTGGATATCCCAGTCGCCGGGTAATCGGCCCGGCCGATCATGTGTGTGAACCGACGGTCTGGTCAGGCCCCGGAGCCGGAACTCCTCCATAATAGTATCGATCGTCGCCTTGTCCCGAAACGGCGAGCCATGACCGCGCTGGATATCATTTCTGACGCTGATCCGCTGCTTCCCGACCCGCCGCAGATACTTGAGCAGGTTTTCCGCTTCGGTTTCCCTAACCACCGCAGACTTCGAGAACAGGCGCTCTGCGATCGGCATAAAGAAGGTGAGCACCAACGTCGCTGCCCGATCGACAATCTCCGGCCCAACGGGACCAATGGAGCCGCTGCCAGCAGCAACGCTCTCTGCAACCGCGAACAGGCCAGCGAGCCGCTCCACTTGCTGGCGGCCGCGAGCATAGGCATCACGGACGAGACCATCAGTGCACGACAGTTCGGCATTGATAGACTGGTTAACCTCAGCCAACCTCTTGTGCGCCTTATCCGTGAGTTCGATCAGCGCGAACGGGGGCTTGTGGCTCGCGTCCTCGCCGATCCGCACAGCCGCATCATATAAGCCGCACAACTCCTCAATCGGTCCGGCCCCTTCGGGCAGTTCGTTGAGAAAGACCGCATCGTGATCGGCCCAGAGGATCCTCGACTGCAGCCCATCGCGCTCCCGGCCGACCACGTCCTTGATGCGATCGGTTTGCACCGCGCCCAGCAAGCTGAGCTGGAGATTGTCGATGACGACCTCGCCTTCACTCTTGAGTTCGAGGACGTGGCGTACGCCGTCGTGAGCATCAAGGATGAGCGTGCGCCCCCTCAATCCCTGGCCGTTGATGGCGCCACGGATAACCCCTGCGAACTCGTAGCTGATGAGGATGCGGCCAAGCGCATCCCGGCGCATCGCATTGAGGAGCCCGGCCGCCGTCGCCTCGGAGATCGCGAGACAGCGCGAGTTGTGGCGAATCTCTCCGAGACGATTATTAGGCGCCTTAATCGGCGTCGAACCGTTGGAAAGGATCGCATGGAGCGCCTTATTCCGGCGCTTGTCAGCGATGTTCTGCCCGATCCGATTTGCCATCGCGTCCATGGGCTGCTCGTCTTCGTTTCCGCTCTCGACTGCACTCAGAGCATTTGCCGCGACACGAATGCAGGTCGATTTACCGCTCGCCGGCGGACCAGTAAGGACCACATAAATGGACACCGGCTGCGCAAGTCCCCGCCCCATCGAAATCCGGACGCGATTTCCAACCGCGCCCGAAAGTCCGGCGATCACCGCCGGACCAATATAGGCCGCAGGCATCTTCTGTGCCGAAGCGATGCCGTCGACGATGGTCTCAATCGAAGGTGGCAGTGCGGCAGTCGGAAATATTGGCATCGACGATTTTGGCCGCTCCAGTCCCTCAAGCTGCGGTTCAGGCCAATCGGGTTCGAGTTTGGCTACGGCTTCCTCAAACGTAGCCGACAACGGCGATTCGTTGTCGGCGCTCGCCGTGCTGTCAATTTGGGCCTTCTTCTTAGCTGCCATGAGAACTTCCCCTGCGTTAGCGCCCACCTCACGGGTGAGCACCATCGTCATGGCACACTGTCTGGGGTCATCTCCGACCGACCCCCCTTGCTAAGGACGGGCAAGGAGCATTTCGATCTTTTTCAAGAGATCGCAAAAGTGGTTTTGCTTATGCTGCAAGCCGCAGCCGGTTGACAGTTTGACAAATTGACGATTGGCCCATTCGGCTGAGACATTACTCCTTCTACGTGTTCGGAACCCCGCCATACCTACATGGAGCGCCGTAAACGCAGGTCAAAGCCCTTACAGTTCGGACGCTTTGACAGAATTCTCGGCGCTTTCGCCGTGTTTTCCGTCTTCAGCCTTTTAATCGCGATGAGCGGAAAATTAGTGTGATCGCGTGGGAGCATGATTGCCCGCGAGCTGACGCTTGCCCCGATCATTTTGCTCCGCCACCGCTTCCTCATAGGTGCAGGGAGTGTCGACATCTTCGGAGCGACCAAAGTGGCAAGAATAACAGACTTGCCCTTTGCTGGCTGATCTACGCGGAACACGCACATATCGGCCTTGGCGAGATTGCCATTAGATTTATTGCTTTCATAATCTGCAGCGATTTGGGAGCCAGGGCGATCGGTGACCCGCGCCCGAATAGTTTCAGTCGTTGAAATCGCCCAACCTGTGATCGCTAGTATCGATAACGCTGTCTCTGTTTTCCTTCGCGACCATTCAACTCGCCGGTGTCAGCGCTCGATTCGAGACATACCCATCCCGTATCGACTGCTGCAATCTTCGACGGACGCACTTCGCTAGGAAAGCAAACAGAGTGCTTGGGGATGGTTTTCCGAGTTTGCATTAGACCATAGTCAAACATTAAATGCCGAATAAATTTGACAAATCGACCACTGAATAAGAATTGGCATCATGTAGAGATGCCTGCGTGACAGTTTGACGATTTGACAGAACCAACCACTGTACGTAAGCGCAACAAATCGTAACAAAGTGAAGCTTTCGAAAAATTGCTACCACACCTGTGCATCTAATAGGAATATAATCTTGATGATGCAGGCGCGGGAGACGCGGCTAGAGGGCAGCTAGCGTTATGCGACGCCGTTCGCCATGAGACCGCAGGCAGGATTGCAGCGCACGGCTTCTATCTGGCTGGCTAACCTCGGGGACCAATCAATTAGCTTTGCGTATGCGTTAAAGACCGTAACTGCGACGGTAGTTAATGGGTGCTCGATATCAAACTGTCCGTTCTCGGCGTTTTGCAGACATCCCGTTCTATTCGCTGGATTTAGGAGATATCATAAAATTGTGGCCTGTTCCTATGCGCTTGGCGTGTACCGATGGCCCCTCGAACCAGCGAGTTCTCGTCAGGGTCTGAGAGTAGTTGATCGGATCAAAATGGACGATTTCAATCTGTATAGAAGATTGCGCGAGTTCGGCACCTTAACCGAAATTCCGAGTGACGTGCCGGATCCAACCTTCGCTCTGCCGTCAACAGTGAATTGGATGCGGGCGCTGGCCATTTTGGTGGGCGCGTTGCCTTGCGACTTCAAAACGGCGCACGGTCAATATGCGCGAGTTCAAAAACGCAGTTCGAATGACAAAGAAGTCAACACCGTCTGCGAGCAATTGCTGTTCACGCTGAACCAGCTTGCGGCGCTGAGAGCCATGGACTCGGCACCGAACAAAGCCGACGTAGCGCGCATGGCGATCATCACATGGTACTACGGCATATATGCGTCGGCCTCTGCAATGGTCGCAGCGGCGGATGGATCGTTTCAGGATAACCACGCGTCGACCGCACAGCATTGGGATCGGCAGTTTGCGGCGACTAGGCTGGCGATGGAGCCGTTTTCCGGGATAGTTTCAAAGCTCGACCAAGCTACAGTGGACCGCGAAATCGAAATCGAAAGGCGGCGCGGACGCCATCCACTAATCAAGCAGCCTGAAAACGCAGAACAAGCATGGGGATGCGTAACAGAGTATCTTTCCGGTACGGTGGCCTGGGAACAATGGAACATCCGCGCACGCCTAATCGAGAACCGGGATTTTAAGGCACTGATGGTCTCGGATTTTCGAACTGCGGCGGCGCGCAAACTGAGAGATAGTTGGTACGAACGAAGGAGCATCTCTTTCGTTCACCAAGCCAGTCGCTATCGCGGTAAGGCCAATTACCGAGATTCTGTGTATCTGGCATACGGGAGGTCTGTCCCAACGCAGGTTGACGGCCTGGTCAACGATCTTGCGAAGGTGCTGACCGGCTTCTCGTCAATGGCCGCGGCATACGTTTCTGCTCGCCTCGGCTCCGATCTCTGGCAACACTATCTCGACGACATCGAAAGCAAGAGATCGGTATCTATTTCGCCGAAGTCTGTCTGGTGTTGACGCCTGCAACATGGCCCAGAATTTTTGCGCCTTACTGAGAAGTCGATATGCCGGTTCAGAGTCTGGCCGAGTCGACAAACTATTTGCCGGCCTCGAACGCTGCAAGAACTTAGCTATCTTTCTCTAAATTTTGACCGAGTTGCGTAGACATAAGAGGGAGGGCTGAAATGTTCATTTCGAGACTTTGCCTTGTCAATTATAGAAACTTTCCCGCTGCAAAGGTTATTTTCAAGAAAGGCATCAATACGATCATCGGTGAGAACGGATCGGGCAAGACAAATCTTTTTCGCGCCATCCGGCTTCTACTCGATGATAATATGTTGAGGTCGGCGTACCGATTGGACGAGAAAGATTTCTACCGCGGGCTTGGCGACTGGCGGGGTCATTGGATCATTATAAGCCTCGAGTTCGACGAGGTATCTCAGGATGAAGCAATCCAATCGCTCTTTCTTCATGGAACCGGAAACATCGAAGGCGGCGCAATCGGGCGCGCAACTTACAATCTGATATTCCGACCCAAGGCGGCAATTCGAGATCGACTCTCTCAACTTGAAGAAGGCGATTCCGCGAACTTAGCGGTAATTCTTCAAGAAATCACAATCGGTGACTACGAGACGATATTCACTGGCAAGAGCAGCGCCGATCTCACTGATCCGAATGTCTACAAGGAACTTGTAGGCGACTTTGTAGCAGTTAAATTTAGCAGCATTGCGGAACAGCCCGCCCTCGGCGGAAAAATTCCGGGCATTCTGTCAATTGCCAAGGAAATCTCCTTTACGTTTGTGCAGGCGTTACGGGATGTTGTGGCCGAGTTTCATAACAACCGCACTAACCCACTTCTCACGCTACTTAAGAGCAAGAGTGGTGCGATTGACCCAGTCCTATTTGAGCCGATCACGACTCTTGTCGGAAATTTGAACGACGCGATAGAAGGGCTGCCCGATGTTAAAGGCATCAGAACCGATATTCGGGATACTATTAACGATGCAGCCGGCGAGACGTACTCCCCATCGTCGCTTTCGATACATTCGGATCTTTCTGACGAGGCGGACAGACTGTTTCAGTCGCTAAAATTATTTGTCGGAGAATCGGAAGAAGGCTATGAGGGTGGAATTCACGAGCTAAGTCTCGGAGGGGCTAATCTCATTTATCTCACGCTTAAGCTTCTCGAATTTAAATATCAGAAGACGAAGCAATCGTTTGCAAATTTTCTACTGATAGAAGAGCCGGAAGCGCACATCCACACTCACATCCAAAAAACTCTCTTCGACAAGCTGAACTACTCGGATACTCAGGTTATCTATTCAACTCATTCGACGCACATTTCTGAAGTGTGCAACGTTGAAAACATAAATATTTTGGGCCGCACCGGGGGTTTGTGTGAGGCGTATCAGCCGGCGGTGGGTCTTTCGCCGACGGAAGTTGGCAACATCCAAAGATACTTGGATGCCGTTCGCAGCAATCTGCTCTTCGCCAAAAGCGTCGTCCTTGTTGAGGGTGACGCAGAGGAGATACTTATTCCGATTATCGTCAAGAAAGTCTTTGGAGTCAGTCTCGACGAATTGGGTATTAGCCTTATCAACATTCGCAGTACGGGCTTCAAGAACGTTGCGGTGTTGTTCCACGAAACCCGGATAAAAAAGCGATGCGCTATTGTTACCGATTTGGATGCCGCTTTCATCGATACAGCCGTGAACGCCAAAGACGCCTCGGCGCTGGCGCGCCTAAAAGCCAAGGCGTTGGGCGCGCAAACCGTTGGGATTGAAAGGAAGGCGGCGCTGGAGGAGTTTTGTGCTGATAATCCCTGGGCCGAAGTTTTCTTTGCGCCGCACACCTTTGAAGTCGATTTTGTCACAGTCGGAAATAGCAGCAAAGTCGTCAGCGTCATAAACGACGTTTACAAAGATGCTGCGACAATAGCTGCTGCGAAGGCCGATCTCGAATCAGCGGACATTGTTCGCTACGGCCAGCGCGTCCTCACCATGGCTGGCAATACCGGAAAGGGTTGGTTTGCCATTCTTCTTGGTAAGTTGATCGATTACCACACGATCATCCCGGACTATATTCTGAAGGCGTTATTCTTTGCACATGGCCCGATAAAGAAGGAGATCTTGTTTAATGTCCTCACTTACCGCTTGCTTCGCATTGAGGAGGGGGGCCAGTTCGGCGCGCCTGTTATTGAAGCCTTCCGGGCGAAGCTGCACGCATTCCGAAATGGTGAGCTTGACTTCAATGGAATACGGAACGCAACGCTCGCATCATTTACTGCCGATGAAATCAACAAAATCCTGGCCGGACTCTGACCGATGTTTGTATGGAGCGACGGCGATCTAAACCCAGAACAAGAAGCCGCGATCCGAACGCCGGGAAGCGTATTCCTGACTGCGTGCCCGGGCAGCGGAAAGACGCAGACGTTGACCTATAAAATCGCCGAACAGCTTTTCAGCTTGGAATCAAACAAGCAACACGTAGTTGCAATCACGTATACGCACCGAGCTGCAGATGAGATCCATGAGCGCGTTGAGTATCTGGGGGTTGATACGTCGAAGCTTTGGATTGGCACAATCCATTCTTTCTGCCTTGAATGGATTCTGAAGCCTTACGCCATCTACCATGATGCTCTGAAATACGGTTTTAGGGTCATCAATTCCCACGATACCGAAAAAATGCTGACGGAGATTTGCAAGCCGTACAAAAATCCGCGGATCACATATTGGGATTGCGGCCATTACTACACCTCGGCAGGCCGCAGCTTATCATGTTTGGCTGCGGCCAAGCACGGCTCGATAAACCAAATCCTTGATCAGTATTTCGCGCAAATTGCGGCCAATCGCCAGATCGATTTTGAGTTGATTCTCCGTTATGCGTATGAGCTGCTCGTAGCAAATCCTTCCATCCGCGTGCTGCTCAGTTCGCTATTTTCTTGCATTCTGGTCGATGAATTTCAAGATACGAAAGAGATTCAGTACGCGATCATTGGTTCGATTCTGAAGGCGGGCAATGGCAAGGTTAGAACGTTTATCGTCGGCGACCCCAATCAGGCGATCTATGGATCGCTCGGGGGATACGCTATTACGCGAGACGAGTTTCAGGCGATCTCGGGAATTGAGTTGAAGCAGCTAGAGCTAGCTCAAAATTATCGTTCTTCTGAACGTATAATCGGATACTTCGGAAACTATGCCGTCCATGTGTCAGCGGTTGTTGCAGCGGCAGAACACAAAGAGTTCACTAGTCTAATTTCATTCGACCAAGCCACGTCGAAAGACAATCTGGAAGGCGAATTGGTACGGCTTATCCGGCATAACATTGAAGTGGTTGGCATCGCCCAGCACGAGATATGCGTTTTGGCGCCGCAATGGGTTCACTTGGCGAGCATGACTCGCAAGCTTGTCGCAGCGTTGCCAGAATATAGCTTTGATGGTCCCGGCATGGTGCCATTCGCGCGGGACATCGACAATTTCTGGTACAAACTATCAAAGATTATTTTAACTGAAGCATCACCCCGCATGTACGTGCGGCGCTATCGGTGGGCGGGGGAAGTCCTGTCGGCACTGGAAGACTCAGGTACGGACGTTTCAAATATCTCGCGCAAGGCCCTCCTGAGGCACTGTAATTCCCTCGCGATAACTGAGACGGACGGCCTAGCCTATCTATCGGCGGCGTTTGACGCGATCTTCAAACGCATTGGTATTGATTTCCGCCTAAATCCAATGCTGCTGGAGCACTACGAAGCATTTTTTGAAAGTTCTACTGCACGAATCGAACGCCTCAAGCAGGATGGCGCAGAATTTATTGGCGATATAGAAAATTTTCGCAAGGTGTTCGAAGTACGAACAGGAATTACTGTATCGACGATACACGGTGTGAAGGGGACGGAGTTTGACGCCGTGATAGCCTATGCGCTGCTAGAAGGGATGGTTCCGCACTTTAGCGATCCAGATGGTCAGGACAGTGCGAATAGACTCCTCTATGTCATTTGCTCACGGGCGCGTAAAAATCTGCATCTCATCGCAGAGCAGGGTCGTTTTAACGGAATTGGAGAAGAGTACGTTGCAACCACGAAGCTTTCAGAGTGCGAGTTTATCTACGACGCAGTTCCGGAGTTGTCCGAGAGTTGTTAGCCATCCACGCTATTAACGTCCGTCTTCGGCGCGGAGATTTGCTTCATATTTCTGCACGGGCTAACCGGGTGAGTTGTTTACATGCGCAAATTCCTTCATTGTGCATCCTAGTTTATCTTTTTTACTCAGCATTTGTAGCTTGGAATTTGGAATACGTTAGACGCTACGGCATCAGTCCGGCGTCGGTCCGATACAAATCAGTTTTTCCCACGTTTTACGGAAACTTTTGCGGCGGCGAGAACCGCCCGCCGAAGGCCGTTGCAACGGGCACCCGGCCCTTTGAGCCAGAAGCTAACTTCCGTTTGTGGCCTCAGCCAATGCTCGTAGGTCTTCTTTTGAGACGCTCTGGAGGGCGGGCAGAAGAATTGAATTTACGGACCCCATGACTCGTTGTGCTGCCGTCCGGAAACCCTTCAGTCGTCTAAATTCGCGGGGTTCAAGTACGGCGATGCTATCGAACTTATTAATGCGCGCTTGCACGGCGGGATGCGTGTCAACCGTCGTCTCGGGCAAATTTCCAAATATGTGCTGAACATCGCGCAAGGTATCGAGCGCTAATAGCATTATGACTCCGCCAGCTCCGGATAGAAGATAGGGGTTTTCGAACATCAAAGGTGCTGGTTTAACTGTGCGAGAGATTTTCAGTGCAAACTGGTCAGCCTCAAACTCTTCCACATGCGGGTTATCTTCTAGGCTCTTGCCGTGAGCAAAATGGTGATGGCCGTACTCGTGCCCGATGACGAATATCTCCATCGCGTGGGCTACCTGTTCAAATAGAATGACTTCGGATGGCGTGGCGGGCTTGAAAGGAACGTGTACATGCGTGCCGGTTAGCGCGAATGACATATAAATCCGGAGCCAATAGCGCAGCACTTCTGGAGTGGTGCGAAAATAACCGTGCACTGTCTTTTCGGCGAACTGTTTGTCCTCCCAGATATACGGGTTCAGCATATGAGTTCGTGTGAAGGCGCGGGCAATAAGCCCACAGAAGCGAAAGAGGAATGCGCTTACCGTAACGATGCTTTCGTCAGTCGTAATCACGTTTATCTTTGATGCAGAGGCCCAGGCTCTGGGCTCAACGCCTCTCGCGATTTTTGCGTGCGATTCTAGCTTAAGGTGGTCCATTGCATCTTCGATGTCATCGCATAGCCGCTTTAGGTGGCTTTCAACGAAAGGATTCACGCCCGGGCTGGTAACGGGGGCGCTGGCTAGTTCTGCACGGTGCCATTCGATGCGCTTTGCAATGTGATCGTCCGACCAACCGGCAGACTTTAGCGCTGCAATAGTGCGCGCCTCTTCGTCGGCCGGATCGTAGGCGTGGTCAACTATTGCCGCATCGTCTGCCCGCGCGGAACGTTCAAAAAGCTGACTCCAGACCTCCTTTGCAATCTCGTTTGATTTCTTGGGCATTATTCAGTCCGCAAATCAAGAATAAGTAACAGCGACGCATCAAAATGGAGCCTACATGCAGCAACGTGAACCGAAGCAAAGCAATCTTATCCCTTCCGCCATTTTACAACTTGCTTTAAATATACCTCATGGAAAGACCGCAAGCAGATAATATTGGGATATTAAAGACGATCTGGAGGAAGAACGAGACTGGCGGCTGGGCAAGTCACGATCTTAAGGGCATAGACTTGAAGCCACGAGAGGGTTTCTCAAAAGATTACTTCAAAATCAAAAACGAAGTGAACCTCATGACCCAAAGCCCGGGTCTAATCATGAACAATTTATTCGCCACGTTTGGCACCACGGAATTTTTAGTTCGACAAAGCATCGTCCCGATCGTGGCTTGGAATGATGGCGATCAAGAGATTCGCTGCATTGGTACCGGTTTCTTCATTAGCGCGTCCGGCTTATTGATGACTGCTGCTCACGTCCTTCGCGATCCCGTCGATGAAAATTATACCAGTATCACCCACGTTGATAAAAAGTTGCATAAGCTGGGCGAGAACTTGCACTTTGGCATTTTGCTGCCCGCTAACCCGGCTATGAAAAACGCTCCTTTCGAAATCCATCCGGCGATGAGGGAAGCAAAATGGTTTATGTGCCCATTCGAGTGGGCGCATCACTGGGGCAAAGATGTTGAGAGTCCGCTTTTGCATAAAAAGCCCGAGTTCAAACTCGACCTCGATATTGCGGTTTGCAAGGTTAGAGAAAGCCCCTTGATTGGCCCTTATCAGCCGTTGAATATTGGCTTGTATAACCTCAAGCTTGGCGACCGTGCTGTAGCGATCGGCTATCCCGAAATGAGGAATATTCGATGGAGCGGCGATGATTATCAGCCAGAATTAATTGTTTCGGTTGGCTCCGTGACAACTATCCATCCGGACAACATGACCGAGAAGCAAAACTCGACGCCGGGACCCAACTTCGAATTTAATGCAAAAATGCCGGGCAAAATGAGCGGAAGTCCTATTTTGGTTGGTGGGGGGATTATCACGAAGGGAGTAGTCAGCCGCAGTTTGGGTAGCCGAGAAAATCACGCAAGCGGGTGTTTGATCGCGCCTATGATGGATCTGCCATTAGCCGGCGAAAAAAGCCTGCTCAACTTGATGAAAGATGGAAAAGAAGGAATTGCTCAAATGGTCGGAGCAGGTCTTTAGCGCGAGGGCAATGGCGGGGAGCGCGCTCCAATAACGCCATTGAGACCTTGTCGTTCGCCGACTATCCGGCCTCACTCTCGCGCGTACTGTAATGGCCGTCCTGCGAAAGATCCTATATGTATCCTAAGGTGGGCGGGCCTGCGGTGCACGGCCGTCAAGGCCAAAGCGAGCGCCCGAAACCGGGCGGCCTTGACCGCCTAGCGTTCCCATAAGCGTTCCCATAAGGCCGTTTTCGTTCGGATGCCGGACTCGATGTTCGACAGGATAACGCACGCTCGCGTCCGGATGGGCACATTTTTGTCGTGCCGATTTATCAAACGAATGTTTGCTGTTTGGGGTAAGTGACTGCAACGCGGGTATCGCAGAAGCGACGTGGTTGACCCTGAGCGGAAGTCGCTCTACTGGCGAAGCTGGCGGAACGACCGCAAATTAATCCAGGGCCAGTGGAGATGTCTGGTCTAATCCGAACGTCGAAATCGGCTGAATTGGAACCGCTGGATGGTACCCGTCGGGGTTTGATGGGCATGATTGCGGCTCTCAACCTGCTCGAACGACGGGCCGAGTATTTTACCGAGCGAAGCGGCATCGTGACGGACAACCGGCAATCCGCTGCACCGTTCGGGACCATCCAGTGCGAATGTCCCAATGATAACGTGGCCGCCAGGCCGCACTGCTTTGTGTGCCGAGCATGATCGACAGCTTGGAGGTGTGAGTCCTCTATCCAACCTGATGGTGGTGAAGGATTAGCGAAGCGCAAGGGCGTCGTCGCGAGACGGGGTCTGAAAGAAGCGTGGAGCAAAGCCGCGGCTCGATGGACAAGAACCGGATAACGAGGCCTACCCGGCCGGACGAGCGGGCAAAGGATCGCGAAGTCCACGGCCATCAAGGGTCGGGGTGGTAAATCCGGCGGGCGTGCGGTGAAGGCGGTCGATCTTACCTCGGGAGATCTCCGGCGTGTCCGGGAAACCGGACTGAGCGGGTCGCAAGGTCCGTGATCGCGGCGGAGAAGTCAGCAGAGGGCATATTAGGCGGAGCGATCCGCCGAAGGCCCGAACGGTTGGAAGTGGGGAGTAGAAACGCGCATCTCGACGACGCCATGCGGCAGAACACCGGTAGTGCCCGGCCTGCTCGCCAAGACCGAAGGGTGAAGCCCGACGGCGCGGTGGTGCAGGGACCGAAACGTCCTCGGCGATACACGCTTCCAAACCCCGGCGGTCGCCCCTCCTGCGGGAACAGGTGTCCGCTCAATCCACCGAACCGCCGTATACGGACCCGTATGTACGGTGGTGTGGGAGGGGAGGAGCCGCGAGGCTCCCCCCTATCCCGATTAAGACCCGCTCGGCATAGGCCGCGCGCTCGTTCGGATCGGTTAAAAAATGAAATGCTGCACGGTCGTGCCACACGTCATAAATTTCGGATGGCTGCCAAGCTGTCACGTCTGCGGCGACCCACTTTACTTTGGCGCTTCGCCGGCCGAGCCTTGCTTCCGATGTTGCAAGCGCCTTTTCGGAGAGGTCGAGAATAGTGATAGCTTCAAATCCGGCGTCCAGAAGAGCGTCGGCCAGTCGCGATGCGCCACTGCCAATATCGATAATTGATGCACTAGCCTTCGCGCCGGTCGCTCGAATGAGATCGAGGGAGATCGCAGGGCTTTCCTGAAACCAGCTGACATCACGTTCGCCCTTGGTTTGGTAGACGTGCGCCCAGTGGGCCTGCCGTTCGAGAGTGTTCATGCTATTTTCCACCGCCGCCCGAGAGCATGCTACTCGCCCTTAGCTGGGGATGCATCACACCCGGCGCAACTCATCAGGAGATCGCGTGTCATTGCCTGTGATCCTCCCCCTTTGAAGTGGTCCGACTTGAACTATGTCTTTTGGCATCAAGGAGGACCGATATGCCGAGGAAGAGGTATACGCCTGAAGAGATCGTCGCGAAGTTGCGGCAGGTCGACGTCTTGGTTTCGCAGGGCCAGAACATTGCGGACGCCATCCGCGCGATCGGCGTGAGCGAGGTCACCTATTATCGGTGGCGGCAAGAGTATGGTGGGCTTAAGACCGAGAGAAAGGATCAAACGCAACACAATCCAAAGCCGACGCTTGCAACACCGAAAGAAAGCCCCCTAAACTAAAATCAGATGAGCTGGTCGAACCTGACGTTCACACCGCCATCTGTCTCAAAGCATTCGATGACGGACAGCCCGTTCTGCGGATGACGCCCTTCATCGCCTTCTCGCGCCACTTGATGGCTTCCTCGTCGATGCGCTGTTCGAGGTCCACGCTCCGGCACCTGCCGAGCCAGCGGGAAGGATCGCCGAAAAGCCGCCGGATGACGGGTGTCTTTCGGCGTGGGGACTCAACGCCGATCGGCGCCGCAAGTATCTGATTTTATTGATACCGTGGAGGTCACGAGGGCACGCCTATTCATACATGCGCACTAATATCCCAATAGGAATAGAAAACCCTTGCCAATGTAACGGCGCAAATTTGACTCGACAATCTAGAGGTTAAAAGCGGACAATTTGCTCCTCTCTGGGGAGGGGCAAAATGCGCAAAGCCCTAAAAGAAATTAAAGATTTGAAAATTATCCTCGGTCGCGCGCAACAAGCGACGCAATTACCCCAACTGCGCCAAGAGTTCACCGAAGGGCTAGTAGGTGTGCGTGAAATAATCAACAACGTGCCGGACGCGACTGAGAGGGAACGGCACGCGCGACAACTAGAAGAAATTCAAACGGAGGGAGAAAAGGCGATTGGCGCAAACGACAAGGCTCTCCTGATCAGCATAAATGAACGACTTTGCGAACTCGGCGGCAAAGCCCTGCATTCCGACCCGGCAACGTGGTTTTATCACTTCCGCAAGCTGACCGAGGAAGGAAGCAAATTTACAAACGAAAGGGAGGCCGCGTATTTTATCGAAAAAGGCAAGCGGGCAATCGATGTCGGCGACGTGGAAGAATTAAAACGATGCTGTCGCGGATTGATAAATCTGTTGCCGTTCGAGAGATTGGGACCTTTGGCACTAGCCGCTATTCGGTGAATTAAGACTGATTATCTCGCGCCACTAAAATATACCATAATTGATACCGTGGACGACCCTCGCACCTGATGCCAGCTTCTTTGGCATCGAATTATCGAGGGAGAACGACGCTAAGTGCCAAAGAGCGACATCGACTCGATCACGATCCGTCCGCTCAGGTGGCAGGGATCGTAAACTGAAAGAGAGCACCGTGCGGTTCGCTCTGGCTCGCCCACAGTCGTCCGCCGTGGTATTTGATGATCGAGCGGCTGATCGATAGCCCCATGCCCATGCCCTCGGGCTTGGTCGTATAGAATGGCTCAAACAGATTTGCCAGGTCCTGCGCGCTTAACCCTGGGCCGAAGTCCCGCACTGCTACGCTCACTCCATCCGTTTCGCTGCGCTCGGTGCTGATATGGAGTTCGCGCATGCCCTGGACGGCGCTCATCGCCTGGATCGCGTTTATGATCAAGTTGATCATGACTTGTTGCAGTTGGACCCTGTCCCCTACAATTTGCGGCAGGTCGGTCGCCAGCCGCATCTGTATGCTGACGTCGTGCTTGACGGCCTCACCGCGCACGAGCGTAAGCACTTCGAGGATCGCTTCATTGATATCGAGCGTGTCCTTGATGGAGCTATCTTTCTTGACGATATTGTGAATGCGGCTGATAACGTCATTGGCCCGATCGGCGGACTTGATGATGCTTTCAAGAGATCGTTTTGCTTCCTCAAGCCCAGGCGGGTGTTTTGTGAGCCATCGCAAGGCGGCATTTCCGCTCGTTTTGACGCCAGCTAGTGGCTGCCTGATTTCATGCGCAACGGAAGCTGTAAGCTGGCCCATTGCCGAGACGCGGTTCGCGTGCGCCAACGCCATCTGCATCTTGTGCAAGGCCTCTTCGGCCCTCTTGCGCTCCGTCAGATCGAGCACGAAAGCAACGCCTCTGTCTTTCTTCTTGTCGAACGCTGCCGCGCCGATCAGTACGGGGACGCGGCTGCCGTCCTTTCGGAAGTACTCTTGTTCGTAGGGCTGCGCGGTCCCGGTCATCTTTAGCTTTGCTAACGCCGATTCGCGGCGCTTGTGCCATTCCGGCGGCGTCAAATCCATGCGGTGCACACCATCCGAGATGAGCTCCTCACGATCGTATCCCACCATTCGGAGAAACGCGTCGTTGGCTTCGATAAAGCGACCGTCGATAGTCCAGATGAAGATCCCGATGATATCGGCGTCGACCAAGCGCCGAATCTTCGCTTCACGTTCTGCGAGATCACGGTTCGCCTGCGCAAGCGCCAAGGCGCGTTGCTTCTCGGCTTCGAACAGGCGCACGTTTTCAATCGCGATTGCCGCCTGTCCGGCGAAGGACTCGAGAAGCGCGATCTGATTTTCGGAGAATGGTCGGACCTCAAATCGCCGGAACAGAATTCCTCCAATGGCGGTCCGCTCGCGCAGCAACGGTGTTCCGAGCGTGGTGCGATGGCCCAGGCGTTTTGCGTCATTGCTGCCCAGCGGGTACTCGCTATCCTCTACGGCGAGATTGTGGACATGAACCGTCCGCCGATCATATACGGTTCGCCCTATCACCCTGTCGCGATTTATGGGAAATCCCTCACTGGCTTGACTATGCACCGGAAAGTCCCCGTATGCAGCCACCAAGCGAAGATGGTTGTTCTCCAAGCGGTAGATCTCCGCATGGTTCGAGTCGCATAGGCGTGCGGCATGTTCGGCCACCGCGTCCAGCACCGACTGAAGCGGCGAATCCGAGATGATGCGCAGCATCTCGGAGGTGGCAGTTTGCTGCTTCGTAGCCTCGACCAGGCGCTCCCGCGTGTTGGCGATCTCCCGTTTGCATGCTTTAAGCTGTCGTTCGAGATCGGCGCGGCTCTTGCGAGCTCGACCAACCCGCGCCTTCGCTTCGGCCAAGTGAAGCTTGCGACCTCGCGTTCGGCTCTTCGTCCATTTGCGAGACAACGTCGTCTCCATCGCCCAAGAAGCCCCAATACTGACCGTCACAGCCGGTGACGGGCCTGGCGGAAAAATACCACGCAGCCCAGAGCGCGCGCCAGCACATTGGCCGCTTTGGGTCATTTTCGATCGGGACGAGCCTAGCAGCAGGCCTCGCCATGTCGGCTATGCCCCCGATATTGTTGCAAAAGTCGCTTTGCGTTGCTGCTCAAAAATTCCCTGGGCTCTAGATGCGATTTTGGAATAAATATCTGAGGGGACCTCATCGCACAGCGATGAACTCACCGGCGGCTTCGGTAATAAGCCTGAAGCCATAATAACCGGCGATCACAGCCTGTCTTGCCTTCTGGCGGAATAATTGTCGCTCCGCGATTTGAGACTATTGCAACAATATCCCCCCAAAAGCGGACGCAAAATCAGAGCATTTGCATCCGCTGCGATGGGCCTTTTTGGGTTGACGGCGTCGCCCGGTGCGTCATTCAGGCTTCCAAACCGGAGCCTCGAATCATGCGCTACGAACTCACCGACTATGAATTGGCCTCCATCAGGCCGAAGCCGCCGAATAAACCGTGCGGCGTGTCGCGTGTGAACGACCGCCGCGTGCTCAACGGCCTCTTTTGGGGCCTGCATCCGGGTGCGCCGCGGCGTGATCTGCCGAAGAATTTTGGCCAATCTACCACCTGTTACAATCGTTTTGTTCGCTGACGTTAGGCTGGCGTGCGGGATCAGCTTATGAGTGCGCTGACCGCAGGCCATGATACGGCCGTGCAAATGATTGATACGTCCATTGTGCGCGTGCACCAGCACGGACCCTGCGTCGCTGGTAATAGTGAACAGTTGATGGGCCGGTCGCGCGGCGGATTGACGACCAGTTTCATGCAGTCGTCGATACAAATGGGCTGCCTGTTCGTCTCGCGCTGACCGCCGGCGAAGCGCACGACAACTGTCTTGCTATTGGCCGACATGTATGAATCTAAACTGCAGCCCGCGTTAGTGCTCCGGGTCGGCGCGGCTGTTCACCGCTGGCACGAAATATCCCTCAGGAGATCAAGATGGCAGAAGAATTCTCAAAGCTGGCATCGGTAGCAAGTCAATGTCCGATCTCTTAAATCAAAGACAGACACTGGGAATTACCGGTTTCTGGACCTGCCAGATGCCTCATTGCGCGATTTCCAGATTATTCGATAGACAATCACGCAGATTAAGAAGGCGGTCAGGGTGATCAAAACAAAGATTGTTCCGAATAGTCCCAACTTGTGGATGACTGCCGCAATATTAGACCCATGCTTGCCGAGATAGAATCCGGCCATAGTCCAGGCGATAACCCAAAGAGCACCGCCAAGCGCATTAAACACAAGGAATCGGCGCCATTCCATTTCTAATGACCCGGCGACGACGCCGTTCAATTGGCGCAGGACGCTGAAGAAGCGTGCGAAGGCGACACTCAGTGGGCCATATTGCGCAAAGATCGCCTCAACGTTCCGCAGACGATCTGACTTCAGCCCGACCTTTCTGCCGAAACGCCATAAAAGCCTATGGCCGAGCCTCCTGCCGATCAAATACCCGATATTGTCGCCAGTGACCGAGCCAGCCCAGGCTGAGAAAAGCAAAGCGGGAAAAGAGAGTTCACCGCGACCAGCTAAAATTGCAGCAACAATTAGCAATGATTCGCCTGGAAGTGGTGCGCCAAACGACTCGAGGGTCAGGATCAGGAAAATCGCGACAGCGCCATATTCATGGACCCACGGGTCCAGATTACCAAGGATGTAGTGAAATTCGGTCATGATGTGCCTATCGAGAAAATGAAGGCCTTAGAAAAGCTGGTAACAACGCCATTGCCAGATGTCTTTCGTTTGCTGCTTTTTGCCTTTCCCGCCCATCTCATTCAGGTGGAGATTGTCGGAACCAAAAACAGGTCGGTCGACGCAATCCCATCGGCGTAACTAAGGAGAAATGTCTCGCAATCCAGAGATGGACGGCGCCTCTGCCTAGCCATGTACTCGGCGACAGAGGTTTGCGCGACGTCGATGCCAAGCTTGAGTAGTTCGCCGTGAGTCGAGGGAGCACGCCAGAGTGGATTGGCCACGCTTCTGTCGCGGATCAGTTGGGGAATTGCGATCGGCATCTTTGGTCTGCAGCCTCGACATCTAGACTTCCGACACTGGAACAATCGAAAGCATGCACGATGGCAACGGATAACAGCCTCCGGCTCCACGATTACCAAGGAATTCACAACGCGCGGCACCAACCAATTGAGGGCCGCAAAAACCAGGTGATCGATATTTGTGAAAGTTGACGTCTTTGGTGAACTACGCCGGAGCACTTTGAGCTGATGGTGCAGCATCAGGATCTCCATCACAAGCAAAGCCTTTGATCGGAAAAGCTCGATGACCGCTCGCAGAATCAGCTTGAAAATATTGCTCATTGAGCAGAGGGATCACCCGATTCGGCGTTACTCGCCACCCAAATGGAGTTTGCGGTAGGGCCAGCTGTGCGGATCGCAGAAATAGACCTGCACCTTGGTGGCGATGGTGAAGCGCTTGTGGTCCGCCGTCTCCTTGCCTCGATCCCTGGTCAAGGAGCGTTGGGTTTTGAACAATGCTGACGTCACAGGACCGCGCATTCACTAACACGAACTTATGGGGATAAACTGTAACGGAGGATCGCTATCGACGCGTAAGAGCCATTGTGATGCTCGAAAGATGACTTCCCGGCGATCGGAGCGAGATCAACTGACGATTGCCGTGTGTGGCCATGTTAAGAAATGCTGCGAAAGTCTGTCCTTCAATTCTTGCTTCGATACGATTGCCTTTGATGCTGCCGAAGAATTGTCCAGCGGCTTGGTTGGTGGCTTCGAACCAATTGCCGGTCATGTTGCCGCCACTGTTTATAGCGGTACCGCGGAAATTGACGTTGTAACTGTCGCTAGCGCAGCGTAACGCTAGCTTGAGATTATTACCCGCTGCTTGCGATTCGTAAGTTGCGCGGCAGCGGATTTTTTCGCTCGATCCAGAAGACAGCGTGACAGTGCCGCCGCCCAACCAGTCCCCAGACAAATCGGTGAACGGCCCTTGTTGCGTCGCATAACCAGGCAGCGGCGACAGCGAGAGCACTATCACGGATACCGCAGCGGCAATAAACGCAGTGGACGACGGAACAAAGTGTCGTGGTTTCATTGTTGTCTCTCAATTTCTGCCACCTTGCCGGTTGCTCGGTCCGGTAGCCTACTATCGGTCGCCCTAGTAAAGGCGACTACAGAGTTATTGCGACAATGGTTTGAACAATAGCGCCGCTTGCTGAACCAGCCGCGTCGGTGTGCGACAAGGCCAATGCCGCGATTACAATCCGGATTTGAGCATTTCATGACACTTTTCTCGCGCGGGCTTTTAGGGAAATTGCATGTCCCGCGAAGCACTGTGTGTCGCAAAAGAACAAGCGCGTCCGCAGTTCGCGAACGTATCCATTTTTGATCTTGCCCCCGCAAAGGGCGCAGTCTGAATCCCCGCGGGGTGTGCGGTCGTTGACGAGAATCAACCCAATTTGGTTCAGAAATCTTCCTGCGCTTGCACGCGCTGGGTTGTTGCGCATGTCGCCGGCTTGGGGTTCGTAATTGAATCTAAACACCTCCAGCATGTCAGGTCTCCTTTTCGTGTTTAGCCTTTCGTTCCTGAACGACCCGAGTGAGTTGAGCAAAGGATCCAGGAACGGTGTCCGATGTGAATGCGGTCAACTTACGAACTGCACCTGGCCGCCGCCAGTAAATATGCGTTCACAACAGTAAATTCGAATTTAGAGAGTGATGCGCGCGGGGTGCGCGTAGAGGCTGGCGAGCCTGGTAGGCAACCACCGCTATCAAGATGTGGCGGCGCTAAATAAATTGCAATTTGCGCCAAATGAGCACGTGATACGACTTCAAGCACCATCTGTATCTGCAATTAAAATTGGCCAGCGAGGCGCTATTTCTTATGAGCGCTGATGCAAAC
Organism: uncultured Alphaproteobacteria bacterium; assembly: GCA_963749625.1. Taxonomy (GTDB): domain Bacteria; phylum Pseudomonadota; class Alphaproteobacteria; order Rhizobiales; family Xanthobacteraceae; genus Pseudolabrys. The sequence continues at coordinate 412,764 of CAVVNY010000002.1, read as the reverse complement.
AGTCTATATTTCCCTGTGGGAATAAATCGAAAGTGCCGTCGTTTTCTTTACACATTCCTCCGCAATTTCGGCTCCTATCCGGCTCGGCTATTCTGCTCCGGAAACAAGGGGCGGCCGACCGGGGGGACACGGCCGGCCGCACGCAAACCCGATTTGGGGAGGGGCGTCGGGCTGCGATCTCTCTGTGTATTTTTTGAAGACACCGGTGGTTGTTCGCTTTTAACCGCGGCAGCCTTCATGACGTCTCGCTACAGAACTAGTCTTGCGCGTCGCCCGACGCCATTAAATAGCTGTTTAGATATTTAAATTCGAAGTTAACGACCGCAAATCTGCATGATTAGCACCTTTGGTTGCGACGAGCTCGCTACCCTTCATGAGCCACGACACTGCGTCGCGATGAGATTATTTAGATCGTCAATCTCGGTATCAAGAATACCGAGATCGCGTCGGTGATCCATACCGTCGTTGCAGGTGGAGACAGTCTGACGCACCTTCACTGCTTCAAAGAAACGATGGCTGTACTCGCCGCAATGCAATTCGCCTTGACGAGGAACCAGACTATTTTGATGCTTGAGCGGCGCGCGATGGCGATTAGCTACAACGTCCGCGACCTGGCTACAATCCGATGCGGCAACATTTTCTGCTGTTACCGCAATTACCAAAATAGTGAGGAAGGATGTGACGATTCGCGGCATCAATGAACGCCTCTGGTTGTTACGCAGTGCGGCTTCGCCAATTAATTTGGCAGCGACGCGCAAAGAAACTATTCCGCCTTTTTAATCGGCGCCATTAAATAGCCCGCCAGAAATTTAAATTCGGATTTAAGTAGCCCCGTTCCGCGCTTATCGACCCGCCCAGTTTTAAGGCTTTGCCGGTACTCATCTCGAGAGGGCTTTGATATATTGATTAGCTTCTGTTTGAATAATTTGTTGCCCCTTGTGAAGAGGGAGGCGGCATCGGCTTGCTACGAGCAAGTACGGCCCGCCAGGTCCGCCACGAAGCTTCATTGATTCGGACTTGAACCGCTCAAATAAGTCTTATCGACACGTCGATGTTGCCGCGTGTTGCTCGAGAGTAAGGGCATATCTGGTGCGCGTCATTTACGATTGCCTGCGCCAATTCCCGGTCCAAACCCGGCAGGCTGACGTCGAGGCGGGCACGGAGGAAATACGTGCTGTCCGCCAGGATCAGGTTCAGGTCCACCTCGGCGTCGATCGCAGTGTCAGCGGGAAGACTGATCTTCCTTTTGTGAGCTGCAACCGCCATCGCGCCTTCAAAACAGGCCGACCACCCGGCGGCGAACATCTGCTCCGGATTTGTGCCAGTGCCCGGTCCACCAGGTATGGAGAGCTTGATGTTCAAACGGCCGTCGGAGCTCTGCGCGGCGCCGTTTCCACGGCCCCCCGTGGTGTGCGTCTTGGCCGTGTATACCAATTTCTCGCCTTTCGCGCTGGCGGAGGGTTGTGCAACTTCGCTCATGGTCCGTTCCTTTCAGTTTTTGATTCCAGGTTTGCTTGTCGGATGTGTTGCTTCTTGCCCTGGCGATCTGGGTGGCAACCGCTCGCTACATCCTGAACACGATCATCTTCCGCTCCGTCATTTCTTCCATCGTCCAGGGAATGCCGCCGATGCCGTAACCAGACTCGCGCCGGCCGGCGAAAGGCATCCAGTCGGTGCGGAAAGCTGTGTGGTCGTTGACCATCACGGCCGAGGCGGCGAGACGTTCGGCCGCATCGAGCGCGGTCCGGAGATCTTCGGTGAAGATGCTGGCCTGAAACGCCACCGGCAGCGAATTCGCTGCCACGATCGCATCGCGGAGCCGCGCGAAGGGATAGACGCAGGTTAATGGGCCGAACACTTCGAGGGTCGAGACTTTGGCCTCCCTAGGCGGGTCGACTATGATCGATGGAACCAGTGTCGCTTTATTGATGCGTCCGCCGCCGATGAGCTTGGCGCCGGCCGAAACGGCCTCCGCAGTCCAGGCCGAGACCCGATCGGCCTCGCGCGGGAGGATAAGCGGCCCGACCTCGGTCTCGGGCAGAAGGGGATCGCCAACCCTCAATGCCTTCACGCGTGCGGCAAAGCGCTCGAGAAACGCGTGCTTGAGATCCGTATGGACATAGATCCGCTGAACCGAAACGCAGACCTGTCCGGCATGGTAGTAGCCCCCCTTGGTCAGTGGCTCGATTATCCGATCGAGGTCGGCGCTGCGATCGATGATCGCAGGCGCGGCGCCGCCATGCTCCAAGGCACAGCGTGTCCCCGGCGGCAGCTTGGACCGGAGATGCCAGCCAACTCGGCTCGAGCCGATGAAACTCAAGAAGGCGATCCGCGGATCTGTCGCGAGGGCCTCGGCGAGCTCGTTGGTTTCGGGAAGAAAAACCTGGCACCACTCCGGCGGCAGCCCGGCCTCACGGAGCAGGCTTACAAACTCCAAGCAGGAAAGCGGCGTCGGGTTCGCTGGCTTGACGATCACCGGACACCCCGTGGCGACCGCCGGCACGACTTGATGAACGATCAGATTCAAGGGGTGATTGAAAGCGGAAATCGCGGCAACGACGCCGATCGGCTCAACGATCGTGAAGGCTCGCCGATCGACGCTCGCCGGCGTCAGCCCCATCGGGATTTCCTGGCCGGCCATGACGCGCAGCTCGTCGGCGGCATTGCGCACGCCGTCAATGGCACGATCGGTCTCAACCAGCGCGTCGCTGACTGGCTTGCCGCCCTCGCGCGCGATCTGACGTCCAAGATGCTCGCGCTTGCTCTCCATCAGTATTGCGAGCTTCCGGAGGATATCGATACGCCGATGTGGTTTCAGCCATGCGTTCCTATCTGCAAAGAGCCCTCGGGCGGTTTCGATCTTGCGGTCGAGCGCCGCCGCGTCGTCGCTATCAAGCCTTATGATCGGCTCCCGATCAAACGCCTGGACTACCTCGATCATGATCGAGCATCTGCTTGAGTGGAGGACGCAATTCGTCTACCAGAACCGCTTGCGGCAACGGCCTGCGCCAGCAGGCCACGGGCGCGCGGCGTGTTGCGAACCTCCATATTGAATTTTGCCAACATGAGCGCCTTGTCCAGATCGCCCCCCGCAGCAAGCCAGAATTCGGCTGCATGGTCGGCGAAAGCCTCCGGACGACTCGCGACCAACTCGTCGTAACGCGCGGCGGCGAGCCTGCACCAATATTCGGCCTCGACGTCTCGACCTTCGTCTCCGAGAATGCGCGCAAGCTGTGCAGCGTAATCAGGATCGTCCGAGGAAAGCGCGAGCGAATACAGACGGGCAACGGCCGAATCAATTTCTCCCAATTCCGCTTCGACCTCGGCGAGATGGCCTTGCGCCGGCGCGTAAGCGGGCACGCGACGCAGGGCGGCGTCGAATAAGCTGCGTGCATCCTCCAGGCAGCCCGCGTCCATCCACACGCGCCCAAGCTGAAAATCGAGAAGCGCTAACGGGAAGGGTGAGACGCCGGGGTAACGGCTGTGGCTTTCCGCGTACCGCCGTTCTGCCGCGTCGATTTCGCCGCGCTCGGCGTGGAGGCCGACCAAAGCGGCGACATTTTCAAAGCTTGGCCGGTGCCCGACGGCTTCCTCGCGGAGGGCGAGGGCTTCCTCGTAGCGGCCGAAGGCCTGAAAGATTGCGGCACGCTCACCATTTGCCAGCTCGGCATCGAGCGAGAGTTGCTCGGCGCGATCGACGTCGGCCATAGCATCGTCAAACCGATGGAAGGTGCCGCGCGTCCGGGCACGGGCGAGGAATGCCCTTGCGTCGGTGGGCGCGTCGTGCACCAGTTGCTCAGTAATTTCTTCTGCCGTGACGTAATCGGCGATGCAACCAGCGAACAGGCCATGCAGCGTGATCAATTCGGCGAGACCCGCTCTCGTTTCGACCGAGGCGCAACCGAGCCTGACCTCCGGCTCCAGGGCGTCGATCTGAGCCGTAAGATTGAGCAGCGCAATCGTGCCGTCGGTAAGCGGCCGGTCGGTAATCATGCGGCGGCAGCCTTTGAATGATTTGGCGGCGCCATATAGGGGAACACCTTCGATGACCAGGCAATCGGTCCGTCGACACCGTCTCGGATGCGTGGGCCTTTTCCGGCGTTGACGTAGAGCGTCAGAAGAAAGTCGATGAGGTCCTCGTTGAGCCACCTTCCTCCGCAGGTCGCGTGCGCCCGCCCTTCGAGCATCGCTTGCTCGATCTCGAAGTAGCTTGTTTCGGAGAAGGGTTTGGACGCATCCACGACTAGAAAATCTGCAAGCAGCAGCTCGGCCAGCGGATGATTCCCGTGCTGATCGAGCGGCCAATCGACTTTACCGTCAAGGCTATCATAAAACGCGAGATTGGCGTTCAGCCGCGCGCGATAGGCACCCACGTAGGTCTTAGAAAGATTGAATGCGTCCTCTTCGTTATAAATGTCCCGAATCTCAAAATCCCAATTCACGGTATCGAACATCTTTGCACTGAGGGTGACGTTTTTGATTTCCGGCCGCCCGACGCGCTCTAACCGTACCGGCTTTTTGCCGGCGCTTAGAGTTTCGCCGACTACTGCGAACATCGGGCCGCCCTTGAGCAACGTCGGCCACTCGATCTTGACGACAATGCCCAAGACATTCTTGCCGTAAAGCCTGTCTGAACCGACTTCCTTGAACGCGAGTTGCCGAGTCACGATGGTTTTTTCGGCCATCGGGCCATCCAGGAAGAATGGATCGGATCTCTGACCGGCGAATATCTGAACCCCATTGCCTGTTCCACCGCTTTCGTCATTCACACGAAATCTGATGATGTCGCCGGTCGGTAACGCGCAGCGGCACTCTTGGGACTCTGCGCCGCTAAAGGTGAAGTCGAAGGTGGATTCGTCAGATGAAACAGCAAAAGCGCGTCTATCGGGCGCGACCGAAGCAGAGCGGACCCTCAACCGGTAAATGACCGCATCGGAGTATGCGGCCGATGGGCCGGCATATGGAAACACGTTCATAATCAGAACTAGTTGTCGCGGATTGTCTGGACAAGGAAAGGCATAGACGTCCGTGATATCGATGACGGGATCGGCGATGGCGCGAGGCCCGGAGATGTGATCGGACATGTGTGTACCTCTCTAGCGCGCTTGTTTGGCTCTTGGTGATGGATAGTCAGATGGGCCTAGTGAATCGTCCGCTCTCATCCGCTTTTGCTCGTTTAGTGTGTTCTCTGCCACCTGGAAGCAGTCAGCGCCGACCGGAATGCCGCAATAAACGGCAACTTGAATGAGCACCGCGCTCAAATCATGTGGTGTAAGGCCATTGACAGCTGCGCCGCGCACGTGATTGGCGAACTCGCCCATCTTGCCGAGCGCGGCGACCATGCCGAGCGTGAGTATGCTGCGTTCGCGAGGCGACAAGGTGTCTTCGCCCCATACCTCGCCCCAGCAATACTCTGTCGTCAATCGCTGAAAGCCCCGATTGAAGTCATTGATATTTGCAAGCGCGCGGTCGACATAGGCTTCGCCGAGCACATGCCGGCGCTTGGCGAGACCTCGGTCGTAAAGAAGCTTGTCCATGGTAACTCTTTCCGTTGATGTAAAAAGGTCGGCCTTAGTCTTTTAGTTCAGCCAACCACTTCAGCGCTGACAAACTCGGCATGAAGAAATACTCACCGCCTCGCAGAACGTTGAAGGTATGAATGCCATGAACACGGCGCCTGACCGGCTCCCTCGGAATCGTAAACGTCGCGCCGTCCGGCTGCAGGCCAATGATTGGGTCCCGTTCTTCGCCAATCCCTGTGAAATTGCCGTCGTTGATCCACTCTCGCTGCAAGAATTCCAAAGTGTCCATCGCTCTGGCGCTGACAAACAAGAAAAAGAGTCCGCGCGGGATCTCGTCATCGCGTTCCGAAAACGCGTTCGGGTCGTAGGGCGCTCCGTAAGTGGTGCTGCGCCGAATGATTCGGTGGATATTCACGTCCGCGAGCACCGGCAAATTGGTGTCACGGGGGTTCATCCGGCGCATATGGCAACCGAGCGGCGCCTGCTTGCCATTCGGATCGTTGACATAGGTGAAGTCGTTGTTTCGCTCGCGGTCTTGGCCGAGCGCGGGGTCGTCCTTCACCGGCGCAAGGGTCAATGGCGCGCCGCTGCGCCAACGCCCGAAGAGCTTTGCGGCAAGCAACTCACGTTCTTCATCAGTTTGCGCATTGTCGCGCAGGAATCGGTTGAACGTGCCAACACGCGTCTGGTACTTGCGCATGCCGACAAATGTGCCGTTGCGACCCAGCACGTCCGGCTTCAACGTCACAACCGGCACGCCAGCCTCGCCCGGGTAACCGAGAATGAACTCACCCGCTTTTATCGGGCGTCCTTGTCCGGGCAACGGATCGACGCCGCTACCCTCGACGGCAGGCTGACCGATGCCGTCATTGAAGCCGAGTGGATTTAGATCGCCAGGCTGCGCGCCGAAATCTTGAAATCCCAATATGCTGACACCGGAAAATCCCTGATATTGCCGCCGCGCCAAATCCATGGTGCGGCGCCATTTTTCTTCGCTATCGCTGAAAACGCTTACGGCGATGTGAACCAGCCCGCTGCCGAATGGCTGGTCCCAGTTCTCTGGAGCGTTCTCGCCGCGGTCGAGAAGGGTGTCGGCACGAGCCGCCATCCCCAGTCGAAACGCCTCTGGGAAACTCTGCAGCGACTCCATCCGGTACACCCAATGCTGACAGGCCGGTATAACTAATCGCAACTGCGATCCAGGCGTCTTTCGCATTCCACCAATCGGCGGCGGAAGCGACATGTGGCGCGAGTCTGCGTAGGAACTCGCGGCCGCTGTGTGCGTCCTCCATGTGTAGCAGGACGTGGGTGCCGAAATACGGTTCTGGGCGATAACGCAGCACCGTCGCTTGAATCTCGTGGAGATCAACGGTGACGGGACTGCTGCTCGGTTTCGGTCGATTGCGATCTGCCAGCGTAGACACCGCATGCTCCGCAAAAACAGGGTTTGACGAAAATCGATGGAGCCGCATGCAGCAGGGGAGAATCACCGACCTCCCCCGTTGCTTGCGGATCGGCTGCTCAACCCACCTTGTCGAGGAATTCGTCGGCCGCCTTGCCGATCTTTTCGAGCCGCTTGGTCTCCACCACCGTTGAGTTCGGATTGGCGACGTACCAGAAATAGGCCGAGATCTGATGCTTCACGATGAAATCTTTGATCTTCGGACTGCGAATTCCGGGCCAACCTTCGACTTCGCCGAACTGAAGGTCGAGGATGTCGGGGATCTTGGTCGCGAAGTCATTGATGTAAGGATCCCAGTCGCCGTCATAAGCGGTGCAGAAGAGCAACTTCGTGTCATTGTCCAGAAAAACGAATCGCATGTCGTGGACGGTGCCGACCTTGTCCACGCCTTGATTGCCGAGGTCGCCGTGCAGCAGTTCCAGGAACGCACGCATCCGCTTCGCCGCTGCTGGCTTGATGGGGAGGAGCGTCGTCAGCTCTGAAACTTTTCCTCGACGGGCGCCGATCCGGCCGGCACTTTCCATTGGAGTAAATTCTGTTGCGGGGCCGCCCGACTTCACAGTGCTGATGACATTTTCCAGTGCGGTCCTCGATATCTCCGTCGCATCGGAGTAGATCTCACGCAGCTTCTTCACCCTTTGCTCGAAACTCAAAGGCTGCTCAGTCTCCTTCGTTTTCAGGACTGCTTGGGCGGTCATAAAACGCTCCTTTCTGAGGTTGAATGATCTAAAGGCCGACTTCCATGCCGGCCTGATGTCACTGTCTCGAAATAATAGGAACTCGGGAGCGATCGCCATTAAATTGCGATTTAGGAATTTAAATTCGAGTGGTTCCCCATGTTATCAAGCGAGCGCTTCTCGCCTCGCAATCGAACCGCATTGCAATAAAAACTTCAGGAGAGCGCAACCTCACAAGCGTTGCCCTTCCGGATCGACAGATATGGCAGATATCATTCTCGAGGTAGCGTGAACTGGAAAACGGCTCCGCGCGGCTCGCTCGTGGCGTACCACAACCGCCCTCCATGCGCCTCGATGATCGAGCGACTAATGACTAAACCCATCCCCATGCCCGAGGGTTTAGTGGTGTAGAAAGCCTCGAACAGGCGTTTCGCACTTTGTGGCTCTATTCCCGGGCCGGAATCCCGAATGGCTACGAGCGCGTCCCCCGAATCATCTATCCCTGTGCTGACCAGCAGTTCCTTTGTCCCATCGTTTCTGCTGCTCATGGATTCGATCGCGTTCATGATCAAGTTGAGGATTACCTGCTGCAACTGGACGCGATCGCCGCGGACGAGGGACAAGGTAACCGCTAGCCGCGCCTCAATCGAGATGCCGTACTTTATCGCTTCGGAGCGGGTCAGGGCGATCACCTCGCAGATCGCTTCGTTCATATCGAAGAGGATTGTCCGAGACGACGCCTTCTTAACGAGCCTTCGGAGCCCACTGATGACTTCTCCGGTCCGCGTCCCATCCTTGATCGCCCGCTCGATCGAGCGTCGCGCCGCCTCTGCGTCGCCCCCGTCAAGCCAGTGCAGAGCCGCCTGGGCGCTGCTGAGCATTCCAGCGACCGGTTGGTTGATTTCGTGGGCGATCGAAGCCGTCAGTTGACCAAGCGTCACCACGCGGTTTGCGTGCGCCAACTCCATCTGCGACTTACGTAGCGCCTCTTCGCTTTCGCGAAGGGCCGCTTCCGCTTGCTTGCGCTCGGTCAGGTCGAGCACGAAAGCAACGCCTTGGTTTCCGTCATCTTCAAAAATCGCCCGGCCAATCAGTACGGGCACACGACTGCCGTCCTTCCGGAAATACTCTTTTTCCGACGGTTGGGTGGTTCCGCTCCTCTTCAATTCTTCAACTGCTTGTGCATTTCGGTCGCGGAATTCCGGTGGCGTCAGGTCTGTCCAGCGTATGCGGTTCGCAAGGAGGTCCTCACGATCGTATCCCACCATGCGGAGAAACGCGTCGTTGGCGTCAATGATCTGCCCTTCCAGATTCCAGATGACGATTCCTATAATGTTGGCATCGACCAGACGGCGTATCTTTGCCTCGCGTTGCAGAAGTTCGGCCGTCGTTCGTTGCAATTCAGCGGTTCGTTCCGCTACTTTCCTTTCAAGGTCATTGTGAGCATCGCGCACCGCTTCTTCCGCGCGGCGGCGCTCATAAAGAAGGCGGGCGCCCTCACAGGCTGTTGCTGCCTGGTTTGCTGCGACGGAAAGTAATAACCGGTCGATCTCATCTGGAAAGCTGGTGCGGCCGCTCGCCGCAGCAACCAGACCGCCCTCCGAATTGATGCCGATGGGAATGACGATACCACTGCACGATTCGCCGTCACCGCCGGCGTTAACGTCAGGAATGACCTCTCTCAGCGAGGAGTGACCGTTGACGCTGGCGTGGTGCTGGAGCCATTTCGGAAATGACCTCCATGCGTTCCCCCGCGTCACTTCGACCGCGCCGCCTTTGGGATCGCTCAGGCGTACGAAGGCAAAATCTAGGTATAGAGATCCAATCAACAGGTCGGCCAGTCCGGCGGCGATCGCGGAGGGTTCTTGCCCCACCCATGCCGCGGGGAAGGTAGATAGTGCGACGAGATCCCGAAGCGTTGTTCGAAGCCGGATAGTATCGGAATCCAAACCTATCGGCATTCAGCTTGGTCTCGGGGCCGACGCCGCTCCCGGATTTCAAGCAGGAATTGGTCGGGAGGGACGAAAAAAGGATTCTCCTGCAGCACTCCTCCGATAATCACGGCCGGGTGGGTCCGCATGATGTCCATTGCCACGTTGGCGCCAAATTTCGACAGATCGTAGGTGCAGATCACCGGATCGTTATACTTGGGAAGTATGTGATTGAGGCGAGTCTCGTATTCGAGCAGATCATCGACGCCTGGTTTGTCGAGTAGCGCCCATTCCATATGCGCCAGCAATCTGGTGAGCGGGTAGCCTGCCGCTGCACCTGACTGGAGCACCTCTTCGATGAGGTCGAGCATGGCGTGCTGGTCGAAATGCCCTTCGCGAAGATAGGCGTCCTGCCACGGACGCACCTCTAGCTGGCCGGTGTCCATCCCCTGTTGCACATTGATGCCGGCTTCAGCGAGCCGTTTGAGATGGTCTTCCCGTAGTTCGGGATCGACGATATGGAAAGCTCTTTCCCCATGGTCGAAACCATCTTTTAAGAACGAGTGGAGGACTCTGTGCTCCTCATCTGTGCTGTTGAAGAAAGCGCAGATGTGTCGATGACGGCCAAGTGTACCTCCGGCGCACTGCGGAGAATGGTCATGAGCCATGTGTCACCTCAAAAATTGAGATAAGTGTCCCATTTGAACGTCAATCGATTGCCCTGTGCAATGCCGCGATACAAAGCCAACGTAACGAAAGGGATGCAGCGACGCACTGCGTCGCGTCTCTTTGTGTGTAAATTATATCTTGTGTAAAAGATAACACACGCTACCCAGCTCTGCCAATCCTGGAAATCAGCCACCTGACTCTGACCCACGAAATCGCGCTCCTGATCGTGGTCGCGAAAGTCTGGCGGACAGCCGGATGGGACGATGTTAAATTCCGGTTTAGGAATCTAAATTCTCAGTCGAACCAAATGCAATAATTAATAAGCGTGTAAGGCGCGGCGCCCCAAAAGCGCTAGTCTGCAATCATTGACAGTTCAGGCAAAAAGTCAACGAAGGGCTCAGCGCCAAGTGGCAGCCCCTGGCAGCCGACGATTGAACTTGCCCTTTTTCGAGGAAGCCAAAAACGAATTTAATCTTTTAACACGCAATTTAGTGCACCGCCAATACCCCATGTGAAACGCTGGTTGCGCGTCCGGATGCTGACGGTCCGAGGCCGGCGCAATATCTTGCAGTAGGACGTGAGTGTAGGATCAAGCCTCGGTTCGGCATTTCCGCCAACTATTTCAATGCCGAGCGCGGTATGCGCTGCGCCGACTGGCGGCAATTTCAAGCGTTGGAGGAAGAAGTGCCGCCACTCACATCGAAAGAAGGAAAGAAGCGTGGTCCAAAATCCCTTCGACGATCGACCAACACAAATCACAACGAAAGTGGCGATAACCTATGCTTTGCTTGTGTTGGCGAACGTTGCGACTTGGATTTTGGCGCTGATTGCGTTCATTGATAAGCCGGTGCTGCTCGGGACTGCATTCTTGGCTTACATTTTTGGGCTTCGTCATGCTTTCGATGCTGACCATATTGCAGCCATAGACAATGTCGTTCGCAAACTCATGCAGGAGGGCAAGGCGCCTTATTCTGCCGGTTTCTTCTTTTCATTAGGGCATTCCACCATCGTCGTTCTTGCCTCAATCGTCATCGCAGCGACATCGGCGGCCATGCAGAGCAAACTCGACGCGTTTCACAGCATCGGCGGCGTCATTGGAACCGCAGTATCCGCACTGTTCCTCCTAGTCATCGGCCTCGCCAATCTCTTCATTCTAAGTGGAATATGGTCGGCTTTCTCTCGCGCGCGCCGCGGCGAAAAGATCGTCGAGGAAGATCTTGATGCTCTACTGGCAGGTCGCGGTCTTATCGCGCGCGTGTTCCACCCGGTGTTCCGGGTCGTCTCGCACTCGTGGCACATGTACCCGATTGGATTCCTGTTCGGTCTTGGGTTTGATACCGCAACGGAGATTGGGCTCCTCGGCATCTCGGCGAGCCAGGCCGCGCAGGGAACGTCGTTCTGGACGATTCTCGTGTTTCCGGCCTTGTTCACGGCCGGCATGTCGCTGATGGACACCACAGACAGTGTGTTGATGACCGGTGCCTATGGCTGGGCGTTTTTCAACCCGGTCCGCAAGCTCTGGTACAATTTGACAATCACTGCCGCGTCCGTGGTCGTGGCCATCTTCATCGGGGGTGTGGAGGCTCTCGGCTTGATCGGCGACAAGCTCGCTCTCGAAGGCTCCTTCTGGGCCATCATCGGCGGGCTCAACGATAACCTGGCGAACTTCGGCTACACCGTGGTTGGCATATTTATCGTCAGTTGGATTGTTTCCGCCGCGGTTTATCGCGCCAAGGGCTTTGACAACCTTCGGGTCGGTCAATCCTAGCGCTTGCCATGAAACATAAAACGCGGCGGGTATGCCCAGTTCTCAAAGACACCTAACAGGCCGTCTCATTGATTTCTGGCTCGCGCGCGGGGCCATTTTAGTAATCGTAGGCCTTCAAATTGGTATCGTGAATGATCTGACAGTCGGGCCACGTTGGTTCGCGCCCTGTTTGGAGCTTGCGCTCTTGATTCCCTTATCAATCGGCACTGCGAGATTCCAAAAGCGTGCGCGGAAAGCATCAACGGATGAGCAGTGGCACGCTGTCGGCGACCTTAGGAGAATGATCCGACGCCTAGCGTTTGTCCTAACCGCCTTGATTACACTGGTGAATTCGGGCGCGCTTATTCGGTTAGTTGCAGCAATGCTGTCCGGTCATGCCGGAACCGGTCGAGCACTGTTTTTGGACTCACTGAATATTTGGCTGACCAACATCGTATTGTTTGCGCTTTGGTTTTGGGCGTTGGATCGCGGCGGTCCTGAAAAGGGGCTCGCGCCAGGTGAGAGGATCGACTTTCTTTTCCCTCAACAACAGACGACTTTTACCCGCACGCAGTTTCCCAATTGGTCTCCCGGCTTTGTTGACTATCTATTTTTGGCGTTTACGGCTGCAACCGCATTTTCGCCCGCCGATACACTTCCACTTACCGTAAGGGCCAAGCTACTTATGATGGCGGAGTCCGCCGTTTCGCTTGCAACCTTGGCTCTTGTGGCGGCGCGCGCAGTAGGCATGTTGAGCTAGGCGATCGCGAGCGGCATATCCGTTAATGGAATGGTCCGGCCGTGCTCCAAAATGGCTGCAGCGCACCTAGCTATGAGAGCCATTAATCCAGAATTTAGATTTCTGAAAACTTGTTTAGTGGTGCCCCTTTAAAGGGCAATAGTAATTTTGTTGCATAGGAACGCTGTTTGCTGACCGTCGAAAAACAGATATGGCCATCCGCCGACGGCGATGGCACACTTTGGGGCCAACCAAAAACGCTGAAGGCAGGTATTGCAGACCAGACAGACTGTAAATGAATAGCCATCCGGCTGATCGGGTGAAATTTGGAGCTATCGTTTCGTTTTGGCGCCCTGGGAGAGGGCAACCTCCAGGTTCTGTCGGAGGACGGCGAACGCGTGTTCTGCCGCCGAACGCCCTTGGGCGCCGACGGCAGCAGCGACTCCGTGCTGGTTGTACTGCCCGCCTCAGAGCACCCGCTACCCTCGAGCCGCGAACGTCTCGTCCACGAATTCGGGCTGAAGGATGATCTGGATGGTGCTTGGGCCGTGCGTCCGTTGGAACTCGCGCGCGAACGTGACCTGACCGTGCTGGTGCTCGAGGATCCGGGCGGTGGCCCACTCGTGCGGCTGCTCGGCGCGCCCATCGAGACAGGAAGCTTCCTGCGCCTCGCTATCGGCATCATCAGCGCTTTGGGTAAGGCGCACCAGAATGGCCTCGTCCACAAGGACATCAAACCAGCCAATATCCTGGTGAGCTGCCGAGACGGGCAGGCGCGGCTCACCGGTTTCGGCATTGCCTCGCGCCTGCCGCGCGAGCGCCAGGCGCCCGACCCCCCGGAGTTCATTGCCGGCACGCTTGCTTACATGGCCCCGGAACAGACCGGGCGAATGAACCGATCGATCGATTCGCGCAGCGACCTCTATGCGTTCGGCGTGATCCTGTACGAGATGCTGACCGGCGGTCTTCCCTTCACCGCTTCCGATCCGATGGAGTGGGTACACTGCCATATTGCCAGAAAGCCGGTACCGCCCGTCGAGCGATTGGAGAATATCGCTGCCCCGGTGTCGGCAATCGTCATGAAGCTCCTGTCGAAGACCGCTGAGGATCGCTATCAGACCGCCGCGGGGGTGGAATGGGACCTGCGGAGATGCTTGGCAGATTGGGAAACTGCAGGGCGCATCGATGCCTTCTCTCTCGGTGCGCACGACAGGACGCAGCAACTACTGATCCCTGAGAAACTTTACGGGCGCGACCGTGAGATCAGCACGCTTCTCCAGGCCTTCGAGCGCGTTGTGGCGCAAGCCACACCGGAGCTCGTTCTGGTCTCTGGCTATTCGGGGATTGGAAAATCCTCGGTCGTCAACGAACTGCACAAGGTCATCGTGCTTCCTCGGGGCATCTTTATTTCGGGGAAATACGACTTGCGTCAAAGGGACATCCCTTATTCGACGCTGGCGCAAGCCTTCCAGGGGCTGTTCCGCCAAATCTTGAACGGCCAGGAAGCCGATATCGATCACTGGCGCGACGTGATCAGCGAGGCTGTCGGCAAACAGGGCCGCCTGCTGACGGACCTCATTCCAGAGCTGACGATTTTGATCGGTCCGCAGCCGCCGGTTCCGGTGCTCTCGCCGCTCGAAACACAACTGCGATTCCAATCCGTGTTCCAAAATTTTGTTGGGGTGTTTGCTCGAGCCGAGCACCCTTTGGTGGTTTTCATCGACGACCTGCAGTGGCTCGATCCGGCAACTCTGACCCTTGTTGAGTTTCTGATTACGCATCCAGGTACCCGCCACTTTTTATTGATCGGGGCTTATCGGGACAATGAGGTGAGCCCTGAACATCCCCTCATAGGCACGCTCAGCGCGATTCGAAAATTTGGTACCACGGTGCATGAAATCGTCCTCGACCCGCTTTCTGTGGACGGCGTCACCCAATTGCTTTGCGATGCCTTCAGATGCCCACGCGAGGAGGCCCTGCCGTTGGCGGCGCTGGTGCACAGAAAGACGGACGGCAATCCTTTCTTCGCAGGCCAGTTCCTTACAAACCTTGTTGAGGAAGGCCTTGCGGAATTTGATCCTGCTTCGAATGCCTGGCGATGGGACCTGCAGTCAGTCGAGGCAAAAGGCTTTACCGAAAACGTGGTCGACCTGATGGTCCGTCGCCTGCAGAGGCTTTCCCCCTCAGCCCAAGAGGCCTTGAAACGGCTCGCATGCCTGGGCAGCCAAGCGGATTTTGACACGCTGGCGAAAATCCAGAGCGGCTCAAAAGCTGAGGTACATGCGGACTTTGCTGACGCCGTCCGTGCAGGGGCGATCTTATCTATGGAACAAAGCTTCAAATTCCTGCACGACCGTGTGCAGGAAGCTGCCTATGCCCTGATCCCACCCGAATCCCTTGGCGAACACCACTTGGGCATTGGACGATTGCTGTTGTCTAGATTTAGCCAGCAGGAAATCGCCGAAAGAATATTTGATGTCGTGAACCAATTGAACCTCGGTTCAGAGCTCATTTCTGACCGAGGTGAGCAACAACGAGTTGCGGCGCTAAACCTGCAGGCTGCTAAAAAAGCGAAGGCGTCGACTGCTTACACCTCGGCGTGCCGCTATTTGGTGGCAGCCATGGCGGCTCTGGGCCAGCAAGGGTGGCTCGATTGCTATGAGCTGGCCTTCAGCATTTGGTTTGAACGGGCCGAATGCGAGTTCCTCCGCTCCAATTTTGCGGAAACAGCTCAGTGGATCGAAGAGCTGTTGCTTCGCGCACAGTCGAAGGTCGACCGCGCCCAAGCTTTTCGACTCAGAATGGTCCTTCAGTTGGTCCATGGCGATAATGCGCGGGCGGTCCTAACTGCGCTCGAATGCTTGCAGATCTTCGGGATTGAGTTGCCGGAACGCCCGACAAACGACCAGGTGCAGGCGGAGTATGACACGGTTTGGTCCAATCTGGGTACGCACCCGATCCCGAGCCTCCTCCACCTCCCGATAATGGAAGACCCAGAGATGCGCGAGGTGATGAACGTCCTTTCCATCCTTTGGCGCTCTGCTTACTTCACAGACGCCAATCTCTGCCAGACTAGCGCGTGCCGCATGGTGAGCGTGACACAGAAACACGGCACAACTGATTCGTCCGTTATTGGTTATGCGCTACTGTCGATCTTTCTCGGTCCGATTTTCCACCGCTACCAAGAGGCCGAGGAGTTCGCTCGACTGGCTGTAGCGGTGGCGGAAAAGCACGGGTTTGCAGCCCAAAAAGTAGGCGCGAACTTCCTGATGCAGATGGCTTTTCTTTGGACGCGGCCCATCGGAGTCGCCCTGACCTGCCTTGATGATGCTATTTCCTCCGCCAAAGAAACCGGAGAGGTCGTCTATGCTTGTTATAGCCTGGAGCACCGCCTGACGGATCTCATGGCGCGCGGGGACCACCTGGACCAAATCTGGCGCGAATCGGTGAAGGCGCTGGAGTTTGTCGAGCAAATAAAATTCCGCCACGTGCGCGACATCCTGTCCAGCATTCAGCCCTTCGTCCAAAGCCTTCGGGGACAAATGGCCAGCACAGCCCCTGCGGAGGAAGCCGCGCTCGAAGGTGGCATTGCCGTCGTGATCTGCTTCCATTGGATTTTGCAAGTCCAGCGACATCTCCTGCTCGGGGAGCCCGAGCAGGCGCTTGCCTGTGCCGAGAAAGCCAAGCCGCTCCTTTGGTCCGCTCGCTGCCACATTCAGTTTGCCAACTACTGCCTCTATTACTCACTTGCGCTCGCGGCGGTTTACGCCACGGCTTCGTCCGAGACACAGGCGGAGATTCGCTCCGAATTGGCGGCGAATGTTCAGGCATTGGAACGGTGGGCCCAAAGCTGCCCCGTGACATTCGGCCACAAACACCTGCTGGTTTGCGGAGAACTGGCCCGACTGGACGGGCGCGAAATGGAGGCCGTGCAGTTTTACGAGCATGCCGCCCGGTCGGCAGGCGAACACGGCTTCGTCCAGGATCAAGCGCTGGCGAACGAGTTGGCGGGTCAATGTTGTTTGGCCTCGGGGCTCGAACGCGCCGCGCTCGCGTATCTACGTGAAGCGCGAGACTGCTATCTCCGATGGGGCGCGCTGGGCAAAGTCTTTCAACTGGACCAGCGTTATCCTGCAAACAAACCTGCCGCGGTTCCGGTCTCACGGACGACGATCGAAGAGTCCGCCGAACAGTTGGACATCGCAACGGTCGCAAAGACGGCGCAAGCGATCTCCAGTGAGATGGTGCTCGATAACCTAATTAAGACTCTCATGGTGATTGCAGTCGAGCACGCGGGAGCGGAGCGAGGGCTGTTGATTCTTCTCCACGATGCTGAGCAGCAGATCGAGGCCGAAGCGACTATCGAGGGCAATGCCGTCGTTGTGCATTTTCATGAACCGTTGAGCGCCAGGGCAGCGCTACCAGAGTCGATTGTCAACCATGTTATGCGCACACAAGAAAGCGTGATCCTCGACGATGCTTCGATTGCAAATCCGTTTTCCGCGGATTCTTACATTCGGCAGAAACACGCCCGATCCGTTCTTTGCCTGCCGTTGCTAAAGCAGAGCAAACTTGTTGGCGCGCTGTACCTTGAGAACAATCTGAGCCCACGCGTCTTTACTAGGGGCCGAATATCGTTACTAAATGTGCTTGCATCGCAAGCCGCAATCTCTCTGGAAAACACTCGTCTATATCGCGAACTCGAACAGCGCGAAGCGAAAATCCGTCGGCTGGTCGACGCCGACATCACGGGGATCTTTATCTGGAATTTTGACGGCGAGATTATCGAAGCCAATGACGCATTTCTTGGATTAGTGGGATACGATCGTGAGGATCTCGTTTCAGGCCGCGTGCGCTGGACTGACCTCACGCCGCCGGAATTGCGCGAGCGCGATGAACTCGCCTTGGCAGAAATTGTGAGGACGGGTACCACAAAACCGTACGAAAAGGAGTACGTTAGAAAGGGCGGCAGTCGTGTGCCCGTTATGATCGGCGCGGCTAATTTCAACGGCGGGAGAGAAGGTGTCGCCTTCGTCCTCGATCTGTCCGAGCGCAAGCGCGTCGAACAGGCGCTCCGCGCGAGCGAGGATCGCTTCCGCGATTACGTCGATGTCGCATCCGATTGGTTCTGGGAAATCTGGGCCCGATCACCGCTTCACGGAGTTTTCCAGGTCTGCGGCCGACTGGGGGCTATCGCAGGTATTGATGGGGAAAAAACCCTGGGACCTTGCAAGAGATCGCGAGGAAGAGCCGGACAAATGGCGCGCTCACATAGCCACACTGGAGGCGCGTCAGTCATTTCGTGGCTTCAGGTATAAAATTCCGCACCCCGACGGTTCGGAACGATATTTGTCGGTGAGCGGTAAGCCTGTGTTTGACGGTAGTGGCGCGTTTTTGGGCTATCGCGGCGTGGCCACGGATGTGAGCGCGGAGGTGCGCACCGAGAAGGCACTCCGCGAGAGTGAGGAACGCTTTCGCACGCTCATGCAATTCTCCTTCGACGTCTACTGGGAGACCGACGCTCAGCATCGCTTTATCCGGCAGGATTTCTCCGAGCGGGTCACCGACGGCCCTTTGCCGGGTTCCGAACTCGGCAAGACGCGCTGGGAACTGCCTTACCTGGAGATTGATGAAGAAGACTGGCGCAAGCACCGTGAGACGCTCGACGCGCACCTACCGTTCCGCGATTTGGAGTACGCGAGGCCGACGCCCAATGGTGGCAAGCGTTACGCGGCGATCTCCGGGCTGCCGATGTTCGACGAGGCGGGGCGCTTCATCGGCTATCGCGGCGTCGGACGGCATATCACCGAACGCAAACGAATCGAGGAGGCGCTTCGCCAGCGCGAGAAAGAGCTTCGCGAAATCGTCGAGACCATTCCCGCGATGACTGTCACGATTACGGCCGATGGAAAGGACGCATTTATTGGCAAGCGGTTTTCCGAATATTCTGGTTTGTCCGAGGAGGAAGCACGGGGCTTCGGGTGGAAAGTTACCGTTCATCCCGATGATCTTGACCTATATCTGCGCAAGTGGCGTGCGTCGTTGGCGAGCGGCGAGCCGGTCGAGTTCGAGACGCGCGTTCGCCGTGCGGATGGCGAATATCGCTGGTTTCTCGCTCGTACCGTGCCGCAAAAGGACGAGGCAGGTCAACATCCTGAAATGGTACGAGGTCCTGACAGATATTGAAGACCGCAAGCAGGCGGAAGCGATCCTGCGTGAACGGGAATCGCGGATTCGTCGACTGTTCGACGCCAACATCATTGGTATCCTGATCTCGGATTTTGAAGGACGCGTGATCGAGGCCAATGACGCGTTTCTGGGCATTGTCGGCTATGGGCGGGACGATCTCATCGCAGGACGCATAAGCCTTGGAAATATGACACCACCGGAATGGCGCGAACTCCAAGAGCGGTCGGTAGAAGAGATAAATTCAAGCGGGACGATGCCGCCGCGCGAAAAGGAGTATTTCCGGAAAGATGGCAGTCGCGTGCCCGTTCTCGTCGGCGGGGCGGGTCTGGAAGAAGGCGGAAAGCAAAGTGTCGGTTTCGTCATCGATTTGACCGAGCGGAAGCGGGCGGAGGCGGTCCTTCGTGAAAGTGAAGCGCGCGTCCGCCATCTGATCGATGCCAACATCATCGGGATATTCATCGGTGATTTCGACGGGAACATTGTCGACGCCAACGATACCTACCTCCGGCTACTTGGGTACGACCGTGAGGACCTGTTGTCAGGCCGCCTTAACTGGGTAACCATTACGCCTCCTGAATTACTCTATCGCAGCGAACGGGCGCTTCAAGAGATGAAGTCTGTCGGAAAGTCGCGATTGTACGAGAAGGAATATATCCGGAAGGACGGCAGCCGTGTGCCCGCACTGGTAGGAGCGACGATCTTCGGCGAAGGGCGAGGATTGGGTTTTGTGCTCGATTTGACCGAGCAGAAACGGGCGGAAGCGGTGCTTCGTGAAAGTGAAGCGCGGGTCCGGCGCCTGGTCGACGCCAACATCATCGGCGTCTTCACTTGGCAGCTCGTCGGCCAGACGCCCGAGGACAGGGACGCCATCTTTCGGGATGTCAATGACGCGTTCCTTCGGATCGTGGGATATGACCGCGAGGATCTTGTCACAGGTTCCATAGGCCAGCGGATTTCACGCCGCCGGATTGGCGGGACCGCACCGCGCGTGCGATGGCAGAGATGAAGCTAACCGGAGCCTTTCAACCATACGAAAAGGAATACATCCGCAAGGACGGAAGCCGCGTGCCGGTGCTGATAGGCGGGGCGCAGTTCGGCGAGACCGAGGAGACCGGCGTCGCTTTCGTGCTCGACCTGACCGAGCAGAAGCAGGCGGAGGCGGCTCTTCGTGAACGCGATGCAGTGGTCCGGCGCCTGGTCGACGCCAACATCATCGGCACCTTCACTTGGCGCCGCGATAAGGCGGGGGGCACCGGCTTTCGGCCCGTCTTTCAAGATGTCAATGACGCGTTCCTTCGGATCGTGGGATATGACCGCGAGGATCTTGCCACAGGTACTTCCACATGGATTCTCACGCCGCCGGATTGGGTAGACCGCACCCAGCGTGCGGCGGACGAGATGCAGCTGAACGGTGCCTTTCAGCCATACGAAAAGGAATTCATCCGCAAGGACGGAAGCCGCGTGCCGGTGCTGGTTGGTGCAGCGCAGACCGGCGATACCGGCATCGCTTTCGTGCTCGATCTGACCGATCAGAAACGGGCGGAAGCGGCGCTGCGCGAGAGCGAGGAACAATGGAAGGCCGTCTTTGAGAACAACCCCGTCATGTATTTCATGGTGGGTGAGACTGGAACGATCCTCTCCGTGAACCCCTTCGGCGCCGAGCAGCTCGGCTACGCGGTCGATGAATTGGTCGGCCGTCCCGTGACCACCGTCTTTTACGAGCCTGACCGTGAGGTGGTGCAAAAGAATGCCGCCGCCTGCTTCGAACGGCCCGGCCACGCCATGAGCTGGGAGTTGCGCAAGGTGCGCAAGAATGGCGACATGATCTGGGTTCGCGAGACGGCCCGAGCGACCGTGATCAACAATCGTCTCGTGCTCTTGATCGTGTGCGAGGATATTACCGAAGGCAAACGGACTGCGGAGGCTTTGGCAGAGGTGCAGAACGAGTTGGCGCACGCCAACCGCGTCGCCGCGCTGGGGCAGCTGACGGCCTCGATCGCCCACGAAGTCAACCAACCCATCGCTGGCGCACTGAGCAGCGGGAATGCCGCGCTGCGCTGGCTTGACAAGCTCGATCTCGCAGCGTCGCGCCAAGCGATCGAGCGTGTCATCAGGGATGCGACTCGAGCCGGTGACGTCATCAGCGGCCTGCGCGCCCTTGTCAATAAAGCGCCGCCACGGACGGAAAGCTTCGATATCAACGCGGCGATCCATGAAGTGATTGTTCTCACCCGTGCCGAAGCGGAGAAAAACGGCATTTCGGTTGGCACGCAACTCGCGCAGGACTTGCCGCTTGTTCAGGGAGATCGTGTCCAGCTGCAGCAGGTGATCCTGAACTTGGTCATCAACGCGATTGAAGCCATGAGCGGCGTCGGTGAAGGGCCGCGAAAACTGCTCATCAAGACCGCGACAATCAGAGTCGGATTCCGTTTCGGTTGTCGTGCGAGGATTCGGGTCCAGGGCTCGATCCGGCAAATGCGCAGCGCGCTTTTGAGGCCTTCTACACGACGAAGCCCGAGGGCATGGGAATGGGCCTGTCGATTTGCCGCTCGATCGTCGAAGCGCATGGAGGAACAGTTGGCGGTGACAGCGAACGTGCCCCGCGGCGCCATCTTTCAATTTACGGTGCCCGCGCGTGACGACGGTCATCGGCACGGCTGACTAGTGCGAGGCAGACCAACGACCGTGCGCGCGTCTTGCTGCATCCTATTGGTTGACGCACTTCTTCTGCGCGCTCGGGATAAAAGGCAATAGGCAGCAACTGCTGTTCTGAGCAGTCCAGAAGTTACGTACGAAGTGCTTTTCGGACCGGTACTATTGCGATGGGTTTGTACACGGCCAAATAGTGAAAAGTCGGAGCGATCAAAGCGCTATTCGTTGACGCTCTTCTTGTGGGCCGTCTTGATAGACAGTAGTAGTCAGCAATAGCTGTTCTGAGCAGTCCAGTACTTTGAAATAGCAGGCTTTGAACCAATACGCTTCGTTTATTGAGTTCGGCGGCGGCCATGAAGACGCTCCGATCGACGTGGTCAATGGCATTCGCTCAAGCCACAATCGCCAGCGACTCTTCGTCTGGGCCAAACTCAGCTGAGTTGCTAACCTGCATCAGTTGCGCGAGCGTTCGTCGCGCGCGGTGGACACGCGATTTGATTGTTCCGACGGCGCATCCACAGATCTTGGCTGCGTCTCGTTCCGAATACGAAGATGCCACGCAAAGAATCAAGGATTCACGCTGCTCTGTCGGGAGTTGCATAAGCGCCTCTCGAAGGTCCTCACAGTCTAGATGACCGTACTGCTCGGGTGCAACGCCGCGCTTGGCCGAAGCAGAAAATTGATTCGTGCATTCAGCCTCCCTCTTTTTCTTTCGACACTCCGAATAGAAACTATTGCGCAGGATTGTAAACAGCCATGCGGCCATATTAGTGCCTGGCGCGAAAGATCCAATATTCGCTAGCGCTTTGAGCAGCGTCTCTTGAACCAGATCGTCAGCTCGATCCGAGCCATGACACAAAGAGACTGCAAATGCCCGAAGAGTTCGGGACAGCGTTCAGGATGGACGCTTGCAAGTGCTCGTTGTCTGCCGGTTTATCTCCGGTGCAGTGAAGCGAGAGTTCTGGTTCCTTAGGTTCCTGATGCCAAATTGCCTTCATCGCGTTTCTCGTATACTGCAGTTTGCCAAAGCCAATACAACTCCGATTGGCCAAGCTATTAGCCAACATCAGCGCATCCACTTTCGGCAGAGATGTCAGACTGTTCAGCGCCAGAAGAAGGCCGCTCTATTCGGTATCGATTTGCGATCCATTAGCCAATTAAATTGCCGCTTACAAAATTAAATTCTTTGTTCAAGTCCACGTACACTGCCGGATGGATATAGTATACCCCGAGCCAGCCCGCTTGCCGAAATAAGCGCCATGTTTGCTGGGGCCGAGGTATCCGGCGGAATGAAATGCGAGTTGCACCGAGTGGGTCCGCGCGATGCTAAGATCGGGAATTCGTTGTAGCATCAGCCGATGCCAACCTAGCTCAATGTTTGGCCGTCACTTGTCGTCCTGCAAATTCAGTCAGGTGCTCGCAGCACAAACCCCTTTCCACGAACGTTAAAGATCATCGGCGGCTCATGGGTGGCGTCGATTTTTTGACGTAGCCGCCCCATGTGCACGTCGACGAGATTGGACTGAGGGGTGAACTTGTAGTTCCAAACCTCCATGAAAAGCATTGTTCTCGTGAGGACTTGGCCTTTGCGCCGCATCATATACTCGAGCAAACAGAATTCTCGCGGCCGCAGATCGATCCTGCGTTCGCTACGGGTGACAGTACGCGTCAGGAGATCAAGCTGCAACGGGCCGACGCTCAGGATCGTTTCACGGCTTTCGCTGGGTGGGAGCAAAAGGTCTTCCAGTCTCGCAAGTAACTCGGCGACAGCGATGGTATTCGCCGGATTCTCACTCGTCTTGAGGGCCTTTGCACTGGCATATAGAAATGAGGCCAGAAGGGGGATCTAGGGCGATTGTGTTAGTCATCGTGTTCTCCTCGTCATTGCTGGTGTTCGGGCGCTTTACGTGCCGATGATCAGTATCCGAAGGCATAGCTAAGGCTCCCACGTATACGTTTTGAGTGCTGCCGTGAGACCGCCCGTTGGCGATGCGCCTAACGGACGCAACGGACCGCTGGTGCATGTTGCATACCAATGTCATGATCTCCTTTGATCTCCTGTGAGAGCAGCGCGGATGCATGCATGAAGGTGTCTTTCGTCGCAGGGCTTCGCTAAATAGCAGTAGACGCCGGATCGCTCTGCGCGGAGACGATCGGCTTCTTCGGGAAAGGCGGTAATCATGATCGTCGGTATCGAAACTTTCGGATGCGGCCAGCCGCTCGTAAAGTGCGAGGCCGCTCATCCCAGGCATCCGCATGTCTGTAATCAAACAGTCGGTGCGATCCAAATGACCAGATTTCAAGAAATCCTCCGCACATTCATAAGCCTGCGCCTCGTAACCCATCGACCTGACAAGATCAGTCATGCCCTCGCGGGCCGATGGATCGTCGTCTACTATCGAAATCGTTGACGTTTTCACTGCGACCTCCCGGTATTACGAGAATGAACTTAAAAGCGTACGCCCGCCCGCGCCATTATGCGCAGGTCAAATTTCATGAAATTATCTAAATGCCGCTGAGACTTTTGAGGGAGTGGACAAGCCGAAGGGATAGGGCGCCTAGTGCTTTGGTTTAGGCGACTACGCCTCGCGGGTGGGAAGCCCAAGCTTGTCTGTCATGCGCACCAGATCGATCGCCGACTTCGCCTGCATCTTGTGCATGACCTGACTGCGGTGAACCTTGACGGTCATCTCGCTTAAGCCGAGACGAGCGGCTATCTGCTTGTTCGGCCGCCCGGACACGACGAGTATTAGAATTTCTCGCTCGCGCGGCGTCAAAGTGTCAAATCGCAGGCGAAGCTCGGCCAGCGCGCTGGTCTCATGCCGGCGGGCGCGGTCCCGTTCGATGCCGTTGTGGACGGCATCGAGCAGCTGCTGTTCGTGCAATGGCTTGGTAAGAAATTCTATTGCTCCGGATTTGATGGCGCTGCACCGACATGGGAATATCCCCATGGCCGGTGATGAAAATAATCGGAAGCTGATAATCGGAGCTTGCCAGAACGCCCTGCAATTCAAGGCCGCTCGGCCCAGGTAATCTGATGTCGAGAATAAGGCAGCCAGGTACGTCTGGCCGCTTGGCGTCAATGAATTCTTGCGGAGAGGCGAATGATTCGACATGAAGGCCGACCGAACGAAGCAGATCAGCGACGCCCTCGCGAACCGAAGTGTCGTCATCAACTATAAAAACGAGAGGTGCTTCCTCGCTCATGCGTCATCCAGCGTCGAAAATTGGGACGTGTACTCATAAAATAGACCGCGTTCCGCGGTTACCCCAAAGCAGACAAACGTGAGCGCGGTTGGTTTGTCCGTAAAGTGCCTGCTGCGACTTCGGACGATTGATTGAGATCTAGGCGGTAGGCTTGGTCGCGAATGGCCCCCTTACAATACGGTCCTTATTTAGTAGTATCTCAATACTGCCGCGGGGGCAAACGCGCCTTCGGTGCAGTAATGAGATTGAAATAATCTCGTCTCTCTCCAATATTACGAGCAATTTAACGCCAAAAGTCTAGGATGCTATAATTGTTTTGTCCGAAAAGGTCCCGTTTTCATAGCGAGGCACTCGACTTGTATAGTATTGCGCACGCCGACAATTCGTCGGGATTGTTAAATCCGAATTTACATTTTCGATGAGCTATTTAGTGGCGCCGCCTGCCGGAGCGGCATAGTTGTTCCTTTGTAACGTTTGGCCGGGAATAGATTCTCGCGAGGCCGCCCAATCAAGCGCGTAAGATCACTCAATGGCCAAGGCCTTCGGCTCCGGGGATCAGACGGGCCGTATGCGTGCCCGGACGGGGGTGGGGTGGCGTCGGGTGCGCATATTGTACAGCGTGGGCTCACCTCTTGCGCCTTGGTCGCCGGCAACTGAGTAAGCGCCTGTTGCTTCAAGTGCCAATCGTATTTGCGGCCGCTCTTGCTCTAGTCATGGCCGATTAGTGGCCAATTTATTAGAAGCTCTGCTGATCGGGGAATTTTGTCGGACTCTTGTCGTGGCCGTCCTGCGGGCCGATTTGTCCTTGCAAGATCCCATCGGCTGAGAGCATCAGCCACACAGCATTGCCGTCGGCGTCCTTGGCGCGAACCGCGAAGGACAATGGGATCATCTCAATATCGGTGAACCCTGCGCCACCGAGCTGATTCCGCAGACTTTGCTCGATCGGCTGCGAAAGTTTCATACCGTTCTGTTGCTGATCCGGTTTGGACTTGGGAGTAGGGGCGGCCTGATGCTGAGCGACAGGTGGCTTGCCCTTTTCTCTGGCGAAGTGCGCCATGGCCGGCACCACCCAGAGAAGCGAGACAAGGGTTGACATGAGCAGTTTGCGCATCTTGAAATCCATCTGCAGTTGTTCAGGAAGCGTATGAAGGGAATCTATGTTTAGGGACGACTTTCGGTTCGTGCATGAACAGCGGTGGCGGCGAGTGCGGCGCCGCCAAAGATCATGTCTATGCCGACAATCAGTCCGAGCGCCCATGCGACAGTGCCGGGTAGCCCAGCCAAGAGAATGCCTGCGAGTAAAAGATCGACGGCGCCATTTGCGGCCATCCAGCCCCATGTTGAAACGGTATTGCGCTGCTCTACGCCGAACATGATGGAGGCAATACCTTCGACGATGAAGAACGCGATCAAGACGAAAGTTAGAGAAATAGCTCCGCTTACGGGCGAGACCAGTAGAACCAGACCGGCGGCGATGCCCAACAGCGCCGAAATCAGCGACCACCAGAAACCCGGTGCGTGGCGTGCCCGAACGGTCATCATCAAGCCGAAGAGCCGCCAGCCAGGAGCACCCAACCAATCACAATGGTGGTGCTGAGAGTGGCGATCGGTGGGACGATGATTGCGATCATGCCAAGCACGAACAGGATAATGCCTTCGACGAGATAGAACACCCAATGATCATGGATGGATTTGGCCAGCTCAGCGCGAACATCGTCCTGGCTCATGGTCTCATTGGCAGACATCGCAGTCCCTTTTCGCGCCATTTCCTCTTTTTGCCGTTTAGCCTTTATGCGGCGACACGGCCATTAAATTGACAGTGAGAAATTTAAATTCGAATTTAAGGAGTGGTTGGCGTGCGACAGAAGCGGATGCCAAACTTTAAAGCGGCAACCGCGCTTAGGGTGACACCGTAGGAAAGCGGCAGGAATCGCGAGCGGGCGTCAGGTGAATCGCGAGTCCGTGCCGCAACACCGAAGACGTGCCAACGTAAAAGACAATTCACCCAAAATGACTCCTAAATATTCTTTTGCCGAACAGGTCTGTTGAAATATTTTGTACCACAAATGTCGGTCCTCCATTGAACATAAATTTAGCTTTCTAAACCGCATTTTAGTGGCGCCTTACAGGCGTGTAACTATTTTTCTTGTGTTGCCGAGATTAACTCTTCCGCTCGGTGTGTGAATTAAAATCTAGGAAGAACACAGGAGAAATGAAATGCAGAAGGTTCTAACCATCGTGGGTTTGCTGACTGTTGTTGTGACGCCGGCATTTGCCCAGGATTTCAGCGCCAGCTGGGGTACGGGAAACTCTGGTGCCGTTCGCGTATCCTCCGACCACGGCAGATAAGCAGAAGATGCCTTCTACTGAGGGCTACAAAGCTTTTGCTATGGTTCGGGATGCAAAGGCCAAGGTTTCTGCCGACAGCCCGGCCCTGAACGGCGGCGGCAGCGATGGGTACAATTGGGCCTTGGAGCACAACCAATAACTAAGCAAGATCGATTGGAGGGAGGGGGCATTCGCCTGCCTGCCTCTAATCAAAATACCCGCTAGATTTTGTCGCCCGCGGATGCCCCAACACCGACCTTGTCGTCAATAATCGGAACCAAAGTCGTGGCAAATACGTTTCTGGCGGTCCATGTCTCACGTCATTTGGTCGCTGCTTCGGGCTGTGACATGCCGACTTTGCATGTGCATCCGAGCTGCCGCGCCGCGGCCGTCGTGCATGCCGCGATCCCAGTTAAGACGCAAGTCGTTATGGCTATCGGGCCGATGACACACGATAAACTCGTAAAATTCGGGCGAATATCGACGCTGCTGACCGGACAGGTTGCGTGCGCGCCATGATGGATTTCGAGCCAACTTACACCGAGTTGCGTACGGGTCTGAAACTGGCAAATGAAGCAAAGAAAATGCTAAGCGATCTGTACTGAAGCTCGCGGTTAAGGTTTCTAGCGCTGCGTCGATCAGGCTATGCTGATGATTGGTGAACGACCGGGCCCTGGCTTTATCGCGAGGCGGCGCGGTCGCGGTGTCGAAAAGCCGGCAAGCTCAAGTTCGCATTCTCGAACGTCGAGGGGCAGGTCTAGACCTTGTCGGACCTGGCGTTGCGCAACTCCTGCACGCAACGTGCAAGGTCAGAAAAATCACGTTGGAACTGCTGAAGTGCGAATCCGACGGCAAAAATGCGTTCGAGTTCGTCACTCGACAACGGCCGCATCAGCCCCGCTGCACGGATGGCCGTGATCTCCGCGGCGAAAGCCATAAGCGCAGTCTCGACCGTCTCGATTGGCGTCGGGCTACGTCGCAATGTCAGTGCATCTGCACTTGCCCGAAGAAATTCGCCTGCAGTTTCACCAATTCGCGCAAGCGGTGGACCGAGACGCTTTGCGATGATATCTGAAAGCGGCTCGGTGCATGCTCGCCCGATGATGACGAGATCGTGGCGCAGTCTCAGCAAGGTTCGCGCAAGAACGGTCGAGTCAGGTTCGGCCAAGAAATTGATCAAACGCTCGCGTTTGGCCTCGGCCGCGATCGTCTCAAACGTATCGACGGCTTGGCCGATCTCATCCTGGATGCGTCGATTCTCCAAGGGATCGACTGCTTTGCTGACGCCGGCGAATAGCTTAGGCAACGCTCGTGCCAATTGTTCCAGCACGCGGGCGGCTGCGTCCAATCCCAGCGCATTAGCGCGGGACGGAAAAACCAGCATTGAAACGGCGATCGCCACCGCCCCTCCGATAGCCACCTCAAGCAATCGATAGAGCGCCGACTCGATAGGCCCTTCTCCAAGCTGACTTGAAATCATGAGCACCAAGACGGCTGTGAACGGAGCGACGCGAAAAAGCGGATTGATGGCCGCCGCATAAGCCAACGGAGCTATAGCGAGCGCGAGGACGCCAGCAACTCCGAGTGCCGTGGGATGCGGCACCAGCGCTGCGACCGCGGCGGCGTAGACGGCTCCACCGATCGTTCCGACGACATAGTCGGCGGTCGCCTTCAGCGATCCACCGATACTCATTTGGATCACTACGACGGCCGTAAGGACCGTCCATAATCCATGCAGCGGAATGTTCAGGAAATGGGCTATGGTGAATGCCACGACAGCGCTCGCTGTCACTCGGAAGCAGAAGCGCAAACTGGGTTTGGAGAGCGGCAGCCTCAACCCCGCCGTGCGGGTGAGCAATGAAGATAGGTGGGCATTTGTGATCGGAGCCAACTGGTCTTCTCCTTTGCTAAACCCACCAGAGCGACCCGTATGCATCGGAATGCGATTAGGCGCGGGACAAGACATTTGTGAACCGAAGGGCGCGCCCGCCCAGCCGGTCGAGCGTGAGAAAGATGATGGGTGTCGTGTAGAGCGTTAGTATCTGGCTCACCAGGAGGCCGCCGACAATTGCGTAACCGAGTGGCTGACGCAGCTCCGATCCTGTCCCATTTTCAAGCATCAGCGGCAGTCCTCCCAAGATCGCGCATACCGTCGTCATGAGAATTGGCCGAAAGCGCAGCAGGCAAGCCTTGCGGATCGCCTCAACTGACGAAATACCCTCTGCCTGTTTGGCATGAATGGCGAAGTCTACCATCATGATTCCGTTCTTCTTTACGATGCCAATGAGGAGGATGATGCCGATGAGTGTGATCATTGTGAAGTCGATGCCAAACACGAACAGCGTCAATAGCGCGCCTAGTCCGGCTGAAGGAAGGGTTGATAGAATTGTAATTGGGTGCACGTAGCTTTCGTAAAGAATACCGAGAATGATGTAAATCACGAACAGTGCTGCAGCGATCAGTACGGGCTCGCTCGCAAGCGAGCTCTGGAAAGCTTGCGCGTTCCCTTGAAAACCTCCCGTAACGGATGCAGGCATCCCAATTGCGTTCCGCGCTGCATCGATCGCACTCACTGCCTGGCTGAGGGAAGCGCCCGGTGCGAGATTAAATGACATTGTCACAGCGGGGAAACTCCCTTGATGCGTGACGATAAGGGGCGCAACGGGTAAGGTGCTGACCGAAACCAAACTCGACAGCGGTACCGCCTGTCCCGTGGTGGAGGCTGTGACGTAGAGCTTCGATAGCGTATTGAGATCGCTTTGAAGTTCCGGCAAAACCTCGAGGATGACTTTATAGGTGTTGACCTGTGTGAAATACTGCGTTGCTTGCTGCTGGCTGAAGGCGTCCGCGAGCGTCGCATCAATGACGCTAGTCTGAATACCCAATCGTGACGCGGTATCGCGATCTATCGTGAGCGTTGCTGTGGGGCCGTTCGATACCTGATCGGTCGAGAGGTCAGTCAGTACCTGCACACCGCGCAACTTGTCCAAGAGCTTTGTGGACCAGGTACTGAGATCCTGGGGATCTGAATCCTGCAAGGTATACTGAAAAAGCCCGGCCGACTGCCGGCCGCCGACGTTGAGGTCCTGCGCGGGCTGAAGAACGAGGGTCGCACCCGCTACCGTTGCCTGCCGCGGGCGCAAGCGATTTATGATCTCCAAGGCGCTTGCGCGCCGCTGGCTTTCCGGCTTCAGGCTGGCGAAGATCAAGCCCTCATTCCCCGCCCGCGAGCCACCAATGATAGAAGCGACATGCGCGACGTCCGGATCTTCACTTACGATGGCGGCAAGCGCGTGCTGAAGGCGCGCCATTTCCGCAGGCGACGTATCGGGCGACATCGTCGTCTGGCCGACGATGACGCCTGTGTCCTGTACAGGGAAAAACCCCTTTGGAATGGTAACGAATAGCCAGCCAGTCGCCGCAACTGTAATCACAAAGGTGAGCAGCGTCAGCATCGTATGTCGCAACACGATGTCCAGGCTCCGCGCATACCCATTGACGAGGCTGTCGAACGCGCGCTCGCTGATCCGGTATAAAAAGTTGTGCTGCAGGTCCTGCTGCTTCGGCTTCAAGAATCGTCCGGCGAGCATCGGGGTGAGAGTGAGGGAAACGACGACAGAGATAAGGATCGCCATCGTCATCGTCATCGCAAACTCGCGAAGCAACCGGCCTACGATGCCGTTCATAAACAGCAGAGGTATGAAGACTGCTACAAGCGACACGCTGATCGATAGCACCGTGAACCCGATTTCGCCTGCCCCCCGCAGGGCGGCCTGCAGCGGCGACACTCCGTCTTCCAAATACCGTTCGATGTTCTCCAGCACCACGATCGCATCATCGACCACAAAGCCGATCGCGATGCTGAGCGCCATCAAGGATAAATTGTCGAGGCTGTAGCCCATCGCATACATCGCAGCGAGCGTGCCTATGATGGACAGCGGAACGGAGAGGCTGGGAATAATCGTTGAACGAATATTCCGAAGAAAAACGAAGATGACGCCAACCACGAGCGCCATCGTCAAAATGAGCGTGAACTGAACGTCGCTGACCGCAGCGCGAATGGTGGTCGTCCGGTCGAGGACTTGGGTTACATCGACGCTCGCCGGAATATTGGCGCGCAGCTTTGGCAATTCGGCTTTGATGCGATCGACGGTTTCAATAATGTTAGCGCCCGGTTGCTTCGAAATAATCAGTACGATTGATTTCGCTCCATTCACCCAGGCGCCCATGGTGGTGTCGGCCGGCCCCTCGACCGCCCGGCCAACGTCGCTGACGCGGATTGCTGCTCCATTGCGGTAGGCAATGATGATATTGTTGTATTGAGCGGCTTTCGTAAGCTGATCGTTGTCGTAGATCGTGAAACTTTGTGTGTTTCCGCGCAGCGCGCCCTTTGCCTGATTGACCGTGGAGTCCGCGATGATCCCACGGACGTTCTCGAGCGAGAGGCCTGTGAGACTAAGCTTCGCGGGGTCGATCTGCACTCGCACCGCCGGTTGCTGTTGACCGCCAATGGACACCTGAGCGACGCCGGAAATCTGGGATATCTGAAGCGCCAGCATGTTTTCGGCGTAGTCGTCGACCTGCGTGATCGGCAGCAGATCAGAGTGCACGCTTAGCAGGAGGATCGGTGCGTCAGCCGGGTTGACCTTCTTGTAACTCGGCCGACTAGGGAGGTTGCTCGGTAACTGTCCGGAAGCGGCCGTTATCGCCGCTTGAACATCTTGTGCGGCGCCGTCGATGTCGCGGTTCAAGTCGAATTGAACGGTGATCAGGGTCTGGCCGAGTGTGCTGGAAGAGGTAATTTGCGTGACACCCGGAATGCTTCCGATCTGCTTTTCGAGCGGCGTGGCGACTGCGGAAGCCATGACGTCCGGGCTCGCCCCCGGAAGCGTCGCCGTCACCTGAATGGTCGGGAAGTCCACCGTGGGTAGAGGCGCAATTGGCAGTAGCGGATATGCGGCAAAACCCATGACCGCGATCGCAATGGCGAAAAGCGAGGTAGCGATCGGCCGGTGAATAAACGGGGCGGATAAATTCACCGGTCTTACCTTTGAGCTTCTGCCACTGGCGATGGCGTCGCAGCGACACGGACGCCTTGTTTCAGGCGAAACTGCCCTGCCACGACAAGGTGGTCGCTGGCGGACAAACCGCGCGTGATGACGGTTTGGCCAGCTTGAATCTGGCCGAGTTCGACCGGTTGCAGGCGCGCCGTGTTGTCATTGCCGACGAGCCAAACATACGGGCCGTTCGGTCCGCGTTGGATTGCGGCGGAGGGAACGGCGATGGCCGCCGACTCGGTCGAGGTGATAATGCGCACTTGCACGAATTGCCCGGGCCAGAGAGCCTGGTTCTTATTGTCGAAACGGGCTTTCAGCTTAATCGCGCCAGTCGTTTGATCGATTGTGTTATTGATGACATCAAGCGTGCCGCGAGCGAGCAGCGCCTTGCCCTGTTGATCGAAGGCAAGGACGGCTGGATTGCCACGCTTCATTGCAGCGTGCAGGAGATCAAGGTCGCCTTGCGGCAGAGTGAAGATTACGGCAATGGGCTCGATCTGAGTGAGACCGACGATTGTGCTCGTTGGCGAGACGACGTTACCGATATCGATGCTGCGGATGCCGACAATGCCTGTGAACGGCGCTTTGATGGTCGTGTAGTCGAGTTGGATGCGGGCCGTGTCGATTGCTGCCTGATCGCCGTTAATTTGCGCCCGGAACTGTGCGACGAGCGCTTTTTGCGTGTCCAATTGCTGTCGAGTCCCGGCATCGGTAGAACTCAGGACGGTGTACCGTTGCAAGTCGAGCTTGGCGTTCGCCAGTTGTGCGTCGTCCTGCGCTTTCTTGGCGACGGCTTGATCGAGCGTCGCTTGAAATGGTTTCGGGTCAATACGCGCGAGTACCTCGCCGGTTTGCACCTCTTTCCCTTCCGGGAGCGGCAGATCGATCAACTTTCCTGATACTTGTGGCGTGATCGTCGCCATGTTCCATGCTGTGACGACGCCAAGCCCAAGGCGCACCAAATCAACAGGTTGTAGCTCAACAGTGATGGTTGAGACCGGAACGGTCGGTGGCGCCTGGGGAGACGCAGGCTGCTTTATGTCGCCGACTGCTACGCGCGCAACAACTACGCTCGCAACGATTAATACGACTGTCACCGCGGCAACGGCTGCAACTCGTGGCATGTGTCGCGATTGCGGCGAGCCAAATATCGCCCCTTTCACCTCTCGTCTCCTCCTCAGGCCGTCACTTTCATGAGGCTGCTGCTGTTCATCAGGCTGCGCCAATACGGCCGAGCAAGACCCCGATCGCAAATACGAGGGCGCCGCCGATGACCACCTGGGTGATGGTGTTGATGAGCTTGCCGCCCATGAAGCGGTAGCGAATGAACGCAATGGCAATCAGTTCGCAAGAAACGACGACGTAGGCAAAGTTCAATGCGACAGTCATATTGGGAATAAGGAAGGGCAGTGTGTGGAGCATTCCGCCGATCCCGGTGGCCACGCCGGTGATGGTTCCCCGCCGGAGCGGCCCCCCGCGTCCGGTCACGCTTCCGTCATCGGACAACGCTTCAGAGAGGCCCATACTCACTGCAGCCCCCAGCGACGCAGCGAGGCCAACGAAAAATGCGCTCCAAGGTCTCCCCGTCAGCCCCGCCGCAGCGAAGATTGGCGCGAGGGTTGAGACGGAGCCGTCCATGAGCCCGAGCAGTGCCGGCTGGACCTGCTGTAGGACAAACGTCCGCTGGGTACCGTCCGATGTTGTGGGCGCGGCGGTCATCGCAAGGCTTCGTATGAATGATGAGGCCGTGGAGGATTCAGACTAGTGTTCAATTTTAATGCCAAGGCGACCAACGCTAGGCTGACGGGCAGCACGACTGCCGCTTCACACCACGCGCCAAATGCGCGGCCGAAAATAAAGCTGGCGCTGCGGGCCAGGTTTGCCTCGGGGCGTCCACATATGCCGATCCGGATCTTCCGTAGTTCGGGAGGCATCGTTCATGCTCATTTCTACGTATGCTACGTGGCCGACCGCACTTCTGCGCCCACACGCAGCGCAGAGGCCGGAGTGCAGGGCAGCCGATATCAATGCCGTTAGCTTACGAACGATGGCGCGCTATGGCCATTAAACACGCGTTCACAATCGTAAATTCGGATTTAGAGTAAGATGCGCACGTCGCGCGCAATCCTTGGGGAGATACAGTTGGTGACCGGCATCCGCGGCATCCGATGTCGGCACGCCAAAATACGAACGGCAGCCGGCTGTCGGGACTCTTGGACTAGACGCCACTGCCGATCGCAAAGCAGTATGTTTGTTTGTTGCCGCCGCTTTCCAGAAACCACCACACTGCCGCGCCCGTCGGATTAGGGCCACTTAAAACTTTTTCCTTCGGGATATTCTCGCCGTCGACCGTAACACTACCATCGGAATTGACAGCATAATCCCCAAAGTATGGATGTGCGTCCGATTCGTCGCAGCACCATTGGCCGATGCTATTGTGCTGATCTTTGTACCAATGCGCGAGCGGTGAATTGGCATATTTTCCGGTCGGATCGCGCGCCATTACTGTGCCGGTCAGTAGCAACAGGATGAGAATTGCATTCATGGCTTCGATGAGATAGCCGAAGCGGGCTTGGCGCCGATACCAGCGAGGAGGGGGCTAAGCGGGAAACTGGGTGATGACGGTGTGAGATAGGCGGCGTATCGAGGCGGGTGTCGAGCCTGCCAGAACCTCTCAAGGAGAGCGATACGCCATGGAAGACAATAGCAGCGTTGTCTGGTTTCGTCAGCCTGACGAGATCAATGATCCCCTGACAAGCATCTTGCGTTTGGGTGCACGGCAGCTTCTCACGCAAGCGGTCGAAATGGAGGCCGAGGCGTTCCTCGCCGCCATGAAAGATCTCAGGTTGCCTGACGGTCGCAGCCGCGTGGTTCGGCATGGTCATGGCCCTGAGCGCACGATCCAGACGGGGATTGGGCCGGTAGAGGTCAGCTCGGTGAAAATCCGTGATCGTGGTGCCGCGATTGATGGCGAGCGGATTCGCTTTTCCTCGGCGATCCTGCCGAAATGGGCTCGGCGGACGAAGAGCCTGGATGCGCTGCTGCCGGTGCTTTATCTGCGCGGCATCTCGACGGGCGACTTCCAGGAAGCGCTGGCGGCGCTTCTGGGCAAGGAGGCGCCAAACCTGTCGGCGGCGGTGATTTCCAGACTGACGGCCGAGTGGAAGGACGAGTATGACCGCTGGCAGAAGCGCGACTTGTCGGCACGACGATACGTGTATGTGTGGGCGGACGGTGTCTACTTGCAGGCCCGGATGGAAGACAACGCTGAATGCATGTTGGTGCTGATCGGCGCGACACCGGAGGGCAAGAAGGAACTCGTCGGTTTCCAGGTTGGCGCTCGCGAGAGCGCCCAGAGCTGGCGTGAGTTGCTGGTCGAGGTAAAGCGGCGCGGGTTGAAGATTGCCCCAGAAATTGCCGTCGGCGACGGTGCGCTCGGATTCTGGAAGGCGACCGACGAGATCTTCCCAGGAACACGGCACCAGCGGTGTTGGGTGCACAAGACGGCAAACGTGTTGAACAAGGTAGCCTTGTCGGTGCAGGCGAACATGAAGAAGGACTTGCGCGAAGTATACCTGGCTCCGAACCGAGCTTCGGCTGAGGTGGCGATCGATGTATTCGCCGAGAAATACGGAGCGAAATACGACAAGGCGGTCGAATGCCTGACGAAGGACCGCGAAACAATGCTGTCCTTCTACGACTTCCCCGCCGAGCACTGGGATCATTTGAGGACGACGAACCCCATCGAAAGCGTGTTTGCGACAGTTCGGCACAGAACGGTGCGCACAAGAGGTTCGTTGTCATCCACAACCGCAAAACTGATGGTATTCAAGCTGATCATCGCCGCCTCGAAGACCTGGCGGCGGCTACAAGGTGAAAATCAGTTGCCGAAAGTTATCGGAGGTGTCAGATTCCAAGACGGCATCGAGGTCATTGAAGTGCCGGCAAACCACGCCGCCTGATCACCTCGTCACCTAAATTCCTGTATAGCTCGCGAGGAGGCCAGCAAGCCCGAAAGCCGTGATTTTTTTTCATTTGCGATAGGGTAGCTGAGGTCTCCGACATGCTCAGGCCTCGATTGCGCGTCGCGCTTTCGGCTCCTCGATTATTCTAGTGTGCAGAACAACGCCGCTGATGAACCGCATCCAATCACTGCGCTGCGGTTTTACGACCGGCGGCTGGCTGTCGCCATTAAATATGCGTTCACAACAGTAAATTTGGATTTAGATAATGACGCGCGAAACCGTCTTGGGGGTTTGGGCACAGGCGCCGTATAAACAGTTTCGGAACAGCTCACCAGGTCTCCCTTTGCGAAACACGAGTTCGAACGGGATAGCCAAGAGCAACTTCCGCATTAGGCCCCAGAAGACAGCCATATGGGCCGGGAGCGCACGCAGTTGGTGACGGTAGCGCCAAATACGGGGCTGCCAGTAGGATGGGCGAAATGAAGGTGATTACGCAGAAAAGGACGACCTTTGCTAGAATTGTCCGCATATTGACCTCCATCCAAACGTGTCGTTGCGTGCCGGCGTGGCGCGATAGCCGATGTCAACACCGATCGACATACGATCGGCGGCAGACGGCCGCTAGTAAACACGCGTTTAGAAAACAAAATTCGGATGTGGAGGCTGATGCGCGGAGTTGAGCGTGAAGTCGTGCTAGGGACCCCCGCTAGCTCGGGTCGCGGTTCAGCCGCTCACCGCGGTGCGCTCCCAAGCGTGCCTGCGGCCAACGCTAGCGTGGCAGCCGCAGACAAAGCCGTACTATAGGCATCCGTTGCGGTGTTATTTGCCTGCAAAAGTTGGCGTTCTGCGGTCGTGACATCAGAGATTGATCCGATCCCATTGCGGTACGCCGAAAGCGCCGCGTCAAAGGTCGTTCGGGCAGCAGCCGCTAGTTCTGTCGATGCGCCATAAGCAGACAGGCTCGTTTTGAGGGTATTTCCCGCCCATACGATTTGACGAACAGCTTCATTTCTGACCTGCGTCAGCGTCGTGCCGGCTTTATCGACCTTGTCACGCGCCTGTTCCAGCGACGCAGCGCGGACCCCGCCGTCATATAAGGGTACCGACGCGCCAATTAGAGTAGTTAAAGCGCGCTGATTGCCTGTTGACAAGTTAACGATCGGCAATTGTCCGCCAACTCCCGGAACAGCCGTAAGGTTTAGATCACCCGTTGCGTCCGTTCCGGTAGCAGTAAGAAATATCTTAGGGAAAAAAGCGGCTTGTGCTGCACGCAGATTAGCTAGGCTTGCCTGCAGCGTGGCATACGCGGTCAGAACGTCTGGCCGGCGCGCAAGCGCCTCCGATACAATTCGATCAATCCGTTGCGTCATGGCCGCTGACAATTTGCGACGAGAGACATCGGCAATTTTGAGCCTTGTCGTCGGCGAAATACCTATCGCCGAAATTAGCGCGAGATAGGCATTCTGCGCTGCGCCATCGGCTTGAACTTTCGCCAGCCTGGCTTCTGCAGTGGCTTGGCGCGTCTGCGCGACTTCAACGACTGTTCCGATTCCTTGCTTATACTTGTTTTCAGCAGCTGCCTGCACTTCCTCCGCGTCTTTTAGAGACTTCACTGCTGAGGCAAGACGAGCACGCGCCGCTGCATTCGCGTAGAAAGCCAAGCTCACATTATAGATCACCTGCTGGTGCGCGGCGGTAAATGCAATATTGGAGATTGCCGATCCTTGCTTTGCCGCCTCAACAAGTCCGGCCCGCTCACCGAAATCGAACAGCAACCATTCGAGGGACAGTGCAGAAACGGAGCCATTTGCCTTGATGTCGGTCGTTAGCGACTGTCCCAGAAACGAATCATTATTTCGTCCTCTGAGATATCCACCGATAATGCTGGCTGATACACGGGGAAGATAGGTGCTTTCGACAATTCCCGTCGCCAACGCTGCATTTTTGGCGTCAATCCAGGCATTACGGGTCGTCGGATTGTTCGATTGTGCAATATCGATTAGCTCCGTCAGCAAATACGCTCGGTGCCGTTCAAGATCAGACAATGGCGGTGGCGCACCGGCCAGCGTACGGTTTGATGGCAATACGTATGTGCTGCTTTTCGATAGCTCAGGTGAACCGCGCTCGCCCGCCACGATCTCGCCTTCCGCGGTGGTCTCAGGCGTCCACGGCTGGTCGGGCCGGTCGGGCGCAATGTTAATTGCCGAGGTCGCACAGCCGGCGAGCTGAAGCGAAGAAAACAAAAATACGATCCTGAGAACACACCCGCGCACGCGATTACGCCCCCACCAACGGAAAGTGTTGTCCGGCCGCACGCTCAAGTCTGCGCAATATAGCATCAATTATGCCGAACAAAGGAAGCGCCGTCCACTCGGTTCGACTCGCGGCATGGGCCGTCGCGGCTTCGGTCGCCGCCACGCCAAAGCGGTTCGCTAGCGTTTCAAGCCGTCTAGCGATATAGGCAGACGTGCCCTGATCCTGATCCGCGCTGAGCAGCAGCGGAACCTGCAATGCGGCAATTTCACTGGCGTCTGTCCGCCTTAACTCGAGCCAATCCGGGGACGGGCGTATCGTGCTGGGCTCGTAGTGAGTCAGATCGATGTCGCCTCGGATCACTGCTAACGCCGACTGTGCCTGTATCGCCTGGTCGCTGCGGACCGAACGATTTGTCGTCGTCATCATGGCGCTAAGGCCGCGCAACAGAGCCGCGAAAGCCGGATCGATGCGCTTGCCGACACTAATAGGCCAGAGGTTCGCAAAAATCAGATAACTAACCACATTGCCGATCAGAATTCCGATCGCACGGTCACGCGCGATCGTCATATCGAATGCTGGCCCGGAGCCCTGAACAACGCAAAGAAAGAATGCAAAAGCGATCTGAAAACCGGCATAGGAAATGCGCGGACTCCCGCCGACAACATAGGCTGAAATAAACGCCGCAATAAAAACGGCAACCATCAAGACCCCGATCGAAGTGAGCGACGGCATAAGAAAGACAATTGCCGCAATTCCAGCCGCGGCGCCAATAAGGCAACCGACGATACGCAATGTAAGTTT
The DNA here is from genome assembly GCA_963749625.1 of uncultured Alphaproteobacteria bacterium. Lineage (GTDB taxonomy): Bacteria > Pseudomonadota > Alphaproteobacteria > Rhizobiales > Xanthobacteraceae > Pseudolabrys. The sequence continues at coordinate 373,559 of CAVVNY010000002.1, read as the reverse complement.
TTCGATTGTTTCGGCTGTAGTGCTGAGGCCGACAATATAACAAGTAATAAAGCAGGTGTGGATTCCCGGCCAATCGAGTAGGGAATATAGGATATAACAGAATACCGCCGCGCTAGTCGTTTTAAGCGCGTAGTGGACATAGTCCGGATTTGTGAATGCGTCTGGTTTGAAGAAGCCTTCTTTCTTCTCTGCGCTGACCGGATCCGGTTTCTGAGGTTCGGCAAATTCGGCCAGTGCTTTTTCGATCTCGTCAAGGATAGCGACGGCAAGCGGGGATCGTGGGCGCGCGTCGCCGAGAGCTTGCCAGCCGGCAGCAACTGGGTACCCGCCCCTCAATAAAATGGCCGCCATTTCATCGAGTGCGCGCGCCAAAGAGACTTGCGCCGCGGCCGGAAGTTGTGCTTCGGGTGTGCGATCCATCATGTCGATCGCGGACAGTAGGGTATAGATTGAGCGGGCCGCCTGCCGCAGCGCTGCGATATCTGCGTTCGGAGACGTCTTTTCGAGACCGGCGAATTTGAGCCAGCCTTGGATTTTGGCTGCTCCGTCGCTCAAACATTGCTGAAGTCGATGCCGATTTGTTTCAGTGGGCGTTCGGATGACCGCGGCACAAAGTCTAAGCGATGACGCGATCTCGCGTTCGGCGAGGCGGCGCGGCGCCGGCGCAACGAGGAGGTTGACGACGATGGAGACGCCTGCGGGGATGCCGCCAAAAAGCCAAGCATATAGATAGCCTCGGGTCGCAACCTCGCCGACTTGCAACGTGCCCAATTTGTCGAGCCCAAAGCCGGCAATGAGCGCGAGGATGGCGCCGATTGGGCCGAGCTTGCTGGCCGCAGCCGTAAAAAGCAAACAAAACGAAGTCGCGGCAATTGCGATAACGCGCCACATCGGATAGTCAGCCACCGCTATTGCAACAATAATAATGTAGCCGATAATGAGAGTCACAAGCGCCATTAAAGCGAAGTCAAGAATGAGGCTGAGCGTGCGATCTTCGCGGTTAAGGAAAAAAGCACAGTAAATCGTGAGCGCAGGGTCGGGGGTCTGATAGATTTCCGCTACTAGCGCTGTAAGCGCGCAGATGATCGCCAATCGCGTCGAAAATTCAAGCCTAATCGGCGAAGGACGCAAGCAAGCGGGTGATGGTTGGGAAATAACTCACAGGCGTATCACTGACACGCGGCGCCGCGCTTGATCTCAACCACGGCGCTGGCACCAAGACGCACAAGTTGGAAAGGTGGGTTTTCCAGTCGGACGCGCACCGGAAATCGCTGCGCGACCCTCACCCAATTCAGAGAGCGTTCCACGTAGGGGACCGAGCGCGGAAAATTCACGTGTTCCGTGTCCAGGACGCCCCAGCCGATCCCGTCGACGATGCCCTTGATGGGTTGCCGCCGATTGATCATTGAATAAACCGTGGCGCAGTCGCCGACCATGATCGTTTCGAGATCGGTCTCCCGAAAATTTGCTTCGGCGAACCATTCCTCTGTATTAATGAGCGTGAACAACGATTGTGCCGGAGCAACCATTTCGCCGGACGAGACGTTCAACCCGACAATAAGACCGTTGTGAGGTGCGCGCACCGTCGTGTCGTCGAGTGCGCGCTCGGCAATGGCAAGGGCCGCTTGTCGGGCGCGCACAGTCGCTTCTGCGGCAGCTTCCGTGTCGATAGCGCGTACAGCGGCGGCTTGCGCCTCCTGCGCCTGACGAAGCGCGTCCTCCGTATCTCGTTCTGCGACCTCAGCCTGATCGAATTGCTGCTTTGGCACATAGCCCTGCGCCGCGAGTGGACGAAGTCTATCCGCCGTGCGCTCGGCAAGTTCATAATTCTGCCGCGCCTTCTTTTCCTCGTCTTTAGCAATAACCGCTTTCGAACGCTGAGTTGAGAGAACGCGTAATTGCGTTTGGAGCAGGGCCTCTGCGATGGCCAGATCGGCTTTCGCCTGCGCCACGGCGTGTTGGTACGGCACTGGGTCGATCTGAAACAGCAAATCGCCTTTCTTGACTCGCTTGTTCTCGGAGACCGCCAACTCGATGACACGACCGCCGATGGCAGGCGCAACGTGCACGATGTCGGCGCTAATGGCGCTGTCGCTCGTACTCGGGTGGGCGGAGCTCCATCGAAGAGCATAAATCGATAGCGCCACTGCCAGCACGATAATTGCCAGCGAGATGAGTTTTGCCCGGTTGCTGAATTGTGGGCTTGCCAGCTGTTTCCATCGTTACCAACCAAAGCCTATAAGCCAGGCTGAGACCCCTGTGATGACTGCAAGAGCGGTGCACACAGCGAGTTGATGTGGAAGGGCATATGCGAGCCCGGTTGCGACAAAAATAGCTCGAACTGAAATTCCTCCGACGATGCCGATCAAAGCGCAAACCATCCAAGCTGGGAAAAACGCTCCGACAATCTCAAAGGATGGCGATGCTGAAAGGCCACCAAATGTCATGCCTGCAAGAAGCAGGAAGCCGGTAACCAAAAGGATGAGCCCGATCACAAGGGCAAACGGATGTTGCAAAACCATCGACCGCCGGACCGATCGCAGACTTCACTGCGTTTGAGCTGCGAATTTCCCTCTGGAGTTTCTGCCCGCCGTTCGGCATGAGTGATTTCATCCGGCGCCGCTGGCGCAGGCGCGTGATTAGAACCATCCTGAGCGTCGCTTGATGGTCTTCCGTCGTCGCGCGGCGGCGTCAATCTCGTCGAGACAGGCTCACGATTTGAATGCATGTGGGTCCGGCGTGCTAGGCTGCCCAACGAGTAATAGTCGGCAATTTCGATCCTAGAGTGCGCATCGCGCAACATGAAAGACCTCCGGTCGTCCATGGCAATCGACCATCGTGCCCTTGAATGCCCGATGTGTCTGAACTCTCATCCTCAAGCCATCAGCTGCAGCGGCTTTCGTGCACCTTCCGCGCCGATGCGATTGACGCCTTGGTTGCTAGGCCAAAGATTATTGAGCGACGCCCCGGCGGATATTAAATTGGGGTTTATCATTGTAAATTCTGCTTTAGCGATCTGGAGCTACTCCTGTGGCGAATGTTAATCTCAGTATGGTGCGGCTGCGTTCGTCCTATGCGGAAGGACAAATATGCGCTGCGCTCACCAAGATTCGGCGACAGCGCGAGATTGTGACATGGACGCGTCAATTATCTCGGCCATCGCAGCGCTGCTGGGGGCAGCCCTAGGCGGCATTACATCAGTCCTGGCGGCCCGCCTGAATCAAAAAGCCCAAGAACGGGCGCAATGGCTGATCCAGGAGAAAATTCGCCGCCACGATCTTTACAAGGAATTCATCGAGGATGCGGCGAAATGTTATGCCGACGCACTCCAGCATGAAAAGCCGGAAATTCCTGGGCTGGTTGGGCTCTATGCGAGGATTGGCAGAATGCGGATCTTGTCTTCGTCAGTGGTCCTCTCGAGTGCCGAACAAGTTGGACGAAAGATTGTCGATACCTATCTGCAGCCGAACAAGAGTTTCGTCCAGCTGCAAGAGATGGTTGATAGCAATGCTGTCGATATTCTTGGCGATTTCAGCGAAGCCTGCCGCGAAGAACTTGAGTCGCTTCGCGAGAAAGTTTAAGACCTGGCGCCTCGGGTTGGCGTCTCCAAGGTCAGACCTTCGCCTTCTACTCAGGTGCCGAGGACCGGGACTTCAAGCCGTTTTGGTTTAGGAAATCGATGCAATGCCTGGCTGTGCTCTAGGCGCTTTTGCGAGTAGGCAAGTCTTTTCCATTTCCCGGGCCCATGGTGAGGTCATAGAAAAACCGCGGCGTAGCGCGTAGGCCCGTCCGTGGAGCAAAGAAGCGGCGGTGCTACAGCCGTGCCGTCGGCTGGTCTAGGCTTGAGTGTGAGATAATTCCCGGGACTCGCTCGCCCATCAATCGCGCTACTGCCAATCCAATTGCCATCCCACCGATGAAAAGCTGCATGACGCAGCCGCTTGCAGAGAGTCAAGCATGTGCCCTTGATTGAACAATTCTATCATCTCTACTGCGTATAGGCCGGGCACCATAATGATAATACTTGGTACTGTGATTGCTATGCGCGGCTCTTTGAGACGCCGATGCGCTATCGAAGCTACAAGCCCCACCGCGAACGCTCCAAGAAATGTTGCGGGTGCCAACGTCATACCTGCGTCGTGCAACGTGAGGCGTAGTTCGTTTGCTCCCAACGCCAACAATCCGACCGCGAATACGGCGCGTGAGGAGCTGTTGTATAAAATTGCAAACCCGCAGCCGCCGACAAAGCTGGCAATTGCACGCAACAGCAATTCAACTGGCTCCGAGAGCTCAAGTGTTGGCGGCGGTGACACTTCAAATCCAAACACTGCCACTACGAAGCTAAGACCAAAAATAGCGGCCAATAGTATCATAGTGCTGTGTGCGAAGCAAGTCACCGCAACTAGTGTTTGGTATTTTAGCAGGTCGAGGAGCGCAGCGACCAAGGGGAAGCCAGGCACCAAAAACAACGCTGAGGAGATTAAACCAGCAGTATGGCGCGCGTTACTGAAGCCAATGTGTGTCGATACGATCGCAATTAATGCGTAAATTCCGGAAGCCGCTATGGCGCAAAGGGCAGTGATACCGAAATGGTTGATTAGGCTCCGAGAAAGCAGCACCGACCTAAGCCATTGGCCGCCGGCGCCGCCGATCCCGGCAGCCACAACCTCTAGGGTGGCTCCGCCGTTGAGAAACGCGAATGCGCCACAAGCGGCGCCCATAGCCACGGCAGTCTGAGCGGTCGTATACCGCGGCGGTGCGGCTTCAATTTTGGAAAGTTTCAGCGCAATCTCCTTCGATGGCTGACCGGGCCTCACAGCGTGTGCAAGGTGTTCCAATTCTCCGATTTTCCAAGAATTAACTCCGGGCGGTTCAATCTCGCGTATCAACGTAACTCGCTCGCGACCGCGATGAACGCTGGCGATGATGCCGTTCAGACTAAAACTCACGGACAGTGCACTAAAACCCATTTTGAGTGCCAGTACTCCCATCCACTCACGAACCCGAAATGCGGGACCGCCGGCGCTGAGCGTTACGCAGCCGAACCAAAGCAAAACTTCGAGTGGATCGTTGAATAAGGCACCAGTCGCTTCGTCATCTGGGCCATGAGTTGGAGTCACGTTTGCCGTGCTGCGGCCAGTGCTGCATTGCAGGTTCATCAGCTCGGGGATCGGCATTATGTTCTCGCTCAGATTGGTCATGATCCGGAACTGGACCGGCAATCGTCGCAACTCTTCGGTCTAATAATGATCTTCCGATGTCGCGACTTTGCCCCTGAACACGGTTAGGCTTATCGCGGTGTAGACGAGCATGAGCGGAAAGATGAAAAGGCCCGCTCCCCAAAATAGGAAGGCTAGACTTGAGTGCGGAGCCGCTGCTTCCTCAATGCTGATGGTGAACGGTATCATGTATGGCCAAAACGAAATTGCCAGCGTGCCGAACGCCGCGGCGAAAATGAGCGAGACCATGGGGAAGGGCAACTGATCCTGACGGCGAAGAACGCCGGCGGCCATTATGATAGCCGCAACCGCGGCAATCGCTGGGAAGATGAACAGGTATGGCCGCTCCAGCCACCGGTCCATGACCCGAAGGTCTGCCACCAGCGCATAGACGAACACGACGATGAGGAAGGTAAGGAGTGCGGCAGACAGATAGGGAATCAGGCGGTAAGCCGCGTCCCGCAGGTTCCCTTCGCACTTCCTAACAAGCCAACAGGCGCCGAGCAGCGCATATCCGACACTCAGGCCAACGCCGCAAAGCACCGCGAAGGGATTGAGCCAATCCCACACGCCGCCAATATAGTGGCTGTTTGAAATCGGCAGGCCCTCTACGAGAGCACCGACCATCACGCCCTGCATGAAGGCGGCGAGAAGGGATCCGCCCGCGAAGCTGGCATCCCATACCGCCGGCATGCGCTCGGCCTTGGCGCGGAACTCAAATGCAACGCCGCGCAGGATAAGACCGGCCAACATGAAAAGGAGCGGAATGTAGAGCGCCGAGAGCGCAGTCGCATAGACGATGGGGAACGCTCCCCAGAGGACCACACCTGCGCTGACAAGCCAAGTTTCGTTGCCGTCCCAGACTGGCGCGACCGCGCTCATCATCATGCGTCGTCGTTCTTCGCCACGCGTCACGCCGTAAAGAATTCCGACGCCCAGATCGAATCCGTCCAGCAGAATATAGAGGAGAATACTGACGGTTAGGACGAAGACCCAGAACATGATCATGGCAATTCTCCCGCCGTCAATTGCGGAATGACAGAGGCTGCCGGCACGCCGATAGCCGACAGCGGGCGGGTGGGTGTCGCCGCGGAGAGTGTCGGAACGAGCCGTCCCACGGGCCCTGCGCGCAGAAGCCGGTAGATGAAGACGATCCCGAAGGCGAAGATGAAAGTGTAAACGACGCAATAGACGATGAGCGAGATCGCCGCCGCGCTGGCCGTCAAGAAAGGCGTGACGGCGTCGGCGGTTCGCAGCAGTCCGTAGACCGTCCAGGGCTGTCGCCCCACCTCCGCGGTGAACCAGCCCGTCAAGATCGCGATCCAGGGAAGCGGAAAGCTCAAGAAAGTGAGCCAGAGCAGCGGCCGGTATTTCTCCATGCGGCCCTTGAGGCTCAAATACGAACCTAGCCAGGCGATCACCAGCATGACGAGGCCGCAGCCGACCATAATGCGAAACGCGAAAAATGGGATGAGCACGGGTGGGCGGTCTTGCGGCGCGAAATCGGTCAAGCCGATTTCCTTGGAATCAAAGCTCATGCTTGCGATAAAGCTGCCAAGAAACGGAATACTGATGGCGTATTGATTCGTCTCCGTTTTCGCGTCGGGGATTGCGAGCAAGACTTCGCTTGCCGGTTGCTCGTCATGCCAGCGGGCCTCGATCGCCGCAAACTTGGCCGGCTGGTAATCATGGACATAGTCGCCGGTGAGGTGGCCGAAAAAGATTTGAGCCGGCACGAGAATAGCGGCAAGGTAAAGTCCCATACGCAGCATGATTTGTGCTTCAGCGTGGAAGTTGCGCCGCAGCAAATACCAAGCGCCCGTTGCAGCAACGCAGAACGCGGCGGTCAGATAGGAGGCGAGCAGCATGTGCGGAAATCGCACCCAAACCACGCGATTGAAGATGATATGGAACCAGTCGGTCGGCACGAACTCGCCATTTTCCAAGGCGTAGCCGACCGGCGCCTGCATCCAGCTGTTATTGATCATGATCCAAAATGCCGAGAGCGTAGTCCCGAAGGCAACCATCACGGTTGAAATCAGGTAGAACCATGGCGGAACCCGAGAGCGCCCGAAAAGGAGGATTCCGAAGAAGCTCGCCTCCAGAGCAAAAGCGGTGAAGCTTTCATAGGACAGAAGCGGCCCTTGAATCGGTCCGGACATCCTCGATAGCTCGCTCCAGTTGGAGCCAAACTGGAAGCCCAACACAATTCCAGAGACGACGCCGAGGCCGAACGCCAAACCGAAAATCTTGAGCCAGAATTCGAAAATCTTACGATAGACGAGTTTTCCCGTCGCGAGGTGAAGTGCCTCGAGCACCGTGAGCCAAGCTGCCAACCCAATCGTGAAGGACGGGAAGATGATATGGAAAGAGACGGTGAAAGCGAACTGAAGCCGCGACAAGAGGAGGGCCGTGAGCTGCATTTGCATAATCCTTCGGCGCCAGAGGTTAGTCGTGTCAGGGTGAGCGATCTCCTCGCCGCAGCCGGGCTACATGTGCATATTCGGCATCATGTTCGCGTTCAGATTGGCCATGATCCAGATCGAGCCGGCAATCACCAGAGCTACGATGAGCACGCCAAACGCAAGCGCCAGGACGTTGTTGGTTTGTCCGGTGCCGTGGTGATGTGCAGGAAGAACACCAGATGGACACCCATCTGGGCGATCGCGAGGACGGCAAGTCCCAACGGTACGCCGGGCCCCCAGAGCAGCGACGTATTGGCAACCCAGAATGACGTCGCCGTGAGAAGGACGGCGAGAAACAGTCCGGTCGTGTAAACGAGCAGGTCGGACGAAGACCACGCTCTCGTCTCGCCGGGCGTTGAATCGTCTCCGGCTGCGCGATCATAACGTGTCGTCCGTCATCGGATGACTCCCATCAGATAAACGACCGAAAACAGCCCGACCCAAATGATGTCGAGCGCATGCCAGAACAAGGGCGAAACAGAGCAGACGGCGCTGCACGTTGGCGCAAAACCTTTGACCGCGACCTGGGCCATCATCACCGCCAGCCAGACCAGCCCGGCGCTGACGTGCAGCCCGTGGCATCCCACGAGCGCGAAGAAGGCGGAAAGAAACGCGCTGCGTTGCGGAGCCGCGCCGATGGCGATCATCGTGGCGAACTCCCGGATCTCGAGAGCGAGGAACGCTGCGCCAAGCGCGAAGGTGACCGCGGCGCCCAAATAGGTGGCGAGCACGACGCCGCGACTTGATCGCCAATGACATCAGCCCGCAGGTGTAGCTCGAGAGCAAGAAGACAAGCCGTCTCGATCGCGACGCTGACTTGATTGAACAACTGGGCGCCGGTCGGACCGCCGGCCGTCGCATTCACGAGCACCGCGTAGGCCGCAAACAGCGCCGAGAACATCACGATGTCGCTTAAGCAGGAAGATCCAGAAGCCGAAGCCGACGACGATCCGCTTCGGAGCGGGACCGGCTTCGCGTGTCGCTGATCAGCACCTCGGGCTGGACATCATGGACGGCAACAGCGACGTTCATAGCGCGACCTCCGCCGGGTGAGCGCGATCGAACTGGGCGATCCGTTCGGCCGGAATCTCGATTTCGTCCTCCTCACGGAAGGCGAATACAAGGACCGCCGCGAACGCGCCGAACAACCCAAGAATGGCCATCCACCAGATGTGCCAGATCATCGCGAAGCCGATGACGACGGCAAAGAACGCGGTGACGAAGCCGATCGCGCTGTTTTTCGGCACTTCGATCGGCTGCGTACTCGCGCACCCGTGCCGGCTGTGCTTGGCGCGCGCGCGCGTTGTTTCGCTGGTCCAAAAGGCGTCTCTGCCAGCGACATGCGGCAGCACGGCAAAATTCCAGGCGCGGCGGCGGCGATGCCGTCGACCATTCCAGCGTGCGGCCGTTCCATGGATCGCCGGTCACATCGCGAAGCTGCTCGCGGTCGCGGATCGACACGACGAGTTGCACGACCTGGCAGACGATCCCTGCGCAGAATGATGAGCGCGCCGATCGCCGCCACGATCAGCCACGGCTGCCAGCTCAGATCGTCGTAATGCTGCATGCGCCGGGTCATGCCCATCAGGCCCAGCGCATAGAGCGGCATGAACGCGAGATAGAAGCCGATCGAACCAGCACCAGAACGAGGCCCTGCCCCAGCGTTCGTCGAGCTTGAAGCCGAACGCCTTCGGGAACCAGTAATTGTACCCGGCCATCACGCCGAACACGACGCCGCCGATGATGGTGTTGTGGAAATGCGCGATCAGGAACACGCTGTTGTGCAGCTGGAAATCGGCGGGGGGCACGGCCAACAGCACGCCGGTCATGCCGCCGATGACGAACGTCACCATGAACCCGATCGACCACAGAACCGGCACCGTGAATCGGACGCGGCCGCCGTACATCGTGAACAGCCAGTTGAACACTTTGACGCCGGTCGGCACCGCGATGATCATGGTCATGACGCCGAAGAAGCCGTTGACGTTCGCGCCGGCGCCCATCGTGAAGAAGTGATGCAGCCAGACCAGGAAGGACAGCACGCAGATCGCCATGGTGGCGGCGACCATCGAGCGATAGCCGAACAGCGGCTTGCCGGAGAAGGTGGCGATGACCTCCGAAAAGATGCCGAACGCCGGCAGGACCAGGATGTAGACTTCCGGGTGGCCCCAGACCCAGAACAGATTGACGTACATCATCTGGTTGCCCTGGCCTTCGATGCGTGAAAAAGTGAAAGCCGAGATAGCGGTCGAGCAGCAGCATCGCGAAGGTCGCGGTCAGGACCGGAAAAGCCGCGACAATGAGCAGATTGGTGGCGAGCGCCGTCCAGCAGAACACCGGCATGCGCATGTAGCTCATGCCGGGCGCTCGCATTTTCAGGATCGTCGTGACGAAATTCATGCCGGCCATCAGCGTGCCGATGCCGGAGATCTGCAGCGACCAGAGATAATAGTCGACGCCGACGCCGGGCGAGAATTGCAGCTCGCTGAGCGGCGGATAGGCGACCCAGCCGGTTTTTGCGAACTCGCCGACGACCAGCGAGATGTTGATCAAGAGGATGCCCGATGCGGTCAGCCACAAGCTCACCGAATTCAATGTCGGGAAAGCCACGTCGCGAACGCCGAGTTGCAGCGGCACCGCAAAGTTCATCAACCCGATCACGAACGGCATCGCCATGAAGAAGATCATGATGGTGCCGTGCGCCGAGAAGATCTGGTCGAAATGCTCCGGCGGCAGATATCCCTGCGCGCCGCCGGCGGCGATCGCCTGCTGCGCGCGCATCATGATCGCGTCGGCAAAGCCGCGCAGCAGCATGATCAGCGCCAGCACGCATATACATGACGCCGATGCGCTTATGATCGACGGATGTGATCCACTCGCGCCACAGATAAGGCCAATATCCCTTGAGCGTGATCCACGCAGAGAATCAGCACGATGGCCAGGATCATCACCGCCGACGCGCCCATGATGATCGGCTGGTCGAACGGGATCGCGCTCCAGCTGAGCTTGCCAAGGAGATTCATTTTTCTGCCCTCTGCGACGTCGAATGCAGTGCGAACTGCGAGTGCGAGTCGTCGGCGGACATTCCGGCGACTGCACGATGCCGTCGAACAGATCGGGCAGCGACGGAGCGATAGGTGAACGGCGCGACCGCCTTGCTCGGCTTGGCCAGATCGGCATAGGCCGCTGCGTCGAGCACCGGACCGTGCGTTGCGCGCTGGCGCTCACCCACTGCGCAAACTGCTCGGCCGGCACCGCATCGACGGTAAAGTGCATGTCGGCAAAGCCGTCGCCGCTGAAATTGGCCGACAGCCCGGGGTAGGTTCCGGGATGGTCGGCCTGCAGCCAAAGGTGCGTCGCCATTCCCGACATGGTGTAGATCTGGCTGCCGAGCTGCGGCACGAAGAAGCTGTTCATCACGCTCGAAGAAGTCAGCTCGAAGCTGATCGGCGTGCCGGCTGGTACGACCAGATGATTGACGCTGGCGATGCCTTGGTCGGGATAGATGAACAGCCATTTCCAGTCGAGCGAAACGACCTGAACGTTGATTGGCTTGACGGCTGAGGTAATCGGCTTGCGCGGATCGAGATCGTGCGCGCCGACCCAGGCGACGCCGCCGACCAGAAGCACCGTCATCGCGGGGATCGACCAGACGAGCAGCTCGAGGCGGCCGGAATAGGTGAAATCGGGCAGGTAGCGTGGCGCGCGTGTTGGACGCGCGAAACCAGAAGGCGACGCCAAGCGTCGCGAGGATCGTCGGGATCACGATCGCCAGCATGATTCCGAGCGAGTTGAACAGGATTTGCCGTTCGGCGGAGGCGATCGGGCCTTTGGGATCGAGGACGCCTTCGGTGCAGCCGCCGAGTGTCGCAGCGCCGATCAAGGCAAGGGCTAAAAGACCATAGCGCATGTTAGACCTCGTTCGCCCTGACAATGGTGAAACGCGCTGCGAGTCGCGACGAGTGCGTGCGCAGCTCTTCCGCCTGCACGGATGCGGCAGGCCGAGACGCCACGCAGAGAGAGCGTGGACGATCGGTGCTCGCCGTTGCTGTTGGTCAGGAGGGCCGCGAACAACAAGAACAAGTAGGAAATGGAAAACACGAACAGGCGGTGGGCGGCTTGCCGATTCGTTCCCTTGCTCCGCTGCAGCCGCAACGCGAGCAGAACAAAGATCGCTCCGCAGACAAGGGCAACTGCGCCATACAACGGGCCGGCAAATCCAAGCGCCCATGGCAGCATGGAAACCGGCACCAAGAGAACGCTATAGATGAGAATCTGCCGCGTTGTTGCGGCCCTTCCGGCAACGACCGGCAGCATGGGGACGCCCGCGCGGCCGTATTCCTCTGCGCGATTGAGTGACAGCGCCCAGAAATGGGGCGGCGTCCACAGGAAAATGATCAGGAAGAGAACGAGCGGCTCGACGCCGATGTTTCCGGTGGCGGCGGCCCATCCGATCACCGGCGGAAGCGCGCCGGCGGCACCGCCGATGACGATATTCTGCGGCGTCTGTCGTTTCAGCCAGACCGTGTACACAACGACGTAGAAGAAGATCGTGAAGGCGAGCAGCGCTGCCGCCACAAGGTTGGTCGCGAAGCCAAGAACGGCGACCGCTGCGCAGGCGAGAACAAGTCCGAACGCAAGCGCTTCTCCGTCGCGAAATCGCGCCGCGCGGGATTGGACGCCTAGCCGTGCGCGTCATCACGGCGTCGATGTCGGCGTCGTACCACATGTTGAGTACGCCGGCAGCGCCGGCACCTGCGGCGATCGCTAGAATTGCAACGGACCCAACGAGCGGATCGAGACGAACCGGCGCAATCATCAGTCCAACGAGTGCAGTGAAGACCGCAAGTGCCATGACCCGCGGCTTCATGAGCGCAACGAAATCAGGCGTACGCGACGTCACACGGGAGTATGACGTCAATTGCAGGCGAGAGAGGGGAATGGATGCGATCTTCATGGCTGGTTCTCTACGATGCGCGCTCAGCTAGGCCGCAGCAGACCACGACAGGATAGAGGGGCTGAAGCGACGTGCCATTAAATTGGGATTTACGTTTCTAAATTCGAACCAACAGTTCGAACGGAACGAACGATCTAAACGATCTGGTCGGCTAAATTCCGCGACTTCATAAGTATGATGAAATTCTGCGCGCGTTGCCGCACTGGAGCGCTTCGCCAGTTGCGACCGAGAGAAGGGCTGTGGTTTTTATGCCCCTTGGCGCGCCTTATTTACCGCTGACCCGGTTTCCTTCAGGAAAAGCGTGAGGATCGCCGCGAGCACAATTGCGATGACATAGACAGTGTTGGCTTTGATGAAGACGTCCAACGTAAGGTGCCCGCCACCCGCGAGCTTTTGCAGCCACCAGCCCAATGCCGGCGCAACCAATGCGCTCATCACGAAGACGATGAAGTTCATCGCACCAGTGGCGCTGCCTTTTGCATAATCCGGGTTCACTTCCTTGATGATCGAATACGGGATCATCGCGGCACCGGATCCAAAGCCGAGCAAAAATGCCAGGAGATACGGCGGCAATGTCTCCGGCGGCAGGTAAGCGATCGCCAGCATCGCGAGCAGCATCAAGGCCGCTCCGGCAAGTATCACTGGTTTGCGGAGTCCAATGCGGTCCGCGATGTACCCAATGATCGGGCAGCCGAACACCCACCCGAGCGCTACCGTCGCGGCACGATCGACCGCCGGTGTGTAACCCACGTGCCAGCCTTCTTGCAGGAACGACACGCCCCAGGTCATGGCGCCGACGGTCGTGGGCAGGAAGAGCAAACCGCCGACGAGGCCGCAGAAATACGACTGCGGGTTGGATAGGACGGCCTTGTACGGCGCAAAGGTGCTCGAGAAGCCCTCCCCAAGTGCGGCGGATTTGCCTTCGTGCGGCGTAGCGGCGTACATCGCAGCTGCGATCACCAACGTCACAATCCCGGCATACATCCAGAACTGCTGCCAGGCGATTGGCCCGTGGATCAATGGAGCGACGGCGAACTGCCCCGCAGACCCGCCGAGCATGCCGATGCATTGGGTGATGCCGATCGCAGTTGCGAGGTACCGTGCCGGAAGCCCATGGGCTGCTAGATAAACGGCCGCCACAAAGGCAAAGGCGGCGCCTGCGCCCTGCAGGAGACGGCCGACGCTCGCAATCCAGGCCCCATCCAGGCTAAACATCGCGGTGCCAATGGCGAGCAGCAAAACACCGACAGGAATGGTGTACTTCGCGCCCCAACGATCGACTACCGCGCCGGCAATAACCGCGAACACAGCGTACGTATAATAGTAGAGGCCGATCACCGAACTTAAGCCCGCTGTTGATAGGCCGAATGCTGTCGTCAGTTCGGGCAGCATGACGCTCGGCGCTGAGCGTACGGCGTATTCCATGAAGTAAAACAAGAGGCAGAAGGCCCAGGCCACGATGAAAGCCGTATGAAAGCCACTCGCCGTCGTCGGTTTGGTTTCGCGAATTGTTATCGTTTGCGTTGACATAGCGAGACCTTTCAGAGGTGATATTTCAAGCCGCTGCCACCACCGATCGCCCGGGTGCCGAGCGCGATTCGCCAGGACTTCAGGCCTCTCGCGGCGATTTTGAATGTGTTCCATGCGGCATCTTTCGTCAGCGCCAAAGATTTGTCTTCGCGAGGTCAATCACCTCGTCGCCTCGGCCGCTCATTACGGCCTTCAGCATGAAAAGCGTAAAGCCTTTCGCCATCTCTAAATTGACGGCAGGCGGCATCGACAGCTCCGACCTGTTCACCACCGCATCGATTAGAACGGGCCCATCGTCGGCGAGCGCCGCGGTGATCCCGTCATTCACATCAGCGGGGTCTTCCAGCCGGATGCCGCGAATACCGACCGACTTCGGCCATGGCCGCGAAGTTTGGATTTTTGAAATCTGTGCCGAAATCGAGGAAGCCGCTGGCTTTCTGCTCGAGCTCTATGAAGCCCAGCGCGCCGTTATTGAACACCACGACTTTCAGCGGGAGGCGGCACTGCACAAGTGTGAGAAGGTCTCCCATCAGCATCGTGAAGCCGCCGTCGCCTGAAAGCGAAATCACCTGCCGGCCGGGGAAGGACGCTTGCGCGCCAATTCCCTGCCCCATCGCATTCGCCATCGAACCATGCCAGAAAGAGCCGAGAAGCCGACGCTTTCCATTCATGGCCAGATAGCGTGCGGCCCACACCGTCGGGAGCCCTACGTCGCAGGTGAATACGGCGTCCTCCGTCGCCAGATCGCTGATTGCCTTGGCGACTTGTTGTGGGTGGATGAGACCGTTGCCTGGTGTCCCGACTGCAAGTTCGTCGAGCTGACTTGCGCGCCTTGGCATAATGCCGCTGCGCCCGCGTGAGATGCGGTGTCGTCGTTCTTCTGCTTCGAGGAGCGGCAGCAATGCCTGCAAGCGTTGCGCGAACGTCTCCGACGACCGCGAGGTCGACTGCCGCACGGCGGCCGATGTTCTCCGGCCGGATATCGACCTGCGCAATGCGCGCGCTGCCGCCTTCCGGATAGAACTGCCGATACGGGAAGTCCGTCCCGAGCATCAACAGGACGTCGCAGTCGAGCATCGCATAGTAGCCGGACGAGAAACCGATCAGTCCGGTCATACCTACGTCATAGGGGTTGTCCCATTCGACGTGTTCCTTGCCGCGCATGGCGTGCACCATCGGCGCCTTGAGGCGTTCGCCGAGCGACAGGAGCTCCGCGTGCGCACCTGCGCAGCCAGAACCGCACAGAATTGTCACCCGGCTGTCACCATTCAGCAACTCGGCCAACCGCTCGATCTCCCGCTGGACCGGCGTGACCACCGGGATAGGTGGCACGAGCCCTGCAGGTTTGGGTATCGGCGCTTTATGGGCCGGTTGCAGGGAGACGTCGCCAGGCAGGACCACGACCGAAACGCCGCGCTTGCCAACCGCCTCGCGGATTGCAATTTCGAGCGTGCGCGGCATCTGGTGAGCACTGGAGATCAGCTCGCAGTAATGGCTGCACTCCTTGAACAGGTTCTCCGGGTGGGTTGCCTGGAAATATCCGGCCCCGATTTCGGGGGACGGAATGTGCGAGGCGATCGCAAGCACGGGCACGCGCGACCGATGGCAGTCGAACAAGCCGTTGATGAGGTGCAAATTTCCGGGTCCGCAGCTACCTCCGACGACGGCGAGTTCCCCCGTCAAGTGAGCCTCGGCGCCGGCCGCGAAGGCCGCGACTTCTTCATGCCGGACGTGGATCCATTCGATCTTGCCCTGGCGCCGTATCGCGTCGGTCACGCCGTTCAGGCTATCGCCGACGAATTCCATATACGCGCTTAACCCCCGCTGTCGCGAGCGTTTCGGCAAACTGGTCAGCAACAGTGTTCATATCTTATCTCCGCTGCCTTCAACAGCTAGCTCCGGCATTGCGCCAGGTTGGTGATAGGTACGCTTGCCGTGGTTTAGTTAAGCGCGTCACGACAACACCAAGGTAAAAGCTGTGGAGCGATGCGCTATTAAATTGGAGTTTATGAATCTAAATACGATTTGAGTGAAGTGCGCCTCGCGTAAGTCGGATTCGGCACCATGCTCAGATCTCTCGCCCGATATCGATCATCGTGTGAAAGTGATGGCGACCCGACATAAGTCACCCTGCACCCGCCGAGGTTCGGACCGACTTGGGCAACGCCGATCCTTACTGCCGATTGTCGGGCTGCTTTGTGCCGATACTCGAGGCGCAAAATTCAAGCCGGCAGCGTCGCGCGAGGATCCGCGGGAATTCAGCTCTTTCGGGTTAGAGACTGAAGCACGGCGTTGGGCCGAATCGGCAAATGCCGCAGCCGCACACCGACGGCGGCGAAGATCGCATTGGCGATCGCCGGCGCGACAACGGTCGTGCCCGGCTCGCCGAGGCCGACAGGAACCTCGCTGCTGTCAACAAACTCGATATCGAGCTCGGGCACGTCGCCAATGCGCACCGGCGTATAAGTGTCGAGGTTGGTGTCCTTCACCTGACCTTTGACAAACTCGGTCCCCTCAAACAGGGCCATGCTCAGGCCCCAAAGCGAGCCGCCCTCGACCTGCGCCAGCGCGCCGTCGGGGTCCACAATTGTACCGGCGTCGATAACGAGCGTCAGCTTCTCAACGGTGACCACGCCGTTGCTGCGGTTGACACGCACGCGGGCGACGCAAGCGGTCCATGTGGGCATACCACGCTCTTGGCCAAATGTGGTTGCGATGCCAAGACCGGTATCCTTCGGCATGGCAGCGCCCCAGCCCGCCTTTTGCGCCGCGCGCTGGAGGACCGCCGCCTGGCGCTTGGCGCCGCCGACCGAGTTCGGCGCCGAGCCGGCGTTGCGACCTTTGGCATTCAGCATGCCGACGCGGAAGGCGACGGGATCGACGCCTCGCTCATGCGCCGCTTCGTCCATGAAAGACTCGACAGCAAAATTGGTCCAGCCGGGCCCGACCGAGCGCAGCCAGCCGGGCCGGAAAGCGGTGTTGGCGACATCGTTCGACAGCGCGCGGACGCGCTGCGCACCGACATCATACCAATGGTCCGCGCCCGCGATCGCGAAGGGATCGTATTTCTTGCCGTATAAGCCATCGACCAAGCCGCCCGGAATGTATGACGAGCGTCGGCCAGCCGGCAGAGGCATGATGATCCATCGCCGTGACCTTGCCGCTGGCGTCAAACGCCATGCGGAGCTTCTGGATCGAAGGAGATCGAAACGAGTCGAAACGCGCGTCGTCGGCACGCGTGAGCACCAGCTTCACCGGCTTGCCAATCGCCTTGGCGGCGAGCGCGGCCGGCACGGTATAGTCGCCGTTCAGTCGTCGGCCGAAGCCGCCACCGAGCAAATATGAACGCAATACGATCTTTTCCTGCGGCAGGCCGAGTGCCTTCGAAAGCACCGGCAGAATCAGGCTTTGCCATTGATTGCCGGTGTGGATCTCCATGATCCCGTCTTTCTCGAAGGCAAGCGCGTTCACCGGCTCGAGCTGATAATGCATGACGCTGCTGGTCGTATAGGTTCGCTCCAACTTCGAACTCGCGCCTTGGAAGGCCGCGTCGAGCCCCTTGTCATCCACGATCAGTACGCCGCCATTCGGATCAGCGATTTGCGCTGCGCCATGGTCAAGGACATCCCGTTCGGAAACATTCGCACCGCTGCCGGCGATCCAATCGACTTTGACTAGGTCGGCAGCGCGGATCGCGGCCGGATAAGAACTCGCGAATACCATGACCCAACCCGGGACGGTATCGGATGGGTCCTCGATCACGAGGCTGCTGATATAGCCCTTGACCTTTTTGGCAGCGGAATCGTCGACGGAGCGCACCTTCGCGCCGTTTCGCGTCGGCGGAATTTTTGGCCGCGCGTAGACCATGCCCGCGACATTCGCGTCGATCCCGTAGATCGCGGTTCCGTTGGTCTTTGCGGGAATGTCGAGGTCGGCGGTTTTGCGGCCAATCAAGCGGCGTTCCGATGCGGGCTTTATCGGCATCTTCGCCAGTTCGTCGGCGGTGAAGGTGCGCTTCAGATCGCCGCGACTGACGATGTCGGCATAGGATATGGACCGGCCGGCTGCGAAGACCGAACTGTTGCGTGCGTGGCATTGATCTGCGGGGACACCGAGGAGCTTGGCTCCTGCCTCGATCAGCGCGATCCGTCCGGCGGCACCCGCCTGACTGAAGACCGGAAAGGTCGCCCAAACCGACCAGCTGCCGCCGGTAACCATCGTGCCCCACTTCGCATCTGAATCGACGGTGTCGATCCTGATCTTGCTCCAGTCCGCCTCGAGCTCATCGGCAAGAATGCGGGCGAGCGCCGTTCCCACGTGCTGCCCCATCTCGGCACGAATAATGTTGACGGTCACGATGCCGTCGCGGTCGATGCTGTACCAGATGGTCGGATCGAACTGCGACGTCACTGGCGACGATGCGGGGGCCGCCAACGCTTCGGTCGGCGCGAAGCCGAAGGCAACAGCGGTGCCGGCGGCCCCGATGAGAAAGTTGCGGCGCGACAGCGCGAGAGCATCGGCCGCATTGCGGTTCTGGAGCCTAGTCATTGACGACCACCTTCCGTAGTTCGGCGGCAGCTTGCTTGATGGCCTTGCGAATGCGGACATATGTCATGCAGCGGCACAGATTGCCGGTCATGACGGCATCGATGTCCTGGTCGCTCGGCGTCGGAAAATCCTTCAATAGTACCGCCGCCTGCATGATTTGGCCGGACTGGCAATAACCGCACTGCGGCACCTGCAGATCGATCCAGGCCTTCTGCAGCGGATGCTGTCCTTGCGGATCGAGACCTTCGATCGTCGTGACGTCCGCACCGGCGACGCTGCCGACGGGCGTGATGCAGGAACGCGTTGGACGTCCCCCCACATGCACCGTGCAGGCGCCGCACATGCCGATGCCGCAGCCGAATTTCGTGCCGGTGAGGCCGATGACATCGCGGATGACCCACAGCAAGCGGAGTATCGTCTTCGGCATCGACTGCGACGCTGCGGCCGTTGATGCGGAATTTGGTCATGATCAACAGCTCCGAATGGCGGTCTTCAGGGCGATGTGATGATCGACCGGCGTGTCGCGGCGATCTTTGATTCAAGGTCCGGCCAAAGCGGCAAATTCGTGCGCGTGAGTCGCAGGTAGGCCGCGATGCGCGCGATGTCGGCGTCGCTGAGTGCCGGCCCAAAGCTCGGCATGACCACGCCAGGTATTCCGTCCTTGGCATCGATGCCGCGCAGCACGACCTGAATGAAATTGTTCGGCTCGGGCAGATTCAACGCGCTGTTGAGCGCCAGGTCCGGTCGCGCCTTGAGAGGCCCCTTGCCAGAATTGTAGTGACAGGATGCGCAGGCGGCTGAATAGAGACGCGCATCTGTGTCGTGCCGGCCGGCTGCAGCGGTATCAAAAGAAGCATAAGACATCGCATGCGCGACCGCCGGACCGACGGATGCCAAGCGGTCGCCCGCCTGGTCGACGTCGGCGAAATAGGTCGCGAGCGCCTGGACGTCCTGATCCGGAAGCGCGGAAAGACCATGTACGACGGGCGCCATCGGGCCGGCAGCGCTGCCGTGCAGGATGCTAACGCCGTTCCGCAAGTAGCTGAACAGCTCTTCCTGCGTCCACGGCGCGGGAGCCGGATTGGCAGAGGTTAGCGGCGGCGCGATCCAGTTGTCGATCACTGTGCCGACGAAGGTATGACTGGTTTTTTCGGCGCCGAGCAGGTTGCGCGGGGTGTGACACCCGCTGCAGTTGCCTAGCGTCTCCGCAAGGTAGGCTCCGCGGTTCCATTCGGCGCTCTTGCGGGTATCCGGTTCGAAACGCCCCGCCCGGAAGAACAGCAGCCTCCATCCGGCTTGCAGGTAACGGACGTTGAGTGGAAACGGGAGACTGTTCTCGCGCGCAACGGCGTGGATCGGCGCGCGCGTCATGAAATAGGCATAAAGTGCTTTGACGTCGTCATCGGAGAGCCCGGTGAAATGGTTATAGGGAAACGCCGGGAAAAACAGCGAGCCGTCGCGCGCGACGCCTTCGCGCACGGCGCGCGCAAAGGCAGCCTCGGACCAGGTGCCGATGCCGGTCTCGGGGTCAGGTGTAATGTTAGTAGAGTAAATCGTGCCGAAGGGCGTTGCCATGGCGTAGCCGCCGGCGAATTTCTGGCCGCCTTTGGCGGTGTGGCACTCCGCGCAATGGCCGCCGCCGGCGAGCGCCTCACCCTTGCGCGACTAGTGCTGGCGCAAAGTTCGCCGGCGCCGGCGGCGCGATTGGCGCAATTGCTGGCTGCCACGCCAAAGCGCCGAAGCCCAAGATCCCAAGCACTCCCAGCGCAACGATGCCGATGAGGATGCGCTTTCCCATTTGTCGGTTTCCATACTTGACGTTCACCTGTTGATAATGATCAGTCCGCGGGAAGCCCTGCGCCACTAAATTAAGATTTACAAAATTAAATTCAGACCGACTGAATAGTCGGGGCGAGTTGAGGAGGTCGCCGCACCATCGAGTCCGATCAATATAAAGCAAGTAAGACTGTTGCTGACGAACCCGAGTTCGGACCACGCCACCGCCACAAGTACTCGCTTGATGAGCCTGGCCCCTAATCTGCGATACCGAGCAAGCTGAATGGCGCGCGCGCCTAGGTGTGCTTCACCACCCGAGAGAAATCACACCTTCATTCTGCCGCAAGCTGGTGTGATGCGAATGGCAGGGCTAGTCGCTGCCAGACGTCAATAACCGCGTTGACAAGATCGGCGATGAGTTCATCGCTGTGATACGGCGTCGGAGTAATGCGAAGGCGCTCAGTTCCATTTGCGACAGTTGGATAATTGATCGGCTGGATATACACGCCGTGCTTGGAAAGAAGCAGATCACTGGCGGCCTTGCATTTGAGCGGATCGCAGACCATGAGCGGGACTATGTGAGTCTCGGTCGGCAGGATGGGCAAACCGGCCGCAACGAGTGCTGACTTCACCAGCACGACATTGCGTCTTTGCTGTGAACGCTCCCATTGCGAGGATTTCAAGTGCCGTATCGCTGCCGTGGCGGCAGCGCACATCGGTGGCGGCAGTGCTGTGGTGAAGATGAATCCAGGCGCATGCGATCGCACGGCATCGATGAGATTGCTGCTCGCCGGCGATATAGCCGCCGAGGCATCCGAAAGCCTTGGCGAGCGTGCCTTCGATGACGTCAATCCGCTGCATAACGCCATCGCGCGCGGCGATGCCCGAACCGCTTGGCCCATACATTCCGACGGCGTGGACCTCATCGCAATAAGTCAACGCCCCATGCCGCTCGGCGGCCTCGCAAATTTGCTTCATTGGCGCGACATCACCATCCATGGAATAGAGGCTTTCGAAGGCGATCAGCTTTGGCCGATCGCCCGCTGCTGCCAGCAATCGATCGAGATCGGCTATATCGTTGTGGCGCCAGATCCGCTTTTCGGCGCCGGATTGGCGGATTCCTTCGATCATCGAGTTGTGGTTCAATTCGTCCGACAGAATGACGCAGTCCGGGATTAGCTTGGCGATGGTGGAGAGGCCGGTTTGGTTGGAGACGTACCCTGAGGTGAAGACCAAGGCCGCAGGCTTGTCGTGAAGATCGGCGATCTCGCGCTCAAGCGTGACCAGTGGCGCATTCGTGCCGGCGATATTGCGTGTGCCGCCCGCGCCAGTGCCCATCCGAAAGGCGGTCTCGATCATGGAGTTAATGACTTCGGGGTGCCGACTCATGCCCAGATAGTCATTGGAACACCAGACAACGACATCGCGCGGGCCTTCGGGAGAGTGCCAAATCGCAAAAGGACATCGGTCGGCGAAGCGTTCGAGCGAGATGAATTCTCGGTAACGGTGTTCCTGCCGCAATTGAGAGAGAGCCGCGCTGAAAAAATCGTCGTAATTCATCTCTGGCCGTCTTTATCGTTTTCGTTTTTGATCGACTGCAAAACCTCGTCGCGTACGCTTGTTATTTGAACTGAGCGCGGCATGGGAGACTAAGTTTTTTGATATGTTTTGTCATACATACCGTTACGCGTGAGACGTCTGGGATCTCGCTGCGACAATATTTGAACGCATCTTGCTCGCAGGCCCACCGTTGTTCAGGAGTGCCTTCCGCCTTAGACATTGTTGAAATCGTGGAGAGACCGATCGCAGCGAGCACAAGAAAAATAACGTGTCTTGGCATAACGATCTGCGCAACGTTGGTTGCTCTCCTGTTTAACCGCGGTTCGTCGTTGGCGGCACGATGAGCCCGTTGGGTCAAGCGAGCGCCACGACATCAAAATTGAAACAAGGGGCAATGCGCCACTAAATTCCGATTTATGAATCTAAATTCGAACGACCAATTCAGGAAATGTGCCGAAAATGATGATATCCGGTCGCTGCGATATCGAGATCGAGCAACATGAAACCAGCAAAGTCCTTGCTGCAAAAATCAACACGCTCTGCGCCGTGTCCACCGCGCGCACTCGAGATCCCTCGGCGCCGTCCCGCTCGATCCGGAGTAAGCGTGTGTAAGCTTAGCCGAGCAGGCTTCATTTTTTATACCCGGTTTAGTGCGATTATTGGAGCAACCTTACTGCCTGTATTTGCTCAATTTCCCGGCAAGCACAGGGAGTGCGAGGTAAAAAAAGCCGCCAAAAAAATGGACATGTCGAATCAAATAGAATCGCCCGTCCGCATGCGGCGATTCCAACATTCGGCAATGGGTCGAGCCAGCTCTGCAATTGCTGTCGCGATCGTGTTCGTCGTGGCCACTATGCTTGCCGCCTGTAGCACCATCATCAGGCATCCAGTGCCAGAGAGTGCGAGTCTTGACGACGTAGCAGGCGTTCGTGACCAGATCCGGTTTTGGGGGGATGAACGGCCAAAAAATCTAGAGGCGATAGTGCGCGAACATCATGGCGCAGCGGAGAGCAGCAAACCGGGGTCAACTCGATAACGCCAATTACCTCGCACTCTCGGGCGGCGGCGCTGACGGAGCCTTTGGTGTCGGCATGTTGGTGGGATGGACAGAGGCCGCCACACGGCCGGAATTCGACGTGGTGACCGGGATCAGCACGGGTGCGATGATCGCGCCGTTCGCGTTTCTCGGCTCAAGCTACGATCGCACCTTAAAAGAGGCCTATACGACGCATGAGCCGTGGACGATCGTTCGGGAAGGCGGCTTGTCTACAATTTTGGGAGAGGCGGCTTTGGTCGATAACTCGCTGCTTGTCGGCCTGATCGATCAATACGTAACGCCGGAGGTACTTTCGGCGGTTGCGCGCGAATATCGCCGGGGTCGGAGACTTTACATTGGTACAACGGAACTCGATGCACAGCGTCCCGTCGTTTGGGACATGGGCGCTATCGCGATACAGGGTGATGCAAATGCGCTGCGGCTGTTTCGCAAGGTTCTTATCGCTTCGACGTCGATTCCGAGTGTATTCCCGCCGGTTTTATTCTCCGTCCATCGCGACGGCTCGACTTACGACGAAATGCACGTTGACGGCGGTGTTACAAGGGAAGTGTTCTTGTTTCCTGGGCAATTCGATCTCCGTAAGTTCGATAACAGTCGCAAAGCCAGTTCGACGACGAAGACTGTTCGTCATACGTAATGCAAAGTTAGGGCCGGAGTGGAAATCGGTTGAGCCGGATCTCTTGAAGATCGCGCATCGCTCCGTGTCCACTTTGATCAAGAATCAAGGATGGGGCGATCTCGACCGCATCTATTTGCAGGCGCGTGCGTCAAATATTGAGTTCAATCTCGCATCAATTCCGGAAACGTTCACGGGGACGGAGCCGAAGCCGCTGGACGTGAACTACCGGAGGGCGCTTTTCGACTTCGGATATCAACTCGCTCGGCACGGGTTCGCCTGGCGAAAGACCCCTCCGGATGTGAGCCCGTTATCGAGCGGGCTTTCGACGAGATAGCTCAGTACAGCCGGCCAGTTTTGAGCCGCGAGTCCCAAATGGCTGGCGTCGCATTTTAGCGCTCAGATCAACCGTTTTTTGCCGCCGGACAAATCGCGCGCACTTGGCACTGGACGTGCACGGTTTCATCGGCGGATGGATTTCATCCCGGAAACTGAGCACGTTGCGCGATCCCGGCGAGGATGACTGAACGCAACCCGCTCGCCATTGGCGCGGATGACAATGCCTATCCTCTCATTTGGCAGGCTGAAAATCCTGTTCTCTGTGTGGGTCGCTTCTGGCGAGCGGTAATAGTATACTCTTTCTTAGAACCGAAGGGTGAGCGAAAGCGGCGCCTGGACCGGCTTGTTCATGCCGTGCTTCTAGGGGGGCGGACATGGCGGACGACATTTTACCAATGTTCATTCGGCGGTTTGCCGACAAGCATCCGCATGCTTTCAGCTTCGGGTCTGCTGTTCTTATCTCTCTTGCTGCGCTGGGAATTGTTCTGATCCTTCCATTCAGCCGCCAACAGCCAGTTCTTCTGTTCTTCGAAGTTGGGGTAGCGCTGGCTACATGGGTAGGAGGTTGGAGGGCCGGAGTCGTCGCGCTGATCGGCGGCACCGCAGCTTCGGCATATTTTGCCCTCCAGCACTTCGGCACGCCGGTTCTGTTCCGAATGGTTCTGAATTTAATTTATACGATTGGAATCATCTGGGTCGTTGCCAAACTGCGTTTCTCGCAGGATGCGTTGCGGCAAAGCGAGGAAAGAGTCCGCGGGCTCAACGTAGAGTTGGAGCAGCGCGTGGCCGAACGCACGGCGCAACTCCAGACGGCTAACCAGGAATTGCTGAATGAAATCTCCGACCGCAAGCAGGCCGAGGAAGCACTGCGCCGCAGCGAAGCTTACCTGGCGGAAGCCCAGAGCCTCACTCACACGGGCAGTTGGGCCTATAGAGCAGACGCTGGCGCCTTGGTGGTGCGTTACTGGTCCGAGGAAAATTTTCGAATCTGGGGCTTTGATCCGCAGCAGGGCCTTCCGACGGCGGAAATGGTGGTACAACGGTTGCATCCGAAGGATCGCGACAGAGCGGTCGAACATGGCGAGAGGGCGCTGCGAGCCAGAACAAGTTACACCAGCGAGTTCAGAATCGTTCTACCGGATGGATCGGTTCGGCACATCATTTCGTTAGGTCATTCCGATTTTGTGACCGGCGCAGACGACATTGAAATGATCGGTACGCATGTTGACGTGACAGAACGCAAACACGCCGAGGAAGAGCGCGAAAGGTTGCGTCAAATAGAGGCAGAACTCGTGCATATGAACCGAGTCAGCATGCTGGGAGAGCTGGCCGCCTCTCTGTCTCACGAGCTAAAACAGCCCATCGCCGGGGTATTCAACAGTGCAAGTGCCTGCTTGCGGTGGCTGCAGCGGGACCAGCCCGATGTGGAAAATGCGCGCGAAAGCACTACGAGAATCATCAGGGACAGCAAACGTGCGGCCGAAGTCATGGACCGTTTGAGGTTGCTCTACACGAAGGGCGCCCCAGCGGAGCGAGACCTGGTCGATGTAAACGAAGTCCTGCGTGAAATGCTCGCCCTGCTGCGAAGTGAGGCCTATCGGTACTCAATCTCTATGCGCATAGACGTTGCAGCCGAGGTTCCCAAAGTCAGAGCAGATCGAGTGCAACTGCAGCAGGTCTTGCTGAACCTCATGCTCAACGGCATCGAGGCAATGAGGGACATTGGTGGTGAACTTACGATAAAGTCTGAACCAGGCGAGGATGGTCAGTTGTTGATCTCAGTCAGTGACACCGGTGTGGGATTGCCCGCGGAAACGGCGAATGAGATCTTCAATGCGTTCTTTACGACCAAACCGCATGGCTCAGGAATGGGGCTGGCAATCAGCCGCTCCATTGTGGAGTCGCACCGCGGCAGGTTGTGGGCAAGGGCTAACCCCGGACGGGGTGCGACCTTTCACTTCACCTTGCCGAGCGCAGGCGAGGAGGGTTCCACACTCCCGTAGTCATTTCCCGCTGGTTCATCAAAAAATCCGTCAGGTCACAACAGCACCGCCATTAACAGACATTGCATGTGCCATGGCGTGCTGGCTCCGGTAATTCAAAAGTCCACCAGTTCTTCGAAAAATTTGGCCTCTTCTTCCGGGCCTGACAGAATGAAGATCACACCCACCGGAACGAAAAGGACTGTAATTAATCCTAAGATAAGAGACGTCATGACAATGGGCCTCCGATCAAAGCATCGCCGTTGTCGTTCATTTAGGAATCGCTGCATCAATCGGAAAGGAGTGAATTGCATACAAGCTATTCCGGATACGCTTGGCATACGTCGAGCAAAATTGCGTCAAATGCCAAAGCGTATATCGAAAACTCCGTCCGAATTACAGCTGCACCTGTTCTGTCGGGCTGGATGAGCGCTATGCGCGGATATGATTTTCGGAAAGGGCTGCCTTTGCATCGACCAGTTCGACGGTCTGGCGTCGTTATCACCGTTCCGATCTTGGTCGGATTGCATCCTCAATACGTCAGGAGATAATTTTCGAAAAGGACTGCGGTCCCAGTGGCGGGCTCACGGACACGAGTGTCGATATCCATCATAGCCCAAATATGTGCCGCTAACAGGATCGTACGATTTGAACCGCCGCGTGCAGTAGCCGACATCATCCCCACCGTAGTAAGGCTGCGCAGCGAGAACGCCGTCAAGAGCCACGCCGCCCCAACCCCAGCCGTTGTCATAACCGCCGCCAAAGCCGTAGTGGCCACGATAGCCGCCGCGATAGTAGTGGCCCCCAACATGGGCACCGCTAAAGTGAACGCCGCCAACGCGGGCGCTATGATGAGCACCGCCGACGCGCGCGCCACCACCGTGGCGCTGCGCTTGCGCGGGTGCGGAGAAAGTGCTTGCTGCAATGAACAGCGCCGCGCCGATACGGCCTACATTTCTTTTTGCAGACATTAAGTTGTTCCTCGTTCCGCCGCAGTACGATTGTTTGTTAAATAAGCAAATAGCTTGCTGGCACAATTAAATTGCCGTTTACAAAATTAAATATGAATTTATGCGAGTAAGTTGGGTGCGACCTTCAGCGCTGTGTGCACTGAAAAGATCATCTAAATTGATTAGCTGCCAGAATAACCTAACGTCAGCGCCCCATGATTGCGCTGCCGTACTTCGTACTGGTTGTCTTGAAAGCGCCATTCAAGTCGCAGAGCCGCCTTGAATCTCCGTTCCAAGCGCATTTTCTCACATCGCTTGGTCCAAAAAAGTCCAGTCAGGTCACCACCGAAATCCGGGATAAAAAATCCGGTCATTCCATGTGCCTTTGCTATCTCGCCAACCCTTGAACTCATTGGCTTGCGAGACATGGAGTTGAACACCCTTTTTCCCGCGCGACAGAGATGCGATCAATTAAAATGGGCGCAACTTCGATTCGTTGTTTGCGGCGCTGGCGAATCTTTATTGCGTGATAGTCTTACCCTATGCTGATGCTTAAGAACGTCAGGAAATCACGGCCCAGCGGCGAATGGTCCGCCGATGACTATGGCGTGTTCGATGGTGATCGGCTGATCGGGCGCATCATGCTTCATCCGCAAGCACCGTCAGGGCAACCGTGGTTGTGGACGATCACCGCGCGCATTCCACAGAGCACGCATGATAGCGGCTATGCTGCGACGCTACTGCAAGCGATGTCGGATTTTAAGGCGCGGTGGATGGCAGGCACCTAACCGGGTTGCCGTGACACAGGGAAGCCCAGGGATTCGATTTCCTTGTCGTGCCGATTCCGATACCCCCGATGCGTCCAGACTCGCCACGGCGACCAATGGATTTACAAGGCACATACCGATTTGTGAGACCGGCCGTTCGCAGAAACCGCCGCGAGGCGGCCTTTCTGTGTGTGCCGAGCATGATCGACAGCTGGAAGGTGAAAGCCGATGTCGCCGGCTTTGCCGTGTCGGCCGGAATATTGACGGCGGTCGGTGGTCGGACCGCGCATGCAGCGTTGGTTGCGCGCCAGATGGGCAAGCCTTGTATCGTGGGCTGTGCGGCACTGAAAGTCGATGCCGCGAGCCACAGCGCGCGGCTGGGGGAGGCGGCGATCAGTGAGGGAGACTGGCTTTCCATCGACGGAGAGGTGGGAACGATCTACTTAGGCGGACGCGAAATCGTGGTTGACCGGCCGGACGCGGCCCTGGCGGAAGTTGAGCGCTGGCGCAGCAAATCCCACTGAACCCCCTATTTGAAGAGCATCTGGCTTATGGCGGGAAGGTCGCGCACGGCTCACAGTTATCGCGCTCGCCAGCAAGATCTCTAGGGTTCCCTAGGCGACAAAGAGCGGGCGACACAGAGAGTCCGTCATGTCCCGGTACATATGAAAAGAATTCGGCCGGGAACAAATGGATGCAACACATTTGCAACATCTGGGCGTAAGTCGTTGAAATATTGATGGCCGAAACGGTTTCCTAAACCGAAGGTCGGAGCATCGACTTCTTTCAGGACTGCCATTGATCCAAACGAAGAATTTCCCACTTTGTATGGTCATTTCATGCGAGCTAAAGACCCGACAGGCTAACCAATAGATCATCCATCCTCTAGGCCAAAAATTAAAGCGTAATTTCAATAACATACGTGTTCGTATTTTTGTCCTGAGTGGGGCACCATTCATAAGCGCGCCGGCCCGCGTTTGGATAAGCCAAGCCGCGTCAAACCGTTGGGCTTACTTGGCTTATGTCCCGCGGCGGTCAGCCCTTTTCAGCCGATTCGCTGCCGCCGCAGTCTTTGACATCGCGGATTCGCACCCATACTGTTTTTGACGCGAATCGAATTTCGTCGATCGATTCTCAAAAAGCAGAATGTCGCGAAAATTCAAGAATAACCGCAAGGTCGCGCCCGCCGATAATGCATTGGCTGCTCAGGTTCGACCGAAGCTAGACGAAGCCGTCGCTTTGCATCAGCAGGGCCGGTTGCAAGAAGCAGTGACGCTTTACTCGGACATTCTAAAAATCCAGCCGCAGCATTTCGACGCCATCCATCTGCTTGGCGTGATTGCCGATCAGTTCAAGAATCACCAGCTTGCCGCCGATCTGATTGCGCAGGCGATATTGATAAATCCCGGTCACGCGGATGCTTATTTCAACCGCGGCAATGCGCTCAAGGAACTCAATCAACTGGACGCCGCCGCCGCCAATTATGAAAAGGCCATCAAGCTCAAGCCCAACCATGCGAACGCCTGCAACAACCGCGGTGTCGTGCTGCAAAAGCTGAACCAGTTCGCCGCCGCCGTCGCGAGCTACGACAAAGCGGTTCGTATCGATCCGAACTATGCCGAAGCTTTCTTCAACCGGGGCGTGGCCCTGCAGGAACTTGACCGATTCGATGAGGCGCTCGCCAGCTACAGCCGCGCCGCGGCGCTAAATCCCGACTATGCGGCGGCTCACTACAATGGCGGCGCGCTGCTGCATAGACTGAAGCGCTTTGACGAAGCGCTCGCGAGCTATGATCGCGCCATAGCGCTGGTTCCGGATTACGCGGAAGCGCGGGTAAATCGCGGCCTCGCCTTGCAGGAGCTCAAGCGTTTCGATGAGGCGCTCGCCAGCTATGATGCTGCGATTGCGATCAGGCCGGATTATGCGGAGGCACACTGCAATCGGGGAAATGTTTTAAAAGACCTCAATCGCTTCGACGATGCGATCGTCAGCTATGATCGCTCGCTGACGTTTGCCCCTGACGATGCCGAGACATATTCCAATCGTGGCCTGGCCCTGCAGCAGCTCAAGCGGCTTGACGAGTCCCTCGCTTGCTTCGAGCGTGCAGTAGCGCTCCGGCCCGACGATCCGAAGGCGCATTGGAACAAAGGCTTGGCGCTGCTTTTGCGTGGCGACTATGCGAACGGCTGGCCGTTGTATGAATTGCGTTGGCACGAAGCGAACGCCACCAGCAAACCGCTCGCGACCAGCCGGCCGCGATGGACGGGGGCCGAGAAGAAGAGGGTCTTGGTGTGGGCTGAGCAAGGTATCGGCGACGAGCTGATGTTCAGCGCCATGTTGCCGGAAATGCTGAGCCTGTGTTCGCGGCTCATCGTGAAGGTGGATGTTCGTCTAATTCCGTTGCTTGCGCGCTCTATGCCAACGGAGATCACGTTTGTTCCAAGCAGCGCGGCCGTGGACGAAAATGAATACGACGAGCAAATTCCGATGGGCAGTTTGTGCCGGTATTTTCGTCCGCAGGAAGTCAGCTTCGGCAGAACGCGCGATGGCTATATCTCGGACGATAAAGAAAGAACCAATTCAATCAGAACGGCGCTTCAGCGAAGCGGGTCCTTCGGCAACAAACGATGCGGCATAAGCTGGCGGAGCAAAAATGAGCAAAGCGGAGCGAATAGAAGCCTGACGCTGAAGGCATTTATCGACATGCTGGCTTTGCCCGATGTCGATTTTGTCAGCCTTCAATATGGCGACACCGGTGAGGAGATCGAGCAGGTTCGCTCCGAGTTGAGCGTGACTGTCTTGTCCTATAAAGATGTCGACAATTTCCACGATATAGATGGTCTGGCGTCGCTTATACAGGCGTGCGATTTTGTCGTATCCGTCGACAACAGCACGGTCCATTTGGCTGGCGCCTTGGGCAAGGATACGCGCGTGCTGTTGCCATTCGTGCCGAATTGGCGCTGGCTCATGGATAGAGACGACAGCCCCTGGTACGCATCCGTCAAGCTGTACAGACAGGGCAGTGACCGCAACTGGTCCGGCGTATTTGAGAGCGTCAGATCGGATTTGGCGCGGGGGCCAGGACCTAAATGATGCCTCCGCGAGTTAGATTGTATTTTCGAGCCGAACCGCCGGGGTTAAGTTGACCCGGAGTTTGCGCCGCTGTCCGCCCGCATCATGGCGGCAATTCCTTCGTAGGTGTCGATGGCGGGCCGCCAGCCGAGCGCTTGCAGTTTGGCCGTGTCGACGACCAGGTCTTCACCCAAGCGCGGCCAATAATTGAGGCGGTTCGCTGCCCTCAGCGCAAAGCGCAGAAGGCTCGCCGGAATATGGATCACCCCCGGCCGGCGTCCCCGCGCCTTGCGCAGCATCGTAAAGATTTCGCTCACGGTGAAGGGCGCCGCGTCGGCGACCAGATAAGTCTCGTTCGCCGCCGCCGGATTGGCCAGCACAAACAAAATCGCCGACATGAAATTATCGATTCCGAGCAATGAGCGCCGGCCTCTGAACGCGGGAACGGGAAGCGGCAATGGCGTCATTGCAAGCCTGGCCAGGGTATTGATGTTTCCCTTCGAATGCGGACCGTAGACCGCGACCGGCCGCAGGATCGTGAACGGTACGCCGGAGGCGCGTACCTCCTCTTCGGCGGCCAGTTTCGAGCGCCCGTAGTCGTTGGTCGGCTGAGGTATGTCCGTCTCACGCACCGGACGGTTTGCGGAAGAGCCGGTCTGTGCGCGCACCGAGGAAATAAATACAAAACGCGCGACCCCCGCTTCGTTGGCGGCACGCGCGAGGTTTTTCGTCGTCTGCCGGTTGATCGAATCGAATGTGTCCGCGGTGGCGCTTTGATCGGCGACGTGAACTAACCCCGCCACGTGAACGACGAAGTCGACGCCGGCGAGGATCGGCTTCCAGTCGACCGTATCTATGGGGACGGAAATCGCCGCGATGTCGATTGAACTCGGAAATGCGCGCAAATCACGCGTCGCCGCGCGCACCGAATAGCCGGCCTCGAGCAGCCGCTCTACCGCCACACGGCCGATGAAGCCCGAGGCTCCCGTGATAAGGACGCGTTTTTTCGTCACCTGGCGACCATAGGCATGGATGCGCGGCACGGCTAGCCGGTGCCTGCCGCAAGCTCCTTGCGAACCAGATCTGCCAGCGAACCGGATTGCGCATCGAACTTGATGCCTCGAATGTGAAATGCGGCGGCGGCGGCTAAATCATGGTCTTTGTCGCCAATCAGAAAACTGCGGCTGAGGTCGATGGGCCAGTCGCGCGCCGCTTGTTCGAGCATGCCGGGTTGCGGCTTTCGGCAACGGCATTGGATCGCCAGTTCTTTGACCGCCCCGTCCGGGTGGTGCGGGCAGTAGTAAAACGCGTCAATATGCGCGCCTTCTCCCCGCAAAGTATTTTGTATTTGTGCGTTGAACAAAGTCATCGCGGCCGCGGTGTAAAATCCGCGCGCGATGCCGGACTGGTTGGTGACGACAAACACGTAATACCCCGCGTCGTTTAGCAATCGCACCGCCGCCGCGGCGGTGGGAATCATCACGAGGTCCTCGGGCCTGAAAGTGTAGCCGCGATCCACATTGAGCACGCCGTCGCGATCGAGAAACGCGGCTGGACGCAGGTTGCGCGTTGGGGACTTGTCGGCTGCATCAGCCATGAGGTTCGCTTCTACCCATCGCCAGGGCCGCTGGATTGACGGCCGCTTCAGGAGTTCGCGGCCGCGCCGCGATCGTCTTCCGTTCTTTTCGAATATCGCCCGTGTATAGACGGGCTTGGGCAGGCCGGCGAGTGTCTTCAGTGCAGCGTCAGGACCGGTGCGCGTGCATCGCGCTTGTTCACGAATGATCGCTGCGCCCGGTCGGTGTTAACGAGGTTGCGGTGGAATTTGATCGCGGTCGTATGTACACAAATACCGAAATGATGCGCCGCCGCATCGCGCGGCCCGCTTGTGCTTATCCATTGATTCCATTTGCCAATTTTTTGCCGTTCATGCTAAGGACATTTTGTCACATAACCCTATGGCTAAAAGACTTTTCGATGGACTATTGTATTGAGCCGTAAGGTTAAGCGATGGCCTATTAATAAATATCGCGAAAACGATCACGCGCGCTGAACGTGGGAAGTGTGGAGGAGTCGAATTCGATAGTGGGCGCGGTCATCCCCCGCACCTGCACAATCGGCAACGCCGCCAAAGAAAATCTGAATAACTAGGGAAACCAAGGAGAGATAAAATGGCTGATAAGGCCGCGACCTCGTCGCTCAGTCGCGAGCGATGGACCCAGCTGATCGCTGGCGTCATCTGCATGATCATGATCGCAAACCTGCAATACGGCTGGACGTTGTTCGTTCGGCCGATCAACGCGGCTCATGGCTGGTCGATCGCGTCCATCCAAGTCGCATTCAGCATCTTCGTCGCCCTGGAGACGTGGTTGACGCCGGTCGAAGGCTGGATCGTCGATAAAATCGGCCCGCAAAACGGCCCCAGGATGATGGTTGCTTTCGGCGGCGTATTCATCGCGCTCGGCTGGATCGTCAACTCCAAGGCTGAATTGCTCGAGATGCTGTACTTCGGTGCGGTGCTCGCCGGTATCGGCGGCGGCGCGGTTTACGCGACCGCGGTCGGGCAGGCCGTGAAGTGGTTCCCGGATCGCCGCGGCCTCGCGGTCGGTCTCACCGCCGCGGGGTTCGGTGCGGGCGCCGCGATCACGGTGGTTCCGATCCGTGAAGTGATCGCTTCGTTCGGCTACCAGAGCGCGTTCTTCTGGTTCGGCCTGGTGCAGGGTGCGATCGTCTTCCTGATCGCCTGGCTGCTGCGGGCTCCGCATCCAGACGAACTGAAAGATCTGGCGCCGCCGAAGGTGATGCAGTCGGCGCGCAGCTACACGCCGGCACAGGTTCTTTCGTCGCCGGTGTTCTGGGTCCTCTACGTCATGTTCGTGATGGTCTCGGCAAGCGGCTTGATGGCGACGGCGCAGATCGCGCTGATCGCGCGCGACTACAACGTCGCCAACATGGTCCTCATCGGCGGTGCGACCACGCTGTCGGTCGCGCTCATCGTCGACAATCTGTGCAACGGCGCGGCGCGTCCGTTGTTCGGATGGGTGTCCGACAACATCGGCCGCGAATACACCATGGCGATTGCTTTCGGTCTCGGCGCTGCGGCCTATTGGCTGCTGGGCTCGGCCGGCTCGCAGCCGTGGGCCTTCGTGCTGTTCGCCGCCCTGATCTTCCTGACCTGGGGCGAAATTTTCAGCCTGTTCCCGTCGACTTGCACCGACAGCTTTGGGCCGAAATTCGCGACCGTGAACCTGAGCCTGCTCTATACGGCGAAGGGTGCGTCCGCGTTCCTGGTCCCGGTCGCCAACTTGATCAAGGCATCGACCGGCAGCTGGCACATGGTGTTCGTGGTCACCGCGGTCATGAACCTCGTCGTCGTCGGATTGGCGCTGTTCGTGCTCAAGCCGATGCGCTCGAGGATCGCGCTGGGTGAAGCGAAACTGGCTCACGCCACATAATAATATGACGCCGCTCTCTGACTTCTTGCAGAGCTGACTTTGCTGACAAGGCCCCATCGATTGGGGCCTTGTTTTTTTGTGCTGTGGCAAGCGTTGTTGGCCTCGGGCGGTATTTATTTCTTGCCGCGGCAACGGCCGAGGTGGAGCAAATCGAGAAGGTCGTTGCGTCCATCCGGTTATCTGGCATATTGTATACCAGTCATGAGTACCCACGATCATCCGGTCCGTCGCGTCAACCCGCGTGCCCGCAGTAATCGGCCATCACCGGCCGCGGCACCCGTCGCGTCGCATCCGGCGCTGATGTCGCTCAACGACACGCCGAGCTTCAAGAACAAGGCCTATACCGCCTTGAAGAACGCCATCGTGGCGATGGATATCTACCGCAGCCGCGACGACATTCGCCTTGACGAACGCAAGCTGGCGCAGGATTTCGGCATCAGCCGCACGCCGGTGCGCGAGGCGATGGCGCAGCTCGAGAGCGAAGGCTTCGTGCGCTCGGTGCCGCGCCGCGGCATTTATGTCGTGCGCAAAACCAAGCGCGAGGTGATCGAGATGATCACCGTCTGGGCCGCACTCGAAAGTATGGCGGCGCGCCTGATCACGCAGACCGCGAGCGCGGAGGAAATCGCCGAATTGCGCAAAATGTTCGCCACTTTCGTGAACGGCAAGCTGCGCGCGCATCTCGACGAATATTCCGACGTCAACATCGAATTCCACCAGAGCATTATCAAGCTCAGCCGCAACGACGTGCTGATCGATCTCGCCGAAAACCTCTTCACCCACATGCGCATGATCCGGCGCAAGACCATCGTCGAAAAGGATCGCGCCGACCGTTCGATCCGCGATCACATCAGCATCATCGAAGCTTTGGAGGCGCGCGCAACCGATCGCGCCGAGGAACTTGTGCGCGACCACGCGCTCGGCCTGGCCGATCACGTGGCGCGGTATGCCGACTATTTGGACTGACAGACCCGATTAAAGAAAGTTGAGGGAGGATTCCCATGGCTGATGCAGCAGTACAAGAAAAGAAACCGGCCGCGCCCGAAGCGGAACGCGAGCTGACGGACGGCTTCAATCTCCTCATCGATGCGTTGAAGCTCAACGGCGTCAAGACGATCTACGGCGTGCCCGGCATCCCTATCACCGATTTCGGCCGTATGGCGCAGGCTTCCGGCATCCGCGTACTCTCGTTCCGGCATGAGCAGAATGCCGGTTATGCGGCTTCGATCGCCGGCTATCTGACCAAACAGCCCGGCATCTGTCTCACGGTGTCGGCGCCCGGCTTCCTTAACGGTCTGACCGCGCTCGCCCACGCCACCACCAACTGCTTCCCGATGATTCTGGTTTCGGGTTCCTCCGAACGCGAAATCGTTGACCTGCAACAGGGCGATTATGAGGAAATGGATCAACTCGCCATCGCCAAGCCGCTGTGCAAGGCGGCGTTCCGCGTGTTGCACGCCCAAGACATCGGTATCGGGCTTGCCCGCGCGATCCGCGCCGCCGTGTCCGGCCGTCCGGGCGGCGTCTATCTCGATCTGCCGGCCAAGCTGTTCGGTCAGGTGATCGACGCGGAAGCCGGCAAGAAGTCGCTGGTCAAGGTCATCGATCCGGCGCCGGCCCAGATTCCGGCGCCCGAGGCGGTCAAGCGCGCACTCGACGTGCTCAAGAGCGCCAAGAAGCCGCTGATCATCCTCGGCAAAGGCGCGGCCTACGCGCAGGCCGACGAGCAGATCAAGGCTTTCGTCGAAAAGAGCGGCGCGCCGTTCCTGCCCATGAGCATGGCCAAGGGCCTTTTGCCCGACACGCATCCGCAATGCGCGGGCGCGGCGCGCTCGACCGTGCTGAAGGAGGCCGACGTCGTCATGATGATCGGCGCGCGGCTGAACTGGCTGTTGTCGCACGGCAAGGGCAAGACTTGGGGCGATGCTCCGAAGAAGTTCATTCAGATCGACATCGAGCCGAAGGAAATGGACTCGAACGTCGAGATTGCCGCGCCCCTCGTCGGCGACATCGGCTCGTGTCTCTCTGCGCTGCTCGCCGCGATGGGCAGCAACTGGCCGGCCGCGCCCGCCGACTGGACCGGCGCCGTCAACAAAAAGCGTGACGAGAACGTCGTCAAGATGGCGCCGCGCTTCATGAGCAACGCCGTGCCGATGGACTATTACGGCGCCCTCGGCGTGCTGCGCACCGTCATCAAGGAGAGGCCCGACGCCATCCTCGTCAACGAAGGCGCCAACGCGCTCGATCTCACGCGCGGCGCTATCGACCTCTACAAGCCGCGCAAGCGCATCGACGTCGGCACCTGGGGCGTCATGGGCATCGGCATGGGCTACGCCATCGGCGCCGCCGTCGAGACCGGCAAGCCGGTGCTGGCGATCGAAGGCGACTCGGCCTTCGGCTTCTCCGGCATGGAAGTGGAGACGATCTGCCGCTACAAGCTGCCGGTCTGCGTCGTCATTTTCAACAATGGCGGCATCTATCGCGGCACCGATGTGAACAAAGGCGGCGGCTCCGATCCGGCGACCACCGTCTTCGTCAAGGACTCGCGTTACGACAAGATGATGGAGGCCTTCGGCGGCGTCGGCATCAATGCGACGACGCCCGACGAGCTCAAGCGCGCCGTCAACGAAGCGATGGACTCGGGCAAGCCGACGCTCATCAACGCGGTGCTCGACCCGGCGGCCGGCAGTGAAAGCGGCCGCATCGGCAATCTCAATCCGCAGAGCGCGCTGAAGAAAAAGTAACGCGTAATTTCACTTGCGGGCGGCGTTCGCGCCGCCCGCCTCACCCTGCAAATTTGATTTAAGTGGAGGAAACCGAAATGGCTAAATCGAAAAGTTCGAAAGCAAAGAGCCGCGCCGCGGCCAAGAAACCCGCCCGCAAGGTGGTCAAGCTCGTGGCGAAAAAGCCGGCGAAAAAGGCGAACGGCAACGGCAAATCGAATGGCTTGCCGAAGCCGAGCAACAAGCCCTACGGGCAGGCTGGCCTGGCGCTGCAGGGAGTTCGCATTCTCGACTTCACCCACGTGCAGTCGGGACCGACTTGCACCCAGCTGCTCGCCTATATGGGCGCCGACGTGATGAAGGTCGAGCGGCCGGGCGCGGGCGACATCACGCGCGGCCAGTTGCGCGACGTACCCAACGCCGACAGCCTCTATTTCACCATGCTCAACGGCACCAAGCGGTCGATCACCATCGACTCCAAGCACCCCAAGGGCATGGAAATCCTCAATCGGATGATCAAGACCTGCGACGTGCTGGTCGAGAACTTCGCCCCCGGCGCCCTCGACCGCATGGGGCTCACCTGGGAGTACGTCCACAAGACGAATCCGCGCATGATCGTCGCCTCGGTCAAGGGCTTCGGCCCCGGGCCGTACGAAGACTGCAAGGTCTACGAGAACGTCGCGCAATGCGCCGGCGGCGCGGCTTCGACCACCGGCTTCCGCGAAGGTCCGCCACTGGTCACCGGCGCGCAGATCGGCGACAGCGGCACCGGCCTGCATCTCGCGCTCGGCATCGTCTCGGCGCTCTATCAGCGCGTTCGCACCGGCCGCGGTCAGCGCGTGCTCTGCGCGATGCAGGATGGCGTGCTCAATCTCACCCGCGTCAAGCTGCGCGATCAGCAGCGCCTCGCACACGGCCCGCTTACCGAATACAGCCAGTTCAGTGAAGGTGTGCCTTTCGGCAAGGCGGTGCCGCGCGCCGGCAACGACTCGGGCGGCGGTCAGCCGGCCTGGCTGCTCAAGTGCCAGGGCTGGGAGACCGATCCAGACGCCTACATTTATTTCATCACCCAGGCGCCGGTGTGGGGCCCGATCTGCGACCTGATCGGCGAGCCGACGTGGAAGACCGATCCGGACTATGCCACGCCGAAGGCGCGCCTGCCGCGGCTGAAAAAGATTTTCGCGCGGATCGAGGAATGGACCATGACCAAGACCAAGTTCGAGGTCATGGACATCTGCAATGCGGTCGATATTCCGGTTGGACCGATCCTGTCGATGAAGGAGATTGCCGAGGACCAGTCGCTGCGCGCGACCGGCACCGTGGTCGAGGTCGACCATCCGACCCGCGGCAAGTATCTGACCGTCGGCAATCCGATCAAGCTGTCGGATTCGCCCGCCAAGGTCGAGCGCTCGCCGCTGCTCGGCGAACACACCGAGGAAATCCTGTCCAAGGTGCTCGGCTACAAGGCCGCCGAGATCGCCGAGATCAAGGCGTCGGGCGCGATCACCGCGCCGGAAAAGTCAAAGGCGGCGGCGTAACAAGACTGTCATGCCCGGGCTTGTCCCGGGCATCCCGCTTGGGGACGTCAGTGCCTCAGCGATCGGGATCGCCGGGCCAAGCCCGGCGATGGCGGCGAAAGATGGGAGAGCAAGTCTATGCGTATCGTGGTCCACGGCCAGCAGGCCTTCGGCAAGGCCGTGCTGGAAGCGCTGCTCAAGCGCGGCGAGAACGTCGTTGCCGTCTACGTCGCGCCGGAGAAGGAAGGCGCCAAGGCCGACCCGCTGAAGGAAGCGGCGCTCGCGGCCAAGCTGCCGGTCTATCAGCCGGCGTCCTACAAAGACCCCAAGGTCTGGGAAGAGTTCAAGGCGCTCAAGCCGGACCTGCAGGTCATGGCTTTCGTCACGCTGTTCGTGCCCGAGGACTTCCTCAACATCCCGACGCACGGCTCGATCCAGTATCACCCCTCGCTGCTGCCGGCCTATCGTGGCGCTAGCGCGATCAACTGGCAGATCATCAAGGGCGAAAAGGAAGCCGGCCTGTCGATCTTCTGGCCTGACAACGGGCTCGATACTGGCGACGTTCTTACGACGCGGAAAACGCCGATCGGTCCGAACGACACGCTCGGCACGGTCTATTTCGACCGCCTGTTCCCGATGGGCGTCGAGGCAATGCTGGAAGGCATCGACCTGGTGAAGGCCGGCAAGGCGCCGCGCATCAAGCAGGACGAGTCGAAGGCGACTTATGAAGGCCGCTGCGGTCCCGGCAATGCCAAGATCGATTGGGGCAAGCCGTGGGAGCAGATCGACCGCCTCATTCGCGGCTGCAACCCGGCGCCCGGCGCCTGGTGCACGCTCGACGGCAAGACCGTCAAGATTTTCGACGCCAAGCCGCTGCCGGCCAAGGACCCGAAGGGCATCGCCGGCAAGCTGGGCGAGATCGTCGCGGTCGAAGCCGACGGCTTTACCGTGGTCTGCGCCGACGGCCGCTTCAAGGTCAGCCGCGTGCAGCCGGACGGCGGCAAAAAGATCGACGCCTCCGAGTGGACCAAGTCCGCCAACATCGCCGTTGGTGCCAAATTCAGTTGATCGCGCCCTCACGTAAATTCCGCAATCGCCGGCTCACCGCACATTCATTGAACGGATAGACCCATGCCCGCCTCGCAACATCAGAAGCCGAAATCCGATATCGAAATTTCGCAGTCCGCCACCAAGCGCCCGATCCTCGACATCGCCAAGGAAAAGCTCGGCATTGCCGCGGAAAACCTCGAGCCCTATGGCCACTACAAGGCCAAGGTGTCGATGGACTACGTCAAATCGCTGCAAAGCCGGCCGAACGGCAAGCTGATTCTGGTCACCGCGATCACGCCGACGCCGGCGGGCGAGGGCAAGACCACCACCACGGTCGGCCTTACCGACGCGCTCAACCACATCGGCAAGAAGGCGATGCTCTGCCTGCGCGAGCCGTCGCTCGGGCCGTCGTTCGGCATGAAGGGCGGCGCCGCCGGCGGCGGCTACGCCCAAGTGGTGCCGATGGAAGACATCAATCTGCACTTCACCGGCGACTTCCACGCCATCACCTCGGCGCACAACCTGCTCTCGGCGCTGATCGACAATCACATCTATTGGGGCAATAGCCTCGGCATCGATTCCCGCCGCGTCGCCTGGCGGCGCGTCATGGACATGAACGACCGCGCGTTGCGCGAGATCGTCTGCTCGCTCGGCGGCGTCGCCAACGGCTATCCGCGCGAGGCCGGCTTCGACATCACCGTCGCTTCCGAAGTCATGGCGATCTTCTGTCTCGCCAAGAACCTCGACGACCTTAAAGAGCGCCTCGGCAAGATCATCGTCGCCTATACCCGCGACCGGAAGCCGATCCTCGCCAAGGACCTCAAGGCGCATGGCGCCATGACCGCGCTGCTCAAGGAGGCGCTGGCGCCGAACCTGGTGCAGACGCTCGAGGGCACGCCCGCCTTCATCCACGGCGGGCCCTTTGCCAACATCGCGCACGGCTGCAACTCGGTGCTCGCCACCACCACCGCGCTCAAGCTCGCCGATTACGTGGTGACCGAAGCCGGTTTCGGCGCCGACCTCGGCGGCGAGAAATTCATCGACATCAAGTGCCGCAAGGCGGGTCTGACGCCGGATTGCGTGGTGCTGGTCGCCACCATCCGCGCGCTCAAGATGCACGGCGGCGTCAAGAAGGACGACCTGAAGAAGGAAGACCTCAAGGCGCTGGAAGCCGGCATGGCCAATCTGCAGCGTCACGTCGAGAACGTGAAGAAGTTTGGCCTGCCGGCGGTGGTCTCGATCAACCGCTTCTCGGCCGACAGCGACGCCGAAATCGCGCTGGTCAAGGAAAAGTGCAAGGCGCTCGGCGTCGAGGCGATCATGGCCGATCACTGGGCGATGGGCGGCGAGGGCGCGGCCGACGTTGCCAAGGCCGTCGTCAAGGTCATCGATCAGGGCCAGAGCAAGCTCAAGTTCCTCTATCCCGACGAGATGCCGCTGTTCGAGAAAGTCGAGACGATCGCGCGCGAGATCTACCGCGCCAAGAACGTCACCGCCGACAAGTCGGTCAAGGACCAGCTCAAGACCTGGGAAGAGATGGGCTACGGCAAGCTGCCGATCTGCGTCGCCAAGACCCAGTACTCGTTCTCGACCAATCCGGACGCCAAGGGCGCGCCGGCCGATCACACCATCAACGTGCGCGAAGTGCGGCTGTCCGCCGGCGCCGAATTTGTGGTCGCGATCTGCGGTGAGATCATGACCATGCCCGGCCTGCCGCGCGTGCCGGCGGCGGATTCAATCGACGTCGGAGCGGACGGCAAGATCGTCGGCCTGTTCTAGACGGCTGGACAATCGTTACCCAGGCGGGCGGCGAAAGCCGCCCGCTTTCGTTTGCGCCATCCGAAATACAGGGTCACGGTTTTGTGCGGCCGCTCCCGCTTGCGCTGGAATGAGCGGAGTGATGCTATGCGCCGGTTTCAATGCAGGGAGAACCCATGATCAAGTTCTATTACAGCGGCGCGCCCAATCCGATGAAGGTCGCGCTCATGCTCGAGGAAATTGGCCTGCCTTACGAGGCGATGCCGGTCGACACCCGCAAAGGCGAGCAGCACAAGCCGGAATATCTGGCGATCAACCCGAACGCCAAGGTGCCGGCGATCGTCGACGGCGACGCCACCGTGTTCGACTCAAACGCCATCCTGCTTTATCTCGCCGAGAAGACCGGCAAGTTCCTGCCGGCGAACACACCGAAAGCGCGCGGCGAACTGCTGTCGTGGCTGATGTTCGTCGCCTCCGGCGTCGGCCCCTATTCCGGCCAGTCGGTGCACTTCCGCCAATACGCGCCGGAAAAGATTGAATACGCCATCAACCGCTACATGTACGAAACGCAGCGCCATTACACCATTATCGAAGCGCGTCTCGCCAAGCAGAAATACATGCTCGGCGACACCTACACCATCGTCGACATGGCGCTGTGGGGCTGGGCGCGGCTCATCCCGAACGCGCTCGGCGCGGAATACTGGGCGAAATTCCCGAATGTGAAGCGGCTGGTCGATGAAATCTCCGCCCGCCCGGCGGCGGCCCGCGCCAATGCATTGCGCGACAAGCACAAGTTCAAGACCGAGTTCGACGAGGAAGCCAAGAAGGCCATGTTCGGGCACATGAGCGTGAAGGTGGCGTAAATTCCGCCGTTCCGGGGTGCGGGCTGATCCGCGAATTCAGTATCATCCTACCGATTTTGCATCGGCATTCCGGGTGCGGCCCGCCGGGCCGTCCCGGAATGCCATTCAATTTATTCCGGTGCCATCAGGCTTTACCGCGCGCGCACGCGGTTGCAGCGCATTTGATTAAAATTTTAGTCTTTTTGCAGGGAGCGCGTGCAACGGATATTCGCACCTTGCCGCTAGAGTAATTGGGCGTTCGGTCACCGGGCGCGATTCACGGTCCCGCCATCATCAGCAATGTAGTGCCATGCCCAACTCCGCTCTGTCCCCCAAAGACCAATCGCTTGCCGACAGCCAGACGATCATCGATGAACTGATCGCCACGGTCGCCACTGGCGGCGTGAAACAGCGCTTGCGCATCCTTCAGCGCGTCGCCGATTTGTTCGTGGCCGGCTCGCGCGGCTATTCCGATCAGCAGATCGCGCTGTTCGATGACGTGCTGCAGCAGCTTTCGGCCGATATCGAGGTCAAGGCGCGCGCGAAACTCGCGCACCAAATGGCGGACCTGAGCAATGCTCCCCCCAAGCTGACCCGCTCGCTCGCCTTCGACGACGAAATCGCGGTCGCCGGACCGGTGCTTTCCCGCTCGGACCGGTTGAGCGATGCCGACCTGGTCGAGAACGCCAGCACCAAGAGCCAGGACCATCTGCTCGCCATCGCCCAGCGCCTGAAGCTGAGCGAAAAAGTCACCGACGTCCTGGTCGAGCGCGGCGATAACCGCGTCGTGCACAAAGTCGCGGGCAACAATGGCGCGATCTTCTCGCTCGCGGGCTACGGCCGGCTGACCATCCGCGCGCAGCACGACCGCAAGCTGATGATGGTGCTCGGACAACGCGGCGATATTCCGCGTCAGCATTTTCTCAAACTGCTCGAAAACGCCTCCGCGTCCGTCCGCGCCAAACTGGAAGCCGCCAATCCGCGCGCTGCCGCGGCGATCCGCGATGCCATCGATGACGTCGCCACCGCCATTCAGCACGAAGTTCGCGCGGCGTCGCCGGAGCACGCCGCCGCCGCCCGCAATGCCTATTTCCGCTTCAAGATGCGGCCCGTGGCGGAAGCCAACGTGCACGGCCCGGCCCGGACGCAGGAATTCGAAAAAGCGGTGGTGGCGCTGTCGAAACTCGGCAAATTCCCGGTCGATCTGGTCGAACGCGCTCTGCTCGACGAGCATGAGGATATGATCCTGATACTGGCCAAGGCCGCCGGCTGCTCCTGGACCACGGCCCGCGAGCTGTCGTTGATGCGGGCCGCCGGACGAAATTTGACGCCCGAAGATCTCGCCGGCGCCCTGGGCCGCTACAAGCTGCTGACCCAGGAAACCGCGCGCAATATCGTCGAGTTCTACGGCCAGCGCATGGAGAAGCGGGCGCGCAAGCAGGCGCGAGCCGGCAAGTCGGACACGGCAAAAACGGCTGCAAAGGCTGCGAAAAAGAAGCCGCCGGTGGCGCACGCTCCGGCCCCGGCCGAGCGCGCGGCGTCCCGCGTCTAGTCGAGCTCGATCGGCCGCCAGCTGATGGCGGCGTTGAACATCGCCGCGCGCACGCGCGATACCGAATGCGGCGCGCCGTAGAGCCGCAGCGTTTCCTTGGCCTCGCCCTGGATGACGACGACGTCGGCGGCGTATTCGC
The DNA here is from genome assembly GCA_963749625.1 of uncultured Alphaproteobacteria bacterium. Taxonomy (GTDB): domain Bacteria; phylum Pseudomonadota; class Alphaproteobacteria; order Rhizobiales; family Xanthobacteraceae; genus Pseudolabrys. Next base: position 329,685 of record CAVVNY010000002.1, on the reverse strand, counting down.
CGCGCGACTGGATTTTCTCGCGCATGAGTTCGGCGATCTCGTCGGCTTCCATCGCGTCGATGACGTCGTCCTTGACGCGGATCACATAGATGGCGTTGCGCCGCGTGTCCCGCACCGTGCCGTAGACATAGCTTCGCATCGCGTGCCGCCCCGTTGAAAACAAGCGGGCGCCGCTTCCCATGGGGGCCAGGGAGGCGACGCCCGCTCGACGCGCTTAGGCTAGTGGAACAGCTTCATCGCATTGATGATCGTCTCGATCACGCCCCAGGCGAGCGGGATTCCGACGAATCCCCAGGCCAATGCGAGTTTCAGACCCATCGACGTTTCTGCGTTTTGCATGGTTGTTCTCCTTACGCGCCAGCCGGTTCGCCCGCAGCGGCGACGGCCGCCTGCGCACGTTCGGCTTCATGGTCGGATTTCATGTGGTAGCGGGCATTCACGGCTTTGATCATGTAATTGCAGATGAAGCCGACCACCAACAGCCCCGCCATGATGTACATGGTGGTGTTGTAGGCCTGCGCCTTCGGCACGCCGTGATCGATCTGGTACTGGCGGATGTAATTCACCAGCACCGGGCCGAAGATGCCGGCCATCGACCAGGCGGTGATCAGCCAGCCATGGATGGCGCCGACGTAGCGGGTGCCGAACATGTCTTTCAGATAGGCCGGCACGGTGGCGAAGCCGCCGCCGTACATGGTGATGATCACCAGGAAGCAGAGCACGAAGGCCGTGACGCTGCCGATCGAGCCGGTCCACGGCACCAGCGCGTAGAGCACCGTGCCGATGGCGAAGAAGCAGAAGTAGGTGTTCTTGCGGCCGATGATGTCGGAGGTCGAGGCCCAGAAGAACCGGCCCAGCATGTTGAACAGGCTGAGCAGTCCAACGAAGCCGGCGGCCGCGATCGGCGTGACATGGCCGGGGAACATTTCCTGGCTCATGGCGGAGGCCTGGCCGAGCACGCCGATGCCGGCGGTCACGTTCAGGCAGAGCACCCACCAGATCAGCCAGAACTGCGGCGTCTTGATCGCGTCATAGACGTAGACGTCGTTCTTGGTGATCAGCTTCTGCGCCACCACCGGCGGCGCATAGCCTTCCGGCTTCCAGCCCGGCGCCGGCACGCGCACGATGGCCGAGCCGACCAGCATGAACAGCGCATAGACGATGCCGAGCACGATGAAGGTCTCGGCGACGCCGACATGGCTGGGCGTGGAGAACTTCGCCATCAGCCACACCGACAGCGGCGAAGCGATGAAGGCGCCGCCGCCGAAGCCCATGATCGCCATGCCGGTGGCCATGCCGGGCCGGTCGGGGAACCATTTGATCAGCGTCGACACCGGCGAGATATAACCGAGACCGAGGCCGCAGCCGCCGAGCACGCCGTAGCCCAGATAGACCAGCCACAAGGCGTGGGCATAGACGCCGAAAGCCGAGACGATGAACCCTCCACCGAAGCACAGCGCCGCGGTGAACATCGCGCGGCGCGGTCCGCCTTCTTCCACCCAGCGGCCGAACACGGCGGCCGAAGCGCCGAGGAAGAAGATCGCGATCGAGAAGATCCAGCCGAGGTCCGTCAACTTCCAATCCGCCGGCGTGGATTGCGTGATGCCGAGCAATTTGGTCATCGGCAGATTGAACACGCTGAACGCGTAAGCCTGACCGATACACAGATGAATACAAAGCGCCGCCGGCGGCACCATCCACCGGCTGAATCCAGGTTTTGCGATCGTGTGATTGCGATCGAGTATCGAGAGCAAGCTCATCGCGTCGTCTCCCCTTTGTGTTTTCCGTTGTTATTTTTTTGACGGACTCAGGGCCCCCCAAGTCCGTTATTTGCAGAGTGCGGGTGGGAATTTATTGAATCAATAAAAACGTTCCTATTGCCTGATAGAAAATTCAAATGCCGCAATAGCGAACGGCTATTTATGGCCGAAGCTGCGCGCGTGAAGATTTATTTCGAACGGGAATTAGCAGCCGACAAACATATTAGGCGGCGCGTCTACGACTAATGGCTAATAACGGTCAATCGTCGAGCGATGCCGCAACGCGGCGCGCTTCGGCCACCAGCGCCGCGGTGATCGGCGTCATCGGTTCGCGCGACGGAACGACGAGACCGATCGTTTGTACAGCTTCCGGCTGGGTAATCGGAATGGCGCGAATCGTGTTGGTGAGGCCGAGCGTGTCGGCGATCTTCGCCGGCATCACGCTCGCCCAACGGCCGGTGCGCACGTGCGAGTACAAGAGGATCATCGAATCCGATTCCAGCGTCGGCCGCGCCTCGCTGCCGGCGCTTTTGAGCAGGCGGTCGATGATGCGCCGGTTCTGCATGTCGGGCGTGAGCAGGCACAGCGGCACCTGCGCCACTTCGGCCCAGGTCACGCTGTCGCGGTCGCCCAGCGGCGCGTCGGCCGAGGTGAGCAGGCGGTAGCGCTCGTGATAGAGCGGCACGGTGCCGACGCGGCCGAGCGGCTCGTTCTCGACATAGGTGATGCCGGCGTCGATCTCGAGATTTTCCAGCAGATCGAGAATCTCGAACGAGTTGCGCGAATAGATGGTGAATTGAACGTTCGGATGCCGCGCGCGATAGGGCGTGGTGAGGCGCTCGACCATCGCCAGCGTGGTCGGAATGGCGGCGATGCGCAGGCGGCCGGACAGGCCGTGCTTGAGCGCGTGAATTTCCTCGCGCATGGCGCGGGCGTCGCCGACGATGCGGCGCGCCCAGTCGAGCACGCGTTCGCCTTCCGGCGTGAAGCCCTGAAAACGCGAGCCGCGGTTGACCAGCAGGACGCCGAAACGCATCCTCGATCTGCTTCACGCCGGCCGATAAAGTCGGCTGGGTCACGCCGCAGGCCTCGGCGGCGCGTCCGAAATGCTTTTCCCGCGCCAAGGCGAGCAAGAATTCGAGCTTATCGATCACTGGGAATCTCTTGCGGAAATGTGGCCTAGTTTCGAAATTCGTATGTATCGGGAATTCATGCAGCAATGCGCGTCCATAAGGGTAGTCATAATCGAATTTTACAAGGATGGCTACCATATTAATAGACGAATTCTATCAAGTCATCGATGAATGGGCCTTGCTTCCATTGATTCAGAACGGCTTTTCTCTCGTTGGGAGAACAAAATGAGCGTTACAGGCGAGGACGTGAAGGCGCCGCCGCGGTCGGGCAAGCGCCGGCCGCCGCGTACGCCCAAGGGCCGTCAGGTCGACCCCGTGGCGCTGGATGAAGTGCGCGCGCTGCTGACCGACCGGTCGCGCCGGCGCGACCTTCTGATCGAACACCTGCATCTGATCCAGGATCGTTACGGCCATCTGTCCGCCGCGCATCTCGCCGCCTTGGCGCTGGAAATGAAGCTGGCGCAGACCGAGGTCTATGAGGTCGCGACTTTCTATTCGCATTTTGACGTGGTGAAGGACGGACCCGCGCCGCCGGCGGTGACCGTGCGCGTGTGCGATTCGTTGTCCTGCGCCATGGCGGGCGCCGAGGCGCTGCTGAAGAAATTGCCGGCGATTCTCGGCAAGGATGTGCGCGTGGTGCGCGCGCCATGCATGGGCGCCTGCGACCGCGCGCCGGTCGCCGCCGTCGGGCATTTGCAGACTTTCAAGGCGACGCCGGAAACGATCGCCGCCGACGTGAAGGCGCACAAGCATCCGCATGCCTGGCAGCCGGGCGCGGATTTCGCCGCTTACCAGAAAGCTGGCGGCTACGCGCTGCTGAAGGATTGTCTGTCGGGCAAGCGCACGCGCGACGAACTGATCAAGAGCGTCAGCGATGCCGGCTTGCGCGGCCTCGGCGGCGCGGGCTTTCCGACCGGCCGCAAATGGCAATTGGTGCGCGCGGAGCCCGCCCCGCGTCTGTTCGCGGTCAATTGCGACGAAGGCGAGCCGGGCACCTTCAAGGACCGATATTATCTCGAGCGCGACCCGCACCGTTTCATCGAAGGCATGTTGATCGCGGCTTGGGTGGTCGAGGCGCCGGACACCTATCTCTACATCCGCGACGAATATCCCGAACTGCGGCTGATGCTGGCCGAGGAATTGGACAAGGCCGAGAAAGCGGGTCTGTCGCCGCACACCAAGCTGCATTTGCGGCGCGGCGCCGGCGCCTACATCTGCGGCGAAGAGTTGGCGATGATCGAGTCGATCGAAGGCAAGCGCGGTCTGCCGCGTCATCGCCCGCCTTACGTCGCGCAGGTCGGCCTGTTCGGCCGCCCGACGCTCGAACAAAACGTCGAGACGCTCTATTGGGTGCGCGACATTATCGAAAAGGGCGCGGCCTGGATGACCGGGCAGGGACGCCGCGAGCGCAAGGGCTTCCGCAGCTTCTCGGTTTCCGGCCGCGTCAAGAAGCCGGGCGTGGTGCTGGCGCCGGCCGGCGTCACCGCGCGCGAGCTGATCGAGGAATTCTGCGGCGGCATGGCCGACGGCCATACTTTCAAGGGCTATCTGCCGGGCGGCGCCTCCGGCGGTATCCTGCCGGCGTCGATGGCGGACGAGCCGCTCGACTTCGGAACTCTGGAAAAATACGGCTGCTTCGTCGGCTCGCACGCGGTTGTCATTTTGTCCGACCAGGACGATATGAAGGCGGTGGCGCTCAACTTGATGAAGTTCTTCGAGGACGAGAGCTGCGGCCAGTGCACGCCCTGCCGCGCCGGCACCGAGAAGGCGGTCAAGCTGATGGCGCAGGGTCCCTGGGACGCCGCGCTGCTGACGGAACTGTCGACCGCCATGCGCGACGCCTCGATCTGCGGCCTCGGCCAGGCCGCGCCGAATCCGCTGTTGTGCGTGCTGAAATATTTTCCGGATGAACTGAAGAAGCCGCTGGGAACTTGGTGATGGTGAACGGCGCCACACATTCAGTGTCGTCCCGCGAAGGCGGGGACCCATACGCCGTGCGCTCTCGATAGAGCAGGGGCTATGGATCCCGGCCCTCGCTTCGCTCGGCCGGGACGACAGGTGAGAGGATGACGTCATGACCACAGCAACGGCGCAGGCAAGACCGTGAAATTCATCCTCGACGGCAAGGAAGTCGAGGCGCTCGACGGTGAGACCATCTGGCAGGTGGCCAAGCGCCTGGGCACCGAGATCCCGCATCTGTGCTATTCGCCGGAGCCCGGCTACCGCGCCGACGGCAATTGCCGCGCCTGCATGGTCGAGATCGAGGGCGAGCGCGTGCTGGCGGCAAGCTGCATCCGCAAGCCCGCCGAAGGCATGAAGGTGAAGGCCGTCTCCGAGCGCGCCAAGACCGCGCGGCAGATGGTGTTCGAACTGCTGATGTCCGACCAGCCCAAGCGCGAGACCGCGCACGATCCGCAGTCGAAATTCTGGGCCTGGGCCGACCGCATGAACGTGTCGGCCAGCCGCTTCGGCCAGCGCCACGCACCTGACGCCCGACCGCAGCCATCCGGCCATGGCGGTCAATCTCGACGCCTGCATCCAGTGCAATCTGTGCGTCCGCGCCTGCCGCGAAGTGCAGGTCAACGACGTCATCGGCATGGCCGGCCGCGGCCATAGCGAGAAGATCGTCTTCGACTTCGACGATCCGATGGGCGCCTCGACCTGCGTCGCCTGCGGCGAATGCGTGCAGGCCTGCCCGACCGGCGCGCTGATGCCGGCGACGCTGGTGAACAAGGAAAACGTCCGCACCGAATTCCCCGACCGCGAAGTGCACTCGGTCTGCCCCTATTGCGGCGTCGGCTGCCAGCTCACCTACCAGATCAAGAACGACAAGCTCATTTACGTCACCGGCCGCGACGGCCCGGCCAACCAGCAGCGGCTGTGCGTCAAAGGCCGCTTCGGCTTCGACTATGTCAGCAATCCGCAGCGCCTGATGAAGCCGATGGTGCGCAAGGACGGCGTCAAGAAAGCCGCCGACGATCTGGTCGATCCGTCGAATCCGTTGACGCATTTCCGCGAAGCCACCTGGGAAGAGGCGATGGAGCGCGCCGCCGCAGGCCTGAAGAAAATCCGCGACCGCGACGGCCCGCGCGCGCTGGCCGGCTTCGGCTCGGCCAAGGGCTCGAACGAAGAGGCCTATCTGTTCCAGAAGCTGGTCCGCACCGGCTTCGGCTCCAACAATGTCGACCACTGCACGCGGCTTTGTCACGCCTCCTCGGTGGCGGCGCTCTTGGAAGGCGTCGGCTCGGCGGCGGTGACCGCGACCTTCAACGAGTGCAAGAATTCCGACTTCATCATCGTCATCGGCTCCAACCCGACCGAGAACCATCCGGTCGCCGCCACCTTCTTCAAGCAGGCCGCCAAACGCGGCGCCAAGCTGGTGGTGATGGACCCGCGCGGGCAGGCGCTCAAACGCCACGCCTGGCAGATGATGCAGTTCAAGAACGGCACCGACGTGGCCATGCTCAACGCCATGCTCAACGTCATCATCGGCGAGAAGCTCTACGACCAGCAATACGTGCAGACTTACGTCGAAGGCTTCCCCGCGCTCGCCGAACACGTCAAGGATTTCACGCCGGAGGAAATGGCGCCGATCTGCGGCATCCCCGCCGATACGCTGCGCGAAGTGGCGCGCTCCTACGCGCGCGCCGAAAGCGCCATCATCTTCTGGGGCATGGGAGTGTCGCAGCACACCCACGGCACCGACAATGCGCGCTGCCTGATCGCGCTGGCGCTGATCTGCGGCCAGGTCGGCCGTCCCGGCACCGGCCTGCATCCGCTGCGCGGCCAGAACAACGTGCAGGGCGCCTCCGACGCCGGCCTCATTCCGATGTTCTTCCCCGACTACAAGTCGGTGGAGAATCCGGAACAGATCGCCAAATACGAAAAGGCCTGGGGCAAGAAGCTCGATCCCAAGCGCGGCAAGACCGTGGTCGAGATCATGGACGCGGTGCACGCCGACGAGATCAAGGGCATGTACATCATGGGCGAGAACCCGGCGATGTCCGATCCCGATCTCAACCACGCGCGCGCCGCGCTCGCCCATCTCGAGCATCTTGTCGTGCAGGACATCTTCCTCACCGAGACCTGCTCCTATGCCGACGTGATCCTCCCCGCGAGCGCCTGGCCGGAGAAGGACGGCACCGTCACCAACACCAACCGTCAGGTGCAGATGGGCCGCAAGGCGCTGCCGCTGCCGGGCGATACGCGCCAGGACCTGTGGATCATCCAGGATCTCGCCCAGCGCATGGGCGAAAAGTGGAACTACAAGCACGTCGGCGAAGTGTTCGAGGAGATGGCGCGGCTGATGCCGGCGCTCGACAACATCACCTGGGAGCGCGTCGAGCGCGAGGATGCCGTCACCTATCCGGTCGATGCGCCTGATAAGCCCGGCCGCGACGTGGTGTTCGACAAGGGCTTCCCGCGCCCGAACGGCATGGCCAAGCTGGTGGCGGCCAAGCTGCACGCCGCCGAACGAGACGCCGGACCACGACTATCCGTTCATCCTCACCACCGGCCGCCAGCTCGAGCATTGGCACACCGGCGCCATGACGCGGCGTGCCTCGCGTGCTCGACGCGCTGGAGCCGGCGGCGATCGCCGCGGTGTCGCGCGGCACGCTCGCAAAGCTGGGGCTTAAGCCCGGCGACATGCTGCGCGTCACCACGCGCCGCGGCGAGGTCGAACTGGCCTCGCGCCAGGACGACGCCATTCCCGACGGCGTGGTGTTCATCCCGTTCGCCTACGTCGAGGCGGCGGCCAATATCCTGACCAACCCCGCGCTCGATCCGTTCGGCAAGATTCCGGAATTCAAGTTCTGCGCCGCCAAAGTGGAGAAGGCGACGCCGCGGATGGAAGCGGCGGAGTAGGTTCGGCCGCCGTCGCCGCGAAGGCGGGCATGACAGCCGTTGCTTGATCGAGCAGCTAATCCACCCCGCGCAATTGCGCCGTGGTGCCCGGGCTCGTTCTGCCGAGCGAGAACGCCAGATCGATGTCGTCGGGCGTCTGCTTGAAGTTGCTGGCGACCGAGCGGCGCACGATCTCGGCCACTTCGCGCAAGGGCTTGGCTTCATAGAGGCGCGGGAAGGTCACCGTCACCCGCACCAGCCGTCCATTGCGCCAGTTGAAGCCGACTTGCGGCTTCATGCCGATCGATACGGCCAGATCGGCTTCCACGGCCTTGGTGTATTTCCAGCCGTCGATCAGCGTACTGAACATGTCGCAGGCCGCCAGACTGACGGCGACGGCAAGGATTGCAGCGATCCGGATCATCTGCGCCTCCGCGTTTGGTGCTGGAATTTAGAGCGTGGCCCCGCAAACGGCGAGCGAAATAATGTCTTACCGGCTATCCGGTCTGAAGCGTTTAATGCAAATTCTCGTCGCAAGCACCAATGTACGGTGCGCAGAGATATTCCTGTCGGAGACTTCGGATGCCAATTCTGATCATGGACAGTGGCGTACATCTCGATCCCAGTGCGGTGAGGAAAGCATTCCCGCGAGTGACCGTCCGAGAATCCCGGAATGCTGCCGAGGCGATAGAGCACTGCGCAGACTGCGATGCCCTCGTTGCGATGGCGCATGAAGTGACCGATGAATTGATCGCTCATATGCCGCGGCTGCGGTACATCTGCGCGATGTCTGCGGGCACGGAACGGCTGGAAACCTTAAATGAGTTGAAGCCGGACGTGTGCGTCACCTCCGGCCGGGGCATTCACGGGCCGCAGATGTCCGAGCTAGCGTTCCTGTCCATGATTGCGCTTTCGCGTGAGTTTCCACGAATGCAGCGGAATCAACAAAGGCATGCCTGGGAACGATGGCCGCAGAAACTTCTGTGGGGCAAGACTGCCGTCCTTGTCGGCATTGGCCCAATCGCGGAGGAACTTGCGCTTCGCTGCGCGGCCTTCGGACTACGTGTGATCGGAGTCAGCGACGCGCGCACGGAGGTACTTCATTTTGAGAAAATATTGCCCCGGAGCCGCCTACAGGAAGCCGCGGCGGAGGCAGACTTTATGGTCGTACTGGTGCCGCTCTCCTCACAGACCCGCCACATGATTGATGATGGCGTGCTCGGCGCGATGAAGCAAACTGCCATTCTTATCAATCTAGCGCGCGGGCCGGTTGTGGACGAAAGGGCACTGATCCAGCGGCTGCTGGACGGCCGCATTGCCGGCGCCGCGCTCGATGTGTTTGAAGTGGAACCGTTGCCTCCTGATAGCCCTCTCTGGGATATGCCAAACGTGATTGTGACTCCGCGCATCGGCGGCATGAGCGATGTTTATGCCGAACAGGTTCTGCCGCTCGTCATCCACAACCTGCGCTGCTTTCTTGATGGACGACTGGCGGAAATGAAGAACATCGTCCGCGGTTGTCTGCCGGGCTAGATGTCTGTTTGGGGGCCTTCAATCCGGTCCGGGCGGTTGGCGTTTTGTCGATGTATTTTATCTGGCTGAGTTTGATTCCGTTGGCGCAAGGATTTTTGCCAGCGACTCGATACATCCGTGTCGCGGCTGGTTCCTGTGCTGATCCATCTTCGGCTTCCTTGGCATCAAATCGCAGCCGTGGCACGCGCCGGCAGCCGCAAACTTTTCCGCTTGACTCATTTCAGAACAAGATTATATTCCTATTCATCCTCCCCATTCCGAGGGCGTTCTCATGAGACGCAAACGAGGGCGGGGGAGGATGCGGCGCCTGCGGGCGGGGCTCGTAACCCCGTCTCCGGGAGGCCTCGGGAACCGATCGGGCGGCACTAGGACCGCTCCGCAGGGAGCCTGCTGGACTGGGACTGGCCGCAAGGTCTCGTCCCAGGAAACGCGGACCCGGGGAACAGAAATCGCCGCCGTGGAGCGCCGAGTGGCGAGCGTCCTTGCGCAAAGGACGCCGACGCCGCAAGGCGTAGGACTGATGGTTGCGCCGCTCGGCGCTCCATTCCCTCGGGCCTGCCCGAGGGCGAAAGAAGGGCCCCGCTCCGGCGGGGACGGCTACGGCGCACCCCGCGCCGCAAAGAACAGGGGCGCTGGCGCTTGCCCGCAATTCATCCGCAACAATTGACCCCGGACGGTGTTCGCATGTTGGACATCGTCCGCGAAAGAAGACCGCATGACGGTGCTTCGCACGTTTACACCTCAGCGCGCCGCGCCTAGGATTTTCGCGACCGCATCTTCGCGCTCGCGCCGTGGTCGGCGGGCGCATTCTTAGCGAGTGTACATCATGCAGGCGCGAGAGATCGGGCTCGGCATCGTCGGCTCCGGGCGTATCGGCACGCTGCGCGCGCGGCTTGCCGCCGGCCATTCGGCGGTCCGCAGCATTACGGTGTCGGATCTCGATCCGGCCAATGCGGAAAAGCTCGCCAAGCTCACCGGCGGCCGCTCGCATGGCGCCGACAATCTGGCGGTGATCGACGATCCGGACGTCACCGCGGTGATCGTATCGACCTCCGAAGGCGAACACATGGCGCCGATGCTGGCGGCGCTCGCGCGCGGCAAGCCGGTGCTGGTGGAAAAGCCGATCGCGCTCACCGTGCGCGACGCCGACAAATTGCTGGAGGCGCTCGCAAAGTCCGGCGGCAATGTGCGGGTCGGCTACAGCCGGCGCTACAAGGAGCGCTACCAGATCGCCAAGGAGCAGGTCATCAAGGGCCGCGTCGGCACGCTCACCGGCGGTGCGGCGCGGGTGTTCAATTCGCGCTCGCAAGCGCTGGCCATGCTCAAGCGCAATCCGCACGCGACGCCGGTGGTCGACGCGCTGACTTATTATGTCGACCTGATGAACTGGCTGTTCGAAGGCCGCAAGCTGACCGAAATCTATGCGCGCGGCCAGATGGGCGTGTTGAAGAAGGCGACCGGCTTAGAGGTGCCGGACGTCAGCTACGCCGTGCTCACGTATGACGACGGCGCGGTGGTCAATCTGGGTGTCAGCTACGCGCTGCCGGAGAAATATCCCGCGCTCGGCCATGCCGCGCGCGTCGAGGTGATCGGCACCGATGGCGTCATCATTCTCGACGACGACCACACCGACCAGCTGATGTACTCAGAGACCGGGGTGCCGCACGTCTATCTGCCCGATCACACCGTCAACATGGTGTTCCTGCAGAGTGGGACGCCGGGCGACTGGGCGCTGGGCGAATTCTGGGGGCCGATCGCCAACGAGACGCGGGCCTGGCTCGACCACCTCGCGACCGGCCGTCCCTGTACGCTGGCGACGCCGCAGGACGCGCGTGCGACGCTGGAAGCGACCTTGGCGATCGAACACTCGATGCGGATCGGCATGCCGGTCACGCTGCCGCTGCACAACGGCTAAACAGACCGCCGAATGGCGGCAGTTCAGGGAGAGCGACCATGGCTCACAAGACGTCACGCCGCACATTATTGCAGGGCGCCGGAGCGTTCGCGCTCGGCGCCTTCGCCAGCCCGGCTTTGGCCGCCGGCTATCCCGATCGTCCGGTGCGCATCATCGTGCCGTTTTCGGCGGGCGGCCCGAGCGATCTCACCGCGCGCACGCTCGGCGCCAAATTTACCGAGGCGCTCGGCCAGACCTTCGTCGTCGAGAACAAGCCCGGCGCCGGCAGCAATCTCGGCACCGCGATGGTCGCGCGCTCGGCGCCGGACGGCTACACGCTGCTGGTGACGTCGAGCGCCTTCGTCGTCAATCCGAGTCTCTACAAGCAGGTGCCCTACGACCCGATCAAGGACTTCGCGCCGGTCGCCGAGTTGGACACCTCGCCCAACGTGTTCATCGCCACCAAGGCTTCCGGCATCACCTCGATCAAGGATCTGGTGGCGCGCGCCAAGGCCAAGCCCGATGAACTGAGCTACGCCAGCGCCGGCGTCGGCACCACACCGCATCTCGCCGCCGAACTGCTGAAGATCTCGGCCGGCATCAAAATGACGCATATTCCCTACGCGGGCGCAGGCCCGGCGATGCAGAGCATCCTGGCCGGCACGGTGCCGGTCGCCTGCGGCTCGCTGCCCGGCGCCCATCCACGCATCCTCGACGGCACCTTGGTCGCGCTCGCCGTTACCGGCACCAAGCGCTGGTACGATATGCCCAATGTGCCGACCATGCTGGAGCTGGGCTATGCCGGCTTCGTCATCGACACCTTCCACGGCATGCTGGCGCCCGCCGGCACGCCGCCGGAGATCGTCAACCGCCTGGCCGCACTGTCGCAGACCGCGCTGAAAGAGCCGGCCTTCGCTGAGAAGCTGCGCAAGCTCGGCTTCGACGTGATCGGCAACGGCCCGGACGGCATGCACCGCCGCATCGTGGAAGACGTCCCGCGCTATCGCGACATCATCGCCAAGGCGGGGATTCCTCGGGTTTGATCGATTGATGGTAACGTGGCCGCGATCGCGCCCTGGGCCGCCCATGCAAGCAACCGCCTCGTCCGTGAAACGAAAAGCCAAAGCCAAACACGCCGGCCATCAAGAGCGCTGGCGCGACGAATGGTTTCTTGGCGTCAGCCTGGCGACCGTCGCGATTTTCTTTTTTCTCGGCGGACGGTTGGATGACAAACTGGCCAATCCCTTCTGGCTTGCCTTCGTTTTCATCTGGCTGTTCGGCGTGGTGATGGGCTCGGCGCTCAACGTCGTGCGGCACGCCGATCATGTGTCGCAGGTTTTGGGCGAGCCCTACGGCACCCTCGTGCTCACGCTTTCGGTCACCGCCATCGAGGTGCTGAGCATCTCGGCCGTGATGCTGCACGGCGACAACAATCCGACGCTGGTGCGCGACACGCTGTTCGCGATCATCATGATCATCTTGGGCGGCATGGTCGGCGTGTCGTTGCTCGCCGGCGGCTTCCGCCATCGCGAACAGCATTACAATCTGCAAGGCGCCAATGCCTATTTGAGCGTGATCATCCCGCTGGCGCTGCTGACGCTGAGCCTGCCGAATTTCACCACCACGACGCCCGGGCCCACGTTGTCCACGGCGCAACAGATGTTTCTGGTGGTGATGTCGGTCGGGCTCTATGCCGCCTTTCTCGCCATCCAGACCGGCCGGCATCGCGGCTATTTTATCCTGGATGAGAGCGCCGAGGAGGCCGCCGGTCCGGCCAAGGCGGCGCGTCCGCTCGCCCGGCATGCCCTTCTGCTCATCGCCTATATCCTGCCGGTCGTGTTCCTGGCGGAGCAACTGGCGCACCCGATCGACTATCTGATCGAGACGCTGCAGGTGCCGACGCCGCTCGGCGGCGTCATCATCGCCATGCTGGTGGCGACGCCGGAAGCCATCGGCGCCACCCGCGCGGCTTTGGTGAACAGCGTGCAGCGCTCGATCAATATTTTCCTCGGCTCGGTGCTTTCCACCATCGGGCTGACGGTGCCGATCATGCTGGTGATCAGCTATCTGACCCACCACGAGGTTTATCTCGGGCTGGTCAGCGCCAATAACCTTCTGCTCGCGGTGACGCTGGCGGTCAGCGTCGTGACCTTCGCCAGCGGGCGCACCAATATCCTACAGGGCGCCGTGCACGTGATGCTGTTCGCCGCCTTTTTGATGCTGATATTCCAGGCCTGATATCAGGGCGCCGGCTTGCTAGACCTGAAATAAGCCTCGACCGCGCCGGTGAGCTTGATCGTCAACGGCTTGCCGAAACGGTCGAGCGCCTTGCCGGCGGCGACGCGGACCCAGCCTTCGCTGATGCAATATTCCTCGACATTGGTCTTTTCGACGCCCTTGAAGCGGATGCCGACATCGCGCGCGAGCGCCTCGGCGTTGAAATACGGGCTGCTCGGATCGTTGGAAAGGCGGTCGGGCGGGCTGTCGGGCGAGGGGGCTGTCATGCGGCTTTGTCTCACACCGCCGCGCGGCGGCGCAAGCGGCGATAAAGGTTAAATCCTGTAAAGCTCAATGCAGCGTCGGCTTGTCCTCGCCGACGACACGCAACTCGATGCGGCCGATCAGGTCCGCCCGCATCGCCTCGGCCGCCTGCAAGTCGGCTTCGGTCTGCGTCCAGGTGGTCGAATTGGAGCCCAACAGCACGGTGCCGATGATCATGGCGGCAATCGCGGCGAGCGTCGTCTCCGGAGTGTAGGAGATCACCGACGCCATGGCGAGCACAATCCAGATCGCGCCGGCCGCAATGGTGAGTTTGGCGGTGAGCGAGAATTTGCGGCAGCGCTCGATCGCCTCCGTCAGCGCCTCGCTGCGCGCTTCGAGCTGCGCGATTTGATCGCGGATTTCGTCGTCCATGGCTTGCGTACCCGGCCGCGCGCCGTCACTCCGGCTGCAGACCGATATCGTGCACGATCTTGGCCCAGAGGTCGTACTGCGCCTTCACGAAGGCGCGAGTGGCCTCGGGCGTATCGGCGCCGTCGGTGAAAAAGCCGACATCGGCCAGCCGTTTCACCATCTCCGGCGTCTTGAGCACCTTGTCCATCTCGCGGTTCACGCGCGCGACGACGTCGGCGGGCGTGCCGGCGGGCGCTGCGAGCACGAACCAGCCGGTGAGCTCCACGCCGGGATATGTCTCGGAGATCGAGGGAACCTGCGCGAATTGCGGCAGGCGCTTTGTCCAGCTGATGGCCAACGGCTTGAGCGCACCGCTCGCCATGTGAGGCGCCGCCGAGGGAGGCGACAGAATTGTCAGCTGCGTGCGCCCTGCCAGCGTGTCTTGCACGCCCTGGGGCATGGTCGCGTAGGGCACTTGCAGGATGTTCGCGCCGCTGACTTTGTTGAGCCAGGTCGCCAGAATGCCGGAGAAATTCCGCGGCCCGTCGGTTGCGAAGGTCAGCTTTCCTGGGTTTGCCTTTTCATAGGCGATCAGTTCGGCAAGATTGTTGGCGGGCACCTTGGCATTGGCGAGAATCAGGAACGGGTTGTTCGCCACCATGGACACGGCGACGAAATCCTTGACCGGATCGTAGGGCAGCTTCTTGAACGTGTGCGGATTGCTCACCAGCGCGGCGGCGGTGGCGAAGAACAGGGTATAGCCGTCGGGCGCGGCATGTGCGGCGGCCGTCGCGCCGACCACGTTGGCGCCGCCGGGCCGGTTCTCGACGAAGACCCGCTGTCCCAGCAATGTCGAAAGTTTGTCGCTGATCAGCCGGCAGATCAGGTCGGGTGTGCCGCCGGCGGCCTGCGAAACGATGATCTTGATCGGTCGCGCGGGCCAGGTCTCCGCCTGGGCTTGGCCAAACGACGACAGCATCACGGCGAGCAGCGCGGCCATCCGGATCGCTATGGACATGTTTCTCTCCCCGCTCGGGCTTTCCGCGGATGGGGCCCGAATTCGATCAACAATAACGACAAGATGAGCGGCAGCGCCACATTGATTCACGTCAATGGTGCCGCGCTTTGCCCCGATCCCGCCGTTTTTGCAGGCTGAAATTCGGCAACGTCCGCGGCGCCAGGCGTGCCCGGACAGGAACGAAAGAGCAGCGCCATGAAACATGCGCGAATTGTATTCGGCCTCGGCATCCTGGTATTTTCCGCGACCGGCGCCATGGCCAAGCCCGCCTACGTGGCCTCGACCGTGAACTTGCGCGCCGCGCCGGGCACCACCAGCGAAATCGTCGACAAGATTCCCGGCGGCAGTCTGGTCGATGCCAAGGATTGCAGCGAAGGCTGGTGCGCGGTCACCTGGCAGGAAAAAAGCGGCTTCGCGATCCAGACCGCGCTCGATATGAGCGGCCGCGTTCCGCGCCGCGCGGCACCGCCAGGCTATGCGCCCCGCTCGAGCTATATCGTGGAGGATGAGCCGTACTACGAAGCGCCGCCGCCGCCGGTCTATTATGACGGGCCCTATTACCGGCCGTATTGGGGTTGGCGCCGGCATTGGTGAATGCCGTAGCGATCGAGCCGGCCGTCACGTCGCCTTGTCGCCGGCGCCCCATAGAAGGCCGATCGCAACTTTGACCGCGAGGTAGACCACGATGGCCGCGGGAATGGCGAAATAGAGCGCCACGCCGAGCCCGTGCTCCAGCCCATACAGCACCGCGGCGCCGGTCAGCACCGAGACAAGTCTACCGATCATGAGCCGGTTCACTGGCGCCGGCCGCTATTGCTTGGCTTTGCCGTCGTCGGCGCTGCGCATATTTTGCCAGGGGTCGACGCGTTCGGTCGGGGTGGCCTGCCCTTGATTTTTCTTCATCATGGCCTCGTATTCCTTGTCGGCCTTCTCGGCGGCTTTTTTCCTCTGCTCATCCTCGACCTGAAGCGGCGTTTTGGGTCGCTGTCGACCTGACATTTGTCCGAAAACGGGCCCCGTCAGCGCGACGAACGCGAGCATAACGGCGATCACTCTTTTCATGGCGGCACCCGGCATTTGGCTTTAGGTAGGTTTATCACGCCACCATCTGGCGCTACAATCCGCTCAAATCATGATGAATTTTACCGCCTAGAGGCCGAATTATGTCCCTTGTGCATGCCGCGTCCCCGCAGCCGGGCTTGGCTCGGCCCCGTCACGATTGGACGCGTGAGGAGATCCGCGCGCTGTTTATGCTGCCGTTTCCGGAACTGATGTTCCGCGCGGCGCAGGCGCACCGGGAGAACTTCGACCCGGCCGAGGTGCAGATATCGACCCTTTTGTCGATCAAGACCGGCGGCTGCCCGGAGGATTGCGCCTATTGCCCGCAGTCGGCGCAACACGACACCGGCGTCAAGGCCGAGAAGCTGATGGCGGTCGAAGCCGTGCTCGCCGAAGCGCGCGCGGCGAAGGCCGGCGGCGCCTCGCGCTTCTGCATGGGCGCGGCCTGGCGCGAGCCCAAGGACCGCGACCTCGATTCCGTTTGCGCAATGGTGGAGGGCGTCAAGGCGCTGGGGCTGGAGACCTGCGCCACGCTCGGCATGCTGACGGGTGAGCAGGCGGCGCGGCTCAAGCATTCCGGCCTCGACTACTACAACCACAACCTCGACACCTCGCCGGAGTTCTACGGCGAGATCATCACCACGCGCACCTATCAGGATCGCCTCGACACGCTCGACACCGTGCGCGAGGCCGGCATTCAATGTCTGTTGCGGCGGCATCGTCGGCATGGGCGAGGGGCTCGACGACCGCGTCGGTATGATCGCGACGCTGGCGAATTTGCCGGTGCATCCGGAAAGCGTGCCGATCAACATGCTGGTGCAGGTGGAAGGCACGCCGCTGAGCCATGTGCGCAAGCTCGACCCGTTCGACTTCGTGCGCACCATCGCGGTGGCGCGCATCACCATGCCGGCCTCGATGGTGCGGCTGTCGGCCGGCCGCGAGGACATGAGCGAGGAGACGCAGGCGCTGTGTTTTCTCGCCGGCGCCAATTCGATCTTCTACGGCCCGAAGCTGCTCACCACGCCCAATCCCGAGCGCGACCGCGACATGCGGCTGCTCGACAAGTTGGGCTTGCGGCCGATGGACTAGCCTTCAAGGCTCAGACGAGATTCCGGATAATCGTCAGCCCGGCGAACAGCGCGGCGATCGAAACCAGCACCGATGCCCCGACATAAAGCGCCGCCATGCCGATGGCGCCGCGCTCGTAAAGCAGCGCCGCGTCGAGCGAGAATGCCGAGAAGGTGGTGAAGCCGCCGAGGATGCCGGTGGTCAGGAACAGCTGCCAGTGTTGCGATGGCCCGCTCTTGAAGGCGAAATAGCCGGCGATCAATCCCATCGCCAAAGAGCCGACGATGTTCACGGTGATGGTGCCGTAGGGAAACGCGGTGCCGATCGTGCGCGAGGCCGCGAGATTGACGCCGTGACGCAACGCGGCGCCGATGCCGCCGCCGAGAAATACGATGAGATAGCCCATGGCCAACCTTTCTGCAGGCTTCAGGGCAACGAAAAACCGCCCTGCGGCGGACAGAGTCCTACCGTCGTTAAACACGGTAGGAGTCATCAGCCCCAAATATTCGTAACTTGCGGGCGGTTATCGGGGGACCCCATCCCCATCGCGGTCGAAACTAAACGGCCAGCGGCCGAAGCGTCAACCGGTCGCATTCATTGTATACCCAAGACAAATTTTCGGCGCGTCATTGGGCAAATCGATCAGGAAATAAGCAGCGGCCGGTGAAGTGTGTTTGCACAGGGCGCTTTCGTCCGCGCCCCGCCCGCCGGTTCAACCACTTGCAAGTCCAATCGAATCCGCAAGCCCGGCCGCCGCGGCGAGGGCTGGCATGGTGTTTGCTGTATTTCAGGCGTCGGGGCGGCGCGCGACCACGTTTCGGCGCCGCGGCGCGGGCCGGAAGGGCAGGCCATGAAAACCTTGATCGCCGCTGAACCGCAACCGCTTGCCGTCGAACTCGACCGCACGGCCCTCCTCATCATCGACATGCAGCGCGATTTCCTCGAACCGGGCGGTTTCGGCGAGACGCTCGGCAACGACGTCAGCCTACTCAAGGCCGCGGTCAAACCCCTGCAGGCGGTGCTTGCCTCGGCGCGCGCCGCCGGCCTCTTGGTCATCCACACGCGCGAAGGCCACCGCCCGGATATGTCGGATGCGCCGCCGGCCAAAGTCGAGCGCGGCTCGCCGGCGTTGCGCATCGGCGCGCCCGGCCCGATGGGGCGCATTCTCATCCGCGGCGAGCCCGGCCACGACATTATCCCGGAGCTTTATCCGGCCGACGGCGAGCCGGTCATCGACAAGCCCGGCAAGGGTGCGTTCTACGCAACCGATCTCGAACTGACGCTAAAGAATTGCGGCATCGAGAATTTGATCGTCACCGGCGTCACCACCGAGGTCTGCGTCAACACCACGGTGCGCGAGGCCAACGACCGCGGCTACCGCTGCATCGTGCTGGGCGACTGCTGCGCGTCCTATTTTCCGGAATTCCACGACATGGGCCTGAAGATGATCAAGGCCCAGGGCGGCATTTTCGGCTGGGTCTCCGATTCCAAAAAGATGCTGGCCGCCTTCGCCGCGGCCAAGGGGCCAAAACTCGCACAGGGGAGTGTGTGATGAGCGCAGCGACAGGTTTTAAACCGACACTGTGGACGCCGGGCGACTGGAACGCGTTCTTCGGCTTCGGCACCAACATCCTGGTCAACATGCTGGTGCTTACCGGCCTGTTGCGCTTCGTCTTGCAGATGCCGGACGCCATCGTGTTCGGCCGCATCCTGCCGGCGCTCGGTCTGATGATGTGCCTGTCGACGTTCTACTACGCCTGGCTCGCCTATCGGCTGGCGCAGAAAACCGGCCGCAGCGACGTCTGCGCCATGCCGTCGGGCGTTTCCGTGCCGCACATGTTCATCGTCACCTTCGTGATCATGCTGCCGATCACGCTGTCGACCAAGGACCCGGTCAAAGGCTGGGAAGCGGGCCTGGTCTGGGTGTTCTTCCAGAGTTTCATCCTGATGATCGGCGGCTTCATCGCGCCCTATATCCGCATGATCACGCCGCGCGCGGCGTTGCTCGGCACGTTGGCCGGCGTCTCCATCACCTTCATCGCCATGCGCCCGGCGCTGGAAATGTTCATGACGCCGGTGATCGGGCTCACCTGCTTCGCCATCATCATGGTGAGTTGGTTCGGCGGCTTCAAATATCCCATGAACATCCCGGCGGGTCTCGTCGCCATCGCGGTCGGCACGCTGATCGCCTGGGGCTCCAACCTTTTCGGGCTCGGCCTCGGCGGCTTGAGCGTCGCCAAGCTGCACGCGGCGCTGTCGGGCTTCGGCTTCTCGGTGCCGATCCCGGCCTTCAACCACGTGTTCTCCGGCTTCCAGTTCCTTGGCGTGATTCTGGTCACCGCGATCCCCTTCGGCATCTACGACCTGGTCGAAGCGATGGACAACGTCGAAAGCGCGGAGGCGGCGGGCGACGCCTACCCGACCACGCGCGTGCTGACCGCCGATGGCGTGGTCAGCCTGATCGGCTGCCTGATGGGCAACCCTTTCATCAACGCGGTTTATATCGGCCATCCCGGCTGGAAGGCGATGGGCGGCCGCATCGGCTATTCGGCGGCGACCGGCGTCATGGTGATCGTGCTGTCGTGGTTCGGCGTCATCTCGTTGCTATTGGCGATCATCCCGGTGGTCGCGATCTCGCCGATCCTCTTGTACATCGGCATGCTGATCGGCGCGCAGGCGTTCCAGACCACGCCCGCCAAGCATGCGCCCGCCATCGTGCTGGCGCTCACCCCGCATGCGGCGGCCTGGGCCAAGACCTTGATGGATGGCGCGCTCGGCGCCGCCGGCACCAACGCGGCGGCGGTCGGTTTCGACAAGATGGCGACGCAAGGCGTGCTCTATCAGGGCCTGGAAGTCATGGCCGGCGGCTCCATCCTCACCGGGCTGGTGCTGGCGGCGATCGGCGTGTTCGTGATCGAGCGCGAATTCGTCAAGGCCTCGGCCTTCGCACTCGCCGGCGCGGTGCTCACTTATTTCGGCTTCATGCATGGCGGAGCGGTCGGCGTCGGCCACGGCCTTGGCGTGACGCCGTCCGTGGCGCTGGCCTACCTCATCGTCGCCGGCTTCCTGTTCGCCCTGGCACGCGCACCGGTCATTGTCGATGTCCCGGTCAAGGCGGCGGTGCCGGCGGAATAGCAAAGGTCTTCGGCCGGGCGCTATAATGCTGCCTCGACAGGAGGGAGGCTGCGATGTGCCGCCACGTCTATGTCACGCTTACGGCCGAAGAGAAGGCCGCGTCCAGAAAACTGTCCGGCATCATGATTCCGGTCTATGCCTCGATCGTGCTGGCGGTAATCGCGGTAGTGGCGGTTACCGGTTCGCCGCAGCGCAGCGAACTCGTCGCGTCAAGCTCCGCGCCGGCTGCATCGCACTGATGCATTTCATGCCGCGGCCTTGAACCGCGGGCGGCGTCCGCGCAGGATGCCGCGCCCGCATGACGATTCCCGCCCCGACCGTGCCGTCTGACAGCGCTCCCAAGCGCCCGCGCCGGCGCGCCTTCGATTGGTCGACGGCGGCGATCGCCACCGTCGCCTTGGCCGCCGCCGCCGCGATCTATGTGCGCGACGGGCGCGAGCATTTTCTTGAAATCTTCGGCAGCGACCTCACGCTGTTCGGCGAGATGCTGCCCAAGGTGCTGGCCGGCTGCCTGATCGGCGCTTTCGTCACCATGATCCTGCCGCGCGAACTGGTGGCGCGCTGGGTCGGACATGAATCCGGATTTACCGGTCTGCTGATCGCGGCGTTTTTCGGTTTCCTGCTGCCGGGCGGGCCGATCACCATCTATCCGGTGGCCGGCGCGTTTCTCGTCATGGGCGCCGATGCCGGCGCGGTGGTTGCCTTCATTACCGCGTGGACGCTGCTCGGCTACACCCGCGCGCTGGTGTGGGAATTGCCGTTCTTCGGACCGCATTTCGTGATCTGGCGCATCGTCGAGGCGGTGCCGCTGCCGATTATCGCCGGGCTGTTGGCCCGCGTCGCGGTGCGCACCGGGCTCGCGCGCCTGAGCGCCAAATAATGTTCCTCGCCATCAATATTCTGTTGTGGCTGGTGGTCGCGGTTTTGGCGTTCATCGCCGCTTTGCGCGGTCGCGTGTTGTTCGTCGACGGCGCGCGCGAGGGCGTGCTCGAATTCATCCGCCTGCTGCCGCGCATCGGTGCCGGCGTCATCGGCTCCGGCTTCATCGCCGAGGTGCTGCCGAAGACGCTGGTTGCCTCGTGGATCGGCCCGCAATCGGGTTTCCTCGGCGTCGTCATCGCGACGCTGGGCGGGGCGCTTACGCCGGGCGGGCCGGTGGTCGGCTTCGCCATCGGCGCCGCCGCGCTCAAGAGCGGGGCGGGCGCGCCGCAGGTGATCGCCTATTCCACCGCCTGGGCGCTCTACGCGATCCACCGCTTGGTCGTCTGGGAAGTGCCGCTGATGCCGGCGCGCGTGGTCTGGCTGCGCGCGGCGGTGTCGCTGCCACTGCCGTTCATCGCGGCGGCGATGGCGATGCTGTTGGCGCAGCCGTGACCGCGCGGCTTACTCGACGCGGACGATCTTGAACGGACCGGAATTCTCACCGCTAACGGCTGTTTCGAGCAGGCTGCCGGCCAAGCCTCCCATTAGGGCAGCAGCAAACTGTTCGTCGCGCGGTGATACCTCAAATCTATAACGTTTGCCGGGCTCAGCCGTGAATTTCACGGTGTAGCGTCCGGGCGCCGACCAATGCGTGGCGCTCAGCGTTGTTTCGCCTGGCGGTATCGACGCGCTGTAGCTTTGGGCATTCGGGAGATCGACCAGGCGGGCGCCATTAAGATCGATGGCGACCGATTGAAAACTCCCGATATAGGCATCGGCTCGCGTAAGGGTGATCATGGCCTTGCCCGGCTCCATCGAGGCCGCCGGCTGCATCGCGACGGCGGCCGGCGGCGTTGGCTGCGTGGAGTTGGACGCACATCCTGCGCCGAGCAGGGCAAGTCCAAGCAGAAACGCGTGCGCAATCCGGTGCATCTCATCGGCAAACATATTGCAACCGGGCCGAACGTGCAACTTATCCGAGCATAACGGCGCGGCCGGCTAATCGAGCGCCCCTGATTGCTAAAGGAAATCCGGATGGCTACCGTGACCATCAAAAGCGGCATTCGCCAAAGGATGTCGGAAAAAATTTTCAGGGAGCGCCAGCGTGAAAAAATCCATTCCTGCGTCTCAGTTGAAATGCGCCACGGCCGTGCTTGCATTGGCGGCGGCGCTTATTTGCGCGCCGTTGCACCCGGCGGCCGCCGACGACTACCCCAACCGCGTGGTGCAGTTGATCGTGCCGTTCCCGCCCGGCGGCGGCGTGGATACCGAGGGCCGCGTGATCGCGCAGAAACTGTCCGACGCGCTCGGCCAGCAGGTGATCGTGGTCAACAAGCCGGGCGCCGGCTCGGTGATCGGCGTGCGCGACGCCGCCAAGGCTGCGCCCGACGGCTACACGATTTTGATGCTGGTGACAGGGGCGAGCCTGCCCGCCAATACGGGTTACGATCTGCAAAAGGACTTCACGCCGATCGGGCTGATCGCCTCGATCCCGATCGTGATCATGGCCAACCCTTCGGTGCCGGTGAAGTCCATGTCGGATATTGTTGCGCTCGCCAAGAAACAGCCGGGCATGACGATCGGCACGCCGCCGGCGCCGACGCTCAATTATTTCGGCGCCGAGGCGTTCAAGGGCATGTCCGGCGCCGACATGACCATTGTCACCTACAAGGGCACCGGGCCGCTCACCACCGATCTGCTTGGCGGCCATATCAAGGTGGCATTCAATACGCTGCCGCCGGCGATCGGCAACATCAAGGCCGGTAAGCTGCGCGCCATCGCGGTAGCCGCGCCCAAGCGCCTGGCCGCGATTCCCGACGTGCCGACCACCGCCGAGGCCGGAATGCCGGGGCTCGATATCGTGCAATACTACGGGCTGGTCGCGCCGGCCGGCACGCCCAAGCCGATTATCGCGCGGCTCAACAAGGAACTGCGCAAGATCGTGATGTCGAAGGACGTCACGCAACGCATCATCTCCGACGGCGGCGGTCCCCTCGCTTCGACGCCGGAGGAATACGCCGCCAACATCAAGCGCGAGGAAGGAAAGTGGGCGGCGCTGATCAAGAAGCTCGGGCTGGTCGTCAACTAGGACGCTACTTGCGCAATATGCCGCAATACCGGCTGCTGCCGTTGGCCCAGCAGCCGGTATGCATGCAGTAGGCCCCGCTGGCGCGGCAGTTGGTCACGCAATTCGCCACGTAGGCCTGATTGCTGAATTTGACGCATGCCGCCAGGCAGGTTTTTTCCTCGCCGCTGCACAGCATCGGCGCGGCGAACGCGGTGCGCGGCGCGAGGGCGGATAGCGCGACGATGAAAGCCAATGCAGCGATGAATTTGTGCGTCATGGTGCTCTCTCCGCGCTAATGCATGACCGCGCCGGCGCGCGGCGTGATCGCGCCGCGGTGGCGGATGACTTGACCGGCGAGCTTGTGCGCGGCGTCCGCCGCGTCGAGCGGCTCGCGTCCGGAAAGCCGCGCCGCGAGATAGCCGGCATTGAAACCATCGCCGGCGGCGGTCGCATCGACCGGCACCACGACTTCGGGCACCGGCACCGTTTCGCGCGCGCCGGCGCTAGCGACCAGCGCGCCGTTCGGTCCGTTCTTCACCACGATTTCGTTGACGCCGAAGGCCTGCAGCCGTTCGACGGTCGCCTCGGGCGAGGGATCGCCCCATAGCACCGCCTCGTCGTCAAAGGCCGGCAGCGCGATATCGACGCGCTTGAGCGCTTCGGCAAAGACGGTGCGCGCGCGAGAGAGATCGCCGTGCCAGCCGCGCGGACGGAAATTTCCGTCGAAGGCGATCTTGGTGCCGCCGCTGCGCGCGATTTCGATGGTGGCGAGAAATCGTCCGAGCCCGACGTTCGAATAGAGCGAGAGCGTGATGCCGGTAAAGTAGATCAGCCGCGCGGTAACCAGGCTTTCCGCGAGCGCGCTCCACTGCGGCAGTTCGAACAATTCGCGTGCCGGCGCCGCCTCGCGCCACTCGTGCATGCGCCGCCCGCCTTTGGCATCCGCGTCGACCAGGGCCAAGCCCGGCAGCCGGCCGGCCGCGCGCAGGATCAGATCGGTACCGACGCCTTCGGCCGCCGCCAGCGCGAGAATAGCGTCGGAATAAGGGTCGTCGCCGAGCGCGGTGGCGAAGGCGACCGGAATACCCGCGCGCGCCAGATAGATTGCGGCATTGAAAGTGTCGCCGGAACTCGCCAGCGCGAAACGACCGTCCGCACCGCGCGCCAGCTCAATTGTCGCCTCGCCGATGCAGACTGCGCGTTTGGCGGATTCGGTCATCCCCGTGTGCCTATCACGGACACGTGGTGAGCGTCACCGGGTCGGCGTCTTTCGGCAGATAGTCGCCCATCGGCCGGCAGCGCCCGGCGATGCAGACCTGCCAATCGTCGGTGGCGCCGGAGCGGCGCAGCACCACGCTCTTCATCGGCGCCAGCGGCGGTGTGTAATGCCACCACTGACCGTCGAAATGGGCGTCGGGCGGCGGCTCCATACCGGCGCCGGTCGACTGGATGCGGTCTTCCTCCAGCACCAAACCTGCCGGCGTCGCGCGCCAGTCTTCTTCCCAGCGCGTCTTTTCGATCGAATGGGTCCAGGCCAGCGTCAGCGCAATTGTGCCGAGGCGGATGGTGGCGCCGGCGGCGAGCAGGCAGAGTTCCATTAGCGCATGATCCCGAAAAGTGGGAACCGGTTTTCGGATAAGATCATGCGCATATCAAAACTTTATTCCGCCGGCTTTACGGCGAGCGCGCGGCGCGCGCGCCGGGCTTTCCAGAATTGATAGACCAGGAACAGGCCGCAGGCGGTGAAGCCGGCCGGATCCGTCCAGGGATATTCCACCACCAGGAGCGCGGCGGAGAGGAACGCGATGATACGCTCCGGCCAGCCCACGGAAGTGAGGAAATAGCCGGTCGCGGTCACGCCCCACAGCGTCACCGCCAGCACCGCCTTGAAGATCACATAGGCCGCGGCGGCGGCGAGGCCATAGGCAGCGACGCGCGGGCCGACCGGTTGCAGCATCAGCGCCGGCGCATAGACCGCCATGAACGGCGCGATCCAGCCGGGCAGCGCGATCTTCACCGCCGTCCAGCCGATCTTGAAGCCGCTCTCCTTGGCGATCGAGGCGGCGGCGAAGGCGGCGAGCGCCACCGGCGGCGTCAGATCGGCCATGATGCCGAAATAGAACACGAACATGTGCGACACGATCAGCGGCACGCCGAGATGCAAGAGCGCCGGCGCCGCGATCGAGGAGGTGATGATGTAATTCGGAATGGTCGGGATGCCCATGCCGAGGATCAGCGAGGTGAGCGCAGTCAGGCAGAGCGAGGCGAAGATCGAGGTTTCGCCGACCGATACGATGACGCGCACGAAATTGGTCGCCGCTCCGGTCAGCGTCAGCGTGCCGATGATGGTGCCGACCAGCGCGCAGGCGACGCCCACCGGCAGCGCATGGCGCGCGCCGTCGGCGAGGCTGTTGAGCGCCACTTTCAGCGTCTCGCGCCCGCCCTTGACCCAGACCGTCACCGCCATCAGCGCGGCCACCATGGAGATCAGCAGCCACACGCCGTATTCGAAGAACAGCGCCGCCGACAGGCCGAGCAGGATCCAGAACGCGGCGCGCAGGACCGGCTGCGGGATCGCCGCGACGATCGGATGGCTGAAGATCACCATCACGGTCAGGCCTAAGCCGACCGTGCCGGCGAACAGCGGCGTGTAGCCGGCGAACAGCAGCACCACCAGCGCCGCCAGCGGCATCAGCAGGAACCAGTTCTTCTTCAGGGCGGCGATCGGGTTCGGGCAGTCGTCCTTGGCCAGGCCGACCAGGCCGCGTTTGCCGGCTTCCAGATGCACCGCCCAGAACGCCGAATAGTAATAGAGCAGCGCCGGCACGATGGCCGCGATGCAGATGGTGGAATAGGGGACGTTGATGGTCTCCGCCATGATGAAGGCGACCGCGCCCATCACCGGCGGCATGATCTGCCCGCCCATCGACGAGGTCGCTTCCACCGCGCCGGCGAAATAGGCGGGATAGCCGTAGCGCTTCATCAGCGGAATGGTGAATTGCCCGACGGTGACGACATTGGCGATGCCGGAGCCGTTGATGGTGCCCATCATGCCGGAGGCGATCACCGCCACCTTGGCCGGTCCGCCGCGCGCGTGGCCGACGGTGCCCATGGCGACGTCGGTGAACAGGCCGATCATGCCGGCGCGCTCGAGGAAGGCGCCGAACAGAATGAACAGGAAGATGTAGGTGGAGGAGACGTAGACCGGGATGCCGTAGATGCCCTCGGTGCCGAGGAACATCTGGTCGACGATCTGGCCGAAATCGTAGCCGCGCGTGTTGAGCGGGCTCGGCAGGTATTGTCCGAACAGGCCGTAGGCGAGGAAGATCGCGCAAATGATCGGCAGGATCGGCCCCATCATGCGGCGGCCCGCCTCGAACACCAGCACCACGACGATGACGCCGACGACGATGTCGGCGGTGTTGGGATCGCCGGCGCGCAAGATGAGCTGCTCGTAGAATACCCAGTGATAGAAGCCGAGCACGAAGCCGGCGATGCCGAGCGCCCAGTAAAACGATCTTGGCGGTGCGCTTGTCGGTCAGCGTCGAGGTGACGCCGAACACGACGATCATCAGGAAGCCGACATGCACCGAGCGCACGATCTGGCTCGGCAGCGGGCTGAAGGTGGCGGTGACGATCTGGAAGGCCGAGAACGCGACCGCGATCCAGAACAGCGCGCGGCCTTCGAAGTCGTGGCCCCAGCCTTTTTCCAGCCGGGCCTCGGTCTTGGTCTGGCCGGGGATCGGCGTGCCCGGCCCGGGCGTCTACGGCGGCGATGTCAACGTCGGTCATGGAACGTAGCTTTCTCTCAACACACCCGCATTTGCTCCGCCCTCATCCTGAGGAGGGCGCGAAGCGCCCGTCTCGAAGGATGAGGCCGGCCCCATGGTTCGAGACGCGTCGCTGCGCGACGCTCCTCACCATGAGGCCGGGATAGTCTTCGCTCAGGCGCTACAGCACACCCTTCTCTTTGTAGAACTTCGCGGCGCCCGGGTGCAGCGGTACCGGCGGGTTCTTGCCCGCCTTGTCCAGGGTCATGGCCTTGGCGGCGGCGTGCGCGGCCTGCAGCGCCGGCAGGTTGTCGAAGATGGTCTTGGTCATCTCGTAGACTTCCTGGTCGGGCAGGTTCGGAACGGGTGACCAGGTAATTCGGCACGATAACCGCGTTCACATCCTTGTCGTTGCCTTTGTAGGTGCCGCCCGGAATCGGCGCCGACTGATAGGGCGTGCCCATCTTGTCGACCACCGACTTCGGCGTCTCGACGATCACGCAGTCGACCGAGGCGCACAGATCGCGGATCGCCGACACGCCGAGACCGGCCGAGATCAGCGTGGCGTCGAGCTGCCGGTTCTTCATCAGTTCGACCGACTCGTTGAACGGCAGATACTCCACTTTGCCGAGATCCTTGTACGACATGCCGGCGCCGGCCAGGATCGCGCGCGCGTTGAGCTCGGTGCCCGACTTCGGCGCGCCGACCGACAGCCGCTTGCCCTTGAGATCGGCAAGCGTGTTGATATGGGCGTCCTTGAGCGCGGCGATCTGCATGTAGTTCGGATAGATCGCGGCGAGCGTGCGCAGCTTGTCGAGCTTGGCCTTGAAGCCGACTTCGGCGTTGCCGTTCCAGGCGTCGGCGAGCGAGTCGCCGAGGGTGAAGGCGACCTCGCCCTTGCCCTGCTGCAGCAGATTGAGATTTTCGACCGAGGCTTTGGTCGACTGCACCGACGGCTTCGCGCCCTTGATGTGTTCGGCGTAGATTTTCGACATGGCGACGCCGAGCGGATAATAGACGCCGCCGGTGCCGCCGGTGAGGATGTTGATGAATTCCTCGGCGTTGGCGCTGACCGGCGCCAGGACCACGGCCGCCGCGAGCAGGCCGTAGCGGGCGAATTTGGAATAAGCGGTCATAAGAACCATTCCTCCACGTTTTGTAAGAGTGAGCCGGTCGGAACGGCCGGCCTTGACGATATTCTAGCGGTCCGCCGCTCTGCTGGCGAATTTCCAGACCTTGCGAGATAGGCTTTCGCGGCATTGCTGCCACGCGGGCGGGGCCGCCGGATGGGGCGCCATACCATAATCGCCGCGCACGGGAAAAGCCTGCCTTACACCGGCTCCGTGGCGGCCGCCCGTTCGCGCAAGGCTGGCGCGCTCAAGGCCGCGAAATAGCCGAGCGCGCTCAGGCAAGCGATGCAGAAACTCACCGGCCAGTCGGTGTAATAAGCGATGGTGATGCCGAGCCAGGCTTCGGCCAGAGCGAGCGCGGCCGCGAGCGCGAGCCCGCTCCACAGTCCGGTGGTCAAACGTTGCGCCGCGGCGGGCGGGCCGACCATCAGCGTGAACACCAGCAGCACGCCGACGATCTGCGCACACTCCGATACCGCCAGCGCGACGATGGCAAGGAACGCGGTCGAGACGAAGCGCAGCGGCACGCCTTTGGCTTCCGCCAGTTCCGGCTGCAGGGTCGAAAAGATCAGCGGTCGCATGATCACGGCGAGCGCGAGCAACGTAATGACGCCAAGCACCGCCAGCGTCGCGATCATCTGCCGGTCGACCGCCAACACATTGCCGAACAGCAGCGCGGTCGCTTGCGTCGCAAACGACGTGTAGTAGTGCAGGAATAACAGCCCGAAGCCGAGCGCCAGCGACAGCACGACGCCGATGGCGATGTCGCGGTTGCTGATGCGCTCGCTCAGCAGACCCATCACGACGCCGGCGGCGAGCGTGAAACCGAGCAGGCCCCACAGCGGCGCCAGCCCGATCAAGCCGGCGCCGGTCGCCCCGGCAAAGCCGATATGGGAGAGCGCATGGCCGGCGAAAGTCTGCCCGCGCATCACCAGGAAATAGCCGACAATGCCCGACACCACCGCCACGATGCCGGCGGCGGCGAAAGCATTGTTCATGAATTCATAGGCGAACATGTCAGTGATGATGCTCGTGGCCGCCGTGGTCATGGTCGTGTAGATGGTCGGAAACCTCCACGTCGCGCCCGCGCGACATGACGAAGATGTGGCCCTCGGCGCGCACCACCTGGATATCGGTGCCGAACAGCCTCGACAGCACCGGCGCGCTGATCACCTCGTCCACGGTGCCGAGCACGGCCTGGCCGTTGCCGAGATAAAGCACGCGGTCGAGCGTGCCGAGCAGCTGGTTGAGTTCGTGCGCGCTGAATAAAATCGTAATGCCGCGCTCGCGGCATACTTTGCGTACGACGTCGATCGCCACTTCCTGGTGGCGCTGATCGAGGCTGATCAGCGGCTCGTCGAGCAGAAGCAATTTGGGCTGCCCGATCAGCGCCTGCGCCAGCAACAGCCGCTGCCGCTCGCCGCCCGACATGGCGGACAGCGGACGGTTGGCCAGATCGCGCGCGCCGACCGCCTCGAGCGTTTCCTCGATCATGCCGCGGTCGCGGCGGCTGAGCGACGGCAGACCCCAGCGCTCGCCGTGCAGGGAACTGCCGATGAAATCGATCCCGCGCACGCGCAGATCCGGCAGCACCGTGCGCACCTGCGGCAGATAGCCGATGGCCGTATCGCCGCGCTGCGGCGCGCGGCCGAACACGCGCAAGGAGCCCGCACTCGGCGCCAGCAGGCCGAGGATGGCGCGCATCAGCGTGGTTTTGCCGGCGCCGTTAGGGCCGAGCACGCCGATGAATTCGCCGGCGCGTATAGCGAAACTGGCGTCTTCCAGCACAGTGCGGCCGCCGATGCCGATAGTGGCGTGGTCGAGTTCGACGACGGTCACGAAGAGGGGCCCGCCAGCGCTTTTTCGGTGGCGTTGAGCTCGTCCAGCATCCAGTCCTGATAACGGACGCCGGGCGGGGCGGTTTCGGTGATGCCGACCACCGGAATATTGGCGGCGCGCGCCAGCGCGACGAGATGCTGCACGACTTTGTCGGACGCCTGCTTGTTGTAGAACATGACGCGGACCTTGCGCTCCTTCAGGTCCTGTTCGAAAGCGGCGACGTCGCGCGCGCTCGGTTCGGTATCGTTCATGATCGAGAGCTGGAACCGCTCGTTGCGCATCTGCAAGCCGAGCGCCTCAGCCATCAGACCGAACACCGGCTCGCTGGCGGTGACCGCGGCGCCGGCATATTTGGCGCGGATGGCGGCGATCTTGTCGGTGAGCGGCTTGAGCGAGGCCTCGAAAGCGACGAACCTCGCGCGTATAGTCCTTGTCGTGGGCGCGGTCGATCTTGGCGAAATCGGCGTCGAGCGCGCCGGCGACCGTACGAATGATGGTGAGATCGTACCAAAGATGTGGATTGCCGCCCGGTTTGCGGTTGGTGATCGCGGCGACGTGGACATCCAGCCGGCCGGGCCGCGGCGCCGCCTGCAGCAACTTCTCCATCCAGGGATCGTAGTTGGCGCCGTTGAACACCACGACCTGCGCATTGGCGATCTGCCGCACGATGCCGGGCGTGGTCTCGAACAGATGCGGGTCCTGGTCCGGACTGTTCATGATGCTGACGACGGTGACGCGGTCGCCGCCGATCTGGCGCGCGATGTCGCCGTAGAAATTCTCCGCCGCCACCACGGCAATCTTCCGGTCGGCGGCGCGCGCGGCCGGGGACGGCGCGAGGGTGAGCGCGGCGAGTACGAGGAGGGCGGCGAGCCCGGCGGCGGTCTTCATGACGGCAAAGCCTGCATATAAAGCGAGATCGGGGTGCCCAGTGCGCAATATGTAACATTATAACATATCGTATGGCAATACCGCCGCTTGCCGGCGGGGCCGTTTGGCGCTGGCCTTTGAAAAGTGTCGGGGTCTGTCGTCCGTGGAGCGCCGGATTGAGCCCGCGCGCCGTTTTCAAACCTATTAAATCAACTTTAATCGTTGCGGTATAAGCTACCGATTACGTTTGACGTACGAGCAGTCGATTGCGCGGCTGATACGGCGGGAAGAATTTCCGCTGGAGAGGGACCGAATTTGTCTCAAGCCCTGCAAATTATCGACGAACTCGAAGTCGCGCTCAAAAGCAATTCGACGGAACGCCATCTCTCGATTTTGAAGAGCGTTACCGGCCTGTTTTTGGCGGGCCACGACCGCATCACCGAGGAAGTCTCCGCGGTGTTCGACGGCGTCATGGTGCGTTTGATCGAATATGTCGAGAGCCGCGCGCGCATCGAGCTCAGCCGCGACGTCGCGCCGATCGCCAATGCTCCGGAAAATGTCATTCATCGGCTCGCCCGCGACGACGACATCGCCGTCGCTGGGCCGGTGCTGGTGCTATCGCCGCGCTTGACCGACGAGAACCTGGTCGAGATCGCCGAGAGCAAGGGCCAGTCGCATATGGGCAAGATCGCCGAACGCGCGAAACTCAGTCCGGCGGTCACCGATGTTCTGGTCGACCGCGGCGACCAGGAGGTCGTCACCAAAGTAGCGGTCAATTCCGGCGCGCGCCTGTCGCAAACCGGCATGTCGATGCTGGCGATGCGCGCCAGCGGCGATAACGATCTCACGCACGCGATGGCCCAGCGCGCCGATATCTCGCCCGCGCTGTTCAAGCGTCTGCTCACTCACGCCACCGAGGAGGCGCGGCAACGCCTGCTGGCCGCGGCGGGGGCGGACCACCGCGAAGCCGTCAATCGTGTCCTCGCGCATATCGCCGAGCAGGCAGGCACCATGACCGTGTCGGCGAAGGAGTTCGCCGCCGCCGAGCGCCTGGTGCATTCCTTCAGTCAGGACACCGCGCAGACCCGCTCCAAGGTGCTGCAATTCGCCGACGGCAGCCGCATCGCCGAACTGGTCGCCGCGCTTTCGATCCTGAGCGGCATTCCGATCTCGCTGGTCTCGCGGCTGGTCTGCGACACCGAGCCGTTCGGCGCGATGGCGCTGTGCAAGGCGATCGGACTCGAATGGATGATCGCGCACGCCGTGCTCAACAATCTTCCCGGCATGAGCGAGGAGCGCGAGGAGAAGCTCGAGCAGATGTGCGAGCAATACGAGCGGCTGTCGACTGAATCGGCCGAGCGCCTGCTCGGC
Organism: uncultured Alphaproteobacteria bacterium; assembly: GCA_963749625.1. Classification (GTDB taxonomy): domain Bacteria; phylum Pseudomonadota; class Alphaproteobacteria; order Rhizobiales; family Xanthobacteraceae; genus Pseudolabrys. Next base: position 297,382 of record CAVVNY010000002.1, on the reverse strand, counting down.
TATTGGCAAACCAGCCAGGCGCGTCAATCGCACTAGACGCGGAAACCCGGGGCGCAGACGCCCGGGGGATGGCCGCTGTGGTAATTCGATAGTGTCTGTTGGGCCAATTGCTAATCGATATTTATGAAATTAGTGGCCCGCCCTTAACAATCATACAGCGATTTTCTGTTAAACCGCGCGCGAACAGAAAACCGAAGCGAGTTCCCATGGCTGCGCTACAAGTTCTGCATTCGCGAAAAAACGTCTATCAACGCGGCGTGATCGCCTGCGAGAAATGCGCGAAGCCGATTTATATTCACAAGCTCAAGGCGCTGCCTGACGAATTTTCGGTGCGTTGTCCGCATTGCAGCGGCCGCGGCATTTACATGAAACGCGCGGTCACCTTCGAAGACATGCCCGAACGGCGCAAGAAGCCGAGGCGATAGCGGCCTCGGCTGCTTCGCGGCGCGTGCGGCAATGTCGCGTCGAATTCTCGCCACCGAATAGCCGCATAGCCGTGTCAATTTCATGCGGTCAAACAGACTTACGCCCCTCAATGAAAACGGAAGTGACCTTATGAAAAAGACTTTGCTTATTGCCGGTACGTTTATCGCGGCGCTCGCCATGCCGCTTGCCGCCCAGGCGCAAGGCGTCCCCGGTGGCGCCGCGCATGGTTTCCATGAGGGCAACCGCATCGCCGGTCCGGTCGGCGCGGTCGTTGGCACCGCGGTCGGCGGCGTGATCGGCGGCGTCGAAGGCGTGTTCGGCGTCGATCAGCGCTACTATGTGAATGAAACACCGGTCTATCGGCACCATTGGCGCCGCCACCATCGCCGTCACTACTAGACGGTGAAACCTGCCGGCCAGGCGCCGGCGGATTGTTTCATCCCATGTCAGAAATCATGCCCGGCGCACGCGCCGGGCATTTCGTTTTGGCGGGCCGCCGCCGCTCAGGTTTGATCGCCGTATCGCTCCAAGACCGCCGCCGCGACAAAAGCTTTTCGCCCTTGCCGGCCCGTCGTCGCGCCATGCGCGGCGCACCAGGCCGGGAATGTCGTTGGATCGATGCGCACGCGCATCACCGGATGACCGTAAGCCTTGAGGCCGCTCTCCATCTCGACGGCCATCTTGCGCCACGCCGTCCAGTCCGGCGGCAGCGTGTTACCGTCATCGAACAATGTCAGCAGCGCAGGATAATCGGCCTCTTCGATCCAGTAGACGCCGACGGCAGGCAATGGTTTTTCTTCGGAAGGGAGCATGACGGCAAGACTAGCACGCGTGTGCCAATTGCAACGAAGAACGTGCGGTTGCGTGGAACATTCGACTTAAGTGATCGACGCACGGCTTGACAGTTTGCGCGCAACGGTCCGAGTATAAACATCGTCAGACAGGCGCGGAGGTTTGTATGGCACCACCGGGTCAACATGCCGCGACGATTGCTTTCGCAAACGTTCGGGCGACAGCATAGCGGCAAATGTGCGAACGGCACGCCGGGAACGGCTGTCGCGGGTCGCATCAGTCAGGCAAGACCCCATTTCGGCCGTTCCCGACGCGCTCCTGTTTTGTTTCGCGAAAATTCAGCATCGCGAGGAGCGGACTTTATGTCCGCGCCGAATTTTGTTGTGGTGCGTGAGCTGATCTTCTAACCGGCCTTGCGCTGCTGCTTATGCCGGTCGATGCCTTGCCGGCCTTCCTCGGTTTCCGCCGTCCAGATGTTTTGATGCGTCTTGTGTTTCGCCGCGTCCCATTCGTGCGCGACGCTGTCGCCCATGAACACGACGAACACCTCGCAGCCGTCGGGATATTCATAGGGACCGTGCAGTTCGTCCCAGCCGAAGACGTAGTCGCCGGGCCGTAGATCCTTGCCGGCTACGCACATGCGTCCCTTGAGCACGACGATGGAGTGCCAGCTCTTGTGCGCGTGCTCAGGCTCGACGTAGCCGGGCGGAAATTTGACCTTCATGTCGACCCGTCCCATCGCCTTGTCATGGGCGAAGATCTTGACCTGCACGCCGTCCGGCAGCTTGAGGACGGATTTTGCACCTTCCTGCCAGGGGATTTCATGGTCGTGGATGGCGTGAAAGCTGTGGTCGTAGGCCGGCTGTTCTTTGGGCTGCATTGTCGATCCTCGTGAGACGAACCTGCTGCCCGCGAGCATAAGTGAGACGGGCGGCGCGAGCTAGCCCGCCAGCACGTAGGCGAGCAGGATGACGAAGCCGCCGACCGCAAGCGTGGCGTGGATGCCGATCAGCGTTCCCGAGAGTCGCCGCTTGCGCAGACGCGCGGCAAGCAGCGCAAGCCCGGCCAGCGCCGCCAGCGCGATCAGCACGGCGGCGATGATGCCGAACGCGCCGGTTCCTTGCTCGAGCCCGCGCGGCGGGCCGCGCAATGCGAGCGTGAGCAAGCCGAGGCCGGCGACGGCGACGAACCCGTGCAGCGCGCCGAACGGCCAAGGCGGCGGCGCGGCGCCCGTGCGCAAATGCAGCACCGCGAGCACGCAGCCCAGCAGCACGGCGGTCCCGAGGACGATGAAAGCGGCATTCAACATGGCAGGGGTAGAATAGCGTGCCCGGCTATTTCAGGAAGTCGAGCAGCTCCTTGACGTCCTTTGTGTGCGGGCCGTTAGGCGCGATCACCAGATATTGTTTGAGCGTTTCCACCGTGCCGGGCGGCACAATGGTTTTATTGTCTTTGCCGATGGTTGCATTGCCGACCATGGCGGAGCCCTTGATGAAATAGGCATCCGCCATTTTCGGATCGGCGGCGATCGCCTTGTCGCAAGCCGCGATCGTCTTCGCCGTCACCTGGCCCATATTGTACAAGACCGCGCAAAGATTGAAGTAGGCGGTCGCCGGATGGGGATCAATCGCCGCCGCCTTGTTGTAGGCGGCGATGGCCGCGTCGTTTTTTTTCAGCTTCAAATTGGCGTTGCCGATCGTCGTATGCATGCGGCCGATGGCGGCGGGGCCGGCATCCTTCTGCCCGAGGTCGATCGCGCGCTGATAGGACGCGATCGACTCCGCGTAGTGCCCTTGATTGAATTGCGCGTTGCCTAGCGCCTCAAAATAATTCCAGCGCGGCGCGTAGGCTATCAGTTGCTTCAAGACCGCTTCCGCGTCCGGCCACCGCTTGGCGTCGAGCGCCGCCTGCGCCTTGGTGATAAAGGCGTTTTCGTTTGCCGCTTGCGTATTCTGTAGCTGCGCGGCGCCGCTCTGCGCCAGAGCCGGACCGGCGGCGAAGCCCGCCAGAAAGATGAAAACTGCAAATTTTCGGCGCATGGTTTGCCCCCGATCCGAATGCGGCCTGCGCAACCGTAGGGAAACAGCGGGCGGCGCGCAATAATGGCGCGGGTTCAATTCCGTCAACGTCCTGTTGCATGGGCGGCCGATGCTGCGCACAATGCGGAATGAACAATCGTGTGCCCCATGCGTAAACCGCCCATCCAGAATCCTGCCGCCAAAGACCGCATTTCCGGCTCCGCGCTGAGCCGCCGCGCGCTGCTGGCCGGCCTGCCGCTGTTGCTGGCCGGCTGCGTCACCGCCGATTATGGCGCCGTCAGCGACGGCGGCTTCATCACCCCGCCGATCGATACGACCGGCGTCGATTCCAGCATGCTGCGCACCGAGGTCGCCTGGAAGGGCAAGGAAAAGCCGGGCAGCATCGTGGTCAACGTGCCGGAACGCCACCTCTATCTGGTCGAAGCCGGCGGCAAGGCGATCCGCTACGGCGTCGGCGTTGGCCGCGTCGAGGGCGTCAATTTCCGCGGCTCCGCTATCATCGGCCGCAAGGAGAAATGGCCGCATTGGACGCCGACCGCCAACATGATGGCGGCGATGCCGCGCTACCGGCCTTACGCCGGCGGCATGGACGGCGGCCCTGACAATCCGCTCGGTGCCCGTGCACTCTATCTTTATCGCGACGGCCACGACACGTTTTTCCGCCTGCACGGCACCACCGAGCCGGAAACCATCGGCCAGGCCGTTTCCTCGGGCTGCATCCGCCTGTTCAATCAGGACATCATCGATCTCTACAACCGCGTGCCGGTCGGCACCCATGTGACGGTGATCCAGTAGCTTCAACGTGAGGGGAATGCGTTGCGAATTCTGAGGCTGGCCGCGCTTGGCGCGGCGTTGAGCGTTGCCGTCCTGACTCCGGCCGGCCGCCGCCGAGCCGGCCTATCTGGGCCACTGGAAATTTACCGATGCCGTCGCGGCGCCGTGGGCCGATGCGCAGCGCAAGCCAGACGCAAAGGAGCGGGCGCGGCTCCTTGGCAAGACCCTTACCGTCACCGCCAAGGGAATCGCCGGCCCCGACCCGTTCAAATGCAAGGGCGCGCACTATGCGCTCAAGGATTATCCCGCCGACATGCTGTTCCAGGGCGCCTTCGGGGAAATGCAGTCGAAGGACAAGTCGGTCGATCCGGGCAAGCTCGCCGCCGCGCTCGGCTTTAAAGGCGCCAGCTTCAAGACGCTGGAAACCGGCTGCGAGTTCGATTTCCATTTCGTCGACGAGCGCACGGCGGAAGTCGGCCTCAACGACTATGTCTATACGCTGACGAAGCAATAGCGTCCTCGACTCTGCGCAAATAGAGGCGCATGGTTGCAACACTGGACGCGTGGTGAAAGCGTCCCGGCGTTTTCGCCAACCTAACGAAAAGTCACGCTGCCTTGCCTGCGCACGCATATGCGCGGTTGCTTTTCGGCAGGGCGCCGTGAGCGCGCGTGAACGCGAAACCTTCTGGCTGAGGCGTTGAATTGTTGTTTATGCCGGCCAAGCGCCGGAGCTGCGTGAATAGGGACAATTGTTTTAATTCGCTGATGATTACCCACATCATGCGGCTGTGGGGTGCGTGCCGCCGCATCGTTTCATTGAAAAGGTTATGGACATGACGAAAATCATAGCTCCGCCTCAGTCACGAAACATCGCTGACATTGTTACTTACGGAATTGTCGGCTGCATATTCGTCGCTTTCGTAACCGCATATATTTATTCGCTTATGTAGCGGCTTAAACGGTCGCTCCTTGCTTGCTTATGGCCCGTCGGCCATGCCCGCTTGAGCGGCTGCATTTACCTGTTCGAACGGGACGTCATCGGTCTCACCGATTGCGTGCCGGTCGGCGCGGATGCGGTTGCTGCAGGAGTGAGCCGGGAATCCCGAGGCGCGCTCGCGTTTGCAGGAGCGTCCTTTCTAAATATCCATCAAGCCGGGATTAATACTGCGTCGCGTTGCGGGCGAAGCCAGCCGCGTATCCTCTGAAATCCCCCGCGCCATCGCGGCATTTGCAAAGACGCGCGGCGGCGGCCGTGCGGAATTGTTAAATTAGAACGGTCTTTACTGCATCCGGCTTAACGTCTCCGCGGCCAATTGTGCATTGCCGCCGCCGCCGCTAGGAAGCCTCCCTCGTTTTGGGGAGGAGGGTCGCATGTCGCCCGACGGTCGCAGCACCATCGTCAAGCGGATCAAGTTGTTTGCCGTCATTGGTGGCCTGCTTGTGGTCGCCGCCGCTTGCAGCTCGAACGGACCGACCTGCGGCGACGGCAGCCGGTCGAACACGTGTCTGACCTCGAGTGACCGGCATGCCGGCGAGACGACCGGTTCGATCCAGGCGCAACGCGCAATGCCACGCGACACTGCTGGATCGGCGCCGCCGCGCATCGCGCGGCCGGCCGTTGTGACAAGCCCGCCGCAATGGCGGCAGCCGAATTCCATGACGGCGCGCCGGCAACTCTTGACCCGCAAGCGCATGCGCGAGGCCCGGCTCCGCCGCGTCGTCACATGCGACGTCACGGGATCAATTCCGCGCGACATTGCTCGTTCGGCGGTTGCGGCGCGCCCATCGATGTCACTAGCCGGATACCGCCGCCTCACGCGGCCGATCGTGCACACCGTGGCGCCCGGCGAGACGCTCCATGCAATTGCGCGCCGTTACCGCACGTCCGTGGCTGCGATCGCAAACTTCAATGTCATCAGGCAAACCGCGCACATCAAGAGCGGCGACACTATCCTGGTACCGATTTCCTGAGGACGTCCCCGCCTGTCCTGAGACCGCGCTCCTTGCGCAAGCCGGCGCCCCTTGCGCCGGCTTTTTTCTTCATCTGCATGGAGAAAATATTTTAACCGCCATCAACCACTTCGGCATTCGATTCAAATCTTAGGCACTTCCTTTACTCAGCCCATCTAAGTTTGAACCCATCGCCGGCACTTGAGGCGTCCGGTCAAAACAGCTCTGGGGAGCGCAATATGGCCACTTCATCCGCAGTTACACTTGTCATGGTCGACGACAACGCCGACGAAATTTTTCTGACGCGGCGCCAGGTGCGGCGCGACGGCATCGTCAACAATTTTGTTTCGGAGAAGAAGCCCGAGCATCTGCTCGCGACGCTGACCGAACTTCACAAGATGGGCCTCGACAAATCCAAGATCATCGTCCTGCTCGACATCAACATGCCGCGCGTGAGCGGTTTCGAGACGCTCAAGAAGATCCGCGCCGACGCCGAGTTCAAGGATGTGCCGGTGATCATGCTGTCGGCCTCCGACGACGAATCCGACATGTTTGAAGCGTTCGACCTCGGCGCCAGCGGTTATGTGGTCAAGCCGTTCAAGGCGGACGAGTTCTTCGCCGCGCTGACCAATCTGCCGCAGATCAAGTACCAGCTCGTGCAGTAACGGCGATAGCCGGCTGGTGTCCGCACCCGCCGGCCGGATCGAAACGCGGCTGCGGCTGCCGAATACGCCGCCGCCGGCCTCCGCGCAATTGATCGGGCAACCCACGATCCACATTGAGGCTGCATGAACTGCCCTTTCCTCAGACTTCGCGAGCGCACGGCAGTAAACGTCAGCCGCATCCGGCACGCCAGCCGCGGCGGCGTCCTCGGCCGCATCATTGGCCTGCGGCTATTCGCAGAATACGTTCTGGCGTGCTTGCTGCTGGTGACCGGCATCTCCTGGTACGTATTCCAGAACGATATGGCGCCCTCGCTGCCCCGCGCGATTGTCCCGGCCGGGGTCGTCATCGATTTGCTGCTGTATTTCATCATCCACTCGCTGACCCGGCGCGAGAAAGCGATCGTGAGAAATGCCGCGGCCTTGAGCGAGGAGATCCAGCGCAGCGGCGAACGTTACCGCGCCGTGGTCGATACCGCGGCCGACGCCATCGTGCTGGCGGACCAGCACGGCATAATCACGTCGTTCAACCGCGCCGCGGAGACGATCTTCGGCTATGCCGCGCACGAGGTGCTGGGCCGGAGCGTCCATGTCCTCTTGGAGGAAGACAAGGCGGCCGCGCATGACGAGCATGTGCAGCGCTTCGTCGATACCGGGGTCGCGCATGTGGTCGGCATCGGCCGCGACGTCGAAGGCCGCCGCAAGGACGGCACGCTATTTCCATTGCATCTGTCACTCGCCTCTTGGCGCAGCGGCCCCGACGAGATCGGCTTCACCGCCATCATGAGCGACGTCACCGAGCAACGGAATGCGCAGCGCGCCTTGGAGAAGAGCGAGCGTCAACTACAGATTTTCATGGATTGCGCCACCGACTTTGCGATCTACCAGCTCGATCTCGAACACCGGATCGTCAAGTGGAACAAGGGCGCCGAGGCTATCCTGGGCTATTCCGCGGCGGAAATGGATGGGCTTCACATCGACCGGCTGTTTCCGGAAGAAGATGTTCTGGAAGGCAGGCCCGGCCTGATCTTGGCGCACGCGACCACGTACGGGCGCCAGGAAACCGAAGGTTGGCAGCTACGCAAGGACGGCCGCATCTTCTGGGCCAGCGGCGTCGTGCAGCCCATCTTCGACGGATCCGAGGTGACCGGCATGGCAGTCATTCTGCGCGACCAGACGTCGCGCCGCGCCGGGGCGGAGCTTCTTCAACTGGCGAAAGAGCAAGCCGAATCCGCCGCGTCCAAGGAAAGCGAACTGCGCAGCACGATCGAGGCCTCAAATCTGGAACTGAAAGCCGCCAATGAGGGCCTGCAGAAGTTTGCCTCGATCGTCGCCCACGATTTGCGCGCGCCGCTTAAACGCATCGATGCCTTCATCGATGCGCTGCGCGAAGACTATGGCGGGCAATTGGGCGCCGAAGGCAACGAAATTCTGACGCGCATCAACCGTGGCGCCGTTCGCATGAAGCTCATGCTCGATTCCATGCTCGACTATTCGCGTTACAACGCCAAGGCGTTTTCCGGCAAGACCGCCGACCTGCCCAAAGTCATCAAGGACGTGATCGACAACTGCGACTTCCAACAGTTCGAGTCGCATATTCGGGTCAATGCCAGCGACGTTCCGCATCTCAAGGGCGATCCGATACTGCTGGCGCATGTTTTCCAGAACTTGATCAGCAACGCAATCAAGTTCCGGCGCGACGACGGCCTGCGCATCGACATCGATGTGAGGTCCGGGCCAAAGCTGGTCACCGTCTGCGTCACCGACAACGGGATCGGGATCGAGCCGCACTTCGCCGATCAGGTCTTCGACATGTTCTACCGGCTGCACAACGAGGACGAATACGAGGGCACCGGAATCGGGCTCACCGTTTGCCGCAAGATCATCAACGATCACGGCGGCCGCATCTGGGTCGACAAAAGCTATGAAGGCGGCACGCGCATCATCTTGACGCTGCTGCCGGCGAATGACGAACCCGTAGCGCAGCCAAGCCTGACCGCGGCGTAGGACCCGCCGCGGCCGGCCGTCCGCGCCCGGTGGGTCAATTGTTCGGTTTGATCCCGGCGTCCTTGATGACTTTCGCCCATTGCGGCCGTTCCGCCGCCATGGCGGCGGCGAATTCCGCCGGCGTATCGCCGATCTCTTCCATGCCGATATGGCTCAGCCGTTTGCGCACCTCCGGCGTGGAAATGGCCTTCACCATGTCCTGGTGAATCTTCTCGACGATCGCCGGCGGCGTGCCGGCCGGCGCCACCAGCCCGATCGAGAGGATCGACACGAAGCCCGGATAGCCCGCTTCGATCATGGTCGGCAGCTCGGGCGTCGCCGGAAAGCGTGTGGCCGATGTGACGGCGAGCGCGCGCAGCTTGCCCTCGCGCACCAGCGGGATCAGCGACGAGATAGCGCCGAAAAACAGGGTGACTCGCCCGGCCAGCAGATCGGTGATCACCGGCGCCGCGCCGCGATACGGCACGTGCTGGATGTCGACATGCGCCATCGACTTGAACAGCTCGCCGGCAAGGTGCTGCGTGGTGCCGACGCCGGCGGAAGCGAAGCTCTTGCCCGGATTCGCTTTCAAATAGGCGACCAGCTCCTTCACATTCTTGGCGGGCACGTCGTTGGGTATCACCAGGATATTCGGCGAGTAGACGGCGAGCGAGATCGGCGTCAGGTCTTTGGCCGGATCGAACGTCATTTTGTAGAGACTGGGATTGACCACGAGCTGGGCGTTGGTCGACACCAGCAGCGTATAGCCGTCGGGCGTGGCCTTGGCGGCGCGGTCGGCCGCGATGTTGCCGCTGGCGCCGGTGATGTTTTCGACCACCACCGGCTTGCCCCAGATCTGGCTGAGCCGGTCGCTGACGACCCGCCCGATGATGTCCACCGGGCCGCCTGGCGGATAGCCGACCAGCATCCTGACGTTGTGGTCCGGGTAGCCGCTTTGCGCCACGGCGGCGCCTGCCGTTGCAACGATCGCCAGCGCGGCAATGAGCGCGGCGGCGCCTTTCATCTTGATTGTCATTGTGTCCTCCCCGTTTTTTTGATTGGGGACAGTAGACGCAACGGCCGCTTGGAACACAACCGGAAATTCGCGGCCGGCGAGGGCGGCGGCCGGCCTCGACCGGCTCGACGGAGGTGCGGCGATGACATAGCGTTCGCGCCGCTGCCCGCATGGGGCAAGCCGCCAAATGCCTTCGGCGCAACGATAAAATCGGAGGGGACAAAATATGTTTCGGTCTTTCTGTCTATTCGCCGCGATCCTGATGGCCGTATTGGGGCCCGCGCAGGCGCAGCAATATCCCGACCGTCCGGTGCACTTGATCGTCGGCTATGCGGCGGGCAGCGGGCCCGACATCCAGGCGCGCACCGTCGCGCAGCAACTCGGCGCCGACCTCGGCCAATCCTTCATCGTCGAAAACAAGCTCGGCGCCAACGCCACGATCGCCACGCGCTATGTCGTGCAGGCAAGTCCCGACGGCTACACGCTGCTGTTCTCGTCGAACGGCATCGCGCCGACGCCCTACATCTACAAGCACCTCGGCTACGACATCTTCACCGACCTCCGGCCGATCGCGACCCAAGGCGAGCTTGACGGCCTGTTCATGCTGGTCGACGCCAAGTCTCCGTACAAAACCCTGCAGGAATTCATCGCCGCGGCGAAGAAGGACCGGCTGCTCTACGGCTCGCCCGGCGTCGGCAACGGCCTGCATCTGGCGACCGAGCTGTTCAGCAAGGCGGCCGGCATCAAGATGCAGCACATCCCCTATAAGGGCGCCTCCGAGGTGATGAACGCAATGCTCTCCGGCAGCGTGAACGTGATGTTCGTGACGCCGCCTTCGGTCATGGGCCTGATCAAGAGCGGCCGCGTGCGCGCGCTCGCCTTCACCGGCACCAAGCCGTTCCCGGCCTTTCCCGACGTGCCGCTGATGACCAGCGTGCTGCCGAATTTCAAGCCGATCGGCTCCTGGGGCATGTTCTTCGCGCCGGCCAAGACGCCGGATGCGATCGTCGAAAAGCTCAACGCCGCCATCCACGCCGCGCTGCTCAATCCGAAGGTCGCGAGCATCATGCAGCGCGACGGCTATTTCCCCGACAAACGCAATGTCGCCGAGACCGCCGCGTTCTTCCGCAAGGAGGTCGAGGAGACCGCCGACGCGGTGAAGGCGGCGGGCATTCAGCCGCAGTAGCTATTTATCCCTCCCCCGCAGGGGGAGGGTGGCGAGTGTAGCGAGCCGGGTGGGGGCGTGCTCACGTGTGGCAATACCCCACCCCGCGCTTCGCGCGACCCTCCCCTTTCAGGGGAGGGATAAGAAGACTCACCCCACCGCGTTGAGCGCTTTGCCCGCCGCACTCACCGGCTTGGCGCTGATCAACACGAAGGCGATGACGCAGGCTTCCTTGCCGCGGTTGACCCAGTTGTGGATGGTGCCGCGTTGCACCAGCAGGTCGCCCTGCTTGAGATGCGCCACGACGCCGTTGTCGAGCTCCATGTCGATCTCGCCGGAGATGACGACGGCATAGTCGATCGAGTCGGTGCGGTGGTTGCGCGGCGTCACGCCGGGCCCGTAATGCACAATGCGGAACACGGTGCCGCCGTCGACCGTGGTCTTGAAATTGGCCGCGGTCGGATCGTTGAAGCCGTCATTGTCGACCGGAAAACCCTTGGTCGACCACACCACGCAGGACGATGCGCCCGGGCGGTTGGAGATCACGTTCTTGGCGATCTCGTCGACCTCGACCTTGGCGCGGCCTTGCGCGTCGTGGCCGGTGACGACGCGGCGGATCTGTAGACTCATCGGAGTTTCCTTCCCAATCTTTGGCGTTTATCTGGCTTCGGCGCGTTTGAGAAAATCGGCGTAGATCTGCGCCATGCGCGGCTCGGCGTCGCGCCATTCCTTGCGGTCCCAATCTTTCAGCAGATTGTCGTCGGCGCGCTTTTGCACCACGTCGTCGTGCAGTTCGCTGTTGGGAATGAGCCGCGCCGCCTTGCGCGCCGTCGCCGGCGTGTGGATGACGTCGTTGCCGGCGATCAGGCAGGCCGGCGCCTGGATCGCATTCAATTCGGCTTCGGTGGCGCCGACGATCGGCAGCGTCGCCGATTTCAGGAAGGCCTCGCGCCACGACGTCATCACCTTGATGAACTCATTCGACATCGGTCGCCATGATCCGCTCGCGGTTCGACGGCCGCGCGGCGATGCACTCGCGGAAATGCTCGCTGTCGGCGACCGCCTGCATGCCGCCGGCGCGCGCCAGCTTCATGAACTGGCCGTAGTAATTCTCGGCCAGCCGGTCGACCGCCTCCTGGCCGCCGGTGACGCGCCACAGCAGCAACCCGCGCAGCGCGTCCGGGTGGCGGATGGCGAACAGGATCGCCAGCCGTGCGCCGGCCGACGAGCCGCCGACATAGAGTGGCGCGGCGTCAAGCTGTTTGGCCAGCGCGTAGAGATCGTCGGCCCAGACCTCGTGCTCGGAGCCGGAGCCGTCGAACGCCACATCCGAGGCGCCGCAATTGCGCCGGTCATGCAGCAGCACGCGATAGCCGTGAGCGGCGATCGCCTGCGACAGGCCGACCAGCTCGGCATAGGAGCGCCGGCTGCCCGGCGTCAGCGCGATGAAGGGGCCCTGGGCTACCGATGACTTCGTAATGGATATGAACTCCGCGAACGACGGCTTCGGGCATTGTTTTTCCAATAAAGTTGCAACGGCAGGGTGGGGCTCTCGGGCGAAAGTTGCGCCGACCGGCGGCGCGGCGTCAAGACGGGCTGCCTGCCATACGCTTTGCATCGCGGCGGCTTGCGCGATTGCGAAGGTAGCCGGCGCGGCAACGAATGCCGCCGATATTATGGTTTTGATCGTCATCCCCAGCTTGCCGTTTTATTGGTCGGAGTGCCTTCGAGGGGGGAACGCCGAGGCGAAGACTGGCTGACTTAAAACGCCACCGGATAGCCGCCCCGCTCGATCCGAGAGGTGCCGCGTCGCTCGGCGTGTCCGCGTCAGCCGAACAGCATTTTTGTCATCTGCCCAAACCACGTCAGTACCGGAAAGGGTGTCAAAAATTGCAGCGCCATGGCGATAGCCAAGATTACCGCCACATTGATGAGTGCTCCGAGCAGCATCCGTTGCACGAGCGGCGGGTAGGGCGGCTTGTTGTCGGCGGGCCAGGCAAATGTTTCTTCCCATTGCGGCTGCGGAATGTCGGGCGGTCTGATTTTTTCGAACGGCACCCAGGCGCGGTAGGCCACGATGCCGCGTTCGCGCGCAATGGCGTTGCGCAGCCAGAACGCATTGTGCCGCCCGATGAGATCGACCAGCGCGCCGATCGCGAGCCGCGCGAGGTAAAGGATCAGCAGGCAGGCGAGGTAGACGTAGCCGATCCAGAAGCCCGATGTGAGCCATGACTTGGTGAAGGACCGCACGTTGAACACGGCGGCGAACACATCCACGGTGGCGCCGACCAGCTTGTCGAGGCCGGTGAAGATGCGGCCGAACGCCGATGTCGGTTCGGCGCCCTGCAGAAATAAAATCACGGCGACCACGACGGCGAGTTGGAACAACGGAAATCGCACGATGCAGCGGATCGGCGCGGTGATTTGCTTGATCATGCCCATGGGGGCTCCTGGGAGTGGCTAAACCAGTGGTGTATCGCCTAAGGCGCGGGCTTTTCCGCCGGGAAGTGTCCGTTATGGGGGCACCCGTCGAATAGGCCAATTCTTAATTGAACCTTCGCCGCTCTCGCCCGTTATACCTAGTGGAAATTCTGTCCCGGAGGAGCATCGCTCCCACCGCCGGTGGCAGGTTGAGAGGCCGGATCAGCGTCCAGGGCGGCGTACGGAGGCTCTCACCAGAAAACGCCCCGAGGAAAAATGCCATGACACAATCCAACACTAGCGCCGGGACCAAGTCCGCCGGCGCTGCGAAAGCGGGAAGCCCGCAGGCCGTTCGTGAGATGGCCGACAAGGGTGCCGCACAAGCCAAAGCGTCCTACGACAAGATGAGCGCGGCCACGGCGGAAGCGTCCGGCGTCCTCAAGGTTGCCGGTGAGACAGCCGTTCAAGGGCTCAAGGACAGCAATGCCAAGGTCATCGAGTTCGCGCGCACCAACAGCAACGCCGCCTTCGACTATGCCAACGCGCTGCTTGCCGTGAAGTCGCCGTCGGAGTTCATTCAACTCTCGACCGAACAGGCGCGTAAGCAGTTCGAAGTCCTGTCCGCGCAGAGCAATGAACTCGCCGAGCACAGCCAAAAGGTGATGCTGGAGACGGCGGAGCCGCTCAAGGCCGGCGCCGCCAAGGCGTTTGCAACTCACACCTGAGGCGCTGAGCCAGCGCCAGCTCTCAAATCGCTGCAAAGCCCGGGCCGCTCGCCCGGGCTTTTTGTTGTGGCGGCCAGAACCATGCGGCTGAGAATGTCGCTCGGCACATACTTTCGCCATGCCTTCGAACGCCAACCCCGGTTTCTTGCGCGAGCTGGCTTCGAATAGCTGGATCGCCGACACGCGTTGCAACGCCGCCAATCGGCTTCTATTTGACCTATGTCATTGCCGCGTGGCGGCCGTAACGCTCATATGCGTTGCACTCGTCCGCCCTGCGGAGGCCCCATGCGCCATATTGCATTCTCAAGCCTCTTCATCGCCGCAGCCTTTGCGGCACCGGCCGCAGCGCTCGCCCAGCCTGCCAACAGCCATTCTCTGGGACGCCAGGTCGCGATGGAGCTTTGCAGTTCCTGTCATCGGGTGACCGAGGGGCAGCCGCGCCCGGACCGGAACGTCGCGAGCTTTTTTGCCATCGCCAACTTGCCGTCGACCACCGCCCTTTCTTTGAAGGTGTTCCTTCGGTCGAACCACAAGGGCATGCCGAACCTGATCGTCTCCGAATCGGATTCCGAAAAACTCATCGACTATATCCTCAGCCTCAAGCGGCGATAAATTTCGCACCGATAGCGGCGGCGCCGCTACGCCCGCTTGCGCGCGAGATAGACCGTCTGCGTGAACGGCTTGTTTTGCAGCGGATTGTGAAACGTCACCGGCTCGGCGCGCGCCTCCGCGAACACGCGCTTGAGCCGCGCGGTGAAGGCGTCGTCGGCAAGCTCGTTCGACCACAGACCGAACACGCCGCCGGGCTTTAGATGCGCGGCCAGCCGGGCGAGGCCCGCTTCGCCGTAGAAGGCGGCGTTGCCCGCAGCGAGCAGCGCGTCGGGCGAATGGTCGATGTCCACCAGCACGGCGTCGAACGCGCGCCCGGGCGAGGCCGCATCGAAGCCCGCTGGCGAAGCCGCCAGGGCGAAGAAGTCGCCGAGCACAAAGCGGCAGCGCGGCTCGGCGGCGAGTTCGCGGCCGAGCGGCACGAGCCCCGCAACGTGCCAGTCGATGACCGGCTGCAGCGCCTCGACGACGATGAGCGAACCCACCGTCTTGTGCTCCAGCACGGCTTGCGCCGTGTAGCCCAGCCCCAGCCCGCCGACCACGACATCGAGGGCCGCGTTCGATTCCGGACGGACCAGCGCGGCCAATCCCAGCCGCGCCAGCGCGATCTCGGACGCGGTGAACAGGCTCGACATCAGGAATTCATCGCCGAGCTTGATCTCGAACACATCGACGCCGAGGCTCAGCTCGCGCCGCCGGCGCAGGCTCAGGGCGCCGATCGGCGTCTGGCGATAGTCGAGTTCTTCGAACAAGCGGCTCATGGGACGCAATCTCTACGCTTGTTTTGGCTTCGATGAAGGTCGAATTCACGAACAGCGTGCCGGCGGTGCAGGGGTAAGGCGTGGGTGCTGCTGCGTGCATTTGCGGTACAGGCTCACGCCGGAAAGTTGACCCAGCGCAATGCGGTTTTCGGCCTGCGCACATAGCCTACAAAAACGAAGAACGAGCGCCGGAAAGGTTGCCCCGCCCAAAGTACAGCAAACAGACAATGTGGATCCCGCCTTGGCCGCTTATGGGGGCTGCCAGCGAGCGTCTGGCGAAAGGAAACACAGATGCGGACAGATGATCGTGGTCTCCGGGCACCGCTATTGTTCGCGCTCGGCTGCGCAATTCTTTTCGCAAGCCTGACTGCGGCACTTGGATTATTCCCCGTCGACCGGGCAAGCGCCAACGATTCCAGCGCCAGCCTCGATGCCGGTGGCCTCCGGCTCACCTTCAATCCGGATATCAGTGTCGAGTCCGAAGACCTTTACATCAGCCGCGAGCAAGTGCGCGTCGTTTACCGTTTCCGCAACAAGAGCCCGCATGACATCAGCACGCTGGTCGCATTTCCATTGCCGGTGATGGAGATCGGTGAGGGTGGAAATTACATCCTGCACGGCAAGGATCCCGTCAACGTCATCGATTTTCAGGTCACAACGGACGGGCGGCGGGTCGAACCGTCGGTAGAGATCAAGGCTACGCGGTTCGGCGTCGATGTAACCGATGTGCTCAAACGCCACGGTGTCCCGCTCACCATGCGCGGTGGCGACGCGCTGAACGAGCGGCTCGACAACCTGCCGGCGGAGGCGCGGCGCGAGCTCGAACGTTACGGCGTTATCGACTGGAACAGCAGTTTTGGCGCCAACAACAAGCCGTCCGCGAACGTGCATTGGAATGTGCATATTGCCTTTTACTGGTTCCAGACCTTTCCGGCCGGACGCTCGATCGAGGTGACGCACCGGTATAGCCCTGCGCCTCGGCAGTTTTTCTTCGGCGATAGCGATCTCGCCTCGGCCGAAATGCAAAAGAACTATTGCATCGATCCGTCCTTCACGCGCGCCGCGCGCACCCGCCTGCAGGAGGCGCCGCAGTCGGCGCTGTCCGGCTTTGAATTGAAATACGTATTGACCACGGCCGGCAATTGGCTTGGACCGATTCAGAAATTCCGCCTGACGGTAGAGAAGTCGTCGCCGCGCGCTTTGGTTTCGCTCTGTGCCGACGGCATCAAGCGGGCAGGGCCGACAAGCTACGAGCTGACGCGGGAGAATTACGGCCCGAGCGAGGACCTGAAGATCCTGTTCGTCGAACCCATCGGTCCGGATAATTGACCGCGTACGTGCTGGCAATGGAGAGAGAAATGCCGCGCATGAGTCGACGCATCCGGTTGGCGCTGCTGGGCGCCGTGATCTGCGCGATTGCGGCGCCGACAAGTGCGCAGCAGCTATTCAACAATTGGAACGCCGGCCCATGCGTTCCGACCAGTGTCGCGACTTTCACGATTCAGCGTCCGGTTCGCGTCCAGCGAATCGACGTCTGGTTTCGCTGGCGCACCGATGAGACGAGCATAGGCTACGCCGCTTCGCATGACGGCGCGGTCATCGCTAACGGGGAATTGTCCCGGGTGGAATGCGACCCGCACCAGGCGGCTTGGTGCATCGCGCGTGTCGAACCGGACGCCGATTTGGAGCCGGGGACCTATACGTTCCGCCTGGCGCGCGCGGGAATTTGCCAGAACCGCGCCAGCGGCAATCGAGGTTTCATCCGCGCCTATGGAGCAGGCCAATGAGCATCCGAGACGGCGGACATTCATCGCCATTCACGCGCGCCAGACCGCTTGCGCTGGTTCTCGCGGCGGCATTGGCGCTTGCGATCGCTATGCCGCAGACGACCCAGGCCCAGCAGTTTGCCCAGGCCCAAACGACCCCCAAGGCCGGTACGTGGACCCCCGCTAAAAGAGGCATCGATCGCGCCAAAGAGATCGGGGACGATGTCAGAAAAGCCGTCACAAAATTTTATGGAGATTCCCCCAACCTGCAGATCCTTGAGGGGATGATCGAGAATGTCGTGCTGGATAAATTACCGCTCGCGGGCGACGCGTTCGGTATCGTCAAGGATGCGCCTGACGAGGTGAAAGCCGGGCTGACGGTCTGGCTGCAAAAGAAGAAAAATAATGCGGCGATCGCGGAGGACTTCGATCGTATGGACCGCTACGATGCGTTCCTGTCTTGCCTCTATGGCGATTGCTCCGGGTTTCAGCGGGCGGGCACCGGCGCGGCGCCGCCGATTGCGCATTCGGGACAGCCGGAGCAATTGACGATCAAGTCGGCCGTTGTCCTGGTGCCGCAAACCCAACAAGGTGAAACCACCCGCGTCACCGTGTCGGTGCAGACCATCATCGGCGGCGATGTGACGATCGAGTTGCAATCGCCGGGCAACGCGATCGGGCCGGTGCGATATGTCGTAAAGACGAAACCTGGCGAGACCGTCAGCCGAAATTTCGATCAATTTTTTCCCGCCGCCGGGAATTTCCGGTTGCTCGTCCTGGCCAAAGACGCCCGCAGCGACGACTCGGCGAGGGCCTATGTCGTCGTGACGGAAAAGGTCAAATTTGACGGGCACTATACCGGGACGATCGCGATCCAGGCCAAAGCCGGGAACAGGATCGAGCCGATGTCTTTCGTCCTGGATTTCGTCGTCAAGGATAACAAGGTCGCCGGCCAAACCGGGGTCGCGCATGCCGCCTCTGAAAAGTCTGCGCCGTTGAAGTCGTCGCCGAACGTCAGCTCGAAGATCGCGGGCGAGGTTGACGACAAAGGCAACTTGACGGCGACTTGGTCCTATCGGGATGAAGCTCGCGAGCCATCCGGTGCGATCTATGCCAGCATCCTTGGCGCTCCGCTGACGGGATCGATCAAGGATGGCGTCGTGCAGGGCGCGTTTTCTTGCGAGAGCAAAGTGTTCAAGAACGATATCGCCGCGCGCGATCCGAAGGGCGACCGCTCGAGCGCCGCGATCGGGACACGGCTTTTTTCAGGCGCGTTCAAAGGCGCCTCGGGAGCATGGACGGCGCGGCGCGCCAAGTAATGGACGTTCGACGGCCCGCCTGTCCCGACGGCAGCCGGTCATATTGAGGGTTTAGCTGACGTGCCGGGGACCCGAGGCGGATAAACGCCGGGTCCCGTCGGCTCCTTTTGCACGTTTGCCCGACATTGCCTATATCTCCCCCAACACGGAGCCCCCCATTTCATGACCACCCCCAATACCGACGCCAAAATCCCCGTCACCGTGCTCACCGGCTATCTCGGCGCCGGCAAGACCACGCTGCTCAACCGCATTCTGTCCGAGCCGCACGGCAAGAAATACGCCGTCATCGTCAACGAATTCGGCGAAATCGGCATCGACAACGAGCTGGTGGTCAACGCCGACGAAGAAGTGTTCGAGATGAACAACGGCTGCATCTGCTGCACCGTGCGCGGCGACCTGGTGCGCATCATCGACGGGCTGATGCGGCGCAAGGGCAAGTTCGACGGCATCATCGTCGAGACCACGGGCCTGGCCGACCCCGCGCCGGTGGCGCAGACCTTCTTCATGGACGAGGCGGTCGGCGCCAAGACCAAGCTCGACGCCGTCATCACGGTCGCCGACGCCATATGGCTGAAGGACCGGCTCAAGGACGCGCCCGAGGCCAAGAACCAGATCGCCTTCGCCGACGTCATCCTGATCAACAAGACCGACCTGGTCGCGCCGGCCGAGCTGGCCGAGCTCGAGGCGCGCATCCGCGGCATCAACCCTTATGCCCGGCTGCACCGCACCGAGCGCGCCAAGATCGACATCGCCGAGGTGCTCGGCCGCAACGCCTTCGACCTCGACCGCATCCTCGACATCGAGCCGGCCTTCCTCGAGGCCGAGGACGAGCACGTGCACGAGCATGACATCACGATCACGATCATGACCATGGCCACGATCATCACCATCACGGCGGGCTCAAGCACTACCACGACGAGGACATGCAGTCGGTCGCGCTCAAGACCGACAAGCCGTTGAACCCGGACAAGTTTTTTCCGTGGATCCAGGACCTCGTCGCCAAGGACGGGCCCAATATCCTGCGCTGCAAGGGCATCCTGTCGTTCAAGGACGATCCCGAACGCTTCGTCTTCCAGGGCGTGCACATGATCCTGGACGGCGACCACCAGCGCGCCTGGAAAGAGGGCGAAAAGCGCGAAAGCCGCGCCGTCTTCATCGGCCGCAATTTGCCGGAAGAAAGAATCCGCACAGGGTTTCGAGAGCTGCATTGCTTAGCGACGCCACACATTCAGTGTCATGCCCGGGCTTGACCCGGGCATCCATGATGCCTTGCTACTCGTGAAAGTCTTACGTAAGTCGGTTTTCGCCGAACTTCATCATGGATTGCCGGGTCAAGCCCGGCAATGACAGCAGTGAGTGACACCGCCCCCATTCCCTCTCTCGCCGACCGCGTCCGCCCGATCGAAGCGGGCGCGGCCGTAGTCGGCGTGCATTTCCTCGGCAAGACGCCGGTTTTCGTGCTGGGCGAGGAGGCGCTGCTGTTCGCCGGCGAGGGCGCCGAAAAGCGCGTCGCCATCCATGCTGGCGGGATCCTCGCGAGCGTGTCCGACGGCGAGCGCATCGTCACCGGCGGCGACGACGGCACGCTGGTCGCTACCGAGGCAATGCGGCGAGCATCGTGTGCTCGCCACCGACGACAAGAAGCGCTGGATCGATCAGCTCGCGCTCGGGCCGGACGGCGCCGTCGCCTGGTCGGCCGGCAAGACCGCGCATGTGCTCACCAAAAAGGGCGAGGATCGCAGCCACGAAGTGCCGTCGACGGTGGCGGGCCTGGCCTTCGCGCCCAAGGGCTTCCGCGTGGCGATCGCGCACTACAACGGCGTCACGCTCTGGTTTCCCAACGCCGCCGGCGCCAAGCCGGAGACGCTGGAATGGAAGGGCTCGCATCTCGGCGTCGCCTTCAGCCCGGACGGCAAATTTCTGGTCACCACCATGCAGGAGCCGACGCTGCATGGCTGGCGGCTAGCCGACGCCAAGCACATGCGCATGTCCGGCTATTCGGCGCGCGTGCGCTCGCTGTCGTGGACCGCGGACGGCGACTTCCTCGCCACCTCGGGCTCCGAGCAACTGATCCTCTGGCCGTTCGACGGCAAGGACGGGCCGATGGGCCGCCAGCCGAAGCTGTATGGCGCCTTCGGAGGCGCGCGTTTCGGTCGTCGCCTGCCATCCGCGCCAGCCGGTGGTCGCGGTGGGCTTTAGCGACGGCCGAGGCGTTTTGGTGCGCATCGACGACGGCGCGTTGATCGAGGCGAAGGCCGCGGGCGCCAGCCCGGTCAGCGCGCTCGGCTGGGATTCGCAACGGCCAGACGCTCGCCTTCGGCAGCGAGGCGGGCGAAGCCGGCGCTTTGTCGTTTTAATTACGGCGCCATTACGCCCAAACAATTCGGCTGCCGTTCAGCTTGCCTGTCCTAATGTTTTGGAACTTTCCGGTCTATCGACCGTTGCCTACGATCAATCGATTGCCCACAGGGACCACTAAATGATCAACCAATCTATCGTTCGCCGCCTCATGCTCGGCGCGGCGACTGGCCTTGCGCTTGCCGTCGCGCGGCGTTTCGCTGCCGATCGTGGCCGGTTCGCTGACGCCAGCGATGGCGCAGTCCTCCGAGGACATGGCGGCCGCGCTCGACGCCTATGGCCATTGGGTCCGCCTCGCGCCCTATGGCGAGGTCTGGGTGCCGGACGGCGTGCCGGCCGACTGGCGGCCTTATGAATACGGCCACTGGGTCTATACCGACGACTGGGGCTGGTACTGGGTCTCCGACGCGGCCGAGGATGATTGGGGCTGGGTCGTCTATCACTATGGCCGCTGGGCCCATGAGCCGCATCGGCTGGTTCTGGGTGCCGGGCGACGAGTGGGCGCCGGCCTGGGTCGACTGGCGCTATGGCGACGATAATGTCGGCTGGGCGCCGCTGCCGCCGGACAATCTGATCGACACTTACGACGAGCGGCCGGACTACTGGGTGTTCGTGCCGCTGCGTTATATCGGCGAGCCCGGCCTGCGCTCGCACTTCGTGCCGTTGGGGCGGCGCGCCGCCATGCTGCGCGAGACGCGCATCGTCAACCGGCCGGTGCATATCGAGGGCAGGCGGGTCTGGGTCAATCCGGGCCTGGCGCCCGGCTTCATCGCCAGCCGCACCCATGTGACGCTGCATGCCTACAACGTGCGCCCGCGCGTGTTCGGTGCGACCGCCGGCGTACAAGGCGCGGTCGCCGTGCATGCGCAGGACCTGCGCACCAAGGGTGCGATCCGGCGCGTGGCGCCGGTCACCGTGCAGCGAACCAACACGGTGATACAAGCGACGACCTCGCCGGTCGCTCCGAAACCGCTCGGCAAGGGCGAACACGGCCAACTCGGCAGTCATCCGCCGCGCGCGGCGCAAGGCACCGTTACGCCGCAGCCGCAACAGCCGCAGGGGCCAATCGGTGCGCCGCCGCGCACGGGAGCGCCAGTGATCCAGCATCCAGGCGGTCCGGCGCCGGTGATCGCGCCGGCCGCGCCGGTTCAAGTGCAGCCGCAGAAAAAGCTTGAAGAGCCCCGCGTCGTGAATCCGCCAATGGGTGGCGCTAGAGCTCCGGCCGGTGGACCTCCGCCGCAGCCGCAGGTCGTCCATCCGGCCGCACCGCCGCCGCCGCCGGCCGTTCATGTACCGCCGCCGCCGGTTGTGCACGCACCGCCGCCGCCGGTTGTACACGCGCCGCCGCCGCCCGTCGTGCACGCGCCACCGCCGCCTGTGGTACACGCGCCACCGCCGCCGTCGTGCACGCGCCACCGCCGCCTGCGATGCGTGCTCCGCCGCCGGCAGCCGGTCACGCGCCTCCGCCAGCAGCCGGTCGTGCGCCGCCGCCGAAGCCGGGCGAGAAGCAGCCCGAGCCGCCGAAATAACGGGAGCGGATCTGTACCAAACGAAACGGGCGGCCCTTGCGGCCGCCCGTTGCATGTCCGGTGGTGTTGTTCGCTTCAGCGCACCAGCACGTTCTTGAACTGCCAGGGATCGCGCTTGTCGATCTCTTCCGGGAACAGCCCGGGCCGGCCGACGAGCGGCGTCCAGTCGGTGTAGGCGCCGATCACCGGGCCGAGATAGGGCATCTGCACTTCGAGGCAGCGGCGGAAATCCATCTCGTCGGCTTCGACGATGCCTTCGTTCGGATTCTCCAGCGCCCACACCATGCCGGCGAGCACCGCGCTCGTCACCTGCAAGCCGGTGGCGTTCTGGTAGGGCGCGACGCGCCGCGTCTCGTCGATTGAGAGCTGCGAGCCGTACCAATAGGCGTTCTTCTTGTGGCCGTAGAGCAGCACGCCGAGCTCGTCGATGCCTTCCGTAATCTCGTGTTCGTCCCAGATGTGGATCGCCGGCTGGCGTTCGCCGGCTTGCCCGAACAGCTCATGCAGCGACAGCACCGCGTCGTTGCAAGGGTGATACGCGTAATGGCAGGTCGGCCGGTAGGTCACTTTGCGGCCGTCGCGCACCGTAAAGTAGTCGGCGATCGAGATCGATTCGTTGTGCGTGACCAGGAAGCCATATTGCGCTTTCGCCGTCGGCGTCCACGAGCGCACGCGCGTATTGGCGCCCGGCTGCGTCATATAGATCGCGGCCTGGCAGCCTTTCTTGTGCTTGAAGCCGTTCTTCGGCATCCATTTTTCATGCGTGCCCCAGCCGAGCTCGGCCGGCTGCATGCCTTCCGACAGAAAGCCTTCCACCGACCAGGTGTTGCAGAAGACCTCGATCGGCTTGGCCTTCTTTGCAATTTGCGTGTCGCGCTCGGCGATGTGGATGCCCTTGACGCCGAGTTTCTTGGCGAGCTTGCCCCACTCGTCGCGCGTCTTTGGCTCCTTGAATTTGAGCCCGACGTCGCCGGCGACGTTCAGGAGCGCCTGCTTGACGAACCAGGACACCATGCCCGGATTGGCGCCGCAGCAGGACACCGCCGTCGTCGAGCCGGCCTTGCGTTTGGCCTTGGCGGCCAGCGTCCTTTCGCGCAGCGCGTAGTTCGAGCGCTCGGCGGTTCCGATCTTGGGATCGAAATAGAAACCTGCCCAGGGCTCATTGACGGTATCGATATAGAGCGCGCCGATGTCGTTGCAGAATTCCATGATGTCGATCGAGGAGGTATCGACCGACAAGTTGACGCAGAAGCCTTGCCCGCCGCCCTCGGTCAGCAGAGGCTTGAGCAAATGCTTGTAGTTGTCCTTGGTGACGGCCTGGTGGATGAATTTGATGCCGCGCTCATCGAGCAGTCCGCGGTCCTTGTCCTCGGGGTCGATGACCACGAAACGGGTCTTGTCGTAATTGAAATGACGCTCGATCAGCGGCAGCGTGCCTTTGCCAATCGAGCCGAAGCCGATCATTACAACAGGGCCGGTAATTTGGGCGTGAACGGGCCAGTTCGTCATTTTTAGAAGCCTCCAGAATTCAAAAATGGTCTTAGCCTCAGCCAAGAGGCAACGGAATAGGGGCCGCGCGGATTGCCGCGTGGCGTCCACGGGTTTTGGACGGATTTATGCGGCGCGCGGGAGGAGCCCGGCCGCGTCCTGGCCGGCAAGGGGCCCGAATGCGGCAAGCGGGATCGCCGTGCGTGCACCGCTGGCACGGATGCGGCCGTGCGCACCATCGAGCGCGCCCGGCTTGAGTTCGCACGCAAGCAGCCGCGCCGGGTCGGCGCCGGCAAGCGTGAGCGGAGCAGTCTTTTCGGCCGAGAAGCCGAAACGGCGGTAATAGGCCTCATCCCCGACTAGCAGCACGGCGTCGTGGCCGTGGCATGACGCCACATCCAGCGCGCGCCGCATCAGCGCCGAGCCGATGCCGCGGTTGCGCGCTTGCGGATGGACGGCGAGCGGACCGAGCAAGAGGGCCGGACGCTTACGGCCGGCATTGACCGGCCAAAGCCGCACGGTGCCGATCATGCGGCCGCGCTCGATCGCGACAAAGGAGAGGCCGTCGGCGGGCAGCCGGCCGCGGCGCAGCCGCGCCGAAGGTTTTTGGTGGCGAACCGGCCCATAGGCGGTGTCGAGCAGCGCCTCACGCGCCGCTTCATCCACCGGACGTTCCAGGCGAATGGTGACCATGAAATTTGGTCCTTCCAGGCTCATTTGACGCGCGCGCAAGCGCGCGTCGCGAGACGACGCATGAGGGGGAAGAGGAGGCAGGGTCGCCCCGCCTCCCGTCGATGTCAGATGTGGTAGGTCTTCAGCGGCGCGAAGCCGTTGAAGGCTACCGACGAGTAGGTCGCCGTGTAGGCGCCGGTGCCTTCGATCAGCACTTTGTCGCCGATCTCCAGGCTCACCGGCAGCGGGTACGGCTGCTTCTCGTACATCACGTCGGCCGAATTGCAGGTCGGGCCGGCCAACACGCAGGGGCTCATCGGGTCCGCGTCCCGCGCCGTGCGGATCGGGTAGCGGATCGACTCGTCCATGGTCTCGGCCAGGCCGCCGAACTTGCCGATGTCGAGGTAGACCCAGCGCACGTCGTCTTCCTCGCTCTTCTTGGAGACGAGGACGACCTCGGCCTCGATGGTACCGGCATTGCCGACCATGCCGCGGCCCGGCTCGATGATCGTCTCCGGGATGCGGTTGCCGAAGTGCTTGCGCAGCGCCTTGAAGATGGCGTTGCCGTAGGTTTTCACCGTCGGCACGTTCTTCAGGTACTTGGTCGGGAAGCCGCCGCCCAGGTTGACCATCGACAGGTTCATGCCGCGCTCGCCGCACTCCTTGAACACCGCCGCCGCCGAAGCGAGCGCGCGGTCCCAGGCATGCTGGTTGCGCTGTTGGGAGCCGACATGGAACGACACGCCATGCGGCTCCAGCCCCAGCTTGAGGCCGTGCTCGAGTACGTCCACGGCCATGGACGGCTCGCAGCCGAACTTGCGCGACAGCGGCCATTCGGCGCCGGCGCAGTCCGACAGGATGCGGCAGAACACGCGGGAGCCGGGCGCCGCGCGGGCGACCTTCTCGACCTCGGCCTTGCAGTCGACCGCGTAGAGGCGGACGCCGAGCGCGAAGGCGCGCGCGATGTCACGTTCCTTCTTGATCGTGTTGCCGAACGAGATGCGGTCGGGCGTGGCGCCGGCGGCGAGCACCATCTCGGTCTCGGCGACCGAGGCGGTGTCGAAGCAGGAGCCGAGCTTGGCCAACAGCGCCAACACCTCCGGCGCCGGGTTGGCCTTCACCGCGTAGAACACACGGGTGTCGGGCAACGCCTTGGCGAAGGCATTGTAGTTGTCCTTTACGACATCGAGGTCGACGACCAGGCAGGGCCCTTCGTCGTTACGCTTACGTAGGAATTCACGGATGCGCTCAGTCATGGCGCTCTCCTAAGCTCAAAGGGACGGAAAATCCGTCCGTGCTGCGGTTTAGGAGCCTGCTAGGTGTGCGCGATGGGGACGCACTTCGCCTAGCGTGAACTCGTAACCGCTCTAGCTGCCTTGGCTTGGAGGGGGTAACCCCGCCGCACTGCCGGCAATGAAGGACAAGCCTCGTCGGTGACCCGTCGCTGGCGGTGGAAGGCCAGCAGAGACCAAAGAAGCCCGCTCCGTCGTTGCTTTAAGCCGCGTCCCCTGCTGAGAGCAGAGTGCGCCGGTTTCGCCTCCGGCTGCCGATCAGATGTCTTGAGGAAACTTATCTCTCTTCGAAAAGAGAGGCTCGTTGTCCTCAGGCGGCTGGCCGGCCTCTTGTCCGGCTACCTACCGATCGACACACGGCCACAGGCACGTGCGAATTTGGGCAATGTTGAAATAACAAATTTCTCGCGCGATGCAAGAGAATTTGTTCCGCGCGCTGAAAAACTTTCTTAACGTTTCGTTTCGGCGGGAGCGCCGCTGCGCTCAGTTGCGCGCGGTGAACGGCTCGATGCGGTGCGCGGCGCGGACGAATTGCACCATGATGGCGATGCCGCAGAGCACGAAGACGCCGTCGAGGATGCGCTGGCCGATGTGGCCGAGGTCGAACAGCGTGGCGAGCGCCCACGAGCCGGCGAAGGCCGCGCCGAACACTTCGGCGCCGATCAGGATGGCGGCGCTGATGACGGTGACGACGTTGAGCCAGACGATGCTGCGATTGCTAGCGGCCATGCGAAACTCCCTTGCGGCGGCCGCAATGTCCACGATTAAGCCTGCCAGATCAAGTCCATAGAAGGGCCGCCGGCGTTTGATTTCGGTCATGGCCGCGGCCCGCCGAAGCGGCAATGGTGCGGCCATGTCGATTGCCAGCACGCTCAAACTCGCCCGCCAATTCCTCGCCGCGCTCGTGGCGCTCGGCCTTGCCGCCGGCTTCGCCGCCAAGCTCGTCGGCCTCGGCGCCTGGTCGCCGGTGATCTGGGCCGCCGTCACCGTGCCGGTGCTGCTGGCGCTCCTGGCGGAGATCGTCACCAGCCTGCGCCGCGGCGATCTCGGGCTCGACATCGTCGCCGCGCTGTCGATGACCGGGGCGCTTCTCGTTGGGGAAAACCTCGCCGCCACCATCGTCGCGCTGATGTATGCCGGCGGCCAGTACCTGGAGAGCTATGCCGAGCGGGCGGCCCGGCGCGAAATGACTTCGCTGCTGTCGCGGGTTCCGCGTACCGCCGTGCGGCACCGGGACGGCCAGCTCGAGGAGGTCGCGCTCGATCTCGTCGTGCCCGGCGACCGGCTGCTGGTGCGGCAGGGCGACGTGGTTCCGGTGGACGGCAGCGTGGTCGAGGGAGTGGCGGTGCTCGACCAGTCGGCGCTGACCGGCGAATCGCTGCCGGTGCAGCTGCGGCCGGGCGACGCCGTGCTGAGCGGCTCGACCAATGTCGGTGATGCCTTCGATCTCAAGACCTCGCGGCTGGCCGCGGAAAGCACCTATGCCGGCGTCGTCCGCCTGGTGGAGGCCGCCCAGCGCTCGCGCGCCCCCATGTCGCGGCTGGCCGACCGCTACGCGATCGTTTTCCTGGCGGTGACGGCGGTTTTGGCGAGCGCCGCCTGGCTGCTGACCGGCGATCCGATTCGGGCGGTGGCCGTGCTGGTGGTGGCGACGCCCTGTCCGCTCATCCTGGCGGTGCCGGTGGCGATCGTCGCCGGACTGTCGCGCGCGGCCAAGCTCGGCATCCTGATCAAGGGCGGCCGGGCGATCGAGACGTTGGCGCGCGTAACGTCGCTGGTCATCGACAAGACCGGAACGCTGACCCACGGCCAGGCCAAGATCGTCTCC
Organism: uncultured Alphaproteobacteria bacterium; assembly: GCA_963749625.1. GTDB lineage: Bacteria > Pseudomonadota > Alphaproteobacteria > Rhizobiales > Xanthobacteraceae > Pseudolabrys. Next base: position 269,805 of record CAVVNY010000002.1, on the reverse strand, counting down.
ACCCGGGTGACCGACAGCGTCGCGCCCGACGAACTGCTGCGGCTCGCCGCCTCGCTCGACCAAGCCTCCAAGCACATCATCGCCCAGACCATCGTCGCCGAGGCGCGCGGCAAAAGTCTGGCGCTGGCGGTCCCGACCGACGTGGTGGAGACGCCGGGCGAGGGCATCACCGGCAAGGTCGATGGCCGTGTCGTCATGGTCGGCGGGGCGCATTTCATCGCTGCCAAGGTCGCCGACTCCGGCCTCGCCACGCTCGGACGCGACCGGCCGCCCGGCGCGCTGGCGGTCGCCATCGCGGTCGACGGCAAGCTCGCCGGCCTGATGCTGCTGTCCGACGAACTGCGCACCGGCACCGAAACGATGCTGCATGATCTGCGCGCGCTCGGCATCGACCGCATCGTGCTGGCGACCGGCGACCGCCATGAGGTGGCCGAAGCGGTCGCCGCCGGCCTGTCGATCGACCTGGTGCGCGCCGATTTGACGCCCGACCAGAAGATCCTGGTGGTGCTCGCCGAGCGCAAATATGGCCCGGTGATGATGATCGGCGACGGCGTCAACGACGCGCCGGCGTTGGCCGCGGCGGATATCGGGCTGGCGATGGGCGCCAAGGGGGCGGCGGCCTCGGCGGAAGCCGCCGACGTGGTGCTGCTGGTCGATCAGCTCGACCGTGTGCTGCCGGCCATAAGGATCGCGCGGCGGTCGCGTTTCATCGCCCTACAGAGCGTCATCGCCGGCATGGGGCTCTCTATCCTCGCCATGATCGCGGCGGCATTCGGCTATCTGCCGCCGGTCGAGGGCGCGCTGCTGCAGGAGGTGATCGACGTGGCGGTCATCTTCAATGCGCTCAGGGCGCTGCGCGGGTAAGATGACAGGGCCGGTCGCGCGGGCTTTAATCCAGCCGCGATGACCGAAGCCGGCCCCGCCTGATCCGTAACGTGCTTGATGCCGCGCTCGCCCGCATGGGCCTCGTCGCGCCCGGCGAGACGGCGCGTTACACCGCGCTGACCGGCGGCGTCGCCTCCGATATCTGGAAGGTCGATACCGCCACCAAGACCTTCGCGATCAAGCGTGCGCTGCCCAAGCTAAAGGTGGCCGACGACTGGTACGTCTCGGTCGAACGCAACGCCTACGAGGTGAAATGGATGGAGGTGGTGCGAGCCATCCTGCCGGAGGCCGTGCCGCCACTGCTTGGCCACGATCCCGAGGCCGGCCTGTTCGCCATGGCCTATCTCGATCCGGCCGAATACCGCAATTGGAAGACCGAACTGCGCGAGGGCCAAGCCGACGAGGGCTTCGCCGCCGCAGTGGGCCGCTATCTTGCGCGCATCCATGCGGCGACAGCGCGAGACCCGGCCATCGCCGCGGCCTTTGCCACCGACGAGACCTTCCACGCCATTCGGCTCGCCGCCTATTTGGAGGCGACGGCGCCCAAGCACCCGCAAGCCGCAGACGCTTTGATGGAATTGTCGCGCCTAACGCTCGCCACCAAGCTGGTGCTGGTGCACGGCGACGTCAGCCCGAAGAACATTCTGGTAGGGCCGCAGGGGCCGGTCTTCCTCGACGCCGAGTGCGCCTGGTACGGCGATCCGGCGTTCGACCTGGCGTTCTGCCTCAACCACATGCTGCTGAAATGCCTGTGGACGCCGTGGGCGGCGGCGCGCTTCCTCGCGCTGTTCAATGTCCTGGCGCGGAGCTATCTCGCCGGCGTCACCTGGGAGCCGCCGGCGGTGATGGAGCGGCGCACCGCGCATCTGTTGCCCGGGCTGTTTCTCGCCCGGGTGGACGGCAAGTCGCCCGCCGAATACGTCACCGCGGACAGCGACAAGGCGAAAATCCGCCGCGTCGCGCTGGAATTTCTCGCACAGCCGCCCGACCGGCTCTCCGACATCGGCTAGCGCCTGGGCGCGCGAGATCGGCATCAAGGAACCCGCGGCATGAGCGCGACGACAATTGCTTCCGTGCATGGCCGGCGGCTGTGGGACTCGCGCGGCCGGCCGACGATCGAAGCCGAGGTGACGCTCGCCGGCGGCGCGCGGGGCCGCGCCATCGCGCCGGCCGGCGCCTCGACCGGCTCGGGCGAAGCGCTCGATCTGCGCGACGGCGGCGCGGCCTTCGGCGGCCTCGACGTGCGGCGGGCGCAAGCCAATATCTCCGGCGAGATCGCCGCCGCCTTGCGCGGCGCCGACGCCGCCGACCAGGCGGCGGTCGACCGCGTCCTGATCGCGCTCGACGGCACGCCGAACAAGAGCCGCCTCGGCGGCAACGCCATGATCGCCACCTCGATGGCCGTCGCGCACGCCGCGGCTGCACGCGCAGGGCGTGCCGCTCTGGCATTATCTCTCGGGCGGCAAGCCCGGCCGCCTGCCGCTGCCGGAAATCCAGATTTTCGGCGGCGGCGCGCACGCCGCGCGCCGCGTCGACGTGCAGGATTTCATGATCGTCTGCCCGCGCGCCCAGAGCTTCGCCGAGGCGCTCGACATCACCGCGCAGGTCTATGCCGCCGCCGGCAAGCTCTTGGCCGAGCGCGGTCTGTTGCAGGGCGTCGCCGACGAGGGCGGCTATTGGCCGGCCTTCGCCTCCAACGAGGAAGCGCTCGATATGCTGGTGCGCGCCGTCGAGCGCGCCGGGTTTTCGCCGGGTAGCGAAGTGGCGATCTCGCTCGACATTGCCGCGTCGTCGTTCGGCAGCAATGGCCGCTATCGCCTCGCGCTGGAAGGCCGCGCGCTCGACAGCGACGGCCTGATCGACATGCTCGGCGGCTGGATCGATCGCTACCCGATCGTAATGGTCGAAGACCCAGTCGCGGAAGACGATGCCGAAGGCTTCCGCCGTTTCACGAAGGCCTTTGGCGCGCGGGTGCAGGTGGTGGGCGACGATTTTCTGGTCACCGACGCCGCGCGCGTGCGCCAGGCGGCGGTGTCCAAAGCGGTGACCGCGGCGCTGATCAAGCCGAACCAGGCCGGCACTTTGACCGAGACCCATGCGGCCCTGACGGCCGCGCGCGCAGCCGGCCTCGCCACCATCGTCTCCGCCCGCTCGGGCGAAAGCGAGGACGTCACCATCGTCCATCTCGCGGTCGGCTGGGATGCCGGCCAGCTCAAGGTCGGCTCCTTCGCGCGTTCGGAGCGCATGGCGAAATGGAACGAAGCGCTGCGCGTCGAGGAGGCGCTCGGTCCGGCTGCGCGCTTTGCCGGCGGCGCGGCGCTGGGTCTGCCGGGTTGAGCTGCGCCGCTTGGCGTTTGATGGTCCAGGCCCTAGATAGGCCGCATGACCCGTCCCGAATCCTCCCCCGACAGCCAAAACCCGTTGCTCGCCGCCTGGAGCGGCCCATTCGGCTTGCCCCCGCTTGCCGCAATCGAGCCGGAACATTTCCGGCCGGCCTTCGATGCGGCGCTGGCGCGTCATCGCGCCGAGCTCGACGCCATTTCCGCCAATCGAGAGCCGCCGAGCTTCGACAACACCATCGTGGCGCTGGAAAGGGGCGGGCGCGACCTCGAGCGCGTCGCCAACGTCTTTTTTGTGTTGGCCGGCGCCGACACGGGTGACGCGATTGAAGCGGTCGAGCGCGAAGTGTCGCCGCTGCTCGCCCGCCACAGCAACGCGATGTACCTCGACCGCGCGCTCTATGCCCGCATCGCCGAACTGTATCGCCGGCGCGATACGCTCGGGCTGCACGCCGAGCAGGCCCGCGTGCTCGACCGCTACCACACCCGCTTCGTGCGGGCCGGCGGCGCGCTCGACAAGCCGGCGCAGGATCGGTTGGCGGCCATCAACGAGCGGCTGGCCAGCCTCGGCACCCAATTCGGGCAGAATGTGCTGGCGGACGAGAAGGCTTATGCGCTGCTGTTGGAGGAGGGCGATCTCACTGGGCTGCCCGACTTCGCGCGCGCTGCGGCCAAGGCCGCCGCCGAGGAACGTGGCCAACCTGGCAAATACGCCATCACGCTGGCGCGCTCGTCGTGCGAGAGCTTTCTGCAGTTCTCCGCGCGCCGTGATCTGCGCGAGAAAATCTTCCAGGCCTGGATCAAGCGCGGCGAGAACGGCGGCGCCACTGACAACCGCGCGCTGATCGCCGAAATGGTGGCTTTGCGCGCCGAGCGGGCGAAGCTGCTGGGCTTTGGAACTTACGCCGACTACCGGCTCGACGATCAAATGGCCAAGACGCCGGCTGCCGCGCGCAAACTGCTCGACGAGGTCTGGGGCCGCGCGCGTGCCAAGGCCGCGGCCGAGCGCGACGCGCTGCAGAAGATGATCGCGCAGGAGGGCGGCAATTTCGCGCTGGCGCCGTGGGATTGGCGCTACTACGCGGAGAAGCTGCGCAAGGCGAAGTACGATTTGGACGAAGCCGAGATCAAGCCGTACTTCCAGCTCGACAAGATGGTGCAGGCGGCCTTCGAGACCGCGCATCGGCTGTTCGGCCTGAACTTCAAGCCGGTCAGCGTGCCGCTCTATCACCCGGACGCGCGCGCCTTCGAGGTGACGGACACGGCGGGCGTCCATGTCGGCCTGTTCATCGGCGATTATTTCGCGCGCGGCTCCAAGCACTCGGGCGCCTGGATGACCTCGCTGCGCGACCAGGAAAAGCTCGCCGGCGACATCCGTCCGGTCATCCTCAACGTCTGCAATTTCTCCAAGCCGGCGGCGGGTGAGCCAGCGCTGTTGTCGTTCGACGATGCGCGCACGCTGTTCCATGAATTCGGCCACGCTTTGCACGGCCTGTTGTCGAACGTGACCTATCCGCTGCTCGCCGGCACGTCGGTGCCGAGCGATTTCGTAGAGCTGCCGTCGCAGCTCTACGAGCATTGGCTGGAGGTGCCGGAGATTCTGCAGAAATACGCGCGTCATGCGCAGACCGGCGAGCCGATGCCGAAGGCGCTGCTCGATCGCCTGCTGGCAACGCGCACCTTCAACCAGGGTTTCGCCACGGTGGAATACACCGCCTGCGCGCTGGTCGATCTCGACATCCACGCGCTGCCCGGCATGCGGCCAAGCTCGACGTCAGCCAATTCGAAAAAGACGACCTCGACCGCATCCATATGCCGGCGGAGATCGTCATGCGGCACCGCCTGCCGCATTTCCAGCATCTGTTCTCCGGCGGCGGCTATGCGGCTGGCTATTACTCCTACATGTGGTCGGAGGTGCTCGACGCCGATGCCTTCGAGGCCTTCGAGGAAACCGGCAACGCCTTCGATCCGGAAACCGCCCAGCGCCTACGCGACTTCATCTACAGCGCGGGCAACCTGCGCGATCCGGCGGAGGCCTACAAAGCGTTCCGCGGCCGCCTGCCGGCGGTCGACGCGCTGTTGAAAAAGCGCGGGCTCGACCGTACGGCGATCGAGCCCGTCAATTCATAGCTCGGCGTTTCGGCGCCGCGCTATTATCGCCACGGACAATAAGCGACGCATTGCGGGATGACGTCGCCTTCTTCGGTTTCGACTTCGTCGTAGACCATCTGGCAGCCGTCCTCGGTCAGTCCGTCGCAATAGTCCGCCGGGGCGTCGATATAGGCGTATGGATAATATTCGGCGGCGCCAATCGTGATGGCGCCGAGTGCGCCGAGCGCGACGAATGTCCGCCAGCCGCCGCGGTAGCGGGCGCGATAGCCGCTGCGCCATACCGAATAGTTGCGGCCGCGAATCGAGGTATGGAAGGCGCCGCGCGCCGGGGCGCCGCGAATCTTGGAGGTGATCACGACGCCGGTATTTTTCCCGTGCGGCGTGAAGACCTTGTGAGCGGTCTGCGGCCCGCCCAATGTCTTCTGCACTTTGATATTTTTCTGTGTGCCGATGTTCTTCTGCACTTCGATTTTCTTATTCACCTCGAACTTCTTTTGCACTCCTATACTCTTTTGCACTCCGATGTTCTTCTGCACTCCTATATTCTTTTGCACCCTGATATTCTTCTGCCCGCCTATCGGAGCGCCGCTCTGGTGCTGGATGACGCGCGGCGCGACCCGTACCGGCGCCTGTCTTTGTATGGCGCCTTTCGGCGCTATTTTCTTGTTCTTATCGTCCGGTTTGTTTTCCGCCGAGAATTCGGTGGTAACGGCGGTGCGGTCGCCTGGCGCGGCGGCAAACGAAGGAAACGATACGGCCGCGATGGCGAACGCGCCCGCGGTCAACGCTGCAAAACTGCGGAGGCTGGACATGCGTCTGCCTTTCTGTGAGGTGGTGGTCCGGGTACCTTGCGCATCGTAACATCCTTTACTCAAGCCGTCTGACATTTTGCTGCATTGAAAGCCTGACGCCATGAATCTCCACACCGCCGGACACCGCCGCGGCGTCGTTGCCGCCCCGCATGCCGCCGCGGTCGAGGATGGCCGCGCCATCCTGGCCGAAGGCGGCAACGCCATCGAGGCGATGCTGGCGATGGCCGCCTCGATTGCCGCGGTCTATCCGCACATGAACCATATCGGCGGCGACGGCTTCTGGCTGATCCGCGAGCCTTCGGGGCGCGTGCGCGCCATCATGGGCGCCGGTCGCGCCGGCGCCAAAGCAACGCTGCGGCTTTATCGCGACGCCGGCTACGACGAAATCCCAGCGCGCGGGCCGCTCGCCGCGCTCACCGTGCCGGGTGCGGTGGCGGCGTGGATGCTCGCGCTCGAAGCCGCCAAGGCGCAAACCGGCAAAGGCACGCACGCCAAGCTGCCGCTGCATGTGCTGTTCGAAGCCGCCATCAAGCGCGCCCGCGAGGGCTACATCGTAACGCCGAGTCAGGCGCGTCTCACGGTTGAAAAATACGCCGAGCTCGAAACCGCGCCGGGCTTCCTGCAAGCATTCTTGATTGACGGCAAAGCGCCCGAGGCGGGCGCGAAGCTCAAGCAAGCCGCCTTCGCCGCGACGCTCGAGCATCTCGCCCAAGCCGGCCTCGACGATTTCTATCGCGGCGATGTCGGCCGCGAGATCGCCGCCGATCTGGAGCGCATCGGCAGCCCGGTGACGCGCGCCGATCTTGAGAAATACGAGGCGAGGATCGCCGAGCCGCTCAGCGTCCCGATCGGAGCCGGCACGCTCTACAACACGCCGCCGCCGACGCAAGGCTTGGCCTCGCTCGTGATCCTGGCGCTGTTCGATCGCTTGCGTGTCAGCCAAGCCGAAAGCTTCGATCACGTCCACGGCCTCGTCGAAGCCACCAAGCGCGCCTTCCGGGTGCGCGATCGTTTTGTCACCGATCCGGACCAAATCGACGGCAATCTCACCCATTTTCTGGCGCCGAAATTTCTCGACGTTGAGGCTGAGAAGATCGATCGCAACAATGCAGCGCGCTGGCCGGCACCGAACGGCGCAGGCGACACGATCTGGATGGGCGCGGCGGACGCAAGCGGTCTCGTCGTCTCCTACATCCAGTCGCTCTATTGGGAATTCGGTTCCGGCTGCGTGCTGCCGGCAACCGGCGTGCTGATGCAGAACCGCGGCTCGAGTTTCTCGCTTGACCCCAAGGCGCTCAACACGCTGGCGCCCGGCCGCCGGCCGTTTCACACGCTCAACCCGGCGCTCGCGTCGCTGAAAGACGGCCGCGTCATCGCCTACGGCACCATGGGCGGCGACGGCCAGCCGCAAACGCAAGCCGCCGTGTTCACGCGTCACGTCACGTTCCGCCAGCCGCTCGAGCAGGCGCTTGACGCGCCGCGCTGGCTCTTGGGCCGCACTTGGGGTTCGACGCATACCAACCTGCGGCTGGAATCCCGCTTCGACGGCAACCTAATCGACCGGCTGATGTCCGCAGGCCATGACGTCGAAGTATTGGGCGACGCTTATTCCGACACCATGGGTCACGCCGGCGCCGTCGTCCTGCATCCCAACGGCACGCTCGAAGGCGGCCACGATCCGCGCGCCGACGGCGGCGCGGCTGGCATATAGAATGCATGGACCGGCGGGAGCCTGCGGCGATAATCTGCCGCCGCCGTGAAAGAGGGGATGCCATGAAAACGCCTTGCCGTATCGCGCTGGTCGCGCTGAGTTTCGCGTTGTCGTTTGCCGCCCAGGCCCAAACTTGGCCAGAGCACCCGATCAGAGCCTACATCCCGTTCGGCGCAGGTAGCGCCACCGACATCGTACCGCGTACGGTATTCGATGCGCTCTCCAAGGAACTCGGGCAGACCATCACGGTGGAGAACAAGGGCGGTGCCGGGGGCACGCTCGGTATAGGCGAAGTTGTTCGCGCCAAGCCCGATGGCTACACCATCCTGGCCAATTCCTCGGCACAGACCATCGCGCCCTGGATTGTGCCGAATTTTCCCTATGACGTGGCCAAGGATCTTTCCGGCGTGCTGATGATCGGGCAGAACGCCAACGTGCTGCTCGTGCTGCCGTCGAAGGGCTGGAAGACTGCGGCAGACCTTGCCACCGCCGCCAAGGCCAAGCCCGGCACCATCAATTACGGCTCGGCCGGCGTCGGCACCGCGACCCACATCAGCGCCGCGCGTTTCAGCCTCGCCGCCGGCATCCAGGCGACCCATGTACCCTACAAAGGCGGCGCCGAAGCGCTCACCGATCTGCTCGGCGGCCGCATCGACTTCCTGTTCACGCCGATCTCGACGGCGCTGCCGCTGATCCGCGACGGGCGGGTCGTGCCGCTGATGGTGTCGACCGCGACGCGCGCCTCCGACTTGCCGAACGTGCCGACGCCGGGCGATCTCGGCTTTGCCAACGCCGTAACCACCGTCTGGTACGCGGTGTTCATGCCGTCCAAGACGCCGCGAGACATCATCGAGAAATTCCACGCCGCCGGCATGAAGGTGCTGGCAACACCGGAGATGAAGGCGAAGATGAAAAAGCTCGCGGTCGATCCGATGCCGATGACAACGGCGGAGATGGACAAATTCGTGGCCAGTGAGCTCGCCAGCAATGGCAAGCTGATCAAAGCCGCCGGCATCAGCCCGAAATAGCAGGCGGCAGTTTGGCAGGCAGACGCGAGCGGGCGCCAAAGCGCATGTTCAGGGCGGCTGGAGAGATCGATTGTCCGGAATGATCGCTTGGTCAGGCGGTTCGGGAATTGCCATCGGCGGTGGAAGTGCCGGTTGGCGTTTCGGCAGTATCGACGCGCCGCCGTAAAGCAAGCCGATAGCGACCAGCCAACTGCCGAGGATGCGGCCGAAAATCGAAAACCAGCCGCGCCGGTTCGCGCGCAGCGTCATCGCCACGGCGGCGACGACCCAGCACGCGACCAGCACCGGCGTCCACGTATAGGCTGGCGCGTGCAAGCTGGGATCGGTCAGCTTGATGGCGAGCGCCACCATGGCGCCGAGGATCAGCGCGGCGATCGGCGCCAAAAAGACACGCAGTCTTTCGCCTGAGGCGAGCGCCGCGCCGACCACAAAATAGGAAATCGGGCCGGTCAGGAACAGATGCGTCGAGGCCTGCGGCACCGCGTCGAGGACGGCGAGCAACCGGTCCTCGGCAAAAAGGCCGCCGGCAACGCCGAGACCGAACAGCACGCCCCCCGTGCCGAGGACGCGTCTGCCGACAAGGGCGAAGGCGGCGCCGAGTCCGATCAATGGCAGCACGCGCGCCGGCGCCAGCGTCTCCGTCAAGATCCAACGGGCGAGCGGATTTTCTTTCATCGCCGGTAGCAGCGCTAGCGCGGCGATGCCGCACAGACCGAGCCCGGCCAAAATCGGGCCGCTCCACTTCAGTGCTGCGACGGGGATTCGCGGGCGCACGTCAGGCAGCAAGCAGCGCGGGGACAAGGAAATAGATTCCGCCGACGCCGATCAGCGCCCCGAGCGCGCGCGCGAGGCGTCCGCCGGCCGGCTTGTTGAGCGCAAGACCGACGCCGATACCGAATAGGTGGATCATGCCGGTCGCGAGCACGAAGCCGATGGCGTAATCGGCGGGATCCGCCGCGAGCGGCAGTTCGGCGCCGTGTGCGTATCCGTGGCAGACCGCGAAATAGGCGATCAAAGTCAGCGCCGCCCATTCCGCCGGGTGCCACGCCAATGCGATGGCGAGGCCCAGTGCGAGGATGGAGAGCGCGATGCCGATCTCGATTCCGGGCAATGGCACGCCGAGCATGCCGGCGATGCCGCCGGCCACCATGACCAGTGGAAATGTGACTGGCAGCGTCCAGACCTGCCGTCCGCCCATCTGGGCACCCCACAGGCCGACCGCGAACATTGCCAGGAAATGATCCGGCCCAGTGAGCGGATGGGCAAAGCCGCTGCCGAAACCGCCTTGCGCGCCTTGAATGATGTGAGCGGCGGCGGGCCCCGGCAGCAGATAAAGCCAAAGACCGGTAACGAAAGACGCGCCGGCCGCCGCGTATCGGCCGGCATTTTGCAGGCATCGCATCGCCGTTTCTACTCCTGGCAACCAGCCGCCCTTCGAACTCCCGTCATGTCATAATTCAATGAATCCTCGCTGTCATGGACGTCGAATAAGGGCTTGGCGTAGCGAGATAACCGTTTCGCCTTGGATGCCACCTTTACGCCGCACTCCGTGATATTGTGCGCCGCATGGCCGCTTCCTTCCGCTTTCTGCTGATCGCCCTGACAGTCCTCGCCTTCGCCGCCCCAGCGCGCGCGCACCCGCACGTCTGGGTGACCATGCACACCGAGCTGGTCTACGCGCCGGACGGCAGCATCACCGGCGTGCGTCACCATTGGGCGTTCGACGACATGTTCTCCGCTTTCGCCACGCAAGGTCTCGACGCCAAGGAAAAGGGCAAGTTCACGCGCGAGGAACTGGCCCCGCTCGCCAAGGTCAATGTCGAGTCGCTGAAGGAATACGATTATTTCACCTACGCCACCGCCGACGGCAAGAAGAGCCGAACTGACCGATCCCGCGCCCGGCTACTGGCTCGACTTCAGCGATTCCATTCTCACGCTGAACTTCACGCTGCCGTTCAAGACGCCGGTGAAGGCGAAGGAATTGAGGGTCGAGGTCTACGATCCGACCATCTTCGTCGATTTCGAATGGGCCAAGAAGGAGCCGGTGCATCTCATCGGCGCGCCGCATTGCAAGGCCGACGTCGTGCTGCCGCGCGAAATGACCTATGCGGAAGGCAAGGCGCTAAGCATGATTCCGGCCGACCAGACCAACACGACGATGGCCATTGGCTCGCAGTTCGCCAATAAGATTCTGGTTCATTGCCCGTAGGAATATTCCGGGTAATTTCGCAGGGGCGGCGCGTGCATGGAGAATTATTGACATGACGTCCGGCCGGCGCTCCACCCTGGCGCATTGCGTATTGCTCATCGCCTGCCTGCTGCTCGTCGTTTGCGCGGTTGATGCCGCGCTGGCGCAGCCGTTCGGCATGAGCCGCAGCGCGCCGCCGCCCAGCTTCGGTCCGTTCACGGGCTGGATTCTGGAGAAGCAGGCCGAGTTCTACCGCATGCTTTCGGGCGCGATCCGCGCCGCCAAGGCCGACGGCAGCGCCGCCTGGACGTTGATGGGGATTTCATTCGCTTACGGCGTCTTCCACGCCGCCGGGCCCGGCCACGGCAAGGCCGTGATCTCGTCCTATCTGGTGGCCAATGACGAAACGTGGCGGCGCGGCATCGCGCTGTCGTTCGCCTCCGCCATTCTGCAAGCCTTACGGCGATCGCCATCGTCGGCATCGCCGCGGTGTTGCTCGGCGCCACCGCGCATGTGATGGGCAATGCGGTGCGCGCCATCGAGATCGTGAGCTACGGGCTGATCGTGCTGATCGGGCTGCGGCTGTTATGGGTGAAGGGCCGCGCTTTCCTGCGCCTGCTACGGCCGCAAAGCCACGAACATCACGACCACGGCCACGCGCATCATGAGCACGATCATGGTCACGGCCATTCGCACGATCACGGCCATGCCCACGGACATTCGCACGATCACGCGCATGACCACGAACACGGCGACGAAGCGCATGCCTGGGGCCATGCCCACGCGCCGGAGCCGAGCGAACTGAAGGGCCCGCACTGGCTGCGGCGCGGGCTGTCGGCCATCGTCGCGGTCGGTTTGCGGCCCTGTTCGGGCGCCATTATCGTGCTGGTGTTCGCGCTGGCGCAGGGGCTGTTCTGGATCGGCGTCGCTTCGACCTTCGTGATGGGGCTCGGCACCGCGATCACGGTCGCAACCGTCGCCACCATCGCGGTCGCCGCGCGCGGCTTTGCCGGGCGGTTGGCCAAAGGCAAGCCCGGTGCCGGCATGCTGTTCCTGCGCGGCGTCGAGACCGCGGCGGCGCTGCTGATCATCGTCTTCGGCATCGCGCTGCTCACCGGCTACATGGTGAGCGAGCGGATGGTGGGGGTCTAGCGCATGATCCCGAAAAGTGGGAACCGGGTTTCGGATAAGATCATGCGCAAAGAAACTATTTAAAGTCGTCCGGACTCAATTCGATCGGCTGTCCGTGCGGGGTGCGGTCGCAGGCGTGGTCCCAGGCGTCGCGATAACGATGCAAGGTCTCGCGTGTGGTCACGCCTTTCTCTGCCACCAGTTTCTCCAGCGCCGCCAGCCAGTGCAGATAATAGGTCTCGCCGGTGTCGGGATCGCCGGCCGCTTGCGCGCGCTTGATCTCGGCGGCAAGCGCCGCCGCCCATTCCGGCCACGTGAACACGCCGCGCTCGTGCAGCGCCAAGGTCATGGCGAAGGCCTGCGCTTCCCACGGCTCGCGGAATACCGGCCCGTCGGCATCGCGCGGGATGCTCGGCACTTCTTGCGTCGCGCGGGCCGCTGCGGCTTGGTCGATCATGCCTTTTCCAAATACGGCTCCCAGGCGTCGACCGAGACTTTCAGCGTCGGGTCGCCGCCTTCGCCCCACAATTCGCGTCCGTCGAAGCGCACGGTGTAGAGCCATTGCGGATTTTCACCGGCGCCCTGCGCATTGCTGTCGGGAAATACGTGACAGCCGATGACGCGCTCGATCGTGCCGATATGCCCGCGCACATAGCGCGGCAGCCGGGTGTGAGTGAGCGGGTTGATGTTCTTGGCGCGCACGTTATCGCCGGGCTTGAGCGCGGCCCGCGTGCCGGTCTCGCGTTCGGTCGGCCCGCCGCGATGCAGCACCTTCAGCACATCATCGGGCGACAAGACGCGCTTGCCCGGTTGCGGCGGGTGCAGCGAGTGGCCGACGACGATCTCATCGTCGGTAACGAGGTCGCGCTCCTTCAGCATGGTCTCCAGCGCGGCGAACCAGATCTGGTAATAGCTCATCGACAGATATTCCGCCGGGTCGCGGTTCTCGCGCGCGAAACGCGACATGTCGATGTTCCACTGGCCCGGCATCGCCATCGCCAGCGTCAATGCGAAGGCGCGTCTTTCCCAGTCGGCGTGGAACACCGGCTCAGTCGGCTCCGATACGACCGGGCCGAAGCCGTGCACGCCGCCCATGTCCTGCGCGCCGTTCATGTCATATCCTTTGGCTGTTTCGCCAGCCCGGTGCCGATCATGCTGTCGCGCGTCACGAGTTCGGCGAGCTTTTCTTCGCTCCAGCCCTCGGTGCCGGCCGGCCGCATCGGGATCACCAGATAGCGAATCTCGGAGGTCGAATCCCATACGCGGATTTCGGTGTCCTTCGGCAGCGTGACGCCGAAATCCTTGAGCACGCCGCGCGGGTCGCTGACCGCGCGCGAGCGGTAGGGCGCCGATTTGTACCAGACCGGCGGCAGGCCGAGCACCGGCCACGGATAGCAGGAGCACAGAGTGCACACGACCATATTGTGCCGCTGCAGCGTGTTCTCCAAAGCGACGATGTGCTCGCCCTGGCGCCCGGCATAGCCGAGTTCGCCGATCGCGGACGTCGCGTCCTTGAACAGCTGCTCGCGATAGGCTGGATCGGCCCAGGCCTTGGCCACCACTTGGGCGCCGTTGCGCGGCCCGACCTTTGTCTCGTAGGTCTCGATCAGCAGGTCGAGCGCGGCCGGATCGACATAGCCCTTTTCGGTCAGCACGGTTTCCAGCGCGCGCACGCGCAACTGGGTTTCCGTGAGTTCGGAATGGTCGTGGTCGTGGTGATGGTCGTGTTCGGACATAGCCGTACTATAAGCAAAAGACCCGCCGTTATGCCATCATCCGCGCCATGACTTTTGCTCCCTTAAACGCGCTGGCCGACCGCATCGACCGCCTGAATACGGCGGTGGGGCGGGCGGTGGCGTGGTTGGCGCTGGTCGTCGTGCTGCTGGAATTCAGCCTCGTGGTAGCGCGCTATGCGTTCGCCCTCGGCTCGATCTGGGCGACCGAAGCCGTGATCTATGCGCACGCCACGCTGTTCATGTTGGCGGCGGCCTGGACGCTGCGCATGGGCGGCCATGTGCGGGTCGACGTGTTCTATGCCGAAGCCTTACCGCGCACCAAGGCGGTTATCGATCTCATTGGCTCGCTCCTATTGCTGCTGCCTTTCGCTTTGGTGCTGGTCTGGCTTGGCGTGCCCTACGCGGCGCGCTCCTGGGCGGTCCTGGAGCGTTCGCAGGAGGCGAGCGGGCTGCCGCTGGTGTTCGTGCTCAAGACGCTCATTCCCTTGTTCGCCGCGATGATGGCGCTGCAGGGCATCGCCCAGGCGATCCGCGCGCTGGCTGCGCTGTCGAGGCCGCGCTGATGCCGCTCGCCGAAGTCCTCGCCTTGCTCATGGTCGCCGCCGTCATTGCCGCGCTGATGGCCGGTTATCCGGTGGCGCTGACGCTGGCCGGCGTGTCGCTGATCTTCGGCCTGCTCGGCCACCTGCTCGGCGTCATGGGATTAGGCATTCTCGGCGCACTGCCGCAGCGCATTTACGGCGTGATGACCAACGATGTGCTGCTGGCGATCCCGCTGTTCATTTTTATGGGCGTGATGCTGGAGCAATCGCGCATCGCGGAAGACCTGCTCGAGCGCATGGGGCGGCTGTTCGGCCGCCTGCGCGGCGGCTTGGGATATTCCGTCGTGCTGGTCGGCGCGCTACTGGCAGCCTCCACCGGCATTGTCGGCGCCACCGCGGTGACCATGGGCCTGATCATGCTGCCGGCGATGATGCGGAACGGTTACGATCCGCGGCTCGCCGCCGGCACGGTGGCGGCCTCCGCCACGCTGGCGCAGATCATCCCGCCCTCGACCGTGCTGGTCGTGCTCGGCGATCAGCTCAACAACGCCTATCAGGCGGCGCAGCTCGCGCAGGGCAAGTTCGCGCCCAATGTAATTTCGGTGAGCGACCTGTTCGCCGGCGCGATCCTGCCCGGCTTGCTGCTGGTCGGGCTTTACCTTGTGTATCTGATCGCGATGGCTGCACTGCGCCCGGCAAGCTGCCCGGCGGTCAGTGCCGCTAGCGCGCCCGCAACATCGGGGCTGCTCGAAGCGCTGCTCGCGCCCGGGCTGCTGATCGTCGCCGTGCTCGGCTCGATCCTCTACGGCATTGCGACGCCGACGGAGGCAGCCTCGGTCGGTGCGGTCGGAGCCATTCTGCTCGCCGCGCGCAAAGTCTCCTTGCGCGGCCTGATGATGCCGGTGGTGGAGAAGACCACGCAGATCACCGCCATGATCTTCCTCATCCTGATCGGCGCCACGTTGTTCAGCCTGGTGTTCCGCGCGCTCGGCGGCGACGACATGGTGCACCGCGCCCTCACCAACCTGCCGGGCGGCGTCAACGGCGCGGTGCTGGCGGTGATGCTGGCGATCTTCCTACTCGGCTTCGTGATGGATGCCTTCGAGATCATCTTCGTGGTGGTACCGATCGTGGCGCCGGCGCTGCTGAAAATGCCCGGCGTCGATCCGGTCTGGCTCGGCATCATGATGGCGGTGAACCTGCAGACGTCCTACATGCACCCGCCGCTGGGGCCGACGCTGTTCTACCTGCGCGGCGTGGCGCCGCCCGAGATCACCACACGGCATATTTATGTCGGCATTATCCCGTTCGTGCTGATCCAGATTTTCGCGCTGGTCGTACTGTGGTCGGTCCCGGGGCTTGCGACCATGTTGCCGCACGCACTTTATGGGCGGTGACGGTCCGTCAGCCTAGCGCCGGCCAGAAGCGTTCGATGGCGACCCAAAGCCAGACCGCACCCGCGAGCATCACCGATAGCAAAATGGCGGCGGAGCCCATGTCCTTGACGCGTTTGACGACCAGATCGTGGTCGAGCGTGACACGGTCGCTGAGTTTCTCGATGGCGGTGTTGAGCAATTCGACGATGAGGATGAAAACCAGCGTGCCGATCAGCGCCAGGCGTCTGCCGGCGTCCGCGGTCAGGAAAAAGGCGAGGGGTACTCCGATCGCCAGCACCGCCAGCTCCTCGCGGAACGCCTGCTCCGACCGCGTCGCGGCGACCAGGCCGTGCCAGCTATTGATGGTCGCCTGCCAAAGTCGTTTCACGCCAACCGTCCGAATCGCGGGCCCGCTCGGGGCAAGCTACGCGGGCTCATTTGACCAGTCTATTCCACACGGCGGCGCGGGTTGTGTATAAGGGCCCTGCATGAAAGCCGCCGAGATGTTCAGCCTGAAAGGCCGCGTGGCGCTGGTGACCGGCGCCTCCAGCGGGCTGGGCGCGCAATTCGCCAGGGCTTTGGCCGATAATGGCGCTGCCGTCGCCTTGGTGGCGCGGCGGGCCGAGCGGCTCAAGGCGCTCAAGGACGAGATCGACGGCAAGGGCGGCAAGGCGGTCGCCATCGAAGCCGACGTCACCGACCGCGCCGCCATGACGCGCGCCTTCGACGAAGCCGAAAAGGCGTTCGGCACCGTGACGATCCTGGTCAACAATGCCGGTATCGCGCAATCCAGCAAACGCGCGATCGAGGTGACGGCCGAGGAGTGGCGCAAGGTTCTGAGCGTCGACCTCGACGCGGTGTTCTACAACGCGCAGGAGGCGGCGCGCCGCATGCTGGCGGCCAAGCAGCCGGGCGCCATCATCAACATCGCCTCGGTGCTCGGCCTCGGCGTCTCCAAGGGCGTCGCGGCCTACGCCGTTGCCAAGGCCGCCGTGGTGCAGGTCACCAAGGCGCTGGCCGTGGAACTGGCGTTCAAGGGCGTGCGCGTTAACGCCATCGCGCCCGGCTGGTTCGTCACCGAAATCAACGACAAATATCTCACCGGCGAAGCGGGCGACGCGCTCAAGCGCGCCATCCCGATGGGCCGCTTCGGCAAGGACGGCGATCTCGACGGCGCGCTGCTGCTGCTCGCCTCCGACGCCGGCAGCTACATCACCGGCGCCACCATCGTCGCCGACGGCGGCCAGGTGGTGATGATCAGCGGCTGAGGCGCGCTGTCGCTCGCGGCTGAGTTACTTGATCACTTCCTTCAGCGACGGCACGCAGAGCACGACCGATCCGCCGACGGTCAGCACCTGCGATCCGAATTGATTGGTCACTTTGACTCGTCTGCCGGCGTTCTTCGCCGCCACGGAGTAGCAGGTGAGATGCGTTTTCTCGTCCTTCACCTCTTCGCCGTTCTTGGAGACCGGCGTGCAGAGAAACAGGGCGTTGCCGATCTTGCTGCCCCAGGCGCCGAACTGGTCCTTCAGCTTCACCGCGACCGGTTTCACGGCCGCCGCCTGCGACACGCGATAGCAAAGGTAATGCGCCGGATTGACGCCCGGCGGATTTGCGCCTTGCGCCTGCGCTGCTGCGGTGAACGCGATGCCGAGACCGATTGCCAACAAAATCGTTGCTTTCATGTCGC
The DNA here is from genome assembly GCA_963749625.1 of uncultured Alphaproteobacteria bacterium. Classification (GTDB taxonomy): domain Bacteria; phylum Pseudomonadota; class Alphaproteobacteria; order Rhizobiales; family Xanthobacteraceae; genus Pseudolabrys. Next base: position 252,255 of record CAVVNY010000002.1, on the reverse strand, counting down.
CCTCCCGTTTGTGAAACGACAGCAGGTTCTTCGCTCTGCCGGCAGTTGCTCGTATAGGTAGTAATAATAACACAATCATACCTTTTGTACATATAGCCTGGCGGCCCCCGTTTCCCTTCCGCGCTGGCCGGCAGGGCCGATCGGCGGCAGACGAACGGGTGGGGGAAATTGTAAGTGAGTGATAGAACGCCACGCGGCTCCTCGCTTTGTCCGGGGCCGCTAATAGAGGACGGCCCATGGATTTCACACTCTCTCCCGAGATCGAGGACATCCGCCTGCGCGTGCGCGCTTTCATCGAGGAGCACGTACTGCCGCTCGAAGCCGATCCGGCCAATTTCACCGAACATGAAAACATTCCGGCCGAGCGGCTCGCCCCGGTGCGCGAGAAAGCCAAGAAGGCCGGCTTGTGGGCGCCGCAGGTGCCGAAGGAATTCGGCGGCATGGGGCTGCCGATCGTGGGCTGGGCGGCGATCTACGAGGAGGCGGCGCGCTCGATCTTCGGCCCGCTCGCCATCCATTGCATGGCGCCGGACGACGGCAACATGAACCTGCTGGCCAAGGCCGGCACGCCTGCGCAGAAAGAAAAATGGCTGCGCCCGATCGCCGAAGGCAAGGTGCGCTCGGCTTTCGCCATGACCGAGCCGCATCCCGGCTCCGGCTCCGATCCCGGCATGATGCTGACGCGCGCCGAGAAGAAGGGCGACCGCTACATCATCAAGGGCCACAAATGGTTCATCACCGGCGCCGAAGGCGCCCACCATTTCGTTCTGATGGCGCGCACCTCGGACGAGCCGCGCCGCGGCCTGACCGCGTTCCTCTATCACAAGGACCAGCCCGGCTGGCGCATCACGCGCCGCATCCCGATCATGGGGCCGCACGAACACGGCGGTCATTGCGAGATCGAATATGACGGACTGGAGATTCCGGAAGAAAACATTCTGCTCCGGGTTGGCGACGGCCTGCGCGTCACGCAGATCCGGCTCGGGCCGGCGCGGCTGACGCACTGCATGCGCTGGCTCGGCTTCGCCAAGCGCTGCATGGAGATCGCGCAGGAATATGTCGGTAAGCGCCAAGCCTTCGGCAGCACGCTCGCCAGCCGCGAGGGCATCCAGATCAAGCTCGGCGAGGTCGCGCACCAGATCGAGATCGGCCGGCTGCTGACGATGCACGCGGCCTGGAAGCTCGACCAGGGCGACCGCGCGCGCAAGGAAGTCTCGATGGCGAAGGTGCAGGTCGCCGACGCGCTACATCAGGCGTCCGACGTGGCGATCCAGCTCAACGGCGCGCGCGGCTATTCCAAGGACACCATCCTGGAATGGGTCTACCGCTACGCCCGCGCGGCGCGGCTGGTCGACGGCGCTTCCGAAGTGCACAAGATGGTGCTCGCCCGCTTCATGCGCGAAGAGGGCCGCGATTTCTGGAAGTGGGGGTAATCAGCCCCTTGCCACCGCGATCTCCAGCGGGAAGTCGTCGCAGACCTCGTGCCCGCTCTCGGTGACGATGTAGGTATGGCCGAGGAAAATGCCGAACAGCCCGTCCGGCGTGATCGGATTGGGCTCGGCCATGATCACCATGCCGGGCTTGAGCACCTGCTCGAACGGTTCGGCGGCGACGTGTTCGGCGACGACGTGCGGCTTGTCAGTGACGAGATCGATGCCGTGCGTCTGCGTCGGCCGCGATTGGTAGCCCTGATCGCGGAAGAATTTGCTGGCGGTGCGCATGGCTTCCACCGGCTTGCCCGGTGCGATCTCGGCGACGATGCGCCGGTAGCCGGGCAGTGTGATGTCGTTCCAGAAGTTGCGCACCATGTCGGTCGGCTCGCCGACGCAGATGGGTGAGCCGATCTGCGCGGTGTAGCCGCGATAGCCAGCGGCCAGCTCCATATTGATGATGTCGCCTTTTTGCAGCACGCGGGCCGAGGGGCGCGGATTACCGAAGATCATCGATGGGTTCGCCATCGGCGTCGAACCGATGATCAGAAAGTCGATATCGCCGCCGCCTTCCAGGATGGCAGCGCCGGCAGCCGCGCGCAGCTCGTATTCCTTCACACCCGGTCGCGCGCGCGCAACCATCGCTTCCATGGCTTTTTGACACAGCACGCCGGCCTTGCGCACACAGTCGAGCTCCTCGGCGCTGTGAATTGACAGCAGCTCGTGCAGAAAGCCTTTGGTGAAGACGAGTTCTGCGTCCGGCATATTCTCGCGCAGCACGTTGTATTGGTTTACCGGCAGATAGTCGCTGTGCCGCGGATCGATCTCCATCAGGCCGATGCGGCCGCGCTCGAGTTTCAACTCGCGGATGCGCTCGACCATGATGTCGGCATAGCGGCCGCTGCGGCTATGGCGCACGTCCTTGACCGCGACCTCGACCTGCCGGCGCACGGCTTCGGCATGCGTGCCGCCCATGGAATAGATCAGCGTCGGCTCGCCTTCGAGCGGCACCACCACGTAGCTCGACAGCGCGTGCCATTCCCAATGGCCGGTCAGCCACAGCATGCCGCCGCCGAAGCTCCAATGGCTGGGGCCGCCGGGGACGATCAGCACGTCGAGTTTTTGCTCGCGCATCTTGTTGCGCAGCGCGCGATAGCGCCGCTCGTATTCGGCCTTGGAGAACTGCTCCCACACCGCGTCGCGGTAATAGGGCGTGTCGCGCATATTGGCGAAAGGCAGCGACTGGTCGAGCTTTGTGCGCACGACCTCCCACGGCTGCGGGCCGATGCGGGGCGGAATGATGGTCATGATGGGATTCTCAACGTTGATGCTTTGCGCATACAGCGCACAAAAATCCGCCGGGCCGGTTAAGTACCAGCCCGGCGGCGCAGCTTCTGTTTAGTCGACCGCCTTGATGTTGGCTTTCTTGGCGAGTTCGACCGTCGCGTCGAAATCTTCGTTAAAGAACTTCGCGAATTCCGCGGAGCTGATCTGCGCCGGCTCGACGCCGAGCTTGGCGAGTTTCGCCTGCACTTCGGGCATCTTCAGCGCTTGTTCGGTGACGTCGTGAAATTTCTGCACGACGGCGGGCGGGGTCTTGACCGGTGCCGAGATGCCGTTCCAGAACCGGAACACGGCGCCCGGATAGCCGGCCTCGACGACCGAGGGGACGTTCGGCAACAGCGGCACGCGCTTGGGCGCGCTCACCGCCAGAATGGTGAGCTTGTCACTATGGAGCGCGGTCGCCGCCGCCGCCAACGGGATGAAATAGAAGTCGATATTCCCGTTCATCACCTGCACCAGACCGCCTTCCTTGAACGGCACGTGGCGGACATCGATGTTGGCGGCGAGGCGGAAACGCTCGGCCGCCATATGCGAGGAGGAGCCGATGCCGGCGGAAGCAAAGGTCAGCGTGCCGGGCTTCGCCTTGGCGGCGTTGACCAGATCGGCCACCGTCTTGAAGCCACTCTTGACCGAGGCGACCAGAATGTTCGGCGAGGTGCCGAGCAGCACCACATTGACGAAATCTTTCTTGGGATTGTAGGGCAGCTTGCTGTGCAACACGCTTTCGGTCGCCATCGACGACGAACTGGTCGCCATCGTGTAGCCGTCCGCGTCGGAGCGGGCCACCGAAGCGAATCCGACCGCCCCGCCGGCGCCGGGCTTCAGGTCGATGACCACCGGCTGGCCGATCAATTGCGATACCTGATCCATCACCACGCGCGTGACCGTGTCCGAGGCGCTGCCGGCCGGATAGGGGCTGATCACGTGGATGGGTCTGGTCGGATATTGCTGCGCATTCGCCGGCGCGGCAGCAACAAGCAGGATTGCCGGTACGGCGGCAATGCACAACGCGCGGGCGGTGACCGCCCGCAGCTTCTCAACAACAGTCATCATGTGGGTCTGTCCTAATCTCGATAGCTTGGGTCGATGCCGTCTAGCACACGCAGATAGGCCGGCCAATCGGCACTACCGCGGCCTGAGTCGTGGTGCTGAAATTGTTCGGCGACCTTGGCGCAGACTTCCGCCGGAATCTCGAGCAATTCGCCGCCGGTCGCTTCCATCCGCAACTGAATTTCGGCGGCGGTAAGCAGGTACTTCATCAGCACAAAAGCCTCGCGCGCCGTCTTGCCCACCGTGAGCATGCCGTGGTGCTGCAGGATCAAGGCGCGGTTCTGCCCGAGGTCCTTGTTGATGCGCTGGCGTTCGTCGAAGTCCTCGGTGATGCCTTCATACTTGTGATAGCCGATGCGCTGGTAGAAGCGCAGCGCCTGCTGCGACACCATGCGCAAGCCGTGTTTGAGGCCCGACAGCGCCGTGCCGGTTTCGGTGTGCACATGCACCGCGCAATTGACGTCCGGCCGCGCGCTCAACACGCCGCCGTGCAGCGTAAAGCCCGGGCGGTTGACGCCCGACTTTTCGTCGAGGTCCTGGTCCATGTTGACCTTGACCAAATTGGACGCGGTCACCTCCGTGTAGAGCAGCTCGTGCTTCTTCATCAGAAACAGGCGCGGCTCGCCCGGCACCCGCATGGAGGAGTGGTTGTAGATCACGTCGTCCCAGCCGTAATGGGCGAGCAGCCGATAGACGGCGGCGAGATCGACGCGCGCCTGCCATTCCTCCGGCGAGACGCCGGCCGGCTTCATATCGGCCATTTTGGTAGGCTTGTTCATGGCATTTTCTCCCTGACTGTTGTTTGCACTATAACGCATCCGCACGGGCATTTCACAGCGCTTGCCGTGCGGCTATGCTCCGCGCGCCTTCCGTGCTTTTCCCCGCTTTCAGGACGTGAAAATGACCGCACCCATTCCGATTCGCATGGCCGGTTACGGCCCGCCCACCACCGGTTTCAGCAAATCGCTGAAATTTATCGGCGATAAATTGCAGGCCCAGTTCGGCGACGGCGTCGCCGTCGAATACATCTGGAACATCATGGATCACGGCCATAAGGCCGAAGATATCCTCACTTTGGTCGAAACCGGCGAAATGACGCTCGGCTACCAGTCGTCGAGCTATTTGACCGACCGCGTGCCGGAACTCGGCTTCGTCGATCTGCCGTTCCTGTTCGCCAGCAACGCGCAGGCGCGCGCCTCGATGGACGGCGAGCTCGGCCAGTATCTCGCGCGCAAGACCGAGGAGCGCATCGGCTACCGCATCCTCGGCTGGTTCGAGAATGGCTTCCGCCACATCTCCAACCGGCTGCGACCCGTGCACGTTCCCGTCGACCTCAAGGGCATGAAGATCCGCGTGCTGCCGAGCGAGATCCAGCGCCGCACTTTCGAACTGCTCGGCGCCATCGCCATGCCGATGGACCTGACCGAAGCGATCGCCATGATCAAGGCCGGCACTTTAGACGCACAAGAAAATCCGCTCGCCAACACCGTCACCTATGGCGTGCACAAGTTCCACAAGTTCCACACGCTCACCTATCATTTCTATATTTCGCGCCCGATCTTCCTGCACCGCGCCTCGTTCGACGCCTGGCCGGACGACTTGAAGCGCGCGATGCAGCGGGCGGTCACCGAGGCGGTTGCCTTCCAGCGCAAGCTGGCGGTCGAGGAACACGACCAGTCGCGCAAGATCATCGAAGAGGCCGGCTGCGAGATCGTCGAACTGACGCCGCAGCAACACGCAGCCTTCGTCGCCGCGGTGCAGCCGCTTTTGGCCGACGGGCGCAAGATGTATGGCGAGGAAATGTTTAAGATGGTGGCCAAGGCTTAGCCTTCATTTCCCGGCGGCGCCCGAGCGGCGCGGTGGAATATTCGCCGGGAAGGGCGGGGTGACATATGAGCATTGAACCGCGGCCCGCCGAATACGGTGCCTGGAATCCGGGTCTGGAATCCGAGCTGCCGCGCGAATATTTGCCGCTGTCGACCATATTCAGGAGCGAGAACGTCTCGACCAGCATCGCCAAGGCGCAGGAGCTAAGCGACTATTGCGGCCTGCCGATGGACGAACTCGTCGCCTTTCGCGCCGACCGGCTGATCATCCACGAATTGCTCATTCGCGTGACGGCCGGTGTCGCTGTCCCCGACGGCCGCGATTACGAGGACCTCGGCCGGAACTTTCGTGAAATCGCCGGCACCATTCTCAATAAATACATCGCGCCGCATCGCGAGGAACTGGCGCAAGTTTTCGACGGGGTACGCAGCTCCGCTTCGGCCTTGATCGCGCAGGAGCTCACCAACGCCTTCGCCGAACCGAAACCGCCCACCGAACCCGATAAAACAAGCTGGTTGGGCCGGCTCTTCGCCGTCGGGCGGCCAGCGAAACGGCCGCCGCAATCGATGGAGACCGCGGCGGAGCGCGACCGGCAGATCGTGTCCGCATGGCTGAAGAAATCGGCAAATGCGGCCAGCCGGTTGGAGCAGGCCTGCTTTGACGCTCTGCACAGGGTCGGCACGGCGGTCATGAGCCGGCGCGGCCGGCTGTTCGGTGACAACGCTTTGCTCACGGAACTCGCTGTCACCATGGTCTGCAATGACTATGGCAGCGAAGTCATCGGCGATGCGATCGTTCCGTATTTTGAGGAAGCGGTTGCGCGCGAGGATTACCGGCCATTGCCGCGGCAGGACAAGCCGGTCGTCATGAACGTCAAGGGTGCGTCGGCGTCGGGCAAAAGCACGATGCGGCCGCTGCAGAAGGTGCTCGCGCGCAAGCTCGATTTCCCGTGGGAAGAGTTCGCGCTGATCAGCCCCGACATCTGGCGAAAATTTCTGCTCGACTACGGCTCGCTTGGCGTAGCCTACAAATATGCCGGCACGCTGTCCGGGCATGAGGTCGAAATCGTCGACAAGAAGCTTGACCGCCGCATGGCGGCGCGCGCGACCCGCGGAGAAATGTCGCACCTACTGATCGACCGCTTCCGTTTCGACAGTTTCGTTCCGGAATGGGAAGGCAAGGGGTCGAGCCGGCTGCTGACGCGTTTCGGCGATCTGGTCTACATGTTTTTCATGATCACGCCGCCGGAGATGACGGTCGAGCGCGCCTGGACGCGCGGACTGAAAGTCGGCCGCTACAAGGCGGTCGAGGATCTCCTGGCGCATAATGTCGAGGCCTTCACCGGCATGCCCGAATTGTTTTTCACCTGGGCGCTGACGGCTGGGAAACGCGTCCATTACGAATTTCTCGACAACAGCGTCGCCGAAGGCCGCCCGCCGCGAACGGTGGCGTTCGGTTGGAACGGCGAAATGACCGTGCTCGACATCAAGGGCATGCTCGATATTGACCGGTTCAGGAAAATAAATATCCACGCGCAGAAGCCCGCCGACGTCTATGTCGAAAAGGACTTGGCGCCCGAACACAACGTTGAATTTCTGAAACGTTGCGCGCGCTGGATTCCGGCGATCAACTTCGCCGACCATGAAACCGGCGAAGTCTATGCGCGGCTGGAACGCGGCAAGTGGATCTGGCGCGACGCGCAGCGGTATGCCGCCATGCTCAAGGATCCCGACGCCAAGGCCGGCTTGCAGGCGGTCGCTCCCAATGTCCGCGATGCGGACGCCGCGCCGGCAACGCGGAGCGATCTGGCGCAACAGAAAGCGCATACTTTGGGCGCCTGGGGCGAGGCGGCGCGCGCCGCGGTCTAGGGGCGCGCCCTCACGATTTTAGAAATCGGTTGCTGAACCCGACATAGCCACTGATCGCCATGAGGCCGTAGAGCAGCCAGTCGAGATCGTCGTTGATCGTATCCGGCAGAACCAGCGCGCCAATTCCGAAACACAACGACGCCGTCAGCACCACTTGGCGCCACGGCACCTTGAATTTTCGTTTGGCCGGTTGTTCCCGCTCGTGCCATTCGTCATGGGCGGCCGGGGATATAATTTCCTTGTGCAAGCGCGCCAATTCCTCGGCGGATGTTTCGGCAAAGACGGGCGCCACGCTGGGCGTGTCCGCAAAGACGGGTTTTACGTCGGGCGCCGGCGCATCGCGTTTCGGTTCCGCGCGCAGTTGCTGCCGCTGAAGAGGAGTACGCCGTCCGAAGGACTTTTGGCCGTTCATCGCCTGCAATCCGGAATCGGCCGACTGTGAATTACATAGTTTAACGGCCACTTATTGGACGCGTGCAAAGATGCTTAACGCTCCCGAAAGCATAACGCGCACATCGAAATTGTAGGATTTACGCCGCCGAAACCACTCTCTTGTAGAGAGCAGGGATGCAGCCTCCAGTACCTTCGGCCGACTTCAGCCAGGCCAACCGCCGCATCGCACTCGCGGTGCGCGGGCTCGCCAAGCGTTTCGACCGCCCCGCCGTCGACGCGCTCGATCTCACCGTCTACGGCGGCGAGTTTTATGCGCTGGTCGGTCCCAACGGCGCTGGCAAGACCACGACGCTGCGCATGGTGACCGGGCTGCTGCGGCCCGACGCCGGCTCGATCACGATCGAAGGCATCGACGCGCTCGCCGACCCGGTGGCCGCCAAGCAGATCACCGCCTGGCTGTCGGACGAGCCGATGATCTACGACAAGCTGACGCCGTTCGAGTATCTCGAATTCGTCGCCGGGCTCTGGCGCATCGAGGCAAAACCCGCGGAAGCGCGCGCGCGGGAATTGATCGGCTGGCTCGGCCTCGAGCCGCATGCGCATGAGCGCTGCGAGGGGTTTTCCCGCGGCATGCGGCAGAAAGTGGCGCTCGCCGGCGCGCTGGTGCACGATCCCAAGCTGATCATCCTCGACGAACCGCTCACCGGCCTCGATGCCGGTTCCGCCCGCCTGGTCAAGAACGTGCTGCGCGAGCGCGTCGCCGCCGGCGGCACCGTCATCATGACCACGCATATCCTCGAAGTCGCCGAGCGCATGGCCGACCGCATCGGCGTCATCGCAAGCGGGCGCCTGATCGCCGAAGGCACGCTCGACGAATTGCACCACAAGACCGGCAAGATCGCCGCCAGCCTGGAAGACACTTTCCTCGCGCTGGTCGCTGAGCCGGCCGCGCCGGTTGCCGCCGAGTGAGCCGTCCCGACACATTGACGTGGCTTGCCGGGCACGAACTCCGCTTGGGCTGGCGCGACTGGGTCTCGCTGATGACGGCGGGCCACCGCAATCGCGTGCGCACCGTTACGATCGCGCTGATCCTCTTTGCCGCCTTCATGCACCTATTCGCCTATTGGATCGTGGCGGGCTATGCCGACGCCAGCGTTGCCTCCGACACGGCGACGCTGGTCGGCGTCACCGGCACGCTGGTGTTGTCGTGGTCGCTATTGCTGTCGCAGGCCATGGAGTCGGTGACCCGCGCGTTCTATGCGCGCTCCGACCTTGATCTGATCCTGACCTCGCCGGTGTCGGCGCGCAAAGTGTTCGCTGTGCGCATGGGCCGCATCGCCGCGGGGGCGGTCATGATCGCCGTGCTGCTGGCGGCGCCCTTCATCAACGTGCTGGTGCTGCGCGGCGGCAGCCGCTGGTTCGCCGCCTATGGCGTGGTTGCCGCCATGGGCGCGGTGGCGACGGCGGCGGCGCTCGCGCTGACCATCGCGCTGTTCCGACTGGTCGGTGCCAAGCGCACGCGGCTGATCGCGCAGATCGTGGCGGCGGTGATCGGTGCCGCCTTCGTCATCGGCTTGCAGATCGCGGCAATCTTTTCCTCCGGCAGCATTTCGCGCTTCGCCGCGCTGCAATCGGACTGGATGCTGGCGCACGCGCCCGACACCAGCAGTGCCTTCTGGTGGCCGGCGCATGCCGTCCTCGGCGATTTGCGCGCGCTCGTTGCCGTCGTGCTGCTCGGCTTTGCCTTGCTCGGCTTCGCGATCGCGCTGTTCTCGCGCCGCTTCGGCGATCATGCCCTGGCGGCGGCCGGCGTCTCCAGCACCATCGTGCGCCAGCGCCGCTGGTCGCTTGCGTTTCGCCGCCGCTCGGCCGGCCCGCGTACTGCGGCAGAAGGAATGGACGCTGCTCGCGCGCGACCCCTGGCTGATCTCGCAGACCTTGATGCAGATCCTCTATCTGCTGCCGCCGGCGGTGCTGCTGTGGGTCACATTCCGCAGCGGCGCCGGCTCCTATGTCGTGCTGATCCCGGTGGTGGTGATGGCGGCCGGCCAATTGGCAGGTGGCCTCGCCTGGCTGTCGATCTCGGGCGAAGACGCGCCCGATCTGGTCGCCAGCGCGCCGATCACCGCCGGCCGCATTTTGCAGGCCAAGATCGAAGCCGTCATCGGCATGATCGCGCTGGTGTTCGCGCCGATCGTGGCGGTGCTAGCCTTCGATTCGCTGTTCGCCGCCGTGGTCGCGGCGCTCGGCATCTTGATCGCGGCTGGCGCCGCCACGCTCATTCAGATTTGTTTCCGCACGCAAGCCAAGCGCAGCCAGTTCCGCCGCCGGCAGACCTCCTCGCGCATCGCGACTTTCGCGGAAGCGTTCTCGTCCATCGCCTGGGCGGCGACCTCGGCGCTGGCGGCGGCGGGAACCTGGATGGCGCTCGGCCCGGCGCTGATCGCCGTCGCCATTCTGTTCGGCGTACGGATGATCAGCCCGCCGCCATCCGCTTAGGCGTAGGCCGCGCGATAGCGCTGGCGCGCCACCAAAGTCCCGACCACCATCAGATTGAGGATGTTCGCGCCGATGCCGAAGGCGAAGGCTGGCGCGTAGTAGCCGAAGTGATCGTACAGCAGGCCGGCGAGCCAGCCGCCCGACGCCATGCCCAGCCCGCTGAACAGAAGCAGCGTCGGAATCCGCCACGACGCTTCGGAAGCTGGAAACAGTTCGCGCAGCGCCAGCACGTAAGCCGGGATGATGCCGGAAAAGCCGAGGCCGAAGGCGGCGGCCACGGTGAACAGGCCGACGGTGTCCTGCGTGAGCAGGAACGAGGTCATGGCCGCCGCCTGCCAGGCGGAGCCGATCAGCACCGTCGCCAGTCCGCCGATGCGGTCGGAGATCGCGCCCCAGAGTTGGCGGCTCACAAAAGCTGTGCCGAGCAGCACGGACAGCATCAGCGCGCCGACCGAGCGCGAGATGCCGAGGTCGCTGCAGAAAGCCACCAGATGGCCCTGCGGCATCGCCATCGGGATGCAGCACAGCACGGCGGCGGCGCACATCATCGCGAACACAACGTTGGGCGGCCAGCCGAGCACGCGCGCCTCGCGGCCGCCGCCGTTCGCCGGCTCGGCGGCGTGCATCTCGGGCGGCGCGTGAAAGAAAATGGCGGCCAGCGGCACGACGATGACGATCTCGGCCACCGCGTACCACAGCATCGTCTGCCGCCAGCCGAAGGCGGCGATGGCGCGCTCGAACACCGGCGGCCAGAGCGCGCCGGCGAGATAGCTGCCGCTCGAGATCAGCGCCAGCGCCGAGCCGCGCCTTCGGTCGAACCAGCGGCTGACATAGATGTACATCGGCGCATTGATGCCGCCGAGCCCGATCAGGCCGATGAACAGCCCGTGTCCGATCCACAGCGGCCAGGGCGGGCCGAAGGTCGACAGCGTCAGGCCCACGGCGATCATCAGCGCGCCGAACATCACGGTCCAGCGCGTGCCGACGCGGTCGGCGATGCGGCCCATCACGATGCCGCCGACCCCGGAGCCGAGCCAGGCGAGCGCCGAGGCGAGCGCCGGGATCGAGCGCGTACCGCCGACTTCGGCGGCGATGTCTTTGAGCGCCACCGCGGTGATCCAGGCGGCGCCGAACGACATTCCCATGATGCAGAGCGCGACCGAGGCGACCACCCAGGACGCGCGGCTCTCGATCGACGACGAAGGGGAGTGCAACATTCAAAGGGGACCCGGCTGGCGGACCCTTTTACAGGGCGCACAAGATTTGACCACCCGCGCGCCGCGAAGACCTGCTCTGTCTGCTGCATTGCGCCAAAATGCGCGAATGGCCGTCCGCCTGAAATTTCGTTCCAGCCGCGGCGCCGAGAACGAAATTGACCGCAGGGCCTTGCGGTGTAAGCTTTTCTTCGCGCTTCTTCGGTTTTGCGCCCGTCATCGCGACCCTATATGAGGGACGTCCGGGCGCCGTACCATTGCCGGCCCGGGGCACTGCCAAGGCCAATCATGACGCTCAAACCCGTCAGCCTCGACGACAAATACGATCTGGCCCAGGCCCGCGTCTTTGTGACCGGCTACCAGGCGCTGATCCGCGCCTGCCTGATGCAGAAGGAGCGCGACCGCCGCGCCGGCCTCAACACCGCCGGTTATTTGACCGGCTACCGCGGCTCGCCGCTTGGCGGCCTCGACCAGCAGTTCATGCGCGCCGGCCGCCAGCTTGCCGCCGCCGACGTCAAGTTCCAGCCCGGCATCAATGAGGAACTCGCCGCCACCGCGCTCTGGGGCACCCAGCAGGCGGAATTGCGTGGCGAGGGCAAGTTCGATGGCGTGTTTGGCATGTGGTACGGCAAGGGCCCGGGCGTCGATCGTTCCGGCGACGTGTTCCGCCATGCCAATCTTTCCGGCACGTCCAGGACCGGCGGCGTGATCGCCCTGATGGGCGACGACCACACCGCGGAATCCTCCACCACCGCGCATCAATCCGAATTCCACTTCGTCGACGTGATGATGCCGATCCTCAATCCGGGCGGGGTGCAGGAGATCATCGACTACGCGCTCTATGGCTGGGCCATGTCGCGCTTCACCGGCACCTGGACCGCGCTCAAATGCATGCACGAGACGGTGGAGTCGACCGGCGTCGTCGACGGCAGCCTCGAGCGCATCAACCTCGTCACGCCGACCGATTTCCATATGCCCGAGGGCGGCCTCAACATCCGCCTCGCCGATACCATTCTCGGCCAGGAAGCCCGCCTGCACGATTTCAAGCGCGACGCCATGCTCGCCTTCGTGCGCGCTAATAAGCTCAACAAGATCGTCACCTCGGGCGGCCGCAACCCGAAGATCGGCATCATCACCACCGGCAAGCCCTATCTCGACGTGCGCCAGGCGCTCGACGAACTCGGCATCGACGAAGTGAAATGCAACGACCTCGGCCTGCGCCTGTTCAAGGTCGGCTGCGTCTGGCCGATCGATCGCCGGGAGCTCACGGAATTCGCGCAAGGCCTCGATCTCATCATCGTGGTCGAGGAAAAGCGCTCGCTGATCGAAGTACAGGTGCGCGAGGAGCTTTACGGCACCGCCAATCAGCCGGTTTGCATCGGCAAGAAGGACGAGCAGGGCAACTGGCTGTTCCCGGTCAAAGGCGCGCTCGATCCCAACGACATTGCGATCTGTATCGGCGAGCGGCTGTTGCGTTACGGCGCCAATGACGAACTGGCGGCCAACGTCGCGCGGCTGAAATCGGCGCAGCATGCGCTGAACGAGACCGTCGACGTCGCCCTGCGTATTCCCTATTTCTGTTCGGGCTGCCCGCACAACACCTCGACCCGCGTGCCGGAAGGCAGCCGCGCCTATGCCGGCATCGGCTGCCACTACATGGCGCAGTGGATGGAGCGCAAGACGCTCGGCTACACGCAGATGGGCGGTGAGGGCGCCAATTGGATCGGCGAGGCGCCATTCAGCAAGCGCGACCACGTGTTCCAGAATCTGGGCGACGGCACCTACAATCACTCCGGCAACATGGCCATCCGCGCGGCGATCGCCTCCGGCGTGACCATGACCTACAAGATCCTGTTCAACGACGCGGTGGCGATGACCGGCGGCCAGGCCAATGACGGCGGCCTCACCGTCGATCAGATCGCGCGCCAGGTCGCCGCCGAAGGCGCCAAGCGCGTCGTCGTCGTCACCGACGAGCCGCATAAATACGCCAAGAACACCGACTGGCCGCGCGGCCTGACCGTGCATCACCGCGACGATCTCGATGCCGTGCAGCGCGACCTCGCGACGGTGCCGGGCGTCAGCGTCTTGATTTACGACCAGACCTGCGCCGCCGAGAAGCGCCGCCGCCGCAAGCGCGGCACCTTCCCCGATCCCGACAAGCGGGTGGTGATCAACGATCTGGTCTGCGAAGGCTGCGGCGACTGCGGCGTGAAATCGAATTGCGTGTCGGTGCAGCCGCTGGTGACCGAATGGGGCCGCAAGCGCACCATCGACCAGTCGAGCTGCAACAAGGACTATTCCTGCATCAAGGGCTTCTGCCCGTCCTTCGTCATGGTGCACGGCGCCAAGCTCAAGAAGGGCGAAGGCGTCGCCGAGCCGGCGGATTGGCCGGCGCTGCCCGAGCCGAAGCTGCCGCTGACCAATCATCCTTATGGCATCATCGTCACCGGCATCGGCGGCACCGGCATCGTCACCATCGGCGCCGTCGTCGGCATGGCGGCGCATCTGGAAGGCAAGGGCGCCGGCGTCATCGATATGGCCGGCCTCGCGCAAAAGGGCGGCGCGGTCTACAGCCATATCCGCATCGCCAATACGCCGGACGAAATCCACGCCATCCGCGTCGCCGCCGGCGGCGCCGATCTGGTGCTCGGCGGCGACAGCGTCGTGGTCGGCAACAAGAAGGTGCTGGGCGCGATCAAAGCCGGGCATACGCGCGTGGTGGTCAACACGGCGGAATTCCTGCCCGGCGACTTCACCCGCAACGCCGACTATTCCTTGCCGACCGAGCGGCTCAAGCGCGCCATCACGGCGGCTGCCGGCCCCGGACAAAGCCATTTCGTCGACGCCAGCCGGCTCGCCACCGCGCTGCTCGGCAATTCCATCGGCGGCAATATGTTCATGCTCGGCTATGCCTATCAGGCCGGCGCCTTGCCGCTGTCGGCGGAGGCCATCGAAAAGGCCATCGAGATGAACGGCGAGGCGGTGGCGATGAATGTCGCCGCCTTCCGTTATGGCCGCCGCGCCGCGGTCGATCCGGCCGCGCTCGAGGCGCTGGTGAAGCCGGCGCCGGAACTCGCCAACGATTCGCTCAAACTGTCGCAGTCTTTCGCCGAGACGGTGGACCGGCGCGTGGCATTCCTGACCGCCTATCAGAGCGCGCGCTACGCGCGGCGTTATCGGCGCTGGGTCGAGAAGATCCAGAGCGCGGAAGCCAGCAAGGCACCCGGCGAATGCGCGCTGTCGGAAGCGGTGGCGCGCTATCTGTTCAAGCTGATGGCCTACAAGGACGAATACGAGGTGGCGCGGCTCTACACCGACACCTCATTTGTCGAACGGGTGAAGTCCACCTTCGACGGCGATAATCTGCGTTTCGAGTTCCTGATGGCGCCGCCACTGTTCGCGCGCCGGGACAAGCTTACCGGCGAGCCGAAGAAGATGTCGTTCGGGCCCTGGCTGCTCGGCGTGCTGCGCGTGCTGAAGAAGTTCAAGGTGCTGCGCGGCACACCGCTCGATCCGTTCGGCTATACCGAGGAGCGCAGAACAGAACGGCGCTTGATCGCGGAATATTGCGATCTTCTGGGGGAAGTCGTCGAACATCTGACCCCGGATAATCACCAGGTCGCCGTTGTTCTGACGTCTCTGCCGGAAAAAATCCGCGGTTTCGGTCCGGTCAAGCAGCGGCACCTAGCCGCCGCCAAGGCCGAGGAAGCCGCGCTCCGCGAGCAATTCCGCGCCGGTTCCACGCCGTTTCTCAAGGCGGCGGAATAATTTAGCTCGCATGGCGAGCATTTTCTTTGGTCCTCAAGGCTTGACCGCCTTCCGGCAGTGTTTTCATATCGTGGCAACAAGACCGCCCGCAGAGGCGGCGAGGGGTAGGAAACCGCGCCACGCACGAGCGCGGCCCAGTGGGAGGAATAAGCAGTGGCGACGATCGCCGCCGCTTCGGCGGATACATTCCCCAAGCTGTTGATTCGCAACGCGAATTTGTATGGCGCGCGGCCATCGATGCGGCAAAAGGATCTCGGCATCTGGCAAACCTGGACGTGGTCCCAGGTGCTTGAGATCGTGCGTGCCTATGCGGTCGGCCTCAACCGGCTCGGCCTCAAGCGCGGCGAGACCATCGCCATCGTCGGGGCGAACAGACCGAAGTTGTATTGGTCGGTGATGGCGGCCCAGATGCTCGGCGCCATTCCGGTGCCGGTCTATGCCGACGCGGTGGCCGAAGAACTCAGCTTTGTGCTGGCCCATGCCGACGTGCGCTTTGCCGCGGTCGAGGACCAGGAGCAAATCGACAAGATCATGTCGGTCATGGATCGCCTGCCCAAGCTCGAGGAGATGGTCTACGACGAGCGCCGTGGCTTACGCGACTACGATCACAGCCACCTGCATCCGATCGACGACATCATCGCAGAGGGGCGCAAGGCGCTCGCCGATCCAGCGGTCGGCGCCTGGCTCGACGCTGAGATCGCCGCCGGCAAAGGCTCCGATCCGTCCATTATTCTGTACACCTCCGGCACGACCGGCACGTCGAAGGGCGTTGTTCTGACTGGAGAACGCTCGATCAAGGCGGCGACCGACACGGTCGTCTTCGACAAATTGAATGAGAACGATGTCGCGCTCGCCTATCTGCCGCTCGCCTGGGTGGGCGATCACTATTTGAATTATGCGCAAGGCTTGGTCGCCGGCTTCTGCATGGCGTGCCCGGAAAATTCCGACACCGCGATGGCCGACCTGCGCGAAATCGGGCCGAGCTTCTATTTCGCGCCGCCGCGCACGCTCGAATTGCTGCTCACGCGCGTGATGATCCGCATGGAGGACGCCGGTTTCCTCAAGCGCAAGCTGTTCCACTATTTCATAGCCGTGGCGCGCAAATACGGCGAGCGCATCCTCAACGGCCAGCCGGTGCCGTTTTCCGGCCGGCTGCTCTATTGGCTGGGCAACATCCTGGTCTATGGCCCGCTCAAGAACGTGCTCGGTTTTTCGCGCGTGCGCGTGGCCTACACCGCGGGCGAGGCGATCGGGCCGGATCTGTTCAATTTCTACCGGTCGATCGGCCTCAATCTGAAGCAGCTCTATGGGCAGACCGAAGCATTCCTCTACGTCACGGCGCAGCCCGATGGCGAAATCTATTCCGACACCGTCGGCCCGGCCTGCCCGAACGTGGACATCCGCATCGCCGACAGCGGCGAGGTGCAGTTCAAGTCGCCGGGCATGTTCTCCGGTTATTTCAAGGACGACGACAAGACCGCCGAGGCGATGACGCCGGACGGTTATGTTAAGACCGGCGATGCCGGCTACTTCGACGAGAAAACCGGCCACCTCAAGATCATCGACCGCGCCAAGGATGTCGGTAGGCTCAACGACGGCACGCTGTTCCCGCCGAAATACATCGAGAACAAGCTCAAATTCTATCCGAACATCCGCGAAGTGGTCGCCTATGGCGACAAGCACGATTTCGTCGCGGTGATGATCAATATCGACCTCGCCGCGGTGGGAAGCTGGGCCGAACGCAACAATTTGGTCTACGCCTCCTACCAGGAACTCGCCGGCCATCCGCTGGTCTATGACATGGTCGAGAAACATGTCGCCGAGGTGAACCGCTCGCTCGCGCAGGACAAGGTGATGTCGGGCGCGCAGATCAAGCGTTTCCTGATCCTGCACAAGGAGCTCGATGCCGACGACGGCGAGCTCACGCGCACCCAGAAAGTCCGCCGCGGATTCATCGCCGATCGCTATGGCCCGCTGGTCAAGGCGCTCTATGACGGCTCCAAGGAAGCCGACATCTCGACCGAGGTCACCTTCGAAGACGGACGCAAAGGCACGATCAACGCGCGCGTCAAAATTCGCGACATGAAGACCGAACCGGTCGTCGCGCCGATGGGGAAAGCGGCATGAGAGCCCCCAGCGGCCCCGAGGTTGCGGTCGGCGACGTTCTCTTGTCGATCGAAAATGTCTCGCTGTCGTTCGGCGGCGTGAACGCGGTGAGCGACGTCTCCTTCGATATCCGCAAAGGCGAAATCCGCGCGATCATCGGGCCGAACGGGGCCGGCAAGACCTCGATGCTCAATATCATCAATGGCTTCTATCATCCGCAGGAAGGCCGCATCACCTTCAAAGGGCAAACGCGACCCAAGATGCGCCCGCACGACGCCGCCCATGGCGGTATCGCGCGCACCTTTCAGAACGTCGCGCTGTTCCGCGGCATGACCGCGCTCGACAACATCATGGCCGGCCGCTCGCTCAAAATGCACCGGAACTTCTTCTGGCAATTGCTGCGCTACGGGCCGGCGATGACCGAGGAAGTCGAGCACCGCCACCGCGTCGAAGAAATCATCGACTTCCTCAAGATTCAGGAAATCCGCCGCACGCCGGTCGGGCGGCTGCCCTACGGCTTGCAGAAGCGCGTCGAGCTCGGCCGCGCGCTCGCCATGGAGCCGGACCTGCTGTTGCTCGACGAGCCGATGGCCGGCATGAACATCGAAGAGAAAGAGGACATGTCGCGCTTCATCCTCGACGTCAACGACCATTACGGCACGACCATCGCGCTGATCGAGCACGACATGGGCGTGGTGATGGACCTGTCCGACCGGGTGGTGGTGCTCGACCATGGCGTCAAGATCGCCGACGGCACGCCGGATGAAGTGGGAACCAATCAGGGCGTTATCGACGCTTATCTCGGAGTTGCGCATTGAATAACTTGGCGCACTGAGGAGACCACATGCACCTCCTCTACATGATCTTCATCGACCCCTTCGTGCAGATGGGCTCAGCGCCCGATCTGCTGGTGCAGACGCTGTGGGAGGGCCTGGTCGCCGGCGTGCTTTACGCGCTGATCGCGCTCGGCTTCGTGCTGATCTTCAAGGCCTCGGGCGTCTTCAATTTCGCGCAGGGCATCATGGTGGTGTTCTCCGCGCTCACATTGGTCGGCTTGTACGCGCACGGCGTACCGGCTTTTCTCGCGCTCGCCATGACCATTGGCGTCATGTTCTTGCTGGCGCTTGCAATTGAGCGTTTCGTCCTGCGGCCGCTGGTCAACCAGCCGGACATCATTCTGTTCATGGCCACTTTCGGCCTGACCTATATCCTCATCGGTTCCGGTGAATTGATTTTCGGCGGCGATCCGAAGGTGATGATCGCCGACCAGTTGCTGCTGCCGAACGGGTCCTACACCATCAAGATGTTCGGCGGTTTCGTGCAGATGCAGAAGATCGACATCGCCGCCGCGGTTATCGCTTCGCTGATGGTGGCGTCGCTCGCGGTGTTCTTCCAGAAGACGCGCATCGGCCGCGCTTTGCGCGCCGTCGCCGACAGCCATCGCGCCGCGCTCTCGGTCGGCATCTCGCTTGAATTTATCTGGGTGGTCGTTTGGTTTGCGGCCGGCGTCGTGGCGCTGGCGACCGGCATCATGTGGGGCGCCCGTTCGAACGTATCCTTCGCGCTCGAAATCATCGCGCTGAAAGCTTTGCCGGTCTTGATCCTTGGCGGTTTCACCTCGATCCCCGGCGCCATCATCGGCGGCGTCATCATCGGCGTCGGCGAGAAGATCGGCGAATTTTATTGGGGCCCGCTGATCGGCAGCGGCATCGAGGAGTGGTTCGCCTACGTGATCGCCCTGGTGTTCCTGTTGTTCCGGCCGCAAGGCCTGTTCGGCGAACGCATCATCGAGCGGATCTGAAGCATGTTTTACCGGGAAGCGGGCCAGTACAAGACGAGCTACAAGGCGGATCAGGCTCTGTTTCCGATCCGGCAGGACCAGATCGGCATCGTGCTGATTTTGGCGGCGGCCTATGTCCTGGTGCCGCTGATGGCGTCCGACTTCGTGGTCGATTCGGTTCTCATTCCTGTGCTGATCTTTTCGCTGGCCGCGATCGGGCTCAATCTGCTCACCGGCTATACCGGCCTGTTGTCGCTCGGTACCGGCGGCTTCATGGGGGTAGGCGCGTTCGCCTGCTATAAGCTCGCGACCTATTTCCCCGGCATCAATATCGTGGTGCTGGTCGTTTGCTCCGGCTTTTTCTCGGCGGCGGCGGGAATCGTCTTTGGTCTGCCGAGCTTGCGCATCAAAGGCTTTTATCTGGCGGTCGCTACGCTGGCTTCGCAATTCTTCCTGTCGTGGTGCTTCATCCGCATCCCATGGCTGTACAACTATAATATTTCGGCGTCGATCGAAGTGCCGACGCGAACGCTGTTTGGTCTTCCGGTCACCGGCCCGACGGCGACGCCGGTCACCCGTTACCTCATCGTGCTCACGATCGTAGCGGTGATGACCTTGCTCGCTTCCAACTTGATCCGCGGGCGCATCGGCCGCACCTGGATGGCGGTGCGCGACATGGACATCGCCGCCGAGCTGATCGGCATCAAGCTTTATCAGACCAAGCTGCTCGCCTTCGCCGTTTCGTCATTCTACTGCGGCGTCGCGGGCGCCATGCTGGTGTTCCTGTGGCTCGGTAATGCCGAGTCGGAAAGCTTCAACATCAATCAGTCGTTCCTCGTGCTGTTCATGGTGATCATCGGCGGGCTTGGCAGTTTGCTCGGCTCGTATTTCGGCGCTGCCTTGATCTATGGTCTGCCCATCGTGCTGCGCATGCTCAAAGATGCGACGGGCATTTCGCTCACGTCGGCGAACGTCGAACACATCAACTTCATAACGTTGGGGGTGTTGATTATTTTCTTCCTGATCGCGGAGCCAAATGGCTTGGCGCGGCTTTGGCAGATCGGGAAGCAGAAACTGAGGGTGTGGCCTTTCCCATATTGAAGGAGCACACTCAAGCCAATTCCTCTTTCCGGCGGACGTTGGACGCCGGACAAGGGGTATCCCTCTTGATCGAGGGTCGGACGTAATGGCCGGAGCAACGAAGCGCCGGCAGAAGCACAAGGGAGAAACAAAAATGCGCTTGAAACATTTGGTTCTCGGCGCAGCTCTCGCGAGCCTGGTCGGCGGTTCCGTCCTGGTCTCACAGGCTGCCGCGGAAACCCTCGTACCGCTGTTCACTTATCGCACCGGCCCCTTCGCGAATTCGGGCATTCCGATCGCGAACGGCATGCATGACTACATGACCATGCTGAACGCACGCGACGGCGGCATCGGTGGGTCCAAGATCAAATTCGTGGAATGCGAAACAGGCTACAAGAACGAAAAGGGCGTCGAATGCTATGAGTCGCTCAAGAACCAGCATCCGGCGGTGATCACGCCCTATTCCACCGGCATCACGCTGGCGCTGATCCCGAAGGCGGCGGTCGATCACATCCCGGTCCTGTCGATGGCCTACGGCCTTTCGGCCTCGGCAGTCGGCAAGGACTTCCCCTGGATCTTCAATCCGCCGGCGACCTATTGGGACGGACTGTCGATCATCCTGCGCTATATCGGCGGCAAGGAAGGCGGCCTCGACAAGCTCAAGGGCAAGACCATCGGCTACATCTACTTCGATGGCGGCTACGGTCTTGAGCCGATCCCGCTGCTCGAGCAATTCGCCAAAGACTACGGCTTCACCATCAAGAAATATCCGGTGCCGCCGGCGCAGATGCAGAACCAGTCGAGCCTCTGGCTCAGCGTTCGCCGCGATCGCCCGAACTACATGATCATGTGGGGCTGGGGCGCGATGAACCCGACCGCCGTGCAGGAAGCGGCCAAGACCGGATATCCGATGGATCATTTCATCGGCGTATGGTGGTCGGGCAGCGAGGACGACGCGCGTCCGGCGGGCGCGGCCGCCAAGGGCTATCTCGCGCTCAACTTCAATGCGGTGGGCGCCAACTATCCGGCGATCAAGGACATCCAGAAGTACGTGATCGGCAAGGATAGCCAGACGCCGGCAAGCCAAGTCGGCGAGAACTTCTACAATCGCGGCGTGATGAATTCGGTCGTCATCGCCGAAGCGATCCGTAACGCGCAAAGGCTCACCGGCAAGAAGGACATTACCGGCGAGGAAATGCGCCGCGGTCTGGAGTCGTTGCAAATCTCGGCGGCGCGCTGGAAGGAAATCGGGCTTCCGGAATTCGCCTCGCCGATCTCCGTGAGCTGCACCGATCACAACGGGCACCACTCCGCCTATGTGCAGCAGTGGGATGGCGCCAAGTGGGTGAAGGTCTCCGACTGGATCGCGCCCCTCAAGGACAAGGTCATGCCTCTGCTCGACGCGGCGGCCGAGGACTACGTGACCAAGAACAAGCCCTGGCCGAAGCGCACGGAAGCTTGCGACAAGTCGTCGTAACCTGAACGAACAATCCCTCTCCCCGCCGTCGTGGCGGGGAGAGGAAATTGTCTGGAGCGGACATGTCGGCGGCATCACGGACCGAAACCACGGCTTCTGCCGCGGCGGAAAAGATTCTTTCGGTCAACAATATCGAAGTCATCTACGACCATGTCATCCTGGTGCTCAAGGGCGTGTCGCTCGACGTGCCGAAGGGCGGCATCGTGGCGCTGCTCGGCGCCAATGGCGCCGGCAAGACCACGACGCTGAAGGCGATCTCCAACCTGCTGCACGCCGAGCGCGGCGACGTCACCAAGGGCTCGATCCTGTTCGAAGGCGAAGAGGTGCAGGACCTTTCGCCCAACGAACTGGTGCGCCGCGGCTGCATCCAGGTGATGGAAGGCCGCCAATGCTTCGCGCACCTCACCATCGAGGAAAATCTGCTCACCGGCGCGTTCACGCGGCGCGACGGTAAAGCGGCGATCCGGAAAGATATCGAACTGGTCTATTCCTATTTCCCCAAGCTCGCCGAGCGGCGCAACTCGATCGCGGGTTACACCTCCGGCGGCGAGCAACAGATGTGCGCCGTCGGCCGCGCGTTGATGTCGCGGCCGAAGATGATCCTGCTCGACGAGCCGTCGATGGGACTGGCGCCGCAGATCGTCGAGGAGATTTTCGAAATCGTGCACGGCCTCAACGAGAAGGAAGGCGTCTCCTTCCTCTTGGCCGAGCAGAACACCCATATGGCGCTGCGTTTCGCGCGTTACGGCTACATCCTGGAAAACGGCCGCGTGGTGATGGACGGCGACGCCAAGTCGCTGGCCGAGAACGAGGACGTCAAGGAATTCTACCTCGGCATTTCCGGCGGCCGGCGCAAAAGCTTCCGCGAAGGCAAGCATTACCGGCGCCGGAAGCGCTGGCTGGCGTAAGGCATGCCCGACCACTACGACGCGCTGGAGACCCGCGACCCCGCGCAGCGGGCGCGCGAGGAGGCCACCGCACTGCCGGGCATCGTCGCCCGCGCCATGAGCGCGCCGGGCTGGGCTAAGCATCTTGCCGGCGCCGATGCTAAATTGGTCACCACGCGCGAGCGGCTTGCCAGACTGCCGGTGCTGCGCAAATCCGATCTTGCGGCGCTGCAGAAAGAATTCCCGCCGTTCGGCGGGCTCAACGTCGCGCCGGCGAACCGGGCGCGGCGGTTGCTGATGTCGCCCGGACCGATCTTCGAGCCGGAGGGCGACGGCGTCGACTGGTGGGGCGCGGCGCGCGCCTGCTTTGCCGCCGGCTTCCGCATCGGCGATATCGTGCACAACTCGTTTGCCTATCATCTGACGCCCGGCGGCTTCATCCTGGAATCGGGTGCGCAGGCGCTCGGCTGCGCCGTCATCCCGGGCGGCGTCGGCAATACCGAACAGCAGCTCGAGGCGATCGCGCATTACAAGCCGTCTGGCTATGTCGGCACGCCGGATTTCCTCAAGATCCTGCTCGACACCGCCGGGAAGACCGACAAGGACGCAAGCGCATTCAAGCGCGCGCTGGTGTCGGGCGCGGCGCTGCCGGCTTCGTTGCGCGACGAGCTCGGCAAACGCGGCGTCGCCGTGCTGCAATGCTATGCCACCGCCGAACTGGGCGTGATCGCCTACGAGAGCGATGCCGCGCGAGGGCATGATCGTCAATGAAACCGTCATCGTGGAGATCGTGCGGCCGGGCACCGGCGACCCGGTGCCCGAGGGCGAGGTCGGCGAGGTGGTGGTCACCTCGTTCAACCCGGACTATCCGATGATCCGCCTCGCCACCGGCGACCTTTCCGCGATCCTGCCGGGGCTTTCGCCCTGCGGGCGCAGCAATGCGCGCATCAAGGGCTGGATGGGCCGCGCCGACCAGACCGCGAAGATCAAGGGCATGTTCGTGCATCCCAAGCAGGTCGCCGAGATCGCCGCGCGCCACCCGCAGCTCGTGCGGCTGCGGCTCGTCGTTGGCCGCGAAGCCGAGCAGGACACCATGACGCTGATGGCGGAATGCGCCGCGCCCGATGCCGCGCTGGAAGGCGCCGTGGCGGCCACGCTGCAAGCCGTCACCAAGCTCAAAGGCGCGGTCAGACTGGTCGCGCCCGGCGCGCTGCCGAACGACGGCAAGGTGATCACCGACGAACGGCCGGTGGGGTAACAGACCCTTGACCCCGCCCGCCGTTTGCTCCTGATAGCGGCCATGACCGACGTCTCGCATAAACCGCCGGGCCATCCGGCCATCCCGCCGCGCCGCATCGGCGTGCTGCTGGTCAATCTCGGCACGCCCGACGCCACCGACTACTGGTCGATGCGCCGCTACCTGAAGGAGTTTCTCTCCGACCGCCGCGTCATCGAGGAGAACCGCCTCAAATGGTGGCTGGTGCTCAACCTCATCATTCTGAGTGTCCGTCCGGCGCGCAAGGGCCGCGACTACGACAAGATCTGGAACAAGGAGCGCAACGAATCGATGCTGCGCACCATCACGCGCGCGCAGTCCGACAAGCTTGGCGGCGCGCTGAAGGACGATTCCCGCCTTCTGGTCGATTGGGCCATGCGTTACGGCAAGCCGTCGATCGCCTCGCGGCTCGAGGCGCTGCAGCAGGCCGGCTGCGACCGCATCCTGATCATGCCGCTCTACCCGCAATATGCCGCCGCGACCTCCGCCACGGTCTGCGACAAGGCGTTCGAGGCGCTCGAGCGCATGCGCTGGCAGCCGGCCCTACGTGTCGCGCCGGCTTATTTCGATCAGCCGGTCTATATCGACGCCATCGCCACCTCGCTCGAACAGGGCCTGGCGAAACTGCCGTTCAAGCCCGATAAGATCATCGCCTCGTTCCACGGCATGCCGGAGGAATATCTGCGCAAGGGCGATCCGTATTACTGCCAGTGCGCCGCGACGGCGCGGCTGCTGCGCGACCGGCTCCAATGCGACGAGAGCCGGCTGATGCTCACCTTCCAGTCGCGTTTCGGCCCGGCCGAGTGGCTCAAGCCCTACACCGACGCCACGGTGAAGGCGCTGGCCGAGCAGGGCGTGAAAAACCTCGCCGTCATCACGCCCGGCTTTTCCGCCGACTGCCTAGAGACGCTGGAGGAGATCGCCATGGAGAACGCGCATATCTTCAAGGCGGCGGGCGGCGAGAATTTCGCGCATATCCCCTGCCTGAACGATTCGGACCTCGGCATGGCGGTCATCCGCGACGTGGTGCAGCGCGAGCTCCAGGGCTGGATTTAAGGCCGAAATCCCTGGCGTTTTTGATCGTGCGTGGTCTGGTCCGAAAAGCGGTTCCCACTTTTCGGGACGCCGCGCCGGGCCCATCAACGCCCCGTTAACCATACGGTTTTAACTTCCGTTAACCAAAGCCCGCGATCCGGCGGGCGAGCGCGCTTTTTGAAAAGGCGCGCCCGCCCGTCGTTCGCCCGTGGGCGGGAGGGCCAAGATCGTCGTGCCGCGCTTACGTCCCCCAGGTCCAGTCACGCCGCGCGGCGGGCGCCTGCTGATGGCTGCCTGCGTAGCGCTGTGGAGCGCCGACGCGGTGGCGCAAACCCAGGCACCGCCGGCGCCCGATCCGCTGGCGCCAAATCTGCAAACCGATCCGCGCCATCCGCCGGTCTTCCAGAAATTCACACGGCCGGGGCAGGTGCGGTTAGGCCCGCCCGCGAATTTTGCGCCGGCGGCGTCCGGTGCCGGCATCACCGGCTTCAACTCCACCAATGCCCGCAGGAAGATCAAACCCAAAGCAGGCGCGACCGCGGGCAATCCGCGCGCGGCAACGTCCAATGCAAGCGCCGCATCGCCCGATGCGAACGCGCCGCCCGCCGACACGGCCGCGGCCAATCCTCGCGCGATCGCACCCGGCGTGGCCACGCCGCTTACCATCTCGCGCTACCAGACTCCGCCGCCTGGTACCGGCGCCTTTGCGCAGATGCCCGGATCGCCGCCGGTCGAAATCGGGCCGATCCGCAAATTGCCGCCAAAGCGCAAGGCGCACACCGAACCGGAGGACCCTTACGCGCCGCTCGGCGTGCGCGCCGGCGCCTTCGATCTGTTTCCGGCGATCGAGTTGATCGGCGGCTACGACACCAATCCCTCGCGCGCGAATGGTGGCAGCACTGCCGCTTTGCTCTACACCGCCGCACCGGAACTGCAGATGCGGTCGAACTGGTCGCGGCACGAGCTCAAGGCCGACCTGCGCGGCAGCTATACCGGCTACAGCCCCGACACCTCGCCGACGCTGAGCCGGCCGAACTTCAACGGCAAGGTGGACGGCCGCGTCGACGTGACCAAAGACACCCGCGTCGACCTCGGCACCCGCTTGCTCATTTCCACCGACAATCCGGGCAGCCCGAACCTGCG
This sequence comes from uncultured Alphaproteobacteria bacterium, assembly GCA_963749625.1. Classification (GTDB taxonomy): domain Bacteria; phylum Pseudomonadota; class Alphaproteobacteria; order Rhizobiales; family Xanthobacteraceae; genus Pseudolabrys. Next base: position 226,078 of record CAVVNY010000002.1, on the reverse strand, counting down.
GCCCGATATCGCCAAGCTGCCGGTCTACGCCACCCTCGGCGGCACGGCGGGCTTCGGCCAGCGCTTCAGCCGCTTCGATCTTTCCGTTAAAGCCGATGCGGAGCGCACCATCTATCAGAACTCCACGTTGATCGACGGCACCATCGCGAGCAACGACGACCGCAATTACGATCAATATACCGGCACGTTGCGCGGCGGCTACGAATTGTCGCCCGGTGTGACGCCCTATGTCTCGCTTATCGCCGACAGCCGCCAGCATGATCTCAATGCCGATTTTTCCGGTTATCAGCGCAATTCCAGAGGCCTCACCGGTAACCTCGGCACAACCTTCCAACTGGCGCGCCGCCTCACCGGCGATGTCAGCGCCGGCTATACGCGGCGCACCTACGAAGACCCGCGCTTCGATGCGCTGGGGGCCCTGATCGGCAATGCCTCGCTGATCTGGACGGCCGACGCGCTCACCACGGTCAAGCTGTCGGCCGCCTCGACGGTGGGCGAATCCACAATCCCCGGCGTGTCCGGCATTCTCTATCGCAGCGCCGGCCTGCAGGTCGATCACGCCCTGCGACGTTGGCTTATCGCCACGGTGAAATTGGGCTTCGAGGTCGACAACTACAAAGGCGTATCGAGCGATTCATTGGCGGCGGTTTGCGACTGCGTGATCTCGACACCGGGCGGAACCACGCCGGACCGGCAAGACCTGCACTATACGGTCGGCGCCGGCTTGACCTACAAGCTCAACCGTTCGGTCCAGATCAAAGGCGAGTTCAGCCACGAATGGCTGCACTCGAACGTCGCCGGCAGCGACTATACCGCGAGCGTCTTCCTGCTCGGCCTTCGCTTCCAGCGTTGATTTGAGGCGCTATTTCTCGTCGAGCAAGCGGCGCAGCTCTTTGCGGAATTCCGGCGCGATGTCGGGGCGTTGCAAGGCATAGGCTGCATTGGCGGAGAGAAATCCGATCTTGGAGCCGCAGTCGAAGCTGCGGCCTTCGAATTCGAGGCCATAGAACGGTTGCGTGCGGGCGAGCGCCACCATGGCGTCGGTGAGCTGGATTTCGCCGCCGGTGCCGGCCGCCTGTTTTTCCAGAAGATCGAAGATCTCCGGCTGTAGGATGTAGCGGCCGGTGATGATCAGGTTGGACGGCGCCTCGGCCCGTTTCGGCTTCTCGACCATTTTGGTGATGGCGAAAGCCTTGCCTTTGGGCGCGCCGACCCCGACCACGCCATACATGTGGATGCGGTCGGCCGGCATTTGCTCGACCGCAAGGATATTGGCGTTGTCGTTGAGGTCCTTGGCGGCGTCGATCATCTGGGCGAGGCAGCCGGGTTGATGCTGCACCAGCACGTCAGGCAAGAGCAGCGCGAACGGTTCATGGCCAACCAGTTCGCGCGCGCACCAGATGGCGTGGCCGAGGCCGAGCGGCGACTGCTGACGGGTGAAGCTGACGGTGCCCGGCTCAGGCAAATCCTTCGATAAGAGTGCGAGGTCGGCCTTCTTGCCGCGCTCGGCCAGCGTCAGCTCGAGCTCGAACTGGCGGTCGAAATGGTCCTCGATCACCCCTTTGTTGCGGCCGGTGACGAAGATGAAATGCTCGATGCCGGCTTGGCGCGCCTCGTCGACCACGTGCTGGATCAGCGGCCGGTCCACTACCGGCAGCATTTCCTTCGGCATCGCTTTGGTGGCCGGCAGGAAGCGGGTTCCCAGGCCGGCGACCGGGAATATGGCTTTGCGGATGCGGGTCATGCGGGACTTAATCTTGGTTGCCAGGACGGTGATTCGTTACGTCGAGCAGAAAGCATGGCGGGGGGCGCGGGTCCAGATGGGTTCCGGATGCTAGACTATTAACGCTGTCGAAACGAAATCGGGGCACCCATAAGGGGTTACCGAGGGGCGATGAAAAGACAAGCGGCATCGGCAATGCGATTGGTCCACCGCCATCTCCTGGCCGCGGTCTTGCTGGTGGCTGCCGGCGGCATTGCCACGGCGCAGACGCGCGACGGCCGTTATTCGGGTCCGACCGGGACGATCCCGCCGGCGGCCATGGCTGCGCCGGCGAGCGGGCCGGCTTGGAGCGGCGAATCGGGTGCCTCCGGCGATCCCCGCATGACCGCTGCGGCGATCCGCGAGGCGGCGGCGAATTTCCGTGGCTGCCTTGAGCGCCTATGGCCGCTGGCCGCCCGGCGCGGCGTTACGCGCAACGTCTATGCCGCCTACACCGCGCGGCTGACGCCGGACCTGCGCATCATGGATCTGCTCGACCGGCAGCCGGAATTCACTAAGTCGTTCTGGGACTATCTCGATCTCCTGGTGAGCGATGCGCGCATCGAGCAAGGCCGCGCGTTGCTGCAGCGCTACCGCGCGACTTTCGACGCGGTGGAGCGCGCCTACGGCGTCGACCGCCATATCATCGCGGCGATATGGGGCGTGGAGACCAATTACGGCACGCTCGCCGGCGACCGTCCGGTAATCCGCTCCACCGCCACGCTTGCCTGCATCGGCCGCCGGCAGAACTATTTCCGCGAGGAATTTCTCTCGGCGCTGGAAATTCTTCAGCGTGGCGACGTCAAGCCCGACCGGCTGGTCGGCTCTTGGGCCGGCGCCTTCGGCCCGACCCAGTTCATGCCGACCGCATTCAAGCGCTTCGCGGTGGATTTCGATCGCGACGGCCGCCGTGACGTGGTCGACTCGGTCCCAGACATTATCGCGTCGACCGCCAATAACCTGAAAAAGGATGGCTGGGTCACTGGGCAGACCTGGGGCTACGAAGTTGTGGTGCCGGCGACTTTGAATTTTATGCTCGCCGATCGTGCTCGGGCGATGCCGATCCGCGACTGGGAGCGCAACGGGCTCACGCGCCCCGGCAACAAGCCGTTCCCGCATCCGGATGAGCGGGCCTACCTGCTGATCCCGGCCGGCGTGCAGGGCCCCGGCTTCCTGATGCTCACAAATTTCCGCGTCATCATGCGGTACAACCCGGCCGAGGCCTACGCCTTGGCGATCGGCCACCTGGCCGACCGTCTGCGCGGCGGCCCGCCCTTCGCGCAAAGCTGGCCGCGATACGAACGGGTGCTGTCGCTCGGCGAGCGGCTGGAGTTGCAGCAATTGCTGGAACGCCGCGGCTACAATGTCGGCGAGCCGGACGGGCATCTCGGCATGCGCACCAGGGCCGCGATTCGCGATTTCCAGACCAGGATCGGGCGGGTCCCCGACGGTTTTGCCTCGGCGGGTATCCTCGACAAGTTGCGCGCCCCCTGATGGGCCGAATAACGCCACCTTCGAGTTGACATTTTTTGCGCGCTATTGACCCATGCTGGCGGCGAAGACCCTCTTCGCGGCTGGCCTTTTCCCTTGTAGATTAAGGCCTTGGGCGACTGGAATGTTTGGCAAAATCCGGCTTTCGCGCTGGCTCGTCGGGGCGGTCATTCTGGCCGTGGCCGAGTGCGCCAGCATGGCCGCAATCGAGGTTGCGCTCACGCTGCCGGCCCATGCGCAGCGGGCCGATGACCGCTATCCCTATCTGAGCCGCCAGCGTCAACAGGGCGGCTTCTTCGGCGGACTCTTCGGCGGCGGCTCTAACACGCGGCTCTTTCCGGGCGCGAACCCGTCGCAACCGCAAATTCCGGTCGAAAGCTCGCGCGCGCCGGCACCGCCCAAAGCGGATCCGACTGCGCCCGCGCCGACCACGTCGATCGTGGTCATGGGCGACGGCATGGCCGATTGGCTCGCCTACGGAATGGAGGACGCGTTTTCCGACTCGCCGGAAATCGGCATCATCCGCAAGAACAAGATTCATTCCGGGCTGTTGCGCTACGAGGCGAAAAACGATCTCGATTGGTGGCATGTCGCGCGCGATATCCTCGCGCAGGAGAAACCCAACTACGTGGTCATGATGCTCGGCGTCAGCGACCGCCAGAACATCCGCGAGCGCGATCTGGCCAAAGAAGCCGACAAGAACGCCAAGGAAGAACAGGATAAGAAAGGCGCCGACCAAGACACGCAGAACAAGGATCAGGCCGACGATCAGGACCAGCCGACGATCGCTGCGGTCGAGCCGCCGCGCGCCAAGAGCGCCAACGGCATCGTCGAATTTCGCAGCGACAAATGGGCGGAAGTCTATTCAAAGCGCATCGACGAAACGATTGCCGCGCTCAAGAGCAAGGGCGTGCCGGTATTCTGGGTCGGACTGCCGGCGATCCGCGGCACCAAATCCACCGCCGACGCCAGCTACCTCAACGATCTCTTCCGCGCGCGCGCCGAGCGGGCCGGCGTGAACTATATCGACGTGTGGGACGGTTTCGTGGACGAGGCCGGCAAATATTCGAATTTCGGCCCGGACTATGAAGGCCAGATGCGGCGGCTGCGTTCGAGCGACGGCGTCTATTTCACCAAGTCCGGTGCCCGCAAGCTCGCGCACTATGTGGAACGCGAAATTCGCCGCTACATGAGCAACCGCGGGCCGGTGGCGCTGCCTTCCGGACCGATGGGTCCGGTGCCGGCCGAGACGAAATCGACCGTGCGGCCGGTGGCCGGACCAGTGGTGCCGCTGACCGTGACGCCGGGAAATTCCGAGGAACTGCTGGGCGGCTCCAGCAGTCAGCCGGTGCATAGCGACGCCACCGCCAATCGCGTGCTGGTCAAGGGCGAGCCGGTGCCGGCCCCGCCGGGACGGGCCGACGATTTCGTCTGGCCGTTGGGCAGCGACGCCAAGAATATGAATGTTCCGCCGGCCCCGAGCGTGCCGGCGGCGCCTAAGAAAGCCGCGGCGCCCGCGGCCGATGCGGTCGCCCGCACCGAACCGCCGGCCGCTATTGTGAAGCCGTTCGAAGAGCCCAAACGGGGCGCCGCCGTAAAACCAGTGCAGACCACGGGCGCCAAGCCGCGCGTCGAGCATCGCGTGGAAACCAAGCCGCGGCCGCCGCAAAGCGACGTTCCGCGCCCGCCGGCGGCAATTCCGCAAAGCGGCGGATTCACTGGCTGGCTGCGCTAGAAGCCGCTTAGCGCGGCAGCGTCGTCGATCCCATCAGAAATTTGTCGACCGCGTGCGCGGCCTGGCGTCCTTCGCGGATCGCCCACACCACCAGCGACTGGCCGCGGCGCATATCGCCGGCGGCGAAGACCTTCGGGATCGAGGTCGCATAGGCTTTGGTGTCGGCCGTCGACATTGCCGCGTGGATCGAGCGTCGACGCCGAGCGTCTTGATCATGCCTTCGTGCAGCGGGTGCACGAAGCCCATGGCGAGCAGCACCAGATCGGCCTCGATCTCGAACTCGCTGCCGGGCACCGGTTGGAACTTGGCGTCGACATGCACGCAATGCAGCTTCTTGACGTGTCCGTTCTCGCCCGAGAACTTCTGCGTCAGCACGGCGAATTCGCGCTCGACGCCTTCCTGGTGACTGGACGAGATGCGCAGCTTGAGCGGCCAGTCCGGCCAGACCAGCATCTTGTTTTCCATCTCGGGCGGCTGCGGCATGATCTCGAAATTGGTAACCGAAGCCGCGCCCTGGCGGATCGATGTGCCGATGCAGTCGGAGCCGGTATCGCCGCCGCCGATCACGACGACCTTCTTGCCCTTGGCGAGAATCGGCTCGACGCTGCCCTGCGGCTCATTGCTCACCCGCCGGTTCTGCTGCGGTAGGAAATCCATGGCGAAATGGATGCCCTTGAGGTCGCGGCCGGGAACCGGCAAGTCGCGCGGCTTCTCGGCGCCGCCCGCGAGCACGACCGCGTCGTGCTCCTTCACCAGTTTGTCGACCGGGACGTTGACGCCAATATCGGCGCCATAATGGAACTGCACGCCTTCGCCCTGCATCTGCTCGATGCGGCGGTCGACGTGGATTTTTTCCATCTTGAAGTCGGGAATGCCGTAGCGCAGCAGGCCGCCGGCCTTGGCCCAGCGCTCGTAGACATGCACTTCATGTCCGGCGCGCGCGAGTTGCTGCGCGCAAGCCAAGCCCGCCGGGCCGGAGCCGACGATGGCGACCTTCTTGCCGGTCTTGTGCGACGGCACCTCCGGCTTCAAACCTTTCGCGATCGCGCGGTCGGCGATCTCGCATTCGATGGTTTTGATGGTGACCGGGTTGTTGTCGATATTGAGCGTGCAGGACGCCTCGCACGGCGCCGGACAGACGCGGCCGGTGAATTCCGGGAAGTTATTGGTCGAGTGCAGATTGCGCGCCGCCTCGGTCCAATGGTTGCGGTAGACGAGATCGTTCCAGTCCGGAATTTGGTTGTTGACCGGGCAGCCGGTGGGCGCGCCGGTCACCCGGCTGGTGCCGTGGCAATAGGGCACGCCGCAATCCATGCACCGCGCGGCCTGGTCGCGGATGTCCTTTTCCGCCAGCGGCAGCACGAATTCGTGCCAGTGCTTGATACGCTCCTCGACGGGTGCGTATTTGCGATCGTGCCGTTCGATTTCGAGAAACCCGGTGACCTTACCCATACTACTCCGCGGCCTGCATGGTGGCGGCCTTCTCCTTTGCCATCTCGGCAAGCGCGCGGCGGTATTCGACCGGCATCACTTTGCGGAACAACGGACGGTAGCGTTGCCAGTCCGCAAGGATTTCGGCCGCGCGCTTGGAATTGGTATAGCGCGCATGGTTGGCGATCAACATACGCAGCCGTTCGGCGTCTTTGCCGGTCAGGTCGGACATCACGTCGACGCGGCCGTGGCTTTCGAGGTCGTTATAAGCCCCGTATTCCTTTTCGTTGATCTGCTCTTCTTCCGGCACCGGCTCGAGCTCGACCATCGCCATGTTGCAGCGGGATTTGAAGCTGCCGTCCTCGTCCAGCACATAGGCGATGCCGCCCGACATGCCGGCGGCGAAATTGCGCCCGGTCGCGCCGAGCACCACCACCACGCCGCCAGTCATGTATTCGCAGCAATGGTCGCCGGCGCCTTCGATCACGGCGACGGCGCCGGAATTGCGCACGGCGAAACGCTCGCCGGCGACGCCGCGGAAATAGCATTCGCCTTCGGTCGCGCCGTACAGCACCGTGTTGCCGACGATGATCGATTCCTCCGGCACGATGCCGGAATCCGCCGGCGGCCGGATGATGATGCGCCCGCCGGACAGGCCCTTGCCGACATAGTCGTTGCCTTCGCCGTCGAGCTCGAAAGTGATGCCGCGCGCGAGCCAGGCGCCGAAGCTCTGTCCGGCCGTACCGGTGAAGCGCACATGGATGGTGCCGTCGGGAAGCCCGGCGTGGCCGTAGCGTTTGGCCACCTCGCCGGACAGCATGCCGCCGGCTGTGCGGTCGATATTGCGGATGGCGGTTTGCAGCCGCACCGGCGCGCCGCGGTCGAGCGCGGCTTGCGATTCCGCGATCAGCTTGCGGTCGAGAATGTCGTGGATCTTGTGATCCTGCGCCTCGCATTTGAAGATCGGGGTGTTCGGCGCCGCCGGCGGCTTGTCGAACAGCTTGGAGAAATCGAGGCCCTTGGCCTTCCAGTGCTCCACCAGCGCCTGCTGGTCGAGCATCTGCATCTGCCCGACCATCTCGTTGAAGGTGCGGTAGCCGAGCGCAGCCATCAACTCGCGCACTTCCTCGGCGACAAAGAAGAAATAATTGATCACGTGCTCGGGCTGGCCCTTGAAGCGCTTGCGCAGCACCGGGTCCTGGGTGGCGACGCCGACCGGGCAGGTGTTGAGATGGCACTTGCGCATCATGATGCAGCCGGCCGCGATCAGCGGCGCGGTCGCGAAGCCGAACTCGTCGGCGCCTAGCAGCGCGCCCACCACCACGTCGCGCCCGGTGCGGATGCCGCCGTCGACTTGCACGGCGATGCGGCTGCGCAACCGGTTGATCACCAGCGTCTGATGGGTTTCGGCGAGACCGATCTCCCACGGTGAACCGGCGTGCTTGATCGAGGTCAGCGGGCTTGCGCCGGTGCCGCCTTCGAAACCGGAGATGGTGACGTGGTCGGCGCGCGCTTTGGAGACGCCGGCGGCGACCGTGCCGACGCCGACTTCGGAGACCAGCTTCACCGACACGTCGCCGGCCGGGTTGGCATTCTTCAGGTCGAAGATGAGCTGCGCCAGGTCTTCGATCGAATAGATGTCATGGTGCGGCGGCGGCGAGATCAGGCCGACGCCGGGCGTCGAGTGACGCACTATGGCGATGGTCTTGTCCACCTTGTGCCCCGGCAACTGGCCGCCTTCGCCGGGCTTGGCGCCCTGCGCCATCTTGATCTGCATCATGTCCGAGTTGACGAGATACTCGGCGGTGACGCCGAAACGTCCCGAGGCCACCTGCTTGATGGCCGAGCGCATGCTGTCGCCGTTCGGCAGCGGCTTGAAGCGGTCGGCTTCCTCGCCGCCTTCGCCGGTATTCGACTTGCCGCCGATCCGGTTCATGGCGATGGCGAGCGTAGTGTGCGCCTCGCGCGAAATCGAGCCGAACGACATGGCGCCGGTGGAGAAACGCCGCACGAGGTTCTTGGCCGGCTCGACCTCTTCAAGAGGCACCGGCTTGCGGCCGTCGTCTTCCGCCGACTTGATGCGGAACAGGCCGCGCATGGTGAGCAGCCGCTCGTTCTGGTCGTTCACGACCTTGGCGAAGGCGCGGTAATGGTCCTGCGAGTTGCCGCGCACGGCGTGCTGCAGCTGGGCGACGGTTTCGGCGGTCCAGACATGGTCTTCGCCGCGCACGCGCACGGCATAGTCGCCGCCGACGTCGAGCATCGCTGAGTAGATCGGCGAATCGCCGAAGGCGTCGCGATGGCGGCGCACCGTTTCTTCCGCGATCTCCGCCAGGCCGACGCCCTCGATGCGCGTATGGGTGCCGGTGAAATATGTGTCGACGAATTCTTGGCGCAGGCCGACGGCGTCGAAAATCTGCGCGCCGCAATAGGACTGATAGGTCGAGATGCCCATCTTGGACATCACCTTGAGCAGGCCTTTGTCGATCGACTTGATGTAGCGCTTGACGATTTCCTTCTCGTCGAGCTTCTGCGGCAGATCGTCCTTCATGGCGATCAGCGACTCGAAGGCGAGATAGGGGTTGATCGCTTCCGCGCCGTAGCCGGCCAGACAGGCGAAATGATGCACCTCGCGCGGCTCGCCGGTCTCCACCACCAGCCCGACCGAAGTGCGCAAGCCCTTGCGGATGAGATGGTGGTGCACCGCCGCGGTGGCGAGCAGCACCGGAATCTGGATGCGGTCGGCGCCGGCCTTGCGGTCCGACAGGATGATGATGTTGCAGCCGGCGCGCACTTCTTCCTCGGCGTGCTCGCATAGCGCATCGATCGCCCAGCCCATGCCATCGGTGCCGTGCTCGGCCGGGAAGGTGATGTCGAAGGTGTGCGACTTGAAGTGATCGCCGCTCATCGTCGAGATCGAGCGGATCTTCTCCAGATCGGCATTGGTGAGGATCGGCTGGCGTACCTCCAGCCGCTTGCTGTTCGACAGGCCTTCCAGATCGAACAAATTAGGCCGCGGCCCGATGATGGAGACGAGACTCATCACCAGCTCTTCGCGGATCGGATCGATCGGCGGGTTGGTCACCTGCGCGAAGTTCTGCTTGAAATAAGTGAACAGCGGCTTCGGCTTGTCCGACAGCGCCGAGATCGGCGTGTCGTTGCCCATGGAGCCGATCGCTTCCTCGCCGGTGGTGGCCATCGGCGTCATCAGGAACTTGAGGTCTTCCTGGGTGTAGCCGAAGGCCTGCTGGCGATCGAGCAGCGACAGGTTCGAGATCGCCGCAGCGTTCGCGGTCTCGGGCAGTTCCTCCAGCACGATCTGGGTGCGCCCGAGCCATTCCTTGTAGGGATGGCTCTTCGCCAGCGTCGACTTCAATTCCTCGTCGGGAATGAGCCGGCCTTCGTCGAGATCGACCAGCAGCATCTTGCCAGGCTGCAGCCGCCACTTCTTGATGATGTCCTTTTCCGCGATCGGCAGCACGCCCATTTCCGACGCCATGATGATGCGGTCATCGCGGGTCAGGAAATAGCGCGCCGGCCGCAGTCCGTTGCGGTCGAGCGTGGCGCCGATCTGGCGGCCGTTGGTGAAGGCGATGGCCGCGGGGCCGTCCCACGGCTCCATCAGCGCGGCGTTGTATTCGTAGAAGGCGCGCCGCTCCTCGTTCATGAGCGGATTGCCCGCCCAAGCCTCGGGGATCATCATCATCACGGCATGCGCGAGCGGGTAGCCGCCTTGCGTCAGGAATTCGAGCGCGTTGTCGAAGCAGGCGGTGTCGGATTGGCCCTCATAGGAGATCGGCCACAGCTTGCTGATGTCCTTGCCGAACAGCGGCGAGGACACCGAAGCCTGGCGCGCCGCCATCCAGTTGTTGTTGCCGCGCAGCGTGTTGATCTCGCCGTTATGCGCGATGTAGCGGTACGGATGCGCCAGCGACCAGGTCGGGAAGGTGTTGGTCGAAAAGCGCTGGTGCACCAGCGCGAGCGCGCTCTCGAAATCGGGATCGTGCAGGTCCGGATAATAGGCGCCGAGCTGGTCGGCCAGGAACATGCCCTTGTAGATCACCGTGCGGCAAGAGATCGACACCGGGTAATAACCCGACGTGCGCCGCGCGCGCCGCGTATAGATGGCGTTGGAGATCGACTTGCGCAGGATGTAAAGCTGGCGCTCGAACTCGGCTTCGGAGTATTTCTTCTTGCCGAGACCGATGAACACCTGCAGGTGCACCGGTTCGGTCGGCTTGACCGATTCGCCGAGCGTCGAGTTGTCGGTCGGCACCTCGCGCCAGCCGAGCAGCGTCAGGCCCTGGCGCGCGATCACTTCGGCATAGATGTCGCGGATGATCTGCCGCCAGTTGTTGTCGCGCGGCATGAACAGGTAGCCGACCGCATATTCGCCCGGCTTCGGCAGCTTGATGCCGAGCTCGGCGGTCTTCTTGGCGAAAAACTTGTGCGGGATCTGCACCAGGATGCCGGCGCCATCGCCCATGCGCGGGTCGGCGCCGACCGCGCCGCGATGCTCGAGATTGCAGAGGATGCGCAAGCCGTCTTCCACGGTTTGGTGCGACTTGCGTCCTTTGATGTCGGCGATGAAACCGACGCCGCAGGCGTCCTTGTCGAGCGAGGGATCGTACAATCCGTGCGGTGCCGGCGAGCCGGGATCGGCAGTGGCGGCGCGCAGCAGCGCGGCGTCGCGCGACTTTGCCGCGATCCCCCGTTCGACAAATCCTGCGCTGCGTTTGTCCTCGCTCATCTCATCCTGCCTCGCCGGCGACCGCAGCCTCCGGCGTACTCACCTCGTCCGCAGGCGCCGATGGGCGCCGCGGTCAACCCGCAACCGATCACGAGAAGGGCAGCCTTGCTCGGCCGTCGCCGCCGTAGCTGCTCCCGTTGGGCGCCACCGATTTCAGCCCCATTTATTAAAGGCCGAGACCGGGCCACCACCTATTAGGACAGCATTGCTGTCCTAATAGACCATGCCAAATTTTGCCCTGCCACACAAGGCTGGTCCACGCCGGAATTGCCCGGACCTTTCGCTTTGTTGCGGCAGCGCCTTCTTACCAAGCAAGAAGAGGACCACGCGCCGGGCGCGGGCGCAATGCCGTTGCGCCGTTCCCTCCTTGCCAAATTGCGAGGCGGGTTAACCGCTTGCGGTGGTTTGGCGAAAAGCGCCGGTATGCGGGTGTTTGGCGAAGGTGCCGAAAAAATCGACAACTGCTGCGTTTTTGACAGGCCGGGGATGGACCGCAGCGAACCTCCCAAAACGAAAGCGCCCCGGAGGTCCGGGGCGCTGCCGTTGCGATTGAAGCTGCGTATCAGGCCGCGACTTTGGTCTCGACCGTCTGCGGCTTGGCGTTGCCCAAGGATTGGCCGTTGCCGATCGGGATCTGGCGCGGCTTCTTGGCCTCGGGGATTTCGCGCACGAGATCGACGTGCAGCAATCCGTTTTCGAGGCTCGCGTTCTTGACCAGTACGTGGTCGGCAAGCTGGAAGACGCGCTCGAACGCGCGCGCGGCGATGCCCTGATAGAGCACTTCGCCGTTCTGCTCTTCCTTGGCCTGCTTGGCGCCCTTGATTGTCAGCGTGTTCTCTTTCGCTTCGATCGAAAGCTCGTTCTCGGCGAAGCCGGCAACCGCGACGGTGACGCGGTAATCGTTCTCGCCGGTCCGCTCGATGTTGTAGGGCGGGTAGCCTGGGGCGGATTCAAATCCGTCCAGCATCGAAAACAACCGGTCGAAGCCGACGGTGGAACGATAGAGGGGAGCAAGATCAAACGTACGCATGGCATATCCTCCTTGAGTTGAGCGACATGCGGGCGGTCCGCCATATGGCCGAACCTTAAGCCCGAGCGCAGCCGGAATGGCCTGCACAAGAATGATATGGGAACGTGGGTCGGGGCTCGCAAGAGGGTGCCAGCCACCCTATAAGCCATTGAAATTGTGTGATGTTTTCGCAGCGCTGGCGGGGCGATTGAACCCGCCTGGCGCACTCATTCCTGGCGCAGGATCCATTGCGGAATCCGGTTCCCACTTTTCCGGATCATGCACTATAAGGCGCGGAAGCCTGCGCGCACCGGCTCATTTTCGGCAGCATGAAACTCGTTTCCATCCCCGCCAATCCGGTGCCCGACGATGTGGTGACCGGCAGCATCCAGACCCCCGACGGGGTCAGCTTGCGCTTTGCGCGTTGGGCGCCGCCGCCGGGGCGCAAAGGCACCGTCGTCGTGCTGCAGGGCCGCGCCGAATATATCGAGAAATATTTTGAGACCGTGCGCGACCTGCGCGCGCGTGGCTTTGCCGTGGCGACATTCGATTGGCGCGGACAGGGGATGTCCGACCGCGCGCTCTCCGACCGGCTGAAAGGTCACGTACGGAATTTCTCCGAATACGCCACCGATCTCGAAGCGATCATGGAGCAGGTCGTGCTGCCCGATTGCCCGCCGCCGATATTTGCGCTCGGGCATTCCATGGGCGCCGCCATCGGCATCCGCGCCTGTCACGACGGCAATCGCTGGTTCGATCGCATGGTGCTGTCGGCGCCGATGATCGCGCTGCGGCCCGGCCGCCTCACCACCGTGGCGGGGCCGCTGGCGCGTTTCATGCGGATGCTGGGGCGGGGCTCCGGCTATGTGCCGACCGGCGACGGCAAGCCGATCGGCGCCGAGGATTTCATCGGCAACGTGCTCACCTCCGATCCGGTGCGCTATGCGCGCAACATGGCGGTGCTCGAACAAGCACCGGAACTCGGCATCGGCGCGCCGACGATCGCCTGGGCCGACGCCGCGCTGCGCCTGATGAAGCAATTTGCCGCGCCCGGTTACGCCGGCCATATCCGCCAGCCGATCTTGCTGGTCGCGGCCGGCCGCGACGAAGTGGTCTCGACGCCTGCGATTGAGACCTTCGGCATGACTCTGCTGGCCGGCCGGCATCTCATTCTGGCCGGCAGCAAGCACGAGATCCTGCAGGAGCAGGATGCCTATCGCGGTCAATTCTGGGCGGCGTTCGACGCCTTCGTGCCCGGCACGCCGAGGTATTAGCCCTTCGACAGCATGTCCAGCGCCGCCTGGTGCACGCGCTCGTCGCCGGCGACCACGATGCGGCCGCCCTCCTGCGCCGGGCCGTTCTCCCAGGTGGTGGCGATGCCGCCGGCGCCGGTGATGATCGGAATGATCGCGACGATGTCGTAGGGCTTGATCTCGGTCTCGATCACTAGATCGATCAGCCCCGCCGCCAGCATGCAATAGGCGTAGCAGTCGCCGCCATAGCGCGAGAGCTTGACCTTGTTTTCCAGCCGGCCGAAGGCGGCGCGGTCGGCCTCGTTCATCAAGAGCGGGCTGGTGGTCGACAAGATCGCTTCCTCGAGCGAGGCGCAGGCGCGCACGTGCAGATCGCGGTTGCCCGCCGGTCCGCGATAACGGGCCGCGCCGCCGTCGCCGGAAAATTTCTCGCGCGTGAACGGCTGGTTCATCATGCCGAAGACCGGCTCGCCGAAACGCATCAGGCCGATCAGGGTACCCCAGGCGACCATGCCGGTGATGAAGGATTTGGTGCCGTCGATCGGATCGAGCACCCAGACATATTCGGCGTCGGTGCGCTCGGCGCCGTATTCCTCGCCGATGACGCCGTGGCCCGGGAAATTCTGCCGGATGAGGGCGCGCATGGCCTGCTCGGCGGCGCGGTCGGCGGCGGTGACCGGATCGAAACCGCCGGCCTTCTTGTTGTCGACCGCCAGCGCCGTGCGGAAAAACGGCAGGATGGTCTCGCCGGACACCCCGGCGAGTTGATCGACAAAACCGCTGAAATCGATGGCCGTCATTAGGTTCTGCTTATCGCACGATGTGCCGAAGTGGCACCGGTTTTACCGGCCGGGCCTGCGTCACTGGGTGTAACAGAGTGCGGCACAGCATTCTTCGAGGGTTAAGCAATGCGAATCTCGCTGGGTTGCCACCTATACGGATCGTTGAATTTGTGATGTTTTTGCCACCTGGCGACAAAATTCGCCAGATTTGTCCTGAAAATCTGGCATCCAGTCATGCATAATAACATGGGATTTTCGCCGTTGAGCCTTGATTTTTGTGCGTCGCGGTGTAAATTATTGCAATGCGGTAGCGAGAGCTATCGTTGCCCTCCTTGGGCGTTTCCTCCCTAGACTTGGGCCGCTCTTCGTGAGCGGCCCTTTTTTTGCCTACTCGGCCGCGGCCCGATAGGGGCGCAGTTCGTCCAACGGAATTTCGCCCAACCGCCGGGCCAGGGTTTCCAGGTCGGCCGCCAGCCGGCTGAACGTGCTTGAGCGCGCAAAGCGGCGCTCGTCCATGTATAGCGCGCGGTTGATCTCGAGCTGGATGGCATGCAGGCCAGCAGCCGGGTTGCCGTAGTGCTCGGTGATAAAGCCGCCGGCATAGGGCTTATTGCGGCTCACGCTGTAGCCGAGCGTCCGCAGCGTCTTTTCCACGGTTTCAGCCACCACGCCGACGCAACTGGTGCCGTAGCGGTCGCCAAGCACGAATTCCGGCCGCGCCCGCTCGTCTTTATGGCCGGCGGTGGACGGCATGGAATGGCAATCAATCAGCATGGCGGCGCCGAAGTCCCGGTGCAGCCGCGAGAAAAGCCGGCGCAAAGCGCGGTGATAGGGCTTGTACAGGCTCTCGATCCGGCGCAACGCGTCGTCGACCGGGATGCGCTGGTCGTAGATTTCCTGCGCGTCGCCGACCACCCGCGCCACGGTTCCCAAACCCCCCGCCACCCGCATCGAGCGGGTATTGGCGAAGGAGGGCAGGCGGCCCTCGAACATGCGCGGATCGAGCTCATAAGGTTCGCGGTTGACGTCCACGAAGCAGCGCGGAAAATGCGCACGCATCAGGGGAAAGCCGTGCTTGACCACGCCGGCGATCAATTCGTCGACGAAGCTGTCCTCCGAACGGCGCAGGGTGGCGATGTCGAGCCGCGAGACCGCCAGGAAGTCACGCGGATAGGTCGCGCCGCTGTGCGGCGAATTGAACAGAACCGGCCCCTTGGCCTCGGCCGGTTCCAGGATCTCGAAGGGGGGGTCAAGTTCGTCGCGCATGTCGCTCATGGAGGGTGATGGCCATTTCTAGCGGAGGTAGTATCCCGGCGGGACAGGCCCAACCAGCCCCATATAATGCTCTATTGTCTATGCGCCGCGGCCCATTGCCAAGCCATGCTTTTGGTTCACACGTTATTTACCTGGCGTAAGTCTTATGGGGGGCCTTATGGGACGGTTGGGGCCCTCTTTGCAGGGTGATTTGGGACGGGGCGTTTAGGTAACATGTCGAAAATTCTCCTGGCTGAAGACGACACCGATATGCGGCGTTTCTTGGTTAAGGCGCTGCAGAACGCCGGATTCGACGTGACCTCCTATGACAACGGCCTGTCGGCCTATCAACGGCTGCGCGAAGAGCCGTTCGAGCTTCTGCTCACCGACATCGTGATGCCCGAAATGGACGGCATCGAGCTCGCCCGCCGCGCCGCCGAACTCGACCCCGACATCAAGATCATGTTCATCACGGGTTTTGCCGCGGTCGCGCTCAACGCCGATTCGACGGCGCCCAAGCACGCCAAAGTGCTGTCCAAGCCGATCCATCTGCGCGACCTGGTCAACGAAGTGCAGAAGATGCTGGCGGCCTAGGCCACACTGGCCGGCTGCGGGGCGCTTGCCTCGCCAGTTTGGAGCCGATAAGACCAAACCCATTAAAGGGCGCGTAGCTCAGCGGAAGAGCACTACCTTGACATGGTAGGGGTCACAGGTTCGATCCCTGTCGCGCCCACCATTCCCGGACGGCCCGGATTTCCGTTCAGAACGCGAAAAACACTGTGCCGAGCAGCCACGCCAGCCAGATCGCCGGCGCGAAGAACAGGCCGAACGGCAGGCGGGAGGTCGTATCGACCGGGCGCCCGCCAAAGACATGCCAGGCACCATAGGCGGCGAGCGCCGCGAGCGCCGCGATTTCGATCGCGACCGGTATCATCGCCCAGTCGAGCCAGGCGCCGGCGACAAAAGCCAGCTTGACGTCGCCCAGGCCCAGCCCTTCGCGCTGACGCAGGCGCCAGTAGAGCCAGCGCAGTGCCAGGAAGAAGCACATCGTGACCGCGCCGCGCAGCGCCGCAGCGGCCACGCTCTCGACCATCGACGGTGTGGCGGCGAGCGCGGCGTTGACGAGGGCGAGCGCCAGCGCGGCCGCGGTCAGCTCATTGGGGATGAGAAAATAACGATAGTCGACGATCGCGATCGCCAGCATCAGCAGCGCCAGGCCGGCACCCAGCAACCCGCTTGTTCCGGGTACGGTCCAGGCGCTTGCGGCGGCGGCTGCCAGGCCGATCGAACCGACGGCCACATCGGCCAGGCGAATTTGTTTCATCGCAGCAAGCGCATTGGCGGTCGGGAGTGGCGGCGGCATCGGCCGTTTCGGTCAAATACGCCGATCCGCTGTTTCCAAGCGGAGGGCGTGTTCACGGACATCGCGTCATCGCGCGCTGATTGGCACGGTGCCCAATGGCGTCTTCGGCGAAACCGATCCGATCCGGCTCTTCAGCTTTGCGCGCAATTCTTCCGCGACCAGATGGGCGTCGACGGCATCGTGGATGACCTGCGGCCGGATGAAGATGATGAGTTCGGTGCGCGCCGTCTTCTTGTTTTGATGCGAAAACGCGTCGCCCAAGTAGCCGGGAAGCTGATCGAGCAGCGGGATGCCGTTGCGCGTCTTGTTCTGGGTTTCGCTGATCAGGCCGGCCAGCAACACGGTCTGGCCGTCGGCGACGGTCAGCGTGCTTTTGACTTTCCGCTCGGAAATGGTCGGCGTCAGCGTGCCCGTCGTATTGTTGTCGGAGACCGCGCTGATTTCCTGTTCGACCTCGAGCCGTACCGTATTGTTGTAGCTGACGTGCGGAACGACGTGCAGGATAATTCCGGTGTTCTGGTAGTTGATGGTATTGACCACCGCGTTGTTCGCGCTGAGCACGGTCGCCGTGCCGGTGGTGATCGGTACCTGGTCGCCGACCTGCAAGGTAGCCACGCCGTTGTCCACCACCACCAGGGACGGGTTCGAAAGAATCTTGACGTCGGTTACGGCGTGCAGCGCATCGAGCACGACCTGCGGCGACGCTTCGGACCCGACCAAGAGGTTGAAGCCGGGCAGCACGCGGCCGAGGACCGCACTGGTGCCAATTGTGTTGATCAACGAGCCGGTATCCGGCGGCGCGCCGACATTGCTGCTCTTCAGGAAAAACTGAACGCCGTAGGTCAAGCTGTCGTTCAGCGTAACCTCGGCAATTGTCGCGTCGAAGGCCACTTGCAGCTGCGGGCGATCGATCTGGCGCAGCGCGCCCTCGATGATCTTGTAGTTTTCCTCGTCCGCATAGATCAGCAGCGAGTTATTGACGACGTCGGCGGTGATGCGGATTCCCGGCAAGATCGGCCCGCCGCTTGCCGGTGCGCCGCCGCGCGGGTTGCTCAGCGCGGGTGAACCGGCGGCAGCAGACGCGGGATTTGCGGCGGCAAGCTGTGCGCTCAGCGGCGGACCGCCGGTGAGCCGCTCGGCCGGGGTCATTGGCGCGGCCCCGGGGCCGCTCGATGTGGTTTTCAGGCCGCCGCCCGGCGCGATCTGGTTAGACGCCGAATTGATCGAGCCGGAACTTGCCCCGCCGAACATGTCGTTCAAGAGCGCTGCGAGATGCTTGGCGTCGCCGTAGCGGACACGATAGACCTTCACGCCCGTGCTCGAGATCTCCGAATTGTCGAGCCGGCGAATCCAACTTTGCGCCGTCTTCAGCAATGCCGGCTTATTGGTGGCGACGAGGATGGCGTTCAGCCGGCCGATCGGCTGCAACTTGATGAGATCGTGGTTGAGGCCGCCGTCGCCGGTATCCATGATCTTTTCGATTTCCGAAATGAGCGGTTCCGGCGTGCTGTGATGCACCGGGAAAATGCCAACCGTCTGGCCGCGCATCCAGTCGGTATCGAAATTAAGCACGGTCTCGACCGCCGAGCGGCGCTCCGGTCCGGTGCCCTGGATCAAAATTATGTTGTGTGCCGCGTCGACGCGGATCGCGCCTTGCTTGGTGGCGAAATTCTCGAGCAGCTTGGTGATCGTCGCCGCCGAAACATAGCGCAAAGGGACGGCGCTCACGCCGTAGCCCGGTTGCGGCGTGCGGCCGTTCGCCGCGACGTCGAGGCTGCCGTTGGCGGTCGCCTCATTGAGAGGAACGAGGCGATAACCATTGGAGTTGTGGACGAGCGCGATGTTGCTCACGCGCAATGCGTTTTCGAGCACGTAGAGAACGTCGCTCTTGGCGACCGGCCGTCCCGACGAAAGCGTAACGGTTCCTTGCGCGCGCGGATCGATGATGTAACCGACGCCGAGAATGTCGCCAAGAATGACCTTGGCGACGGTCGCAACCGGCGCGTTTTCGAAGCTGAGATCGTAACCGTCGCCGGCTGCAGCCGGCTCGGCCCCTTGCGGCGTCACACTGCTGCTGTCGTCCGCGCTGTCCGCCGATCCGTTGTACACCACCGCACGCGGATCATTGCCGCGATTGATCGTGGCGGATCCCGCCGGCTGCGGAAACCGCGGCAGCAGATCAAGCGATTGCACTTGATCGTGGATGTTGGGCGATTGTGTCTTCGGAGATTCCGGAATGAGATTGTTGCAAGCCGTGAGCAGGAGGCTGGCGAGAGCAAATACGGCCGCCGCCAGTCCAAGGTGAACTAGCTTGCCGTCACGCAGTAAACGAACAATGTTATACACTTTGCCCCGCCCGCACACGCTACTGAATGCGTCAACTCAATTTGCGACGCGGCTTCCTAAGCTCTTATTATTTGACACTTTTTTTTGAATATTCGATACTTATGCGGCCGCGGTCAAGCTTAATTTGCGGGCGCTAACGACGAGATTTTTCCAGTAGTTGCGGGCGTCTCGATGTCGGTAAATATGTCAGAAGATTTTGCCAAGTATTTGGTCAGCAAGAGCTACATTGCTGGCGATTTGATATCGAAGCTTGACCTGCCAAACGCCAAGAGCGGCGGGCAAACGTTGCGGCGATTGTGGGAACTGACCGATCTGTCGGCCAATGATTTCGCCGACGAGGTTGCCCGGTTCCACGCCCTCCCGCGCATGAGTTTGGCGCAGTTGATGGAAGCCGCGGCGCTGGTCGGCCGGTTTTCGCGCCGGTTTCTGCGCGAAATGGTGGTTTTCCCCTATGAGATGGCGGACGGACAATTCCAACTCGCCGTCGCCGATCCCAATGACGCGGCGCCGGTACGCGCCGCCGAAATCGTGCTCGGCAGTCGTGTAGCTGTCACGATCGCATCATACGAAGATATCGCGACCGTTCTGGCCGCGCGCATCGGCGACGATGAGTCCGCGTCGCCGGAGGTGTCCGGTGCCGAGACCGCGCATGGCGATGACGATATTGAGAACCTGCGCGATCTTGCGAGCGGCGCGCCCATCGTGCGCGCCGTCAACGACTTGCTCGAGAAGGCGATGGAATTGCGGGCGAGCGACATCCACATCGAACCGGTCCGCAACGGCCTCAATGTGCGCATGCGCGTCGATGGTTTGTTGCGCGCCGTCGCCGCTCCGGCCGGGGCGCTGCCGCAGGCGTTGATTTCGCGCATCAAGATTTTATCCGGATTGAATATCGCCGAACGGCGGCTGCCGCAGGACGGCGCTGCGCGGCTGCGTGTGGCCCGCTCGGAGATCGACATCCGCGTCGCGACCATGCCGACGCAACACGGCGAGTCGGCGGTGGTCAGGTTGTTGCCGCGGGATCGCGGATTGCTTGAACTCGCCAAGCTCGGCCTGTCCGACAAAGACGAACCGAGAATGAAGCATCTGCTGTCCTTGCCGCACGGGATGATCATCATCACCGGGCCGACCGGCAGCGGAAAGACAACGACGCTGGCGACGATGCTGTCGCTTCTCAATCAGCCGACCCGCAAGATCCTGACCATCGAGGACCCGGTCGAATACGAGCTTAACGGCGTCAACCAGTCGCAAGTGAAGCCGTCGATCGGTCTCACCTTCGCCACCGCGCTGCGCGCCTTTGTCCGCCAGGACCCCGACGTGATCATGGTCGGCGAAATCCGCGACGCCGAGACCGCCAATATCGCGATCCATGCCGCGCTGACCGGCCATCTGGTCTTGACGACGCTGCACACCGAGACCGCGGCCGCGGCGCTGCCGCGCCTGCTGGACCTCGGCGTCGAGGGCTTCCTGCTCAAGTCGACATTGCGCGCCACCATCGCGCAGCGGCTTGTCCGCATCCTCTGCGACCGCTGCAAGACCCGCAAGGCTCTCAGCGCCGACGATCTTTCCGATGATCCGCGTTTCGCCGCGCTTGGGTTTAAGGCCGGTGACTCGGTTTATGAACCGCATGGCTGCGATCGCTGCGGCGGCACCGGCTATCGCGGCCGCAGTGGCATCTTCGAAATCATCGAGATGACCGGCAAGGTGCGCGACCTGATCACCGAACATACCGACTCGGAAGTCATTCATCGCGCCGCGGTCGACGCTGGCATGATGACCATGGTGGAAGACGCGATTATCAAATGCCGGACGGGGGTGACATCGGCCGCGGAAGTTCTTCGCGTGACGACGGTCGGAGCCTGACGTGCCAAGCTTTCGCTACCGTGCCCTGACGCAAAGCGGCGAATTGGTCAGCGGGTCGATCACGGCGCCAACCGCGTCGGAAGTCGCCAACCGCATCGAATATCTCGGCCTGGTCCCGGTCGAGACCATCACGGAAGCGCGCGACACCTACAAGGCTCGGCTGAACTTCTCGATGCTGGCGCGGCCGCGCGCCGAGGACGTGACGGTATTCACCCGCGATCTGGCGCTCCTGCTCAAGGCCGGCGCCCGCATCGACGACGCGCTCGATCTCTTGGCGGTCGACATCGATATCGGCCGATTGCGCCCGGTGGTGGCGCAAATCCGCGGGCGAATTCTGGCGGGCGAAAGTCTTTCGGAAGCGCTCCTGCATCATCCGACGTTGTTTCCACCGATGTACGTTGCGCTGGTCCGCGTCGGCGAGACCTCGGGCGCGCTCGATCATGTTCTCGAAGTGCTCGGCAGCGAACGCAACCGCGGCGAGGCGATGCGCCGCAAGGTGATGGACGCCTTGCGTTATCCGGCGTTTGTGCTGTTTGCCGCTTGCTGCGTGCTGTCGTTTTTTCTGTTCTTCGTCCTGCCGCAATTCGCCGCGGTGCTGCAGGACTTCAACGCCAAGCTCGATCCGATCGTCGCTACGCTGTTCGAGGTGTCCAAATTCGCCCGCGCGCATGTCGAAGTTATCGAAATCACGTTGGTCGTCGTGATCGCTTGCGGCTGGCTCGTATTCCGCCGCGCCACGGTGCGGGCGAGGATTGCCGGCATTGTCACGCGATTGCCCTATCTGAAATCGGTGGCGCAACTGCATCGCACCGCCTTGTTTTGCCGAAACCTGGGAATCCTGCTCGGCAGCGGCGTCCCGCTCACGATGACACTGCGCATCCTGGTTGATATGATCGGATCGGGCGATCACGGCGGCGTCTGGAGCAAGGCGGTGGACCGGGTCCGGCATGGCGGAAAGCTATCGGACGCCCTCGCCGATACGACTTTGCTTCCCGCCATGGCTATTCGGATGTTGCGGATCGGAGAGGAAACGGGTCAGTTGCCGGTGCTTTCCGGCAATGTCGCCGAATTCTACGAGGCCAAGCTGCAACGCAGTCTCGACCGCGTCGTCGGCATCACCGGGCCGGCCGCGATCATCCTGATCAGCACCATTGTCGGCGGGCTGATCGTATCGGTGATGACCGCGCTGCTCTCGGTCACCCAGGTTATTGAATAGAAAGCGAAGACGATGCTTTTCGACCGGGAAAAAGTCCGCAAACGGATGCGCGGCGAGGGCGGCTTCACGCTGATCGAAATCCTCGTCGTCATCACGATCATCGCGCTGATCATGAGTCTGGTCGGCCCGCGCGTTCTGAATTATCTCGCCGAATCGAAGGTCAAGGCCGCGAAGATCCAAATCCAGAGCTTGGGCAGCGCGCTCGACCTGTTCAATCTCGATACCGGCCGCTATCCGAGCACCGGAGAAGGATTGACCGCGCTGGTGCAGTCCCCCGGAACAATTCCGTCGTGGAACGGGCCTTATCTCAAAGGTGGCGTGGTGCCGAACGACCCGTGGGGACATCCTTATGTTTATCGTTCGCCAGGGGAGCACGGTCCCTATGATATCATGTCATATGGCTCCGACGGGCAGGAAGGCGGGACTGGAACCGCCGCCGATATTGTCAGCTGGGCCCGCTGAACGCGCCGCCGGCGAGGGTGGCTTCACCCTCATCGAAGTCGTGTGCGTTCTTGCCATCATCGCGCTCATGGCCGCGATCCTGCTGCCGGAAATTCCGCGTGGCACCTCGCGGTCGCGGCTCGAAGCCTATGCGCTGGAAATCGCCACGGTCCTGACCAGCGACCGCGTTGCGGCCATTCGCCATCACGCGGCGGTCGCGACCGAAATCGACGCGATGGGCCGGTCGGTCCGGTCGGGCGTGTCGGAGCGCATCATTCGCGTGCCTGCCGATGTCCAATTCGATGCGGCTCTGGCCAGCCGCTGCAATCAGCGTGAGGCGGGTTCTACGATCGTGTTTTTCGCCTCCGGCATGTCGTGCGGCGGCGTCCTCGCGCTGACAAGGCTGGGCGTCGGCTATCAGATCCGCGTCAATTGGCTCACGGGAGGCGTTGAAATTGTGCCGCTTAACGTCCTCTAGGGCCGCGCGCGGCGCCGCCGGATTCACGCTGATCGAGGTGGTCGTCACCCTGGCGGTGATCGCGGCCATTCTGTTGTCGATCGGGTCGCTGGTCAGCGTTGCTGTGCGCGGCACTCACGCGCTCGACGATCATCTGGTTCTGGTCGAGACGGCCCGCGCGATCGAAGCCGGGTTGCCGGACCGCGACAACCTGACCGTCGGGACGCTGTCCGGCGAACGGGACGGCCAGCTTTGGCGGGTCGACGTTCAACCGTTTCCAGGCCGGCTCGACGCACAAGCGAAAACGCCGTGGGTACCGCTGACGGCATCGATAACGGTGCAAACGCCGGACGGAACGACACTCACGGTCACCACCGTGCGGCTGGGGCGAAGGTCGGCAGGATGAGCACGCGCAGCCATCGCCATTCGGATCCGCAGGCGGGATTTACGCTGATCGAGATGCTGGTCGCGTTGATCCTGATGGTTGGCATCCTTGCCGCGCTGGCCACGATTACGTCGCAGTGGCTTCCCAATTGGAGCCGCGGCTTCGCGCATGTGCAACGCACGGAAGTTTTTGCCCAGGGTCTCGAACGTCTGGTCGCCGATCTCTCGGCGGCTGAATTCATGACGGCGAACCAAAAAGCCAAGCAGCCGCTCTTCGACGGCGACGAGTTTACCGTGCGCTTCGTGCGGACGGCGATCGGGCCCAACACACAGCCCGGCCTTGAAATCGTGCGCATCTCGACGATGTCCGACGATCGGGGGGTGGCGCTGGTGCGGGCGCGGACGCCCTTCGTGGCGTTGCCCGAGAACGCCAAACTTCGCGATCTGACGAATTTCTCGGACCCGGTGGTCCTCATGCGGGCGCCTTATCGCGCGATCTTTTCATACGCCGGACCCGATCATACGTGGCTGAACAGCTGGCACGATGCGGATCAGTTGCCAGTCGCCATTCGTGTATTGGTGCGCGACGCGGCGACGCAACGCACGCTGGCGGTATCAACCGCCATGGTGCTGCACGTCAACGCGTCGGCTGAATGCACCAGGGCCAAAAACGTAAAGGAATGCATTTACCCGTCCCGCAAACCGGCAACGCAGCTCTGACATGAACACGGCATCAGCGGCACCCAAGCGCGGCCAAAAGTCCAGCGACGGATTTATTCTGGTCGCGGTGCTCTGGATTCTCGGCGGGCTCGCGGTGCTGGCCGCGATCTACACGCTTTATGTCGTCAATGCCGCGACCAGTCTCGAAGTCAGCAATGAACGCATTCAAGCCGAGGCGTCGGTGTCGGCGGCACTCGAACTGACGGCCTATTACCTCGGCGCCGAAAAACCGAAGGAACGGCCGACCCGTGGAACGTTCGACTTCCGCGCCGGCACCTCGGATGTTGCGGTCGATTTCGTGTCGGAGGCGGCCAGAATCGATCTCAATTCGGCGCCGCAACCCTTGTTGGCTGGCTTGTTCCAGACGCTCGGCGCGTCCCCCGATGCGGCGAATGAAGAGGCCGAACGCGTGATCGGCTGGCGGTCGCCCGCGGTTTCGCAGAATCTCGACGCCGATCCCGGCAAGGAAACCACGGCCTATCGAAACGCCGGACTGAAATACGATCCGCGCCTGGCGCCGTTCGCCAACGTGCAAGAGCTTTGGCTGCTGCTCGGGCTGCCGCCGGCTCTGGTCGAGCGCGCGATGCCCTACGTCACCGTGTATAGCGGCATGCCGGCGGTCAATATCATGGATGCCGCTCCGCAGGTGGTCGCGGCGTTGCCCGGCATGACGCCGGATCTTCTCAATGCCGTTCTCACCCAACGCGCCGCGCGGGCTGTCGATGCAAACCAGCTCTTGCAGATGCTCGGTCCGGCGCAGTCCAATGCGACGATGCAAGGCAGCAACGCGACCAGGGTCAGGATCCATGTGCGGCTGGCCGGCGGGCGCCGCATCAACGCGGAGGCGGTTATTATCGTACTGGAAGACGCACCCGACCCGTATCGCGTATTATCCTGGACCGACGACTTCGACGGATGAATGGCGTATCAAGGACCGAAAGAGGGTTTGCGATGAATTTCCTGCGCCAGATCGCCGACGGCTTTTCGCATTGGATGGACTGCGTCGCGTCGGCCGTTGTTACGATGCTCGGCCGGCTGGTGGCGCCGCGCGTGGTTCGGCTCGCCCAACAAGCGAATGGAACTTTCGTCATCGAGCCGCCGGCGGGCAAATCCTCGCCGTCGTACGCGCCGGTGACGATATCGAACGGCGTTGCCAATTGCGCCGGCGAAACGGCGGCGGCCTTGAAAGGCAGCAAAGTCGAGCTGGCGATGCGGCCGGACCAGTTTTTCTTCCGGGCGATCGAATTGCCGCGGCGCGCGGCGGAATTTCTTGACGGCATCGTGCGCGAGCAGATCGATCGCGTCACTCCGTGGAGCGCGAGCGAGGCGGTCGTCGGATGGAGCAAGCCGACCGAGCTCGCCAGTGACAAGATCTCGGTCACCATCGCGGCGGCGGCGCGCGCGCAGGTCATTCCGCTCACGCAGGCTGTCGGCAAACTGGGGGTGAAGTCGGTCTTTGTGTCGACGACATTGCCGGGGGCCGACAACCTCGCGGTGAGGGTGTTCGAGCAGTCGACCGCCGGCGCCCTTGAAGTTCGAAGCGTACGCCGCAAGCTGGTCGCCGGCCTGGCGATCGCGGCAATCCTTGCGGTGCTGGCCGTTGCGGCCGATGTCGTCATCGGCGGCGACCTGCAAAGCCGGCAAAGCGACATTGCGCGCCGCATTGCCGAACGCCGCGGCATCATTCGCGCCGGCAACGACTCGGTCGCCAACTCCGCGCTGGCGAAGCTGGCGCGCCGGAAAAATCAGACGCCGGCGGACGTCATCGTGCTCGAGGCGCTGTCGAATGTTTTGCCCGATAATACTTACGTCACCGAGCTCCGCGTCGAAGGCGACAAAGTGCAGGTTGTCGGCATCACCAACGACGCTCCGTCGCTGATCCGCCTGATCGAGCAATCGCCGCATTTCAGCCGCGCGACATTCTTCGCGCCGACCACCCGGTCGCCGTCCGACCCCGGGGATCGCTATCACATCGAAGCTCGGATCAAACCGGTATTCTCGCCGCCGTCATGACCGCAGACATCGCACTGAACCGCTATTTCACACGCTACCCTTACGTGGCTGTTGCGGCCTATGGCGTGCTCGTCGCCGCGTTTATTGCCGCGATCTGGATGTCGCTCGCTGGCATCCTTGAGCAGCGCGCCGTTCTTGCGAATTCGGCCGATATTCTCAATCAGCTCGAGGCGCGCCAGCAGGGTCCAAACGCCGGGCGCAATGCTGCCGGCGCGGTGCCGGCCGGCTCGCCGTTTCTCGGCGGCGAGACGATAACCGTTGCCGGCGCGACGCTTTTGCAACGGGTCGCGAGCGCGGTCACGCAGTACGGCGGCACCATCCAGTCGTCGCAAGTGGACTTGACCGGGCCGCAATCGAAAGACGGCTTCGTCACCTTGCTGATCAGTTGCGAGATGGAACAGCCGAACCTGCAGAAGCTGCTGTACGATTTGGAAGCGGGGATGCCGTTCCTGTTTATCGAACAACTCGTCGTGCAAGGGCCGCAAAAGTCCGTCGTCGCGAGCAGCGACCGCATGCGGATATTGATCGCGGTGACCGGTCAGTGGAAGGGCACGAAATGATTATTCGGCATGTGCTCTTGCGGGCCGTTGGCGGGCTTTGCGTCGCCGGGACCATGAGCTTGTCGGCGCTGGCGGCGACGTCGCCCGAAGACGCCGCCGGGAGCGACGTCAATCGCGGCAGCATAAGCTTGGATCGGCCGCCGGCCAAAGCCGCGCCCGAGCGCGAGCAAATCGGCAATCCGTTGTGGGCCATTCCGCTCGGTACATTGTCGATCACGCGCAACCGCCCGCTCTTCACGCCGTCGCGGCACGCGCCGGCGCCGGCCGTGGTCGTCGCGCCCCCCGTCGCTCCCCCCAAGGTGGTGGCCCGTCCGGCGCCGCCGGACCACCCGAACCTTACGCTGATCGGGACCGTCGTCGGCGAAACCGAGGGCATCGGCGTTTTTCTCGACCAGGCGACGCACAACTTCGTGCGCATAAAAACCGGCGAAAGCCATGCCGGCTGGGTTCTGCGGTCAATCAAGGCGCGTGAAGTGACGCTCGAAAAAGGGGCGCAATCGGAAACGCTTCGTCTGCCGGCCCGCACGAATGCGGCTCCGCCCGATCCAGCCAGCCCGATCCCCGGTAGAGAACTGTAGCGATCTTAATCGCCGCCGCGACCCGTCACCGGTCGAAGCATGTTTCGGCGCTCACGCATGGCTCCGCCATCGCGGCCGAATCGCGCAATTCGCGCACCGGCCGCCACGCGATCGCCAGCGCTTGCGCCTTGGCGATCTGGGCGGGCGACATTTTCATCCCGACGGAATCCCTGATCCGGTAGGAGAAATCCCGCTTCGGCCCTGCCGCATGGACCGCCGCCAACTCCAGCCATTTGTAGGCTTGCACGTAATTTTCCGGCACGCCGTGGCCCTTGTTGTAGAGCAGCCCGAGCATGTACTGCGCCTGCGCATTGCCTTGGTCGGCGGAGCGGTGGCACCACATCGCCGCCTCACGGAAGTTTTGCGGCGCGCCGCGGCCATAGGTGTGCAGGAAACAGAGCACGGCCTGCGCGTTGGCATTGCCATGCTCGGCCGGCGATCGCAGCAACAGGCCGGCGGCCGTGTAGTCATGCCGGTCGAATGCCGCCAGCCCCTTCTTTAACTGGGCGGCTTCCTGCCGGACCGGTAGCCGGCGGGCCTCGGCCGGAAGCTGGGCGGCGAGGATTGCGAGCAACGACCAGACCGCCAATGCGATCGCCTTTTTCATGGTGCCGTCTCTTGCCATCTTCTAGGGCCGCGCAGGTTCCGGCGGCGTGTTGCCGCTGAATAGTCTTAGCAACCGCGAACTATGTCCAGCACCCTAGTAAGACATTGATATGTCAATTAGTTTCATCGGTTGCCGGCCACCCCTCGGGATGCGGGCTATGGTGCCGCCGTCACACGTCGGGCAGTCCTGTTGCGTTGACAGCGGCGGGGAGGCTGCTATGAACCCGGCAACCAGAGAACCCAGAGATTGTCATGAAAGTCCGTAACTCCCTGAAATCCCTGCGCGGCCGCCACCGCGACAACAAGATTGTCCGGCGCAAAGGGCGCGTCTACATCATCAATAAGACGAATGCCCGCTACAAAGCCCGCCAGGGCTGAGCGTAAGGCCTGAACCGGCCTCGGCCGGGTGCTGCTACTATCGCCGCAAATTTGCCTTAGCCGGTGGGGATATTAAGCTCCACCCATGCGATCGCGATTCCTCGCAAGCTTGTTTGCTGTGGCCACGGCCTTCGCCGTGCCCGCCGCTGCGGCGCCGAGCGATTGGGTGAAGCCGCCGGAAAAGCTGCCGCACGTCCAACGCGGCAATCCCACGCACAATCTCGATTTCCTGTTCGGTGCGCTCAAGGTCGCGCCCGACGACGCGACCGCCAAGGCGATCGAGGGGCGCATCTGGGCGCTATGGACCGCCACGCGCAGCGACACCACCTCGCTGCTGATGTCGCGCGTGCAAACCGCGACCGAGCAGCACGATTTCGATCTCGCGATCAAGCTGCTCGACGCCGTCATCAAGATCAAGCCGAACTATGTGGAAGCCTGGAACCGGCGCGCCACCATCTACTACATGAAAAAGGACTATGGCCGCGCGCTCGCCGACATTCGCCAGGTGCTGCGCCGTGAGCCGCGCCATTTCGGCGCGCTGTCAGGGCTCGGCTTGATCATGCAGGACATCGGCGACGACAAGCAGGCGCTCGAGGTCTATCGGCGCACGCTCGCGATCTATCCGCGCCTGCCGCGCATCCCCGACATCGTGAAGACGCTGCAGGAAAAAGTCGAAGGCCGCGATATTTGAGGCGCCGGCCCTGAGGCTGACGCGGCGGCGTTCTGCGCCGGCACGGCGCTTTTTTCACAAGTCATTAAACTGTAAGAAAATCGATATACGGCGCCTCTAACGTTCCCGGGCTTCGAGGGGGGCGTGGGGAAATAAATTCGATTCATCGCTCGGGTGTTTTGCACCGGGCCGATGTCTCACCGAACAACTCGACGAACTACATCGCCGGAACGTGTTTCCGGCCGGTGCCGTGCGCCGTGCGCAATCGTGTGACCATTACGGAGGAGGACTTGATGAAAAGCCCAATGGTTTTTGCTGGCCTGTTTGCTCTCGCGCTCGTCGTCAATCAGACGGCGATCGCCGAAGATCGGGACCATGACGACAAGTTGACGATCGCCGTGTTCGGCGATTGGCCGTACAGCCAGAACCTGCTCGACAAGGCAAGCCAACTGACCGACTCGGTCAACGCGGACCGCGATGTCAGCCTTGTGATTCACGTCGGCGATATTCACTCCGGCAGCATGCCCTGCACCAGCGCCGGCATCCTGCCGCCGATCCCGAAGTCGAATCCGGGCTGGAACCAGGCGGTCTTTTACCGTTTCCAGCAGTTCAAGGCGCCGGTCGTTTATGCGCCCGGCGACAACGAATGGTCCGACTGCCACAAATCCAAGGAGTTGATCGCCGGCGATCCGCTCAAGGAATTGGCCAGCGTGCGGCAACTGTTCTTCGCCAAGCCGGGCAAGACGCTGGGGATGACCGAGAAGACCGTCTACAGCCAGGCGCAGTATTTCGATCCGGCCTATCCCGATGACGCGCAGTTCGTCGAAAACGTGATGTGGTCGGATAAGAAAGTCGTGTTCGTGACCTTCAACATGCCGGGCGGATCGAACAATGACACGGCGCCGTGGACGGCCCCGTTCAACAACCCGACGGCACAAGCGCAGGAAGTGAGCAGCCGCGGCGGCGCCAATATCCGCTGGCTAAAGGCGGCCTTTCAATACGCGGACAAGATCAACGCCAAGGCGGTGGTGATCGCGCTGCAAGCCGACATGTGGGATCTTACGGCACTTCCCGCTGCGGGCGGCGCTGGCCTCGACCAATACGGGCCCTTCGTTCAGGAACTGGCCAGCTTGAGCAATCTCTTTTTCCGGCCGGTGCTGCTGCTCAATGGCGATACGCATCTGTATATGGCCGATCGTCCGCTCGCGGATCCGAACAGCCCGACCGGCATGATTTACCGCACGCCGCCGGTCCGCAATCTGCAGCGCATCGTCGTGCAAGGGTCCACAAATCCTCCGGCCGAATGGCTGAAGCTGACGATCGATCCCGACAGCTTCAAGCCGTTCGACTGGTCGAACGTGGTCTACTGCGCCCATCCGGATCTCGCTTGCTAACGGCGATGGCCGGTGCGGATTGATATGACCTGTTGCCCAGCGGCCATTCTTGGCCGCTGGGATTGGCTGCAATGGATATAACGAGGATCTAGGGCGCAGCCTTAGATGCGGGCTCCGCTCAATCGCCCGCCGCCTCCGACCCCACATAGGCAATGCGCAGCATGTTGGTCGCGCCCGGCGTGCCGAGCGGCAGGCCGGCGACGATGATCACGCGCTGGCCGGCCTTGGCGAAGCCTTCGGTAAAGGCAATGCGGCTGGCGCGGTCGATCATGTCGTCCTGGTCGTGTGCGTCCTCGGTGATCACGCAATGCACGCCCCACACCACCGCCAGCCGGCGTCCGGTGGCGATATTGGGCGACAGCGCCACGATCGGCGGCCGCGGCCGCTCGCGCGCCACCCGCAGGCCGGTGGAACCGGACGAGGTCCAGCACACCACGGCGGCGAGATCGAGCGTATCGGCGATCTGGCGCGCGGCATCGGCGATGGCGTCGGCGCCGGTCGGCTCCGGCACCGCGCGCTGGGCATCGATGATGGTGCGGTAGATCGGATCGTTTTCGATTTCCTCGGCGATGCGGTTCATGGTGGCGACCGCCTCCACCGGATATTTGCCGGCCGCCGATTCCGCCGACAGCATGACCGCATCGGCGCCCTCGAAGATCGCGGTGGCGACGTCGGAGACTTCGGCGCGCGTGGGCACCGGCGAGGAGATCATCGATTCCAGCATTTGCGTGGCGACCACCACCGGTTTGCCGGTGGCGCGGCCCATGCGCGTCATCTGCTTCTGCACGCCGGGAACTTTCTCCAGCGGCATTTCGACGCCGAGATCGCCGCGTGCCACCATCAGCGCGTCGGCGAGATCCATGATTTCCGACAGCCGGGTCACCGCCTGCGGCTTCTCGATCTTGGCCATCACCGCGGCGCGGCCGCGCGTGATCTTCTTCGCCTCGGCGATGTCCTCCGGCCGCTGGATGAACGACAGCGCCACCCAGTCGATGCCGGCGTTGAGCGCGGCTTCGAGATCGGAGCGGTCCTTCTCGGCCAAAGCGGAAAACGGAATGGTCGAATCCGGCAGGCTGACGCCCTTGCGGTCGGACAATTTGCCGGCCACCTCGACGCGCGTCACCATGCGCTTGGGCTCGGCCGCAGTGACGGTGAGCCGCACTTTGCCGTCGTCGATCAGCAGCGTGCGGCCGGGCGCGACTGCCGCGAATATCTCCGGGTGCGGCAGATAGGCGCGCGTCGCGTCGCCGGGAGCGGGATCGCTGTCGAGCACAAAGCTCGCGCCGCTTTCCACCATCGCCGAGCCGCCGGCGAAAGTGCCGAGCCGCAGCTTGGGTCCCTGCAAGTCGACCAGGATGCCGATCGGCCGTCCGGTATCGTTTTCGACGCCGCGGATCATGGCGACCAGTTCGCGCATGCGGTCCTGGCTGGTGTGGCTCATATTGATGCGAAACACGTCGGCGCCGGCCTTGAACAGCTTGCCGATCATTTCGGCGCTGGAGGAGGCTGGTCCCAGCGTGGCGACGATCTTGGCGCGGCGCAGGCGTCTCATTTGAAGCGTCTCATGGCTTGCCGCCTCCGGGCGGCGCCGACGGCGCGGCGGATGGCGGCCGCTGCGTTGCGGGCGGTGTGCGCGACGGCAAGGGGCGGGCGGGCTTTTGCTCGGCGTTGTCGGTCAGTTGCACCGTCCAGGATCGCTGCTCGGTGGTGTCGACCTCGAAAAAGCCGGTGCGGTCATAGCCGCGCGCCAGGCAGTTTCCGGTGCCGCGAATGGTGAATTCCTTCTCGCGTGAGCACATGAAAGCGTGACCCGACCATTCGCCGCCGCGGTCATAATCGACCGCGTAGATGTAATAGTAGCGCGCAACCAGTGCGCCGCGTAGCAGCGTTTCGCAGGATCGCGCCGACACGTTCCACCAGCCTTCGGTGGTCCAGCCTTCGGCGTCCTTATAGCCGAGCGAGACCCCGACCCGGCTGCCGGTGTTGTTGCACAGCCGGAAATCGGCCAGCGCCGGATGCGCCGAAGCGGCCAGCAGCGCGGCCGCGAGCGCAACCGTAATGATGATGCCGCATGCGGCGGAATGTCGAGGCAATGCTGTCAAACTATCGTCGCTCTTGATTTGGTGCCGTTGTCGCGTGATCGGTCACGGCCTGTCAACGACGATGGCGCGGAAGTCGTTCACGTTGGTGTAGGTGGGTCCGGTCATCAGCAAATCCCCAAGGGCGGCGAAAAAAGCGGTCGAATTATTGTCGGCAAGAAACGCGGCGGCATCGAGGCCGAGCGCCTTGGCCCGCGTCACGGTGTCGCCGTCAAGCAGCGCGCCGGCGGGATCGCTGGCGTCGCCCACACCGCCATCGGTGCCGTCGGTGTCGGCGGCGAGCGCAGCCACCGCCGGCATGCCCGCGAGGCCAATTGCCAGCGCCAAGGCGTATTCCTGATTGGGCCCGCCGCGGCCCTGGCCGCGGATCGTGACGGTGAGTTCGCCGCCGGAGAGGATCACCGCGCGCTTGCCTTGCGCGCGCAGTTCATGCGCCAGCTTGGCGTGCGCCGCCGCCACCTCGCGCGCTTCGCCTTCGACGCGATCGCCGAGTGACACACATTCGTAACCGGCCGCGCCTATGGCGGTCTCCGCCGCGCGCAGCGAATCGGCGGGCCGCGCCGCCAGCATGAATTGGCTGCCGGCAAAAACCGGGTCGCCGGGCTTCGGCGATTCATTGTTCGCATCGGCGAGCGCGGCGGTCACGCTGGCTGGAAGATCGAGCCGGTATTTGGCGACGATGGCGCGCGCATCGGCGAGCGTCGTCGGATCTGGCACGGTCGGGCCGGAGCCGATCGCTGAAGGGTCGTCGCCCGGCACGTCTGAAATCGCGATAGTGACAAACTTCGCCGGAAAAGCGGTGCGCGCCAGCCTGCCGCCCTTGATGCGCGAGAGATGTTTGCGCACCGTGTTGATCTCGCCGATGTTCGCGCCCGAACGCAGCAGCGCGCGCGTCACCGCCTGCTTGTCGGTGAAGGTCAAGCCGGGCGCCGGCGCGATCCAGTTGGCGGAAGCGCCGCCCGACATCAGCACCAGCACGAGATCGTCCGCGCCCGCACCTTTGCCGAGTTCGATCGCGCGCGTGGCGGCTTCGAGGCCCGCCCCGTCCGGCACCGGATGGCCGGCTTCGATCATTGTTACGTTCCGCAGCGGCCGTCCGTAGCCGTGGCGCGCCACTGCAATGCCGCAGAGATGCGCGGCCGGCAGCTTCAAACGGTCGAGATAAAAGCCTTCGGCCACTTCGGCCATGGAACCCGCAGCCTTGCCGGCGGCGAGCAGAATGAGCCGGCCCGCGGGTGGCTTCGGCAGCAGCGGCGGCAGGCAGGTCGACGGGTGCGCCGCGGCTACCGCAGTATCAAAGAGCGATCGCAGGAATGTGCGACTTGCCGGCGTGGTCATGGGCGCATCATAGCGATTCGGGCGCGGGAAAACCCGCCGATCTTGCCGCTATGGCAAGGCCGGTCCCGCCGCATTATGTTCGGACGATCGGAACCCAGGATTTATCGCCATGGACGACAAGACTCGCACCGAGCTGGAAGCCGCCGTGTACCGCCGTCTGGTCGAACATCTGCGTGAGCGCACCGACGTGCAAAACATCGATATGATGAATCTCGCCGGCTTCTGCCGCAATTGCCTGTCGAACTGGATGAAGGACGCCGCCGACGAAAAGGGCGTAGCCATGAGCAAGGACGAGAGCCGTCAGATCGTCTACGGCATGCCTTATGACGAATGGCGCAAGAAGCATCAAAAAGAGGCGAGCGCCGAGCAAAAGGCGGCTTTCGAAAAGTCCAGCCCCAAGCACTAGCGGCGGATGATCCCGAAAAGTGGGCGCCGGTTTCCGGATAAGATCCTGCGCAAAATATATTTGTGAACAGGTGTGAATGTCGGGGGCTTCGCCATCATGCGATAGCCGCCGGCCCCGAATACTCCGTATGACAGGGCAGGGACCTCGCCTTTGTCATTCAGGAGACTTCGATGCCTGCTACCGCCGCCGCCCAAAAAGAAGAAACCGCCACCCGCTTCGCCAAGGATCAACTGAAAGCCTTTGTCGAGCGCATCGAGCGGCTCGAGGAAGAGAAAAAGGCGACCTCCGACGACATCCGCGACGTCTATGCCGAGGCCAAAGGCACCGGCTACGACGTCAAGGCGCTGCGCACCATCGTCCGCTTGCGCAAGCAGGACACCGACGAGCGCAACGAGGAGCAGGCCGTGCTGGAAACTTACATGCACGCGCTGGGAATGTTGCAGTAGTGAGATCGTGCCCAGGATGCGGCGCAGCACGAAGCGCAGCGAAGTGGTGCGCCGCTGATCCGGGGCCTTATTAAATTCGAATTTTGTGAAGATCCCCGATCTGCAGCGCACCACTCCGTGCTGCGCTGCGTCCGGGATACGCGCTTACCGCAGCGACGCCGTGGTCTGCGGCGCGAACGTGGCGGTGGCCAGGAACACCACCGCGCTGCCGGTGAAACGGTCGGCCACCATGCCGAGAGCCGGATCGGCCGAGAAGGTCATCATCACCGATTGCGCCGGCTTATGCAGCAGTGCTTGCTGCCAGCGCGGATCGATCGCGCCAATCCGCGTCGTTGTCATGAAGCCGGTTAGACTCGGCGTCAGCATGGTGGCGCGTAGCCACGGGCTGTCCGAGCGCTCGCCGCCGCCCATGGCCAAAGCGGGCGCCAGCGCCGGCTTCGCCACCATGCTGGCGTTGGCCGAGGCCTGGACCATGCGCGCTTCCGCCGGCATCTGCGGCAGACGTGCGCCCATCGGGCGGGCGCGCGCGGCCAGCGGTGGTTCCGAGTTCGGCGGCATAGGCCAGCACTTCCGCGCTGCCGGTGCCGGCCTGGTCGGCAGAGGCGGTCTCATACGTCGTGCCGGTCGTGATCGATGACGGTAGCGCCGGTCCAGCCGGTGCCGCGCCCTGCCAGTAGCCGCGATTGTTGAACAGGTTGGCAGCCGACGCTGTCACAATTGTCTTTTGGGCCGGTCGCGGCCGCGGCAGCACGGCCGCGACCTCCAGCGGCTTCGGCCGCGCCGTCGGCAGCGGCGTAATGTGCTCGACCGCCACGCGCTTGGACGGCATCAGGCTGGCAACCGCCATAGGCGTGTGCGTCCGCTTGGCCGCCTGGGTGCTGGGCTCGTTTTCATCTTTGTTGGTGCCGAAAATTCGCGCCAACAGGCTGCGCTTGGGCTGTTCGGCGGCATGTTCCTGGCTAGCGGTGATCACACCGGCGTCGCGCGCGGCTTCCAGCGAGGTTCCGGACGGGGTCGCGCCGCGACTTTCGACATCGGCCAACGCCAGCGCATAGCCGGGCAGCGGATGCCCGTCGGCGGGAATGTGCACGGTGCGCCCATCGGGGAAGATATTGACCAATTCCTGGCGCGCAATGCGCGGCCAGTGCCGGATGCTGCCGGTGTCCATGTGCACGAAGGGCGAACCCGAGGTCGGGTAGAAGCCGACGCCACCGCGCTGCAGCCGCAGGCCCTCGGCCCTGACTTTGGCGAGCGGCACGCCGGGAATGTAAAAATCGATGGCATCGCCGTTGATGTGCTGGCTGAACTGGGCGACGCCTTTCGAGCGCGCGCGCAGCATGGCGTTGGTTCCCGGCGAGCGGTAGCCGCAGATCACCTGGATCGGCTCGGTGCCGCCGACGTCGCGATAGGTCTCCCACAACAGATCGAACAGATGCGGATCCATGTGGGTTTCTTGTTCTTTGCGCCAGTCGCGCATGAACCAGTCGAGTTTCTTGAGCGCGGCCTCGTCGTAGCGGCCGTTGCGCTTGAAGGTCACGGTGATGTCTTCACCGGTATGGACGTGATGGAAGGAGAGGGTACGGGTATCGCCTTCGGCGACGGCGTTTTGCAGGGAATTATTGGCGCCGAGCAGCAGCATACCGGCGACGCCGAGCCGCGCGCCGGTGCGGGCCAAGGACAAAGCGAGCCTCCGCTTTCGTCCGGCACCAATCGACACTGCACTCTTCAGCGAATTATGTCGTCCCACAGCGCTCCCCCCGCAGCGTTCGGCTGCGGCAGCGACAATCATGCAGTCTTATCGGGAAGGGTTAATCTGTATTTACCGTCCACCCCCGCCCTGATCGCCCATTCCTACCGGCCGAAAATGGCTAAAAATGGCCGAGGCAGGGGCGACTGTTGGTTTTCGCCATGGAATCCAGGGGTGGCGGCTACCGGCTGCAGCCGGCTACGGGCCGAAACGTGCTTGGGCTCAGCGCGCAGCGGCGCACTGGGCAGGTGGTCGAAGAACTCGGACACATTGGAGGCCTCGGCGCGTTCGACCCGGCGCAGGACGTCTTGGTTGGCCTCGGCACTGGCCTGCGCGCGCTTGCCGTCCTCCGGCAGAGCCATGTCGGCGATCAGCCGCTCGCCGCTGTTGAGGATGGTGCGGATGCGTTCGTCGAAGCCGTAAATGTCCTCGCGCTGCTGCAGCTTGCCGGAATCGTCGACAAAAGCGGTCTGGTAGGTGAGATGCACCATCGGCCGGTCGGTGAGCTTGAAGGCGTGCAGTTCGCGGCCGAACATGGCGCTGAGTTGCTGCGCATCCGGGGTCGGCCCGTTCATCGCCAGCTGCAGCATGATCTCGCCGAACTTGGTCGGGTTCTCTACCCGCATGCAGCCATGGCTGAAGGCGCGCTTGTCGGCGGCGAACAGCTGCTTTTGCGGTGTGTCGTGCAAGTAGACTGCGAACTTGTTCTCGAAATTAAACTTGATGCGGCCGAGCGCATTGCGGGCGCCGGGTGGCTGCGTCACGCTCAGCGTGCCGTCATGGTTCCGCTTCACCTCCAGGCCCATGCGGGCGAAGATGTTCGGGTCGCGGCCGTAGCGCGGCAGAAACTCGTGCTTGATGATCGACTGCGGCACGTGCCACGACGGATTGACCAGCACGGTGTCCATCGCCGCGGTCAGCA
This sequence comes from uncultured Alphaproteobacteria bacterium, assembly GCA_963749625.1. Taxonomy (GTDB): domain Bacteria; phylum Pseudomonadota; class Alphaproteobacteria; order Rhizobiales; family Xanthobacteraceae; genus Pseudolabrys. Next base: position 188,664 of record CAVVNY010000002.1, on the reverse strand, counting down.
GCGGCGTTGGCGTCTGCGGTTTGCCGGCGACGATCTTGGTATGCCACTCTTCCTCATGGTCGTGCACGACCTTGAGCGAATAGTCCGGGATATTGACCATCACATAAGTCTGGCCGAGGTCGCGCGGCAGCCAGCGCCAGCGCTCCATATTGGCGACCACGCGGGCGATTTCCGCGGCCGGATGGGTTGAAGCGCCGGCGGATTTTTGCGTGCGCGCGCTCTTGGCGGCCGGACGCGCCGGCGTGTCGGCGACGCCGAGAGGTTCCGCCATGGCGCGGGCGCGCAATTCGGCGAGCTTTGCCTTCAATGCCAGAAAGCCGCGATGCGGCGGATTGAAGCTTTCGAGCGCGACGCCGGCATCGGCGGCGCCGGCGATTTTGCGCAGGATATCGGCCGGCGCCGGCGTGTGATCGCCGTAGTCGACTTCCGTTACCACCCGGCCCGGCGCGATCTGGCCGGTCGCCAGGTGGCGGGCATAGGTCAGCGCGGAATAAGTGAGCGTGATGTCAGCGTCGGCCAGCGCCTCGGCGCTGGTGGCGGCGCCGAAAGCCGGGACGCGGTAGTCGGCCGCATCGAGCCCGTCGGCGGCGGCGTTTTCCATCTGCGCGATCACCGCTTTGGCGCGCGCATCGAGCTTACCGTCGGCGGTCCAAAGCGGGGCGTAATTGCGCGCGGCATAGAAGGCGGCCATCGCTTCGCGGTCGGGCGCGCGGTCGATGCGTTTGTCGAATTGCCCGGATGTAATGACGGCGCGCAGCTTGGCGGCAATCTGCGCGTCAAGCGCGGCCGGATGCTCCTCGGCCGTGCCCCGGATGCTGCCGGCAGCCGGTGCCACGGGCGGAAGCTGCACAGCGGAGCCCGGATTGTCAGGCACCGCGGCATAGAGCGGCGATGTGACGATCAGCGCCAGCACTGTGCCGGAGAGAAGCTGGCCGAATTGTTTTTTACGCATACCGAGGAACCCACCCAACCCGACGCGCCACCCGATAATTATGCAGTCGAACCGCCGCGGTGACGAGTGAAATTCGACCGTCGTTTACCTTTGCCTTCGAACACGGCTAATGCGGCGCGCATCGGAACGGCGCGCCGTTTAACACTTTAGACTGTCACATTTTCTTTATCCGGCGTCGCCCGCGCGGCGTCGTCCAGACCGAGGCTTTCGAGTTTGCGGTAAAGCGTCGACCGCCCGATTTTCAGGCGGCGCGCGACCTCCGACATCTGCTCGCGGTAATGCGCGATCGCGAAGCGGATCACTTCCCGTTCGATTTCTTCGAGCGGCCGTACGTCGCCTTGGGCGTCGGTCAGCCGCAGCGACGGCGCACTCGACGCCGGCGCATGATGCGCGGGCAGGCCGGCGGCTTCGTGCGCATCCGGCCAGGTGGCGGCGATGGCGGGCGAAGTATCGATCATCGGCTGCGCGGCAATGGCGTCGGACCCGACCTGGGCGGCGATTTGCGGGAACTCATGCACGCCGATCGCTTCGCCGTCGGTCAGCACGACCGCGCGGAAGATCGCATTCTCGAGCTGGCGTACATTGCCCGGCCAGCGATAGGCCATCAGCAGCCGCAGCGCCTCGGGCTCGATCGTGCGCACACGCTTGCCTTCTTCGGCCGAGAGACGGGCGAGGAAATGGCGGGCCAGTTCGGGAATATCCTCGATCCGCTGCCGCAGCGGCGGCACCGAAATCGGAAACACGTGCAGGCGGTAGAACAGGTCCTCGCGGAAACGCCCCGCCTTCACGTCGGCGATCAGGTCGCGGTTGGTGGCGGAGATGATGCGCACATCGACCTTGACGCTCTTGCGGCCCCCCACCGGCTCGACCTCGCCTTCCTGCAACGCGCGCAACAATTTGACCTGCGCGGCCGGCGGCAATTCGCCGACCTCGTCGAGGAACAGCGTGCCGCCGTCGGCCTCGATGAATTTTCCGGTGTGTTTGTCGGTGGCGCCGGTGAAGGCGCCTTTCTCGTGACCGAACAGGATCGACTCGACCAGGTTCTCCGGCATGGCGCCGCAATTGACCGCGACGAAGGGCTTGGCGCGGCGCGCGCCCGAGCCGTGGATGGCGCGTGCGATCAACTCCTTGCCGACGCCGGACTCGCCTTCGATCAGCACCGGGATGGCGGACGCTGCCGACTTCTCGGCCGCGCGCAGTACCGGAAGCATGGCGTCCGAGCGCGTAATCACGTCGGCAATGCTGAGCGTGCCGTCGCGGCTGCGCTTGATGCGCTGCAATTCGCCGGCCAGCGCCTTGGTGGCGAGCGCGTTGCGCAGCGATACCTGCAGCCGCTCGGGACTTGCCGGCTTGACCACAAAGTCGGTGGCGCCCGCGCGCATGACCGACACCACATTGTCGATGCCGCCATGGGCGGTCTGCACGATGACCGGAATGTCGCGGCCGGCCTCGCGCATGTGCGCCAGCACGCCGAGCCCGTCGAGATCGGGCATCACCAGGTCGAGCACCATGCAATCGATGGGTTGCGGCCCGTCGAGTGCCCGCAGCGCCGCGTCGCCGCCCTCGGCAACTACGGCCTGGTAGCCGAACCGTTGCACCATGGCCTCGAGCAGGCGGCGCTGGACGGGATCGTCGTCGACGATGAGCACGGTTTGGGACATGGGGCCTCGCAACGCACGGCGGTTGTGCCGATTTGGTGCAATGTCGCCGGTCCGGCTTAATGGGCTGTTAAATGCGCCGCCGGCGGGCGATATGTTGAAAACTGAGCCTCCGCCATCGCATCGCCACGGGTGGCGGCATAGATGAAGCCCGATCAGCCGGATTTCCCCGTTTCCCCATAAAAAGACCGCCCGCCCCATGGCCAAACGCATGCCCCGAAAGAAGCCGACCGCACCGCCCAAGCTTGGCGCCCTGCCGGAATGGAACCTCGACGACCTCTATCGTGGGCTCGACAGCCCGGAGCTCAAATGGGACCTGGAAAACGCCGAAACCCGTTGCGTGGCGTTCGAGGCCGACTTCAAGGGCAAGCTCGCCGGGCTGGCGGCCGGGCCGGACGCCGGCAAGGCGCTGGCCGCGGCGGTCAAGCGCTATGAGGCGCTCGACGACACGCTAGGCCGGGTGATGTCCTATGCCTCGCTGCGCTATGCCGGCAACACCACCGATACGGCCGTCGCCAAATTCTACGGCGACATGCAGGAGCGCATCACTACCGCCTCGCTGCATTTGCTGTTCTTCACCCTCGAGCTCAACCGCATCGACGACGCCAGGCTCGAAGCCGCCTTGGCGGATCCGGCGCTCGGCCATTACCGGCCCTGGGTCGAGGACGTGCGCAAGGAAAAGCCGTATCAGCTCGAAGATCGGGTCGAGAAGCTGTTCCACGAAAAGTCCGTCACCGGCTATTCGGCCTGGAACCGCAGTTACGACGAGACCATCGCGTCCTTGCGCTTCAAGATCGGCGGCAAGCCGCTGTCGATCGAGCCGGCGCTCAACATGCTGCAGGACGCCGACGGCGCCAAGCGCAAGGCGGCGGCGCAGGCGCTGGCGAAAACCTTCAAGGCGAACTTGCGCCCGTTCACCCTGATCACCAACACGCTCGCCAAGGACAAGGAAATTTCCGACCGCTGGCACGGCTTCAAGGACGTCGCCGACGCCCGTCATCTGTCGAACCGGGTCGAGCCCGAAGTGGTGGAGGCGCTGGTCTCGGCCGTGCACGCCGCCTATCCGAAACTGTCGCACCGCTACTATACCTTGAAGGCGAAATGGTTCGGCAGGAAGTCATTACCCTATTGGGACCGCAACGCGCCGCTGCCCAAGGTCGCCCAGCGCACGATCCCATGGTCCGACGCGCGCGCCACCGTGCTCACCGCCTATGGCGCGTTCTCGCCGAAAATGGCCGAAGTCGCCGACCGCTTCTTCGAGAAACATTGGATCGACGCAGCCATGCGGGAAGGCAAGCAGCCGGGCGCCTTCGCGCATCCGACCGTGCCCTCGGCGCATCCATACGTGCTGCTCAACTACCAGGGCCGGCCGCGCGACGTGATGACGCTGGCGCATGAGCTCGGCCACGGCGTGCATCAGGTGCTGGCCGCGCCCAACGGCGCGCTGATGGCGCCGACGCCGCTCACGCTCGCCGAGACCGCGAGCGTGTTCGGCGAGATGCTCACCTTCCGCAAGCTGTTGGCGCAGACCACCGACAAGAAGCAGCGCAAGGCCATGCTCGCCGCCAAGGTGGAGGACATGATCAACACCGTGGTGCGGCAGATCGCGTTCTACTCATTCGAGCGCAAGGTGCATCTCGAACGCCGCAACGGCGAACTCACATCCGACAAGATATGCGAACTCTGGATGTCGGTGCAGAGCGAAAGCTTGGGCCCTGCTATCGAATTGAAACCCGGCTACGAGACGTTCTGGAGCTACATCCCGCACTTCGTCCATTCGCCGTTCTACGTCTACGCCTATGCGTTCGGCGACTGCCTGGTAAACTCGCTCTATGCGGTCTACGAGAAGTCGGCTTCCGGTTTTGCCGAACGCTATCTCGCCATGCTCGCAGCCGGCGGCACCAAGCATCACAGCGAATTGCTGGCGCCGTTCGGGCTCGATGCACGCGATCCGAAATTCTGGGACGGCGGTTTGAGCGTGATCGCCAATCTCATCGGCGAGCTGGAAGCCTTGGACAAGACGGCCTGATCATGGCGTCGCCCACGGATAACGAAAAGAATCGCTTCTCGGCTCGCGCCAAACGCTATGCCAAGGTCGGCACCAAAGTCGGCGGCGTCGCCGCGCGCATGGCCGGCGCGCGTCTGCTCGGCGTGCCGCAGGATCGCGCCGCCAATGCTCTCGGGCTTGCCGCCGCGCTCGGCGGTCTGAAGGGCCCGATCATGAAGGTGGCGCAGCTGCTCGCCACCATTCCCGACGCGCTGCCGGCGGAATACGCTACCGAGCTGACCAAGCTGCAGAGCCAGGCGCCGCCCATGGGCTGGGCTTTCGTCAAACGGCGCATGAGCGCCGAACTGGGCGCGGGCTGGGAAGGCAAATTCAAAAGCTTCGAGCATCATCCGGCGGCGGCCGCTTCGCTCGGCCAGGTGCACCGTGCGATTGCGCTCGACGGCTCGGAGCTGGCCTGCAAGCTGCAATATCCCGACATGCAGTCGGCGGTCGAAGCCGACGTGCGGCAGCTGAAACTGCTGTTCGCGATCCGCAAGCGTTTCGATCCGGCGCTCGATACCACCGAGATCGCCAAGGAAATCGCGGAGCGCCTGCGCGAGGAGCTCGACTATGTCCGCGAGGCCAGGCACGTCGCGCTCTATCGCGCCATGCTCAAGGACAACGACACCATCCGCGTGCCCGGCGTCTGGCCCGAACTCTCGACCGGCCGCCTGCTCACGATGGATTGGATGACCGGCCGCAAGCTGCTCGAGCACAAGGACGATCCGCTCGCCGTGCGCAACCGGCTCGCCACCGCCATGTTCACCGCCTGGTGGTTTCCGTTCAGCCGCTTCGGCGTCATCCACGGCGATCCCGCATCTCGGCAACTACACGGTGTTCGACGACGCCAAGGGCAAGCCCGGCGGCATCAATCTGCTCGACTACGGCTGCATCCGCATCTTCCCGCCCAGTTTCGTCGGCGGCGTGGTCGATCTCTATCGCGGCCTGTTCGAGGGCAATGACGATCTGGTGGTGCATGCCTACGAGGTGTGGGGCTTCAAGCGGCTCAACCGCGAGCTGATCGAGGCGCTCAATATCTGGGCACGCTTCATCTACGGCCCTTTGTTGGACGACCGGGTGCGCAGCGTTGCCGACGGGGTGAAGCCTTCGGAATACGGTCGCAAGGAAGCCTTCCAGGTCCACCAGGCGTTGAAAAAGCGCGGGCCGGTGATGGTGCCGCGCGAATTCGTATTCATGGACCGCGCCGCCATCGGGCTCGGCGCGGTGTTCCTGCATTTGGCGGCGGAGCTCAATTTCTACCGATTGTTCAACGAGGCAATCGAGCGATTCGCGGTTCGCGAGGTGGCCGCGCGGCAAGCCGCTGCGCTGGCCGAGGCCGGACTAAGACCGTCCACCGCCTGAGGGCGTGGAGTTGATCCGGATCAAAATCGTGCCGCCGCAGGATGTTATGGCAGCGCCTAAATCCGATGCGCGTTGTTCAACCGTCCGAGGACCGCAACCGTTGCTCTAGGTAGCCATTTGCGCTACCTGACTACTTCCCACCACTGCGATCCCTGGAGACATCCCATCATGGCCGACCACGGCACCGTCGAATATGCCACCGCGACCGGAAACGACTATCCGGCGCACGAGGGCACCTATGAACGCTTCGTCCTGTTCACGTTCGTGGGCATCATCAGTGTGATCAATTTGCTGTTCGGCCTGGCGGTCGGCGGCGTGATGGGCCACTGGTTCCTGGCATTGCCGATCTTCATCCTTGCAATCATCGGCGGGGCTTCGGGCCTGCTGAGCGGCTCGAAGACCTCGAGCTACGTGGCTTTCGCGATCTGTTTCCTGATCTTCGCGTTCGCCGGTTTGACGCCGCATTGACATTGACCGGGGGACCGGCGGAGGCGCGAATGAAAATTGCCGTAGCACGTGAAGCAGACTCTGCGGAACCGCGGGTAGCGGGGACAGCGGAGACCGTAAAGAAGCTGAAGGCGCTTGGGGCGGAGGTCGCGGTCGCGCGCGGCGCCGGTCTGGGGTCTGGGATATTGGACGCCGACTACGAGGCGGCGGGCGCCAGCGTTGGCGACGACGTGACCAAGGACGCCGACGTGGTGCTCAAGGTCAAGCGGCCGACGGCGGAGGAGTTGAAGGGCTACAAGAAGGGCGCGCTGGTCATCGCCATCATGGACCCCTACGGCAACGAGGCGGCCTTGAAGCAGATGGCGGACGCAGGCGTCTTGGCCTTCGCCATGGAACTGATGCCGCGCATCACGCGGGCGCAGTCGATGGACGTGCTCTCGAGCCAGGCGAATCTGGCGGGCTACCGGGCGGTGATCGATGCGGCGGAGGAGTTCGGCCGCGCCTTTCCGATGATGATGACGGCGGCCGGCACGGTGCCGGCGGCGAAGGTGTTCATCATGGGGGTGGGCGTCGCCGGCCTGCAGGCGATCGCGACGGCCAGACGCTTAGGGGCCATCGTGACGGCGACCGACGTGCGGCCTGCGACCAAGGAGCAGGTGGAGAGCCTGGGCGCCAAGTTCCTGGCGGTCGAGGACGAGGAGTTCAAGAACGCGCAGACGGCAGGCGGCTACGCCAAGCCGATGTCGGCGGAATACCAGGCCAAGCAGGCGGCGCTGACCGCCGAGCACATCAAGAAGCAGGACATCGTCATCACCACCGCGCTCATCCCGGGGCGCCCGGCGCCGCGGCTGATCTCGGCTGCCATGGTGGCCTCGATGCGGCCCGGCTCGGTGATCGTCGATCTGGCGGTCGAGCGCGGCGGCAATGTGGAAGGCGTCAAGGCGGGCGAGGTGGTGACGGTCGGCCCGGCCAAGATCGTCGGCTATCTCAACGTGGCGGGACGGCTGGCGGCGTCGGCTTCCGCGCTCTACGCCAAGAACCTTTTGACCTTCCTCGACACCATGATCGACAAGAAAGAGAAGAAGCTTGCGGTCAACTGGGACGACGAGATCATCAAGGGCACGCTGCTGACCCGCGACGGGGCGGTCGTGCATCCGAACTTTATGCCGAAGACGGCGCCTGAGGAGCAAGCGACATGGAACACATCGCCAACATGGTCGATCCCTTTGTCTTCCGGCTGTCCATCTTCGTGCTGGCGGTGTTCGTCGGCTACTACGTGGTGTGGTCGGTGACGCCGGCGTTGCATACCCCGCTGATGTCGGTGACCAACGCGATCTCCTCGGTGATCGTGGTCGGCGCGCTTGTTGGCGGTCGGGGTGGCGCTGATCGCCAACGACAACGGCACGATATTGGCGCGGGGCTTAGGCTTCGTCGCGCTCACGTTCGCTTCCGTCAACATCTTCGGCGGCTTCCTGGTCACCCAGCGCATGCTGGCGATGTACCAGAAGAAGAAAAAGTAACCGGCATGGCCGGCTTGCCGGCCATCCTGCTTAGGAACGCACGGGGGTGCCTCCCTAAGCGAGATCACCGGGACAAGCCCGGTGATGACAAACGAATGCTTGGAGAGACTTTGTCATGAGCCCTAATCTCGTCGCGCTGCTCTATCTGGTCGCCGGCGTTCTGTTCATCCAGGCGCTGCGCGGGCTGTCCTCGCCCGACACCAGCCGGCGCGGCAACTATCTCGGCATGATCGGCATGACCATCGCCGTGCTGACCACGCTCGGCTCGCATCCGCCGGAAGGCGCGCTGGCCTGGGGCCTGGTGGTCGGGCGGCATCGTGCTCGGCGGCGGCATCGGCGCGGTGATCGCGCGGCGGGTGCCGATGACCGCGATGCCGGAACTGGTGGCGGCCTTCCATTCGCTGGTCGGCATGGCGGCGGTGTTGGTGGCGGCGGGTGCCTTCTATGCGCCGGCGGCCTTCGACATCGGCACCGAAGGCCATATCCATCAACAAAGCCTGATCGAAATGGCGCTCGGCGCCGCCATCGGCGCCATCACCTTCACCGGCTCGGTGATCGCCTTCCTCAAGCTCAGCGCCCGCATGAGCGGCAAGCCGATCATGCTGCCGGGGCGGCACGTCATCAACATCGCGCTCGCCTTGGGCCTGGTGTTCTTCATCTACCACTTCTATCTCGTCCAGACCGCGCTCGACTTCTGGCTGATCGTCGCCATCTCGCTGACGTTCGGCGTGCTCATCATCGTGCCGATCGGCGGCGCCGACATGCCGGTGGTGATCTCGATGCTCAACTCGTACTCGGGGTGGGCGGCCGCCGGCATCGGCTTCACGCTCGGCAACTCGGCGCTGATCATCACCGGCGCGCTGGTCGGCTCCTCGGGCGCGATCCTGTCCTACATCATGTGCCACGCCATGAACCGCTCGTTCATCTCGGTGATCCTCGGCGGCTTCGGCGGCGAGGTGGCGGGCCCGGGAGCGGGCGTCGAGCAGCGTCCCGTGAAGCTCGGTTCCGCGGACGACGCCGCCTACATCATGAAGAACGCGCAGAAGGTCATCATCGTGCCGGGCTACGGCATGGCGGTGGCGCAGGCGCAACATGCCTTGAGAGAGATGGCCGAGAAGCTCAAGAAAGAGGGCGTCGAGGTCAAATACGCCATTCACCCCGTCGCCGGCCGCATGCCGGGCCACATGAACGTGCTGCTCGCCGAAGCCAACGTTCCCTACGACGAAGTGTTCGAGCTGGAAGACATCAACTCCGAGTTCGCGCAGGCCGACATCGCCTTCGTCATCGGCGCCAACGACGTCACCAACCCGGCGGCGGAAGAAGACAAGACCTCTCCCATCTACGGCATGCCCGTGCTGCAGGTCTGGAAGGCCGGCACCGTGATGTTCATCAAGCGCTCGCTTGCCTCGGGCTACGCCGGCATCGACAACCCGCTGTTCTACCGCGACAACACCATGATGCTCCTCGGCGACGCCAAAAAAATGACCGAAAGCATCGTCAAGGCGATGTGAGCGTCGCGGCAGACGTCAGGTTGATCGAGCCAGAGCAATGGCTTCTTCTGACGGCACGATGCTCGGTGCGTCGACTTTCCTCTGCGCCGGCGGCGCCACGTAGCGGAACACGTGGCCGTGCAGCGTCACGGTCAGGCTGACGCCATAATCGCCGGCGCCGAACGCGTCGATCCTGCCGCTCCAACTCGCCCTTTGAAATATCGGTGGCAATTTCGCACATCGCCTTGTGCGTCCGGCGCGTGCTCTTCGCGCCGGTCCACTTGATTGGAAGCTCGGCGAGCGGCTCGCTCTGCGCCGCCAGCACCGGCGCCAGCCGCCAGAATATCCGCGCCAGTTCGGCAAAGGCCAATTCCTGCAGCCGCGCAACGTTCGTATCGGGCGGAATGCTGAACAGTTCAACGCCGACGATGGGTCCCGCGTCGACCCGCTCGACCATCCGGTGCGCGGTCGCACCGAAACTGCTGGCGCGGTCGTAGATCGCGGAGTGCGCGGGCACCCATCCCGGATAATGCGGCGGCCCCGGATGAAAATTATAGGCGCCGAAACCGAGCGCGGCGAGAATTCGCGCCGGCACGATCACCGGGGTGACGAAGGCGATCAGCCGCGCGCGGGCCAGCGCGCTTGGCGCGACGGCCTCCAGTTCCTCGCGGGATTTCACCGGCCGAATGTCCAGCCGTGGATTGTGCCGGCGCAGCACAGCCGACAGAGCAGCTTCCTCGACCGGTCCCGTGAGCAAGACGATGGTATCGAACATGCGAGCCAACAAGCGCAAAGCCGTGCGCTGGAAAACGCGCCAACGAAAACGCTGCGTTAAGCCGGGACGCCGGCTTGCGCAGCGAAGTGATTGCCGAACGGCAGCGCGCCGGTCAGTTGCCCGGAGGCCTGACGCAGCGGATCGACCGGCGGTGGAATCTTGAAGTCAGTGGACGAGACTGGAAAAATTGCCATGACACGTCTCAGGCAGGATCAATTGGTCCTGCAAGGAATCGCGCCGCCCCTGATCAGGAATAAGACCGGCATTTATTATTGAATTATTAACGATAAATCTTCCGCGCCGGGCCGGCGTATTTTTTAATGCAAGATTTACGCGCGCCGTCGTCGCGCCCGGCGCCGTTCATAGCCGGCGGAACATCACCAGCGCATCGACCATGCCGTGTTCGGGGTGGGCGAAGGCGCCCGGCAGCATGCCGCAAATCTCGAAGCCGCAGCGTTGCCACAGCATGACCGCGCGGGTGTTGCTGCTGATCACGAAATTGAACTGCATGGCGGCAAAGCCGCGCGCGCGCGCCTCGTCGAGCGAATGCGCGCACATCGCCCGCGCCACGCCGCGCCCCATCGCATCCGTCGCGACCATGTAGCCGCAATTGGCCACATGCGCGCCGCCGCCCTTGTTGTTAGCGCGCAGATAGTAGGTGCCGACGATTTTGCCGCCTTGCCCGGCAACGAACACGGCATGCCCGGCATTACGCCAATAGGCCAGGGCATCGGCGCGGCTGACGTCGCGCGGGATCGGGTAGGTCTCGCCGGCACGAAAGGTTGGCTCCAGGATGCGCCAGATCGCGTCGTCGTCGGCGGGCGTGGCGGGGCGGATCGTGGGCGCAGGGTTCATGCCCTCCTTGCTATCATTTTCTCAGGTCCGGGCTGAAGGCCGTTATGGCCGCAGCCGCCATCGCCCGATGCAACCAAGCGGGGGCCGGTGCGTTGTTCCACCAGGGGCGAATCCATTTTCTAGGAGGTTGCCCCCTATGCCTGACCCTATTCACGGACTTGGTATTGTCGGCCTCGGCAAGATGGGCGCCGACCTCGCCAAAAATGCGCTTGCCAAAGGTTTCACCGTCGCCGGAACCGATACCCGCGCGGTAGCGGGCGATCTGACCAAAGCCGGCCTGCACGCCGCCAAGGACCTCGAACAGCTCGCCGCGCTGCTGACGCCGCCCCGCTTCATCATGCTCTATGTGCCGGCCGGACCGCCGGTCGACAACGTACTCGGGCAACTCGAAGACTTGTTGCAGCCCGGCGATATTGTCGCCGACGGCGGCAATTCCTACTGGGGCGATTCCATCCGCCGCCACGCGCGGATGAAGCAGAAAGGCATTCACTTCATCGACGCCGGCACCTCGGGCGGGCCGGAGGGCGCGCTCGACGGCGCCTGCTTCATGCTCGGCGGCGAAGACGCCGCGGTTGCCGCGGTCGCGCCGATGCTGCGCAAGCTCGCGGTCGAGGGCGGCTTCGTCCATGCCGGCGGGCCGGGCGCCGGGCATTTCGTCAAGCTGGTCCATAACGGCATCGAATTTGCGATGCTGGAGGCGATCGGGGAGGGCGTCGACCTGCTCGAGAATTACCGCGAACAGCTTCCCATCGCCGACGTGTTGAACTGCTGGCGGCACGGCTCGGTCATCCGCTCCTGGCTGGTCGACCTGATGGAGGCCATGTACCGCAAGCAAGGTGGGTTGGAAAAAACGCCAGACTATGTCGACGATACCGGCGAGGTGAACTGGCTGGTCGACGACGCGCTGCATATGGAAGTGGCGATCCCGGTGATCACCCAGTCGGTCGTGCAGCTTGTCGCCTCGCGTGACGGCAAGCACGACGCCGCCCGCGCCATCGCCATGATGCGGCACGGCTTTGGCGGCCACCCTTATGGGCGGAACGCCGGCATTGCGCATGAGCGGCACACCGGCCGCATCGGCGGCTTCATCGGCAACGGCCAGGCGGCGCCGCGATGAAACAGATCGGCCGTTATTCCTGGGCAATCGCGGAAGGCTACATCCCGCCGGCCTCCACCGGCAAAAGCCGCGAACTCACCAGCCACGAAACCGTCTGCATCCTCAATGCCTCCGAGGCCGACGCGCGCATCGAGATCACCGTCTATTTCGCCGACCGGCCGCCCGTGGGGCCCTATGTGTTCGACGTCGGCGCCAAGCGCACGCGTCATCTGCGTTTCAACGAGTTCAAGGATCCGGAGCCGATCCCGGTCAATACCGACTTTTCCAGCGTCATCGTCGCCAGCGCGCCGGTCGTCGTGCAGCACACGCGGCTCGACAGCCGGCAAGCCGAACTGGCGCTGCTCAGCACCATGGCATTCCCGCTCGACCCGTGACCGTTATTCCGCCGCTTGCTGCGCCGGTGCCGCGTCTGCGAGTTTGGGATTGATCTCGCAGGCTTCTTCCCAGCTCACCACGTTGAGCGATTTGACGAACTTGCCGACGCCGTCGGTCTGCGCGCAGAGCTGGCCAAGCTCGATGATCTCTTCGTCGCTGAAATGCTTCTGCAGGTCGCGATAGACCTCGTCCTTGTCGATGGCGTGTTCGCCCTGTTTGAACAGGTTGGCGTAGCGCAGCGCCGCCTTCTCGCGCGGCGTGAAATGCGGGCTGGTTTCGTAGGAGAACAGATCGGCGATCATCGCCTCGGTGAGGCCTTCCGCCTTGGCGACGTTGGAGCGGACCGTCGAGCAATAGCCGCACTGATGCGCGACCGAAATCTGGATGCGGCACATTTCCTTGAGCTTGTGCGGCAGCACGCCTTCATAGAGCACCTTGTTCCACAACTCGACCCAGGCGAGGCCGACCTTGCTGCGCGTCATGATCGAGACCACGCGCGGGTCGGGCGCGCCGGTCTTCTTGGCCGACTCGATCATGGCGTCGATCTGCGGCGTCTTTTCCGTCTCCTCGATGTAGCGCAGGCGCGGCATGGCGTTTCTCCCTGTTATGTCATTTGTCGCAAGGCTAAGCGGGCCGCGCCGCCCGAGCAACCCCGCGCCTCGTCACGCTTGTGTTATGAGGAAGCCATGACCGGACTGAAATGGCTCCTGATCGGCGCTGTCCTGGCTTATGTTGGCGTGCTCGCGCTGATGTACGTGTTCCAGCGCGCCATGATGTATTTCCCCGATCCCAGGCGCGTCGCCCCGGCCGACGCCGGGCTGCCGCAGGCCGAGGAAGTGACATTGAAGAGCGCCGATGGCGAAACGCTGCTCGCCTGGTACGTGGCGCCGCGCGAGGGCAAGCCGCTGGTGCTCTATTTCCAGGGCAATGCGGAAGGGCTGCCGGCGCGCGTCGGCCGCTTCACCTGGCTCACCGCCGACGGCACCGGCCTCCTGGCGCTGAATTATCGCGGCTATGGCGGCTCGACCGGCACGCCGACCGAGGACGGGCTGATCGCCGACGCGGCCGCCGCTTACGGCTTCGCGCGGGCGCGCTATCCGGCCGGGCGCATCGTGCTGTTCGGCGAGTCGCTCGGCACCGCGGTGACGGTGGCGCTTGCCGCCGGGCATGAGGTGGCGGGCGTCATTCTCGATGCGCCGTTCACCTCCGCCGCCGAAGTCGGCGCCGCCGCCTATCCCTTCGCGCCGGTGCGCTGGCTGATGAAGGACAAGTTCCGCTCGGACGAGCGCATCGGCCGCGTCGCCGCGCCGCTTTTGGTGCTGCACGGCGAGGAGGACCGCATCGTGCCGATCCGCTTCGGCGAAAAGCTGTTCGCGCTGGCGCGCGAGCCAAAACGCTTCGTGCGCTTTCCGCAAGGCGGCCACGTCAACCTCGACGATTTCGGCGCGGCGAAAGTGGTGAAGGAATTTCTCGCCGGCTTGCATTGAGCCACGTAGCGCCGCGACCTAAGATCGGCCGGCTTTGGGGGGACGGCGATGCACCTTGCGCGCACGATTGCCGCGGCGGCGATGGTTTTGTTTTCATGTTGCGCCTTCGCGGCCGAGCCGGTCCGCCACATCGGCATTTATGTCGAGCCGTTTTACCGGGCGGCACCGGCCCCGGACGGGCAGCCGCAGGTTTCCGTCGGCAAGCAATACAATGCTCTGCTCGCCTCGAACAAACGCGAGGATATTCTGGCCGCGCGCGACCTGATCGTGGCCAAACCCAATCTGGTCACACCCATGACGCTGATGGTGCTCGCCATCCGCTTCTACGACGTCGGCCTGCGCGACGAGGCGGTGTTCTGGTTCTACGCCGCCAAGGACCGCTATATCGTGATGTCGGAAGTGCTCGACGTGAAGACGCCGGCACTGGCGCAAGCCGACGACGCCGTGCGCAGCTTTGCCACACTCGCCGGCCCGGTGATCAACGGCTACGCCTTCTGCGATCTCGCCAAGCAAAAGGAGTTGCACGCCAAGGCGGTCGATTGGGTGGAGCGTAACCCTTACGAGGTGATGTTCATGGCGCGGGCGCCGGCGCTGCCCGGCGACCGCGCGGAAAACCACAAACGCGCGCTCGCCAATGCCAAGGAGCGGGCGGCCAAGGAGCGCGCCTATTTTGAGGATGCCAAGAACGCCGCGGCGTTCTACGCTACACGCAAGCGCAACGAAGCCGACATCAAGTTCTGCTGGAAGTAGCTGTCCCTTCAACTCCCGATCCGAGGATTACAATGCTGTTTGGCCCCTGCACCGATGCCAGCGCTCCGTTTCTGTCCGGCGTCAGCCAGATGTGCGCCGGCGGCGCCGGTTTCGTCTCGGCGGTGATGGCGACGCTCGCCGGAAGCGCCAAGACCGCGCCAGCGAAAACACTGCGCGGCGAGGTGCCGGTGGTGGACAAGGTCGCGGTGCGCATGGTGACCGACAACATCGTCATCCAGTTCATAGCGACCGAAAAGCGCGGCGGGGTGACCATCGAGCGCAAGAGCGGCAACACGTCTCCCGACAAGCCGCCGCGCACCATCCTCAACGGCGAATGGGGCCTCGCCATGCATGCGCAATCCTTCGCCGGCGGCGAAGAGCGCAACGTGCTGATCGATTTCGGCTACACGCCGGAAGTCCTGCTCAACAATCTGTCGATCCTCAAGATCGACCCGGCGACCTTCGATGCGCTGGTGTTGAGCCACGGTCACTACGATCATTTCGGCGGCATGGTCGGCTTCCTCAACGCCACCAAGGGCGCGCTCAAGAGCAAGATGCCGTTCTATGTCGGCGGCGAGGACACCTTCTGCCTGCGCCGCAACCCAGGCGGCAATTTCGGCGCGCTCGACCGCAAGGCGATTTTGGATGCCGATCTCACGCTGATGATGGCCGCCGAGCCGGCGATCGTCGCCGACCACGCCTTCACCACCGGCCGCATCGGCCAGGTCTCGTTCGAGACGCCGCTCAGGGCGACCGACGAGATTATCGGCATCTTCGACGGCTTCGGCTGCTTCCCGGAAAAAATGCCGGCCGAGAAGAACGTCGGCAAATACATCCCCGACGATTTCGAGCACGAGCTCGCCACCGTCTATATGGTCAAGGGCAAGGGCCTGGTGGTGCTCACTTCCTGCAGCCACCGCGGCGTCATCAACACCGTGCGCCAGGCGATGGCCGCCTCGGGCGTCGACAAGGTGCATGCGGTGATCGGCGGCTTCCACGTGGTGCCGCCGCTCGGCGACGACTACATCGAGAAGACCATCGCCGAATTCCGCGACATCGATCCGGATTTCCTGATGGTCGGCCACTGCACCGGCGACCGCTTCTACGACCTCGCGCGCGTAGCGCTCGGCGACAAGGTGATCCACTCGGCGGTCGGCACGCGTTTCGTGTTCGAGGCTGCCTGATAGGCAGGATTTCGCCGGCCGTGTGCGCGCCGGCGAAGGCGCGCGCCTTCAGTAGCGCGCGTCCGCCGGCTTTTTGTCTTTCGGCCAGTCGTTTACTTTAGGTGGGAAGTCCGGACGTAACTGGTGCGAAAAATACTCGGCGACGTCAACCGCCTCCTGATCCGAGAGCCCGCCTTGCGCCAGCGGGAACTTCTCCTGGAAGCCGATTGGCATGTTGCGCTTGACGAAGGCAGCCGCTGTATAGGTCCGCGCCATGCCGGCGCCGATGTTGAACGAGTTGTCGCCCCACAGCGGCGGGTAAACGACGCGCCCGTCGGCATCTTTCAAGCCTTCGCCTTCCTTGCCGTGGCATACGGCGCATTGCTTCGCGTAGACCTCTTTGCCATTTTCCGCGTTCGGTAGGATCGCCCTGCTTATGGTGCCGACCCCGCGCCCGGCGACCTTGTCCTGCGGCTTGGTTTCCTTCTTCATCCAGTCGAAGTAGGCGACCATGGCTTTCATATCCGCCGAATCGACCGGCAGCGCCTCGCCTTTCATCGAGCGCAAGAAGCAGCCGTTGATGCGGTCCTCCATGGTGATGACTCGCCCTGCGCGTGGGGCGTAGCTTGGGAAGAAGGCAGAGACGCCGACGAACGGCGAGCCGTCGGCTACCGTGCCAACGTTAAGGTGACAGCTCGTGCAATTCAGGGAGTTGCCGACGTTGTTCGGCAGCAGGGTTCTGGTCTCGAGATGTAGGCGCATTCCGCGCACAAGCTGCTCGGCATTCGGGCTGGCGAGCATGTCGGCAAGACGCGGCGTCTCGAATTTGGAAGAGTCCGTGATCTTGGGATCGAGCTCATCTCTCATCTTTGCGACTTCTGACGCGGTGACCGGCTTGGCATGATTGCCCCAACTGGTGCGCACAAACGTCAGAACTTCAGCAAGTTCCTGATCGGACAGGCGGGCAAAAGCCGGCATGGTGTAAACGCGGGGATGCGCGGCCGTTTCCGCGGTTTTCCAACCGGTCAGAGTCACATGCAGCAGGGTTGCTGGGTCGGCATCGGTGATCGTTTGGTTCAGGCTCAGTGGCGGAAATAGTCTGCTGACTCCGGCGCCATCCTGACGGTGGCAATCGACGCAGAATTGTACGTAGCCCAATCCCCCGCGGGTCGTGAATATGCTGGCGGGAACGGTCGACGCCGCAACGCGAGTGGGCACAGCCGGCATGGGCAGATCGTTTTCGCCGGGCTGCAGCGACTTTAGATAGGTGGCGATGGCCGTCAAATCCGCGTCAGTGAAATGCTGCGTGCTGCGATGGATCACCTCGACCATGCTGCCGGAAATCGTACCGAAACGATTTTGTCCGGTCTTCAGCAACAAGGCCGTGTCTTCCACCGTCCATAAATTGCGCAGGCTGAGCGCGCGCCACGCTTCGATGGTTTGGCCTGCCAGGAAGTATTTGCCATTGGCCCCGGCCTCACCCATCGCCTTTTCCTGGAAGGCAATGCCGCGCGGCGAATGGCAAGAGCCGCAGTGGCCCAAGCCCTGCACCAGATAGGCGCCGCGATTCCAGGCTGCGTCTTTGGTTGCATCGGACTTGAATGGAGTGGCGTCCAGAAATGCCAAATTCCACAACGACAAGCCCCAGCGCATGCTGAAGGGCCAGTTCATATCCGCAGGTTTGTTGGCTTGTTTGACCGGCGCCAAGCCGTGCTTCAGGTAGGCGTACAACGCGCGCATGTCCTTGCCGCTGATCTTGGCATACGAAGGATAGGGCATGGCGGGATACAAGTTATGGCCGTCCGCGGCGACGCCATGGCGCATCGCGCGGTCGAATTGTTCGTATGTATATTTGCCGATGCCCGTTTGCTCGTCCGGCGTAATGTTGGTCGAATAGACGGTGCCGAAGGGCGTTAGCAGCGCGCGTCCGCCCGCCATCGCCGCTCCTTTGTCCGCCGTGTGGCAGGCAATGCAATCGCCGAGCAGAACGACGTATTTGCCGCCCTTGATCAGCGTCTCGTCCTTTTGCGAAGCGGCCGGCGCGGTGATGATTTGGTTAGCGGGTTCGGTCGCTTGCGCAGTTTGGCCGAACAACAAGGCCCCACCTAGAAGGGCGGGCAGCAGGGTACGGATGGTTGTCATGGCATAAGCCCTTCATTCGCCTTCTCGCGGAAGATTGAGCGGCATGGGCAGGCTGAAACACTTATGCTTGGGTACGAGTTTAACAATGAGCTAAATCAATCGCGCGCAAAAAATCCTGAACAGGTGGGAAACAATTACCAACATCCGGACGACGGTGCGTCAAAATGCCTCGTAGGCCTGCCCGAACTTACCGCCGACGTGCTCGAAGCCCGAGGTCATCGACTGTGAACTTTGATCGACGGTCATAGCGCGCAGGACCCTGCTGCCTTTTCCTTGTCGCTAATCAAAATAAAATTGGACCGGCCGTGACGCATTGATCCGAACCGGCATCGAATTACCACGACTGCATTTCGTCGAAATCGAGATGATGATTGCGCCAGGTCAATGCACACCCGATTGATTTGCGGCCTATTTAAACGTGCGGGAAGCATGTCCGTTGCTTAGACGATCGGACGTCTAAAGACCCGCGATCAGACGATGATCATTTCCAGAGTACCCAGTGACGGTCTCAGCCGCCGTAGCGTTTGTGGTGGGATGTGCCTCCTGCTCTCCGGCTGCATGACAGCGTCGCAAGGTCCGTTGTCAGGTTACCAGCAGGGTATCGATCCTTATGCGTCGGTGTACGGGCCAGTCGTGGATGGCGTGCACGAGATACCGGCACTTGAACTCGACCAGATGGATCGCGATTTGCTCCGCCGAGAGGTGACATTTCCTGGGCGATATCCGCCGGGAACGGTCATTGTGAACGTCACGGAGCGGCGCTTGTATCTCGTTCAAAGCGGCGGCCGGGCGTTGCGATATGCCGTGGGCGTAGGGCGGGAGGAGGCACTCAATTTCCGCGGTTCAGCGGTCATTGGGCGGAAGGCGGATTGGCCGAGATGGATCCCAACCGCGGACATGATCCAGAAAATCCCGCGTTATGCCGCATATGCGGGAGGCATGCCCGGCGGTCTTGAGAACCCGCTCGGCGCCCGCGCGCTCTATCTTTATGTCGGCGACCGCGACAGTTATTTTCGAATACACGGCACCAACGAACCGGCGACCATAGGCAGTGCAGTCTCAAGCGGGTGCATTCGCCTGTTCAATCAAGACATCATCGATCTTTACAATCGCGTTCCGCTCGGCGCTGCGGTGGTCGTGCTGCAGCCTCATGACGGCACTGCATGATTATAACGACGTTCGAACAAAGCTCGCTTTTACTCGCGGCTGTGCTGCTGCCCGTTTTATTGGGACCGGCGAACGCAGCCGATCGAAAGCCGGACGAGTGCGGTCTTGCATCGGTTTATTCATCCGTGAGCGAAGAGACAGCGAGCGGAGAAGATACCCTTGCCGAAGATTTTACCGCCGCGCATCGGACGCTGCCATTCGGGACGCTGGTCCACGTCGATAATCAGAAAAACGGGCGCTACGCAGTGGTGCGAATCACCGATCGTGGTCCGTTCATCAGCGGAAGAATAATTGATGTATCGCAGGTGGCTGCGCGCGCCCTCGGCATTTCCGGTTTGACGCCAGTCTGTCTCAACATCATATGGATCCCCGTAAGTCGGCCGGTACAGGGAAACTGAGGTTGAGGTGGATGCGTGCCGCGCCGTGCGTCGCTAGCTCGCAACTCGATCCCTTGAGATGCGATGCAGAAGAGCGACCATCACGACAGAGCCGACGTAAATTCCGATAACATTACCGAGCACGATCGTGCCGCTGACAAACATAAGATTGTTGTCCTGTTTCGCTATCCCGATGCCCAGGCCGATGCCCAACATGACGATCGGCGGAATCACCGCGACGGAAATTGCGATGCCGGCGACGGCTTCGTGAATTTTAGGGGAATATAATGCATATGTTCCGGCCAGACCCGAAAAAAGCGCGACGAGGACATAGTCCGTGCCCGAACCGCCTAATCGATCGACAATTTTCGACCGGAATGACGTCGCGGAAATAAGGCCAACGGCGACCGCGGCAGCAACGGCAGCGATAAATCCCACTGCAAATGTACCGACGGCCCGGATGAGCGCGCTCCAATCGGCCTGGTAAGTTGCCGCGCCGGCGCAGATGACCGGATAGAGCAGCGGCGAAATTACCATGGCGCCGACAATGACGGGCGCGCTGTTCATCTTGAAGCCCAAGGCGCAAATAGCGGCCGCTGCGACGGTGAGCAGCAAGAAATCGAGATCGATTTTCGCGCGCTCCGCGAGATCACGGTAGGATTGATCGATGCCCTTTTGGGTAATGTGTCCTATCATTGCCGCCCCTTACGAATTGCCCACGGTTGGAAATGCCGTGACGGTGCAAGCCGTCACCGGATCTCTATTCTTTTCAGGAGTTCCCAGACCGGTACCGCCGTCACGCCGCCGACGACCCCGCTCAGATAACTCGGAATGTCGGTATTGAAGAGCCAGCGCCACAGCAGGCCGGCGACAAGACTTGTCAGCAGCATGGTCACCAGCGTGATCAGCATTCTCTGCCAGAGTGGCATGTCAGCGCTCCATAGACTCTCGAGTGCTCGCCATTGATGAACCTTGCGATGCATCCCTTGCGTCGCGCGCGAGCCTCAGACAACCGTGCCGAACAACTTCCCGATTCCTGCGGTAAGAGCCATCGCCAGCGCACCCCAGAATGTCACGCGGACCGTGGCGCGCAGCACGTTTGCGCCGCCCGCTCTTGCGCCGATCGCACCCAGAAGTGCGAGAAAGCCCAAAGACGCCGCGGACACGATTGGAACGAGCAAATTGGCGGGTGACACGACCACCATCAGCAAGGGCATGGCGGCGCCGGTGGAAAACGTCGCGGCCGATGTCAGTGCGGCCTGCACCGGACGCGCAGTGGTGATTTCCGAAATGCCAAGCTCATCGCGCGCGTGCGCGGTCAAGGCATCTTTCGCCATCAGCTGCTCGGCAACCTGCCGCGCCAGCGCCTGATCGACACCGCGTTGGACGTAGATTTCGGTCAGCTCATCAAGTTCAAATGCCGGGTTTTCGCTGAGCTCCTTGCGTTCGCGCGCAAGATCCGCCCGTTCGGTGTCGGATTGCGAACTGACCGAGACATATTCGCCGGCGGCCATCGACATGGCGCCGGCCACCAGTCCCGCGACGCCCGCGATCAAAACGGCATTCTGGTTCGCGGCCGCTGCGGCCACGCCGACAATCAAACTTGCGGTCGAGATGATGCCGTCGTTGGCCCCAAGCACAGCGGCTCGCAGCCAACCGACGCGGTCGACGAAATGGTTCTCCCGATGCCGGCGAAGACGGCTCATCCGACGCTCGCCTGTCTGGTCAGAGCCGCCCGAGCAGCATCAGTACGACGACGATGATCAGGATGGTGCCAAGCACACCGACGCCGCCGTGACCGTAACCGTAGCCGTAGCCGCCGAAGCGGCCACTGAAGCCTCCAAGCAGGAAGATGATGAGGAGGATGACAAGAATGAGTCCGAGCGACATGGCATTATCTCCCTCGGCTGGACCTAACTAAACTTGCGCCACCATAGAGTATTTTTTGATTAGGAATTAATCGCCGTTAAAATCACCATTGGTGACAGACTGTGAACGCTCGAAACCGTGCGTTGACCTAGATCAACGTGGCAGGCCTGCGCGCCGCCGCCGGCAACGCTAGCAGTTGGTTCAAGTTCTGGGTCACACCTCAGGATGACGGAAACGCGCCCGAGGCCCCCACCGCTTCCATTTGCCGCATTCAGCTTCAGCTTTGGATGCAATTCGGCCGGCCGCCACTATATATCTTTTTAGCAACGACGAACGAATAGGTGCGGTGGCCGTTGTCGTCACGCTACCCCTTCGCTTCATTCGGGCTGAAGTCCGAGCGTGTCCCATTAAAGCAAAGTGGTGCTCCGGTAGCGGCAATCAAAGGCGGCTCCATCGTGGATCATCGTGCAAGATTTTCAGCCCTGAGCGCCAGATATGACGACTTTCTGTTTGCGCCGGTTTGCGAGGAAGCAAACGGTATGCGGCTGAGCGTTCTTTCTGCGCTGGCGCGCATGAATGTCGATCCGTGGGAGGAGGCAACTCGATTGGCAGCTATGCCCAAGGCGATCGCGGAGAAGACGCTGCTGTCGATTCTCGATTTGGTCTCTGGCCGAAGCTGGAAGTCGCCGGAGGCGACGGCCATTGCGGCGCGGCTGGTTCGGCTTCTGCCGCAGGCGAGCGAGGCTGCAACCATTGCGGCGCCAGAAACCGCAAAAGCCACCACGCAACGGAAAAGTTACTGGTGGGTGTGGGTAGGTTTTGCACTGGCATTGTCGTTTATGACGCCGCACCATCAAGCAACGCCGGCGAATGCGGGTGCCGTCACAACGGAATCCGGCGCAGTATCCCCGTTAACGAGCAGCGCCAAGGTCCCCGTTGCAGTCGGCCTATCCCGCTGAATTCCGGTCGCGTTGGCGACTTTCGACATTTCATCCGGCAGATTCAAAAGCGCCGACCAGCAAGACCGTAACCGAGTTTGACGCGCCGCAATCTCGACTGCAAAGAAAAGTCCCCCGCGGTAGGCATTCTTTGACTCGAGCAGCCCTACGGTCCGGCGCTGCTGCGCAAGTTGCGGCAGTCGCACCCGTTAGCGTCGATCCTGTTGTTCCATAAACCATTTGGACCTGAGGATTTGCACGAAGCGCTTGAACGCGTTCTGCGCGTTTGAGGGGCTTGGCGCTCTGCGTTTGGGTTAGAAAGGGGAGCAGGACCACCACGAACAGGCAGGCATGCGTGATAGATCGATGCCGTGTTAGCGCGAGATAGCCAGTCAGATACTAAGTTCGTTACTTAGGCAGCCGGCAATCGAACAGGACCACAGCCGCGCCGCCTTTCACGCGAAGTCAAAAAACCTGTAGAAAGACGATCAGCACTCCAAGCTGGCTGACGAGCGGTCCAATAGGGCTGGCTTGCTAAGCTTTTCACTACGATGCTGCATTTGAAGCAGGACTTCCCGATCGCGCATGCAATCCCATTGCAATCAGCGATGCGCCGCCGACGATCATGTTGATTCCGATAAGCAGTCCCATGGTCCAGGCAGAAGTCCCCGGGAGATCAAAAATTATGACGGTCGCCAACCCTATGTCGAGGACACCGCTTGCCAACATCCAGGCCCAACGTCCCGAGAACTGACGACGGTGCTCGAACGCGAACATAATTGATGCGCCGCCCTCAATTAGGAAGAACAACACCAATATCATTCTCATGGGGCCGGCCGCCTCTAAAGGCCAACCCATCAGGCCGCCGTAAAGATCGTTGGATCTGTGCGCGACCAAGACGGCACCGACAAGAACCCCTAACAAAGCGGATACGAGGGACCACCAAAATCCAGGTGTGTGTCTCGCCAAGAAAGTTGTGGCAAGGCCGATAACTCCACTGGCGATAAAGAGCCAGCCTATGAACAAGGTCGCGGCCGAACTGGCAATTGATGGAATTACGACTGCTAAAAGTCCCAACAAAACTAAGGCGGCCCCCTCAAAAAGAAAGAGCGTCCAGAGGTCGCGCATCGATCTGCTGGCTGTATCTGGCATCCAAATGAATTCTATTCTATTGCCTCGTGCGAACGTTGATGCAGGTCAAACCGCATCGCCAGGAAATGTGTCGCTTTTTTAAAAAATCAGCGCACCCCAAGCCAATGGACAAGATGCTGGGTGCGCCGGCTAGAACGCCTCGTAGGCCTGTCCGAACTTGCCGCCGACGCGCTCGAAGCCGGCGGTCGCCTGCGGATCGCTGCGGCTGATGTTCATGGCGCGCGCGTAAGAGCCCGCGGCTTTTTCCTTGTCGCCCAGCCGCTCATAGGCGAGCCCGCGGCTCACCCAGGCCTGCACGTTCTGCGGATCGATATTGACCGCGTCGTCGAGATCGCTGGCCGCGTTCTTGATGTTGTTGACCGCGAGGTAGCTAAGCCCGCGCGCGATATAGGGCGCGGCCTGCTGCGTCGACAGCCCGATGGCGGTGGAGAAGTCGTCGATGGCGAAGCCGTGCTGGTGCTGGCTTTGATAGAGCAGGCCGCGGTTGTAATAGGCCTGCGCGTTGTCCGGCCGGATGGCGATCGCCCGGTTGAAGTCGTTGAGCGCCGGCACCGGCTTTTTCTGCACGCGGTAGACCATGCCGCGGCCGAGATAGGCCACCGAATAATTCGAATCGATGGCGATCGCCTTGTTGTAGTCGGCGAGGGCGAGGTCGTATTTGCCGGTTTCGCGATAGACCAGCCCGCGGTTGGCATAAGCCTGCGCGTAATTGGCGTCGATGCCGATCGCCTTGTTGAAATCGGCGAGCGCCTCGTCATAGCGGCCGGCCTGGCCGAACACCGCGCCGCGCATATTGTAGGCCTGCGGATCGGCCGGATTGCGCTGCACGACGTCGGTGAGCGAGGCGATATTGGCGGGCGAGGTGGCGTAGAGCGCGTCCTCGCTTTCCGGCGCGCCGGTGCCGACGCCGTTCAAACCGGCGCTCGAACAGGCGGCGAGCGCGAGCGCGGCCATAAGGGCGATCGCGGTACGCCAGATGTTTGCTTGCCCGTGGCTCATCGGCGGTCTCGTCGCGCCGGAATGCGGCATTCGTTCGACGATAACCTGAGGACTGAAAAAGCAATAGCGCGGGCGTTTGAAGGCCCGCGCCACGTCATGTACCGAATCCGGGTCGGTTAGAAGCCTGCGCCGCCGCCGCCGAAACGCGGTGCGCCGCCACGGCCGCCGCGGCCGCCACCACCGGGACCACCCGGTCCGCCGGCAGCACCAGGAACCACACGGGGCTTCATCGGCAGCAGG
This sequence comes from uncultured Alphaproteobacteria bacterium, assembly GCA_963749625.1. GTDB lineage: Bacteria > Pseudomonadota > Alphaproteobacteria > Rhizobiales > Xanthobacteraceae > Pseudolabrys. The sequence continues at coordinate 163,782 of CAVVNY010000002.1, read as the reverse complement.
CCTTCGCGCTGCATCTTCTTGCGCGCCAACTTGCGGGCGCGGCGGATCGCTTCCGCCTTTTCCCGCGCCTTCTTTTCAGAGGGTTTTTCGTAATGGCCGCGAAGCTTCATCTCGCGGAAAATGCCCTCGCGCTGCATCTTCTTCTTGAGCGCCTTGAGGGCCTGGTCGACATTGTTGTCGCGAACGAGAACTTGCACGCTTGCTCCTTCGTTGATTAAGGGCCGGGTTCAGGGTCGAAAGCCCCGCAATATTGGGCCTTCTTGAGTTGGGCGGCTCTAGCAGAATTGGGCTTAAGAGTCCACAATTGCCAGTCCCATCGGCCTTTTCGGCCGTCCCAAGGCCTTAATTCGCAAAGGGGCGTCAATGGTTGCGTCGCGCGGCGATGGCGGGCAGGCGCCGAATGTGACGGCGCGGCGGGACCTCTTGCGCCTGGCCGGGGCCTTGGCCCTGGCCGCGGCCTTTGCCCCGGCGAGAGCAGGGGCGCAGACCTTTACCGCCACCGCGATCAGCCAGGCCGCCCAGGACGCCCGGCGCGACGCCGGGAGGCTTGCCCGCCGCGCCGACAACCTGCTGCGCCTGACCGTCGCCGATGGCCCCGCGCGCGACGCCAAGGCCGTGCGCCGGTTCCGCGCCGAGCAGGTCGCGCTCGCCCGCGACCTGGCTGTCCTGTTCAACAGCCGCGTCAGCGAGGACGACTGGCTGCTGGTGGTGCCGACGCGCGAACTCGACCTGGCGCTCACCATACAGCCGCTGGTCATCCGGCTGGCGCCCACATCCGACGAGGTCGAGGCCGCCATCCAGCAGCCGCTGCCGCAGATCGAGCCGCTCCTCGGCGACCGGGCCGAGGACGTGCTGCTCACCATCGTGCTGGATGCCTTGGGTCTGGAGCGCCATGTCGCGCTGTTCGAGCAGTTGCGCGACGACCGCGCGCTTGCCGCCGCGCTCAAGGACGCCGCCGCCGCGGTGAAGGCGCAACGCTATGGCCTTGCCGCGCTGGAACTCGAGCGCCTGATGCGGGTGATGGTTCTGCCGTCCACCGTCGCGGCGGTTGCCGAGAATCTCGGCACGGATTCCAGGCGCAGACTCTACAAATCCCTGGTCGTGCGATTCGTGCCCTTCCTCGGCTGGACCTATTTCGACACGCTGCTGCTGGCGACCGTCTATTACAACCGCGACACCACCGCGCCGGTGCTGCGCTAGCGCCCCAGGGCAGGCCCCTTTTGGCCCCGTGGGGAAATACCCACAGCCGCGATTTGTGCTCTTCATCTGGCGAAGTTTGGTGTAAACCTTGTCGTTTCCAGTGAAACCACCGTGAATTGGGAACCTCGACCGTGAACGTCCAGATGACCACGAAGCATTCGCTCGGCGCCCTCGTCATCGAGGGCAAGACGAAAAAAGTCTATAAAATCAATGGCGGTTCCGACCTGGTCGCCGTGATCTCCAAAGACGACATCACGGCCGGCGACGGCGCCAAACACGACGTGATTCCCGACAAGGGCCGCATCGCCACCGCGACCACGTCCAACGTGTTCCGCTTGCTCAAAGCCTGCGGCCTGCCGGTGGCCTTTATCGAGCAGGACAGCGAAACCTCGTTCGTCGCCCCCAACTGCACGATGCTGCCTTACGAGGTGGTGGTGCGGCGCGAAGCGCATGGGTCCTATCTCAAGCGCAACCCGCATCTCGCCAAGGGGCAGTTGTTCCCGCAGTCGCTCATCGAGTTCTACCTCAAGACCAAGGACAAGAACTGGAACGGCAAGCCGCTGGTCGCCGACGACCCGTTCATGCAGTTCACGGACGACGGCAAGGAGATCAGACTTTACAACCCGGCCAAGCCGCTGACCGGGCAGGAGCCGTTTCTGGTCCTTGCCACATCCGAGGTGTTCAGCCGCGACGACGAAGCGAAACTGTTTCCGGAGATGCGGCGCGTCGCGCGCCAGGCATTCCTCGCGCTCGAGAAGGCCTGGCAGCTCGAAGGCGGCACGCTGGTCGATCTCAAGGTCGAGTTCGGCTTCGACGCCAAGGGCAACCTTTTGCTCGCCGACGTCGTCGACAACGATTCCTGGCGCGTGCTCGAGGGCGGCACCTATATCGACAAGCAGGTCTATCGCGACGGCGGCGCGCTCGAAGACGTCGCCGCCAAGTACCGGCGCGTCGCCGACATCACCGGGCATTTCCGCGTGCCGCGCCAGCGCATCATCCTTTGGCGCGGTTCGGCGGACGACAATCCGGAGGCCTTCAGCAAGGCGCTCGGCGACCTCGCCGGCATGATGGAGGTGGTGACCTGCTCCATCCACAAGGAACCGCTCCGGGGTGCCGCGACGCTCCAGCGCATGGTGCAGGAAGTGCCGGACACGGTGGTGATCGCTTTCATCGGCCGCTCGAACGGCGCCGGGCCGGTATTGTCGGCGCTCTCCACGACGCCGGTGATCACGGTGCCGGCGAGCTTCAAGGATTTTCCGGAGGATGTCTGGTCGTCGCTGCGGGCGCCGAGTTCGACCCCGGTGATGACGGTATTGGAGCCTGCCAACGCGGTGCTCGCCGCCCTGCAGATCCTCTCCGGCCGCAATCCACGCATCTACGCCAAAGTACGCGGCGATATCGAAAGCCGGACCGTCAACACGATAACGCTCTGATCGGTGCCATGGCGGGGGACGCGGCCGCAAAAAAACGCGATGAGCTGAAAGCCGGCGGCCCGGCTTTCACGCCCGCCGCTTTGTTGCTGGCCGAGATCGAGCGGCTCAAGGCCGACCTTGCCGAGGCGCGCCGCACCATCGCCGATCTCGAAACGCGCGCCGACGTCGATCCGCTGCTCGACGTTCTCAACCGGCGGGGATTCGAGCGCGAGCTCAAACGCTCGCTCGCCTTTCTGCAACGCTACAAGGGCGAGGCGGCGCTGCTGTTCATCGATCTCGACGGCTTCAAGGCGGTCAACGACCAATACGGCCACGCCGCCGGCGATGTCTTGCTCAAGGCGGTGGCGCACGAGCTGGTCCGCCATGTGCGCGCCTCCGACGTGGTGGCGCGGTTGGGCGGCGACGAATTCGGGTGCTGTTGTGGAATCTCGGGCCGGAGCTGGCGGCGGCCAAGGCGCGCGACCTGGAGAAGCTGATCGAAGGGGTCAACGTCGCGCATGGCGAGGCTTGGCTTGCGGTCGGCGCCAGCGCGGGCCTCGTGCCCCTCGCGGCGGGGGCTGCGCCCGAGCAGATGATCGATGCGGCCGACCAGGCCATGTATGCGAGAAAAAGAGAAAAGCGGGGCGCTTAGCCGCGCTCCCGCGAACGCGCCACGACAAAGGATATTACCTACGCAATGATATCCGGCGTAATCTGGTCTTCGATATCGCGGATCTTGTCGCGCAGCACCAGTTTGCGCTTCTTCAGACGCTGCACTTGAATCACGTCGGAGCCCGGCGACATCGCCAAGGCGTTGATCGCGGCGTCGAGGTCGCGGTGTTCCTGTTGCAGGCGAGATAGCTGAGCCCGCAACTCGAGCTCTTCATTTTGCGTCATCGCCACCGCTGGTTTGCATCGGGCTGGTTCGCATCGGGCTACCGTCTGGCCCGGCAAGGCAGAGCAATTATCACGTTTTCCACAGCGGCGTTCAAGCGTTTAGAAAATCCCGGCCGATCAAACACTTTGGTAACATTTGCGAACAATTTATGTCGGGTGTACCGTCGCGCTTGCGATGGCTTTGCGCTATACTAAATGGTCTTGGAGCCATTGATTGAGGAGACATATTGAATGTCGATGCAATCGCACCTTGCGGAACTTGAGAGAAAACATCAAGCGCTCGAACAAGAACTCAACGACTGCCAAACCCATCCTGCGGTCGATGATCTGAGAATCGTGGAGCTCAAGCGGAAGAAATTGCTGGTGAAGGACGAGATCGAACGGTTGCGTCATAACGGCAACGCCAGCGTCCACTGATCCGCCGGTTTTGTTGTCATTTCTGAAGGCGCCGCCCCCGGCGAAAAGCCGGGCGGTGGCGCTTTTACGTTTTGAATTGCTCTATAATGACCCCAGCAACAGCGGCCGGTTCACGGGCCCGTTTATGGGGGAAATCATGCGCCCATTCGCATCCAATCGAATCGTCGCCGGCTTGTTCGCCGCCTTTGCCTGCCTGCTGACCACCGGCGGCGCCGCATTGGCTGCCGACTATCCCAATCGAGTTGTCACTTTGGTGGTGCCTTATCCGCCGGGCGGAGGCGTCGACGCCATGGCGCGCGTGGTGGCCGCCAAGCTGTCGGATGCGTTCCATCAGCAAGTGATCGTCGACAACAAACCCGGCGCCGGCGGCACTTTGGGCACCCGCGCGGTGGCCCGTGCCGCGCCCGACGGCTACACGCTGCTGCTCGGCCATACCGGCACCATCTCGATCAATCCAAGCCTTTACGTTCACGCCGGCTACGATCCGCGCAAGGATTTCGCGCCCATCGGGCTGGTCGCCTCGATGCCGGTGGCGCTGATCGCCAATCCGTCGTTCCCCGGCAAATCTGTCTCCGATGTCATCGCCTACGCCAAGCAGCAGCCCGGCAAGCTCAATGTCGGCAGTTCGTCGCTCGGCACCGGCGGCTACATGTGCGCCGAACTGTTCAAGTCGGAGGCCGCCGTCAACGTCGCCATCATCCCGTACAAGGGCTCGGCGCCTGTGATCAACGATTTGCTCGGCGGCCACGTGCCGGTGGCGTTCAGCGTGCTGCCGCCGGCGCTCGGCAACATCCAGGCCGGCAAGCTGCGCGCCATCGCGGTCACCAGCGCCAAGCGATTTTCGCTGCTGCCGAACGTGCCGACCTTCGACGAATCCGGCATGCCGGGCTTCGAAGCCGTGCTGCATTACGGCCTGCTGGCGCCGGCCGGAACGCCCAAGGACATCGTCGACAGACTCAGCGCCGAACTGCGCAAGCTGGTCGACACCGAGGACGTGCAGAAACGCATTCACTTCGAAGGCGGCGATCCGCTCACCTCGACGCCGGCCGAATACGCCACCGATATCGACAAGGAAGAAAAGAAGTGGGGCGGCCTGGTGCGCAAGCTCAATCTAAAGGTGGAATGACCTGCTCGTCGCCGCTGGTCGTCATCTGCCTTTGCTGCATCACCCGGGTCGCGATTTCCTGCTGGCCGAAGGCGTATTGCTCTTCGCGCACCAGCACGATGTATGTGAGGATCAGCGCGCTCACCAGCATGGCGCCGTTGAACAGCACGTCGAAGACGATACGCCGCGGCGTGCGCTTTACGTCGGCACGCGGTCGATGCGGCAAGGTGGTCGGCACGGGAGTCTCTCCTTCAGTTTCCCCGGCACTCGAATTTTACAACGCGACAGGCGACGCATAGTTCGTCACCAGTATGCGGCGCAGCGGCTAACGAATCGTGACCAGCCGCCACCGGCACTTCGCCGCCGGCTGCATTAAGCGTACCGGCTTACCAGCGGCTCGAACCCAGGCGCCGTCGAGAATGCAAATACCGCGCCAATTTGAATGCGGGCACCCGGCCGGCTAATGAGGCCGAAGGGTGCGGCAAAAGCGCCGTTTTGACGCATGTCATATTCATAAAACTTTATTTGTTGCAGTTTTGCGCCGTCCTTAGGCGTTTCGCCGTTCACGCTTGCTGAACGGGCGTGGCGGAAAACGAATAAGAAAAGGGGGCAGACATGCGGAAATCTCTAAGTTTGTTGGTTGCGGCTTTGGCGGTCGCGGTAGCGGCCCAGACATCGTCGCAGGCCATCGCACAATCTGCGCCGGCATCGAATGCCGGCGTCACCACCACGCTCACCGCCCAGCAGCAGAAGAAAAATGTCGCTCCGGTGCGGGCCGTCGCGCGTCCGGCTGCGCCCGTTCGCAGCGTGTCGCGCCCGGCGGCGCCGGTTACGCGCAGCGTTTCGCGTCCGGCGGCGCCGGTTCGCGTAGCGTCTGCGCTCGACGCCGACGACTGCGCAGCGTCGCGCATCCGACGTTACGACGACGCAGCGTCTCGCATCCGACGACGAAGACGATGACGTCGACCAAGCAAACGGTCGGCACGAAGTCTGGCATCAGCCAGATACAGGGCAGCAAGACCAAGACGAACCTGACGGCAGGGCCGGTCAGCAAGACCAAGACCGGCTTGACGGCAGGGCCCGTCAGCAAGACCAAGACCGGCCTGACCGCTGGACCCACCGGCAATACCAAGACTGGCCTGACCGCAGGGCCTACCGGCAAGACGAAGACCGGCCTGACAGCGGGGCCGACCGGCAATACCAAGACTGGCCTGACCGCAGGGCCCACCGGTAAGACCAAGACCGGTTTGACGGCAGGACCCGGCAGCAAGATCAAGACTGGTTTGACGGCAGGACCTGGCAGCAAGATCAAGACGAACCTGACGGCAGGGCCCGGCAATAGGAACAAGCTGACCGCAGGGCCCGGCAGCAAGATCAAGACAAACCTGACGGCAGGGCCCGGCAACAGGAACAAGCTGACCGCCGGCCCCGGCAGCAAGATCAAGCAGGGCTTCGGCCAGACCGCGAACGGCAAGAACCGCTTCACGGCTGATCGTGGCGACCGCCGCCGCGTCGTGATCAACCGCGATCGCCGCCGCTTCTTCGTCAACAACCGCTGGCGCACGCTGATCCCGCTCATCGCGCTCGGCACGTTCGCGGTTGGCTACGAGACCTACTATGCCGACGGCTACGTTCCGTTGGAGGAGCCCGTCTGCAGCGGCTTCAGCGAAGACGGTTCGCGGCTGCGCTGGATGGCGGTGCCGACCGAAGATGGCGGCAGCGAATATCAATGCGTGGCTTATTCCACGCAGCGTAACCGTACCGTGACGGAAATCGTCGTGCCGTCCGGTCCGGTCGCCGAAGAAGTGCCGCCGGCACCTCCGGCCGAGACCACCGGCGTTGGCCCGGCGAACGAACCGGCCGCCGTTGCGGATGTCCCGCCGGCGCCCGCCACCGGCTGCGAACTGCTGATCTACTCGGAGAACAACTTCCAGGGCCTGTCGTCACCGGTTGAGGAGAACCAGGCCAGTCTGGAGGAAGAAGGCTGGAAGAACGAGATCGCCTCGATCCAAATCAAGTCGGGAACCTGGGATTTCTATTCCGACGAGGATTTCGGCGGCGAAATGATGCGCTTGGGCGCCGGCACCTATCCGACGCTCGATCCGAAGTGGAGCAAACACATCGGCTCCTTCATGTGTTCTGCCCCCGCCAAGTGACGAACGCGCGCTAGCGCTCGGTCTTCTTGGCAGTTCCCCTCGCCCGCAAGGGCGGGGGGAATTTGCGTTTGCCGTCCTGTGGCCATATTCTTCTGGCTGCTTTGCCGCTTCGCAACACCGTTGAGGCCGTCATGCAGCATTCGCCGTCTTCGCCGCGTCGTCGCCTGGCCGTACTGGCCGCCGCTTTCGGTTTGGCCGTGCTGGTAGCGCCGGCCGCGCACGCCTTCACCATCGATAACCAGGCCAACACCAATAGCGACGGGAGTGCGCGTTACACCGATCCCGACTCGCGATTCTCGAATTCCGGCAATGGCCAGACGACGTACCGGCAAGGCAACGCCACCTTCCAGTTCGGCACGCCGCAGTCGTTCGACCAGCGCTACGACGCCAACCGGATGTTCAATCCGAACCCCCGGCCGGGCGACGACCGCTGAATGGCCGCGCAAAGCAGGCACTGACGATGATGATGGGGCCCTTGCGGGCCCCATAAGTTTTTCGGCCGCGAAAATATATGACGAATTTATGCGCCGGCCTTGCGCCGTGTTGAAGGCGCCATGAGCCGGGACTATGCTCGCCGCCATTCGAACAGGGAGGCGACCATGCTGCGGAGAAAGTTCGAAGCTTTCGGCTTGGCAATTGTCGTACTCGTTTCGGCTTCCGGCCTGGCGGCGGCCGATGGCACCTATCGCGGCATGCTCGTCTGCGAAAAACTGCAAACGTCGCAATTCATGCTGCGCGCGCCGTTCGACATCGTGATCACCGGCAAGACCGCGATCGCCGCGCGCCCGATCTTCAATCTCCGCGGCACGCGGGTGGTCGGCAGCGAGATCGCCACCGGCACGGTGGCGGACGACGGCACGATCAAACTGGTCTCGAACTGGAAAGCCGGCGGATCGAGCTACCAGGGCAGCTACGGCGGCGTGCTCAACGGCAAAGGCGGCACGCTCACCGGAACTCAGGCCTGGACGATGCCGCAAGGCCAGCAGACCCGCACCTGCACGGCGGCCGTGGTCGAGATCAAGTCCTAAAGCCGCGCTGCTTACCGGCCGGCGCTCTTCACGCTGCCGCAATCGGCGCCGAGCCACTTGCCGTGAATGACGCGCTTGACGTTCATGGTGTGCACGCCGTCGCTCATGGCGAGATCGATGGTGCCGTTCATGACCTCCGGGCTGGCGGCTTCGAAGTGAAACGTGCCGGAAACGTTTTCACGGCCGCTGCATTGCTCGCGCACTTCCATGACCGAGGCGGTCGAAGACACCACGGACTGTGTGCATTTGTCGGCGCCTTTGACTTTATCGTTGACGTCGAAGCCGCGCTGCAGGTTCTCCTGCGTGACGCATTGCCGGAAGGTATGCGGCGCGCCTGCGCGCGCCATGCTGGCGGCCATCGCCGCCTCGAACTTGGCGCGCCGTTCGGGCGGCATACGGGCGAGCAGTTCGGCCGGGATCGGCGGCGCGCCGGAAGTCTGGCCGCTGGTGGTCATTTCCCAAAGGCCGGGCCGCACGTTGAGCGATATCCCACTCGCCTGTGCCGCCAGCGTGGAGCAGGCGCTAAACGCCAGGGCCGTGAACAGAACGCGTGAGGTAGACATGGGTCATCTCCATCGGTTGGTCCTGTCCCCAAACCGTTAGGCCGCCGCGGCGGCCCATTTCCCCCGTCCCGTAGGAATTATAAGCGGGCGTTTCGCGCGCCGTCTACTCGGTTTGCGCCGCTGCGAGCCAGAAATCGGGTGGCCGCGAGACGGCGCAGCCGCTACTTCACGCATCCTGAAGCAACGGGAGCGTCCGAGTGGCAAAAGCCTATTACAGCACGGTGTTCGAGCCATCCGCCGATGAAGTGTGGCGTATCATCCGCGACTTCAACAACTATCCGGTCTGGGTCGACGGCGCCGGGACGAGCGAGATCGAGGAGGGCAGAGCGGGCGACGCCGTCGGCGCCATCCGCAATGTGCTCTACAAAGGCATGCGGCGGCGGCAGCGGTTGCTGGCTTTGTCCGACGCCGAGCGCACACAAACTTATGAATTCGCCGGCGAGTCACCGCTGCCGGTGCAGAATTTTCAGGCGACCATTCGCGTCACGCCCGTCGTCGACGGCGACCGCGCTTTTGTCGAATGGTGGGCGGGTTTCGATTGCGAGCCGGCTGTGTGCGATGAGCGCATCGCCTTCTTCCGCGAGGCATTCGCAGCGTGGCTGGAGTCGTTGAGGCGGCATCTGCAGCGAGATGTTGCGATCGCTCAGCGTGCCTAGTTCCGCCTCATCCTGAGGAGAGCGCGAAGCGCTCGTCTCGAAGGATGGGGCGGCCCATGCTTCGAGACGCGCTCCTCCCAGCATGAGGCCGATTGAAGCTGCCGCCGCTCTTTCTACGTCATGCCCGGCCTTGTGCCGGGCATCCACTCCTTGACGGCACGGTAGCAAGGAAGGCGTGGATGGCCGGGACAAACCCGGCCATGACAAGGCCTAAACCGCCTTCGCCATCTCCCTTAGCTTGAACTTCTGGATCTTCCCCGTGCTGGTCTTTGGGATCTCCGCGAACACAACGTAGCGCGGCACCTTGTAGCCGGCCAAATGCTGCTTGCACCATTGCAGCAGGTCGTCGGCGCTGGCGCTCGCGCCCATCTTCAACTCGACGAAGGCGCAAGGCGTCTCGCCCCATTTCTCGTCCGGCTTGGCCACCACCGCGACGGCGGCGACCGCCGGATGCTTGTAGAGCGCGTCTTCCACCTCGATCGACGAGATATTCTCGCCGCCCGAAATGATGATGTCCTTGGAGCGGTCCTTGAGCTGGATATAGCCGTCCGGATAGATCACGCCGAGGTCGCCGGTGTGGAACCAGCCGCCCAGGAAGGCCTTTTCGGTCGAGGCCTTGTTCTTGAGATAGCCCTTCATCACCACGTTGCCGCGCATCATCACTTCGCCCAGGCTCTCGCCGTCGCGCGCGACCGGCACCAGCGTGTCGGGATTGCGCACGTCGAGCGCTTCCAGCACCGGGTAGCGCACGCCCTGGCGCGATTTCTTCGCCGCCTGTTCGGCGAGCGGCAGCGCATCCCAGGCGTCGTGCCACTCGTTCACCACCGACGGGCCGTAGCATTCGGTCAGGCCATAGACGTGCGTGACGTTGAAGCCCGCGGCTTTCATGGCGGCCAGCACCGCCTCCGGCGGCGGCGCCGCGGCGGTGGCGAAATTGACCACATGCGGCAGCGGCTTCTTCTCGGCTTCGGTCGCGTTGAGCAGAACCGCCATCACGATCGGCGCGCCGCACAGATGCGTCACCTTGTGGTCGGCAATCGCATCATACATCGCCTTGGCGCGCACCGCGCGCAGGCAGACATGGGTGCCGGCGACGATCGACACCGTCCAGGGAAAGCACCAGCCGTTGCAGTGGAACATCGGCAGCGTCCACAGATAGACCGGGTGTTGCGGCATTCGGCAGGTGATGACGTTGCCCATGGCCAGCAGATGCGCGCCGCGGTGGTGATAGACCACGCCCTTGGGATCGCCGGTGGTGCCGCTGGTGTAGTTGAGCGTGATGGCGTCCCATTCGTCGTCCGGCATCGACCACAGGAAATCCGGATCGCCGCTAGCGACGAAGTCCTCGTATTCGATATCGCCCAAGCGCTCGCCGGCGCCGGAATATTCCGGATCGTCGTAGTCGATCACCAGGGGCTTTGCCTTGCACAGCGCCAGCGCCTCTTTCATCACCTTGGAGAATTCGCGGTCGATGATGACGACCTTGGCCTCGGCATGGTCGAGCGAGAAGGCGATGATCGGCGCATCGAGCCGCGTGTTGAGCGTGTTGAGCACGCCCTGCGTCATCGGCACGCCGTAGTGGCATTCCAGCATGGCCGGCGTATTGGCGAGCATGGCCGAGACGCTGTCGCCGCGCTTGATGCCGTGCTTGGCCAGCGCCGAGGCGAGGCGCCGCGTGCGCGCGTAGAACTCCGCATAGGAGCGGCGCAGCGGGCCGTGGATGATGGCGGTGTGATCCGGGAACACGGCGGCGGCGCGCTCGAGAAAGCCGAGCGGCGTCAGCGGCTGGAAATTGGCCGGATTGCGGTCGAGATCGGTGTCGTAGGGCGTTTTCGCCATTGGGTGTTTTCTCCCCACCCAAGCGTAGCCAAGGCGGATGCGCTTGTCAGCCGCGCAGAATGTCGGTCATGCCCGAGCGCACCAGTTCGATCGAGATCACGAACATCAGCACCATGGTGATCTTGTAGAACAATTCCTGCGGCGTGATGCGCACCACCCAGAAGCCGAGCATGTTGGTCAACATGGCGAGCGGCAGCAGCACCAGCGAGGTGCCCATGCCCTTGGTGGAGAACTGGCCGAGCGCGAAATAGGGGATCACCTTGAGCGCGTTGGTGGTGGCGAAAAAGAACGCGGTGGTGCCGACGAAGTTCATCTTGGTGAGCTTCTGCGCCAGCACGTACATCTGAAACGGCGGCCCGCCGGCCTGGCAGAGCGTGGAGGTAAAGCCCGACATGGCGCCCGACAGCACGCCGCCGGTCACGCCCGGCTGGCCGGACTCGCGCGCCACCCGCTTGGGGCCGATCCAGTAGTAGAGCACGAAGCAGATGGTGGTGACGCCGATCAGCACCCGCACCGCGGAATCCGAAATATGCGCCGCCAACAGCCAGGCGGCGCCGACGCCGAGGAGGGCGCCCGGCAGGGTGATCGCCAGAATGAGGCCGTTCCAGTCCTTGCGGTAGACCCAGAGCGCGGCGGCGTCCTGCGCCATCATGATCGGCAGCAGGATGGCGGCGGCCTCCAGCGGCGGCATGGCCAGCGCCAAAAGCGGCGTCGCCATCTGGCCGGCGCCGGCAAAGCCGCCTTTCGACAGGCCGAGCGCCACCACGGCGGGGATGGCAAGCGCATAGAACAGGGGGTCGGTAATGATCGTCACGCTGGAGCCTCTCGTGACGGCCTAGCCGAAGGGCGGAGGGGTGAAATTGCGCGAGATCAAAGCCCGGCCGGGCGGGCCGCGCCAGCCTTGTTTGCGCATGGCCGCCGTTCCACAATCGCGGCCAAAATGCCTCGGGAGGCAACGATATGGACGCGTCGACCAGCCGGTACCATGACGTCTACGCGCGCTGGCAGCGCGACCCGGAAGGCTTCTGGGGCGAGGCCGCCAAAGCAGATCGACTGGTTCGAGCCGCCGAAAAAGGTCTTCGACAAGGACGCCGGCATCTACGGCCGCTGGTTCACCGGCGGCGTGCTCAACACCTGCTACAACGCGCTCGACCGCCACTGCCTCGCCGGCCGCAACGACCAGGCGGCGTTGATCTACGATTCGCCGGTCACCAACACCAAGCAGACCTTCAGCTACGGCCGCATGCTGTCCGAGGTGCAGTTGCTCGGCGCCATCTTGCGCGACTTCGGCGTCAAGAAAGGCGACGTCGTCATCATCTATATGCCGATGGTGCCGGAGGCGGTGTTTGCCATGCTCGCCTGCGCGCGCATCGGCGCCATCCACTCGGTGGTGTTCGGCGGCTTCGCGGCGAAAGAGCTCGCCACCCGCATCGACGACGCCAAGCCGAACGTGATCCTGTCGGCGAGCTGCGGCATCGAAGGCGCGCGCGTCATTCCCTATAAGCCGCTGCTCGACGAGGCGATCAATCTCGCCAAGCACAAGCCCTCGGCCTGCCTGATCCTGCAGCGCCCGCAATGCCAGGCCTACCTCATGGAAGGCCGCGACCACGACTGGCGCAAGATGTGGGAGCACGCGGTCAACTACGCCAAGACCTGCGAATGCGTGCCGGTCTTCGCCACCGATCCGCTCTACATCCTCTACACCTCGGGCACGACGGGAATTCCGAAAGGCGTGGTGCGCGACAATGGCGGCCATCTGGTCGCGCTCAAATGGTCGATGCAATACCTCTACGGCGTCAATCCCGGCGAAGTGTGGTGGTCGGGCTCCGACGTCGGCTGGGTGGTCGGCCACTCCTACATCGTCTATGCGCCGCTGTTCCATGGCTGCACTTCGATCCTGTACGAAGGCAAACCGGTCGGCACGCCCGACGCCGGCGCGTTCTGGCGCGTCTGCGCCGACCACGGCGTGGTGTCGCTGTTCACCGCGCCGACCGCCTTCCGCGCCATCCGCAAGGAAGACCCGGACGCCAAGCTGCTCAAGCAATACGACCTCAGCAAATTCCGCGCGCTGTTCCTCGCCGGCGAGCGCGCCGACCCGCCGACCATCCAGTGGGCCGAGGAGCATCTCAAGGTGCCGGTGCTCGATCACTGGTGGCAGACCGAAACCGGCTGGTGCATCGCCGGCAATCCGCTGGGCCTCGGCGCGCTGCCGGTGAAATACGGCTCGGCCTGCGTGCCGATGCCGGGCTATCAGATCGACATCGTCGACGAGGCCTGCCACCCGGTGCCGGCGAACAAGATCGGCTCGATCGTGGTCAAGCTGCCGCTGCCGCCGGCCAACTTTCCCGACGCTGTGGCAGCAGGACGACCGCTTCAAGGAAAGCTACCTCGACGAATTCCCCGGCTACTACAAGACGGCCGACGCCGGCTACAAGGACGACGACGGCTACATCTTCGTCATGAGCCGCACCGACGACATCATCAACGTCGCCGGCCATCGCCTGTCGACCGGCGGCATGGAGGAGGTGCTGGCCTCGCACCCGGACGTCGCCGAATGCGCCGTGCTCGGCATCAAGGACGAGCTCAAAGGCGAGGTGCCCTGCGGCTTCATCGTGCTCAAGTCCGGCGTCAACCGGCCGCCGATCGAGATCGAGAAGGAAATCGTGGCGCTGGTGCGCGACAAGATCGGCCCGGTGGCGGCTTTTAAATTGGCAATCACGGTGGCGCGGCTGCCGAAGACGCGCTCAGGAAAAATTCTGCGCGGCACCATCAAGAAGATCGCCGACGGCGACAAATGGACCATGCCGGCGACCATCGACGACCCGGCGATTTTGGATGAGATCACGGGGGCGTTGAAGGGGCACGGGGTGGGGGGATGACGTTTTGGACCCGCGTTTTGCCAATGCCGTTGAGAACCTCCATGCGTCATTCGACGCACTCATTGCTAAGCAACCGGTGACTAACGGCAAGCTCCCGAAGGTTATGCCGACATAGGGCGTATATCTTTTTAGCGAATATGGCCGGCACTTATATGTAGGTCGTTCGAACAGACTGAAACAACGCTACGCTCAACAAAGCAATCCGGGCTCTCAACAAAATCAGGCAGTTTTCGCATTTAGGCTCGCTCGAGAAGCAACAGGCAAAATTAAAGCTAGCTATGTTCCGGGAAAAGAAAGTCGCAGTGGCCTATCTGAAGACACCGAATTCGTAGCTGCGTTTTTGCAAGCGAAGGCGCGCGTCAGACAGATGGAATATCGTTTTGTAGACGAGTGTGATCAGACAAAGCAGGCGCTGCTCAGAGGCCGACAATTTAATTCGCGGAGCATTAATAGAACATCGAGTTGGAAAGGCGCATGGGCGTTCTCATTCGATGCAGGATGAGCTAATGAAATTAATAGCAGATGGACCAAGACTTTTGAAGAATTTGGAGGAAGAAGTGCAGGGGCGGCTATGGGATTCTAAACTCTTGGGGTGAAGCCGGTCCGGCGCATCGGCGAAATAGCTGCCATCCGACTTTTCGACGACGATTGCGTAGCTCGCCATTCTCTCCGCCGTCATGCGCGGGCTTGACCCGAGCATCCATGGTGAGCATCCTCATATTCAAACTTACGGTCGAAATCGTGGCGAGCCCTCATGGATTGCCGGGTCAAGCCCGGCAATGACACCTTGCGAGCCCTTCCCAGACATCCCAGCCGCGTAACGCGGATCGTCGCAGCGCATCCGCCAAGTCACGTCATTTCGAAGGCGCCACCAGCGACCGCGCCCCGATCCGCCCGAGCAACCAGGCGCCGAGAGGTCCGCCCAAGATCGCTCCGGCCGGCATAAAGATGAAAAACACCATCATGCCGGCGCCGCCTTCGAACTTGCTGACCTGGAAGACCTCGACGCAGATCGAGCCGATGCCGACGCCAATGGCGCCGCCGGCGATCAATCCCAAAATGAGGCCGAGAAATCCGAGCAAAAACACCTTCATGGCGGGTCTCGTCTGTCGCTACGTTTGCGGTCAAACGTTAGTCGAAGCAGAAATGCTTTGGTTCAAGCCCGGCAATGACGGCTTAGGGAACGCCGCCGCTCACTTCGCATAACCCTGCGATCGGAGCCACGCGATCTTGCGGTCCCCATTCATCCAATCGTCGACGTCGGCCTTGCTGGTCAGGCCGGAAATGGTGCGCAGCTCCTCGCCGGGGCAGTGGGCCTCGATTTGCCAGTCGCCTTCGGCGACGCGCTTGGGGCGAAATTCGACGCGCGGGGATTTGCTCATGCCCCTATATGGCGATGCTCGCGCGCCGCTGCCAGCGGCAAATGCGGGCCCCATCCAAGGGACCTGCCCAGGCCGCTTGACAGGCCTTTTATCCTATGCTTATATTCCTATCACCTGCTCATGAGGGGCGCTTCTAGAGGCGATCCTGAAGTGGGGCAGGTGCGGCGCCCGCGGGCGTGGTTCGCAGCCACGCACTCGGGAGGCCCGGGGACCCGATCGGGCGGCATTACGACCGCTCCGCAGGGAGCCTGCTGGACTGGGACTGGCCGCAAGGCCTCGTCCCAGGAAACGCGGACCCCGGGAACAGAAATCGCCGCGATGGAGCGCCGAGTGGCGAGCGCGCTTGCGCAAAGCGCGCGCCCGCCGCAAGGCGGACGTTGATGGTGCGCCGCTCGGCGCTCCATTCCCCTCGCTTTCGGGCGAGGGAACAGGCCAGGCCCCGCAGCGCGGGGCTAGGAAGGGTTCTCGAGTGCCGGATATCGGGCAAGCCCGGCATCCGGCCGGCGCCCCCGCGCCGCAAAGAACAGGGGCGATGAGTCTTGCCTTGGCGCGAACCGGGCAAGCCCTGGCAGCTTTGTCCAAACGCCTGCATAGTGACGGGATGGCCAACAGGAATCCCGTCGCAATATTGGGAATTGGAATCTTCCTGGTGGTCGGCGTCGTCGTCGCCGTGAGCATTGCCGCAACGATCCTGCTGTTTCTCTACAACATCGCCGTTGCCGTTTTCCGAAGCGCATTCGGCATCGAGCTGCCGCACCTGTACTAGAGGCATTATGCCGGCGCGGAAGCGCCGGGTTCCAAAATTATGGTCGAGGTGGCGCGCGCGCGGCCAACCGATGGCTTTCCGGCGGCGTTAATGCGGCTTGCCGTAACGCCCGCATTGGCAACGGATATTTCTGCCGCCCTTGCGTCGCCGCGATCGCGCGATGCCCTATCCCGGACAAAATTTTTGTCCCCGCTAGGCGCCTGCGCGGCTTCTGCAAAGGCAATCGACAACGGAGGGTCCCGTCCATGTCGAAATTCATCGGTGGCATCGTCATCGCCGCAATCCCCGTCGTCCTTGCTGTGATCGGTACGTTTGCGGCGCCGGCCGCCGGCTCGCCAAGCTGCATGACGCTGGAGGAGGCGCGCAAAGCCTTTCCGCACGACCACATCTACTGGCACGGCCGGCAACGCTGCTGGGACAATGACCGGCAGCATCGCAGCCAAGCGCCGGCGGCGAATGCAGGCGCGGCCGCCGCTGCGGCCGAGCGATCGGAAGCCGCCACGCCGAAAGAGCCGCACGCGCTAAAGCTGAGCGAAGCGCTTGCCGAGCGGCCGAGCGCGCCGGCCGTCATCCCGCCGATTCCTTTCGTCAACGACGAACAACGCCGGGAATTGTCTTGGCCCGTGCCGAACGGGGCGGCGGACAATCTGTCGGCGCGCGCGCAACAAGTCGAGCCGCCGCCGCCGGCGCCGGAAGAGGATGTCACAATCGGCGCGCCGGACGCTCAGCCCGGCAGCCCGGAATATTTGCTGTCACGTTGTTGCTGGCCGCCGTTGGCGGCCGACGGAGCACGCCAGGATGACATTTTACGCCCCATGATCGCCGGATCCGGGGCCGCCTTCGCGGTGGCGATCGGCCTCTGGCTGCTCGTTCACCGCCGCAGGCGGCCGGCGCGCCGCCGCGCAATGGTCTGGGAGCGCAGCGGCAATATCCCGATAGCCGCGGTAACCGCCTCGCGCTGGCATCCGTCGCCACGCCTCGCGCCGCATCCGCCGGAATTGAATCGAACTAAAATCACCACGTTGTGAAGCGGTATCACTCTACTTTCGATTGCATTCGGCGCGGTTCCCAATTCTAATTTTTTTCGTTCCATCCAGAGGGGCCACGTATGCGTAACAATCAAAATCACGCCGCCATCGACCACATCGCCGACACCGCCGCCGAGCTCGCCGACATCGCCGCCGGCCTGGGGCTGCGTTCACTCGTCTACATCCTGCGCATGGCCGAGATCGAAGCGCGCCGCTCGTGCGTGCCGGTCGAGGCGCCGGCGCGCAAGCCGGTCGCGCGCATGGCGCGCGCCGCCTAGGTCTTCGTCGGCCGCCTTCGGGGGCGCGCCACCAAGCGTCAGGACTGACGGTTGCGTCACCCGGCGCACCATTTCCCCCGCATGCATGTCGGGTTTACCCGATACGCACAGGTAGAACGTGCGTGGACAACGAAGGCCCCCAGCGCGGGCTTAGGTTACGGAGTTGCCCCGGCGCCGTTAAAGAATACGGGTGATGGCGCGCGTCTTCCGTCATGCCCGGGCTTGACCCGGGCATCCATGATGAGCTGATACACAAGAATTCTTACGATTAGTATTGTGGAATCACCTCATGGTTTGCCGGATCAAGCCCGGCAATGACGGAGTCTGAAATGCCCTTCTTCATCTGCACCGCCTGCGGCATGCAATATGCCGAAAGCGACAAAGATCCGAACTTGCCGCCGGCGCAATGCCTGGTCTGCGAGGAGGAGCGGCAATACGTGCCGCCGCGCGGCCAGACGTGGACGACGCTGGAGGCGCTGGCGCACAGCCACATGAATGCGATGCGCGAATACGAGCCGGACATCACCGGCATCGGCGCAGGCTTCGCCATCGGCCAGCGCGCGCTCTTACTGCGCACGTCCGGCGGCAATGTGCTGTGGGATTGCGTCGCCACGCTGGATGCCGCGACCGTGACGGCGATCGAGGCGCTCGGCGGCATCCAGGCGATCGCCATCTCGCACCCGCATTTCTACACCACGATGGTGGAATGGGCGCGAGCGTTCGATTGCCACATCCATCTCAACGCGGCGGACAGGGTCTGGATCATGCGGCCGGACCCGGCGATTTATCTGTGGGAAGGCGACACGCATAAATTATTGGACGGCGTCACGCTGATCCGCTGCGGCGGCCACTTCGAGGGCGGCAGCGTGCTGCACTGGGCGGGCGGCGCTGGCGGGCGCGGTGTCGTCTGCGCCGGCGATATCCTCACCGTCGCCACCGACCGCAAGTGGCTTTCCTTCATGCGCAGCTATCCGAATTTCATTCCGCTGTCGGCGCGCGAAGTCGCGCATATCGGCAAGGCCATGGCGCCGTATTCATTCGACACACTGTACGGCCATTATTTCGACCGCGTCATTCCGAAAGGCGCCAAACTGGTGCTGGAAAAATCGATTGAGCGCTATATCGCGGCGGTAGAGGGGAAGCGCGGGTATTGAGTTTCTTGCGCGAACGTTTCCGCGCGCTCAGCGTCATGCCCGGGCTTGACCCGGGCATCCATGATGAATTGCCGCGAATAGAAAACGTACGTAGAGCTTTGCTCGTTGCGCGGCCTCATGGATTGCCGGGTCAAGCCCGGCAATGACGGCGCAGAGATAGGCGAAAGCCTACTCGTCTTCTTCCTTCTTGCCGCCGAGCTGCTTGAGCTTGGCGAACACGGCGCTGACGTTGAGATCGCTGCCGCCCGGCCGGTTTTCGGCTTCCGCGGCGGCGGCGGCGACTTCCGCCTCCTTGCGCGCGGTAGTTTCCGCGGCCGGCAGCAAAGTCGCACCCGATTCCATCGGCGCTGGCTTTTCCTTGTTGGCGCGGTTGACTTCGAAATCGAGGTCGGTTTGCGAGCACAGGCCGAGCGTCACCGGATCCATGGGCGCAAGCGCGGCGGCATTCCAATGGGTGCGGTCGCGGATCGCCGAAATCGTCGACTTGGTGGTGCCCACCAGCCGCATGATGGCCGAATCCTTGAGCTCGGGATGATTGCGCACCAGCCAAAGGATGGCGTTCGGCCGGTCCTGCCGGCGCGACACCGGCGTATAGCGCGGGCCTTTCTTGCCGCCGCGTTCGGGCTGCGGCACGGAGACCTTCTGCTCGGTCAGCTTGAGAACGATATTGGGATCGGCCTCCGCCGCGGTGATCTGTTCGCGCGTGAGCTGCCCGGTCTGGATCGGGTCGAGACCCTTGATCCCCTGCGCGGAGTCGCCATCGGCGATGGCCTTTACCTCCAGTGGGTGCAGCTTGCAGAAGTCGGCGATCTGGTCGAACGACAGGGCGGTATTGTCCAACAGCCAGACGGCGGTCGCCTTCGGCATCAAGGGTGCGGCTGTGGCCATGGCAAATCTCCTCTACGCTCCGCCCGCCCTTCGGGCGAAGCACCAGATCATCGGTGATGATCGGAAAGTGGCCGGAATATAGGGGCTCGGTCGCGCCCGTGCAACTATGCCGTCTTGACAGGGTGGGGCGGCGCGGCCCATGTCGGGGACTTGAAATTCGCGAAAAATCGGCGCGATTTCTGGGACATCGTGGTGAACAGGTTGGAAAAGCCCGCACTCAAGGTGCTGCTGTGCTCGCCGCGCGGATTCTGCGCCGGCGTGGTGCGCGCCATCGAATCGGTGGAGCGCGCGCTCGCAATTTATGGGCCGCCGGTCTATGTCCGTCACGAAATCGTGCATAACCGCTACGTGGTCGAAAGCCTGCGCGC
Organism: uncultured Alphaproteobacteria bacterium; assembly: GCA_963749625.1. GTDB lineage: Bacteria > Pseudomonadota > Alphaproteobacteria > Rhizobiales > Xanthobacteraceae > Pseudolabrys. The sequence continues at coordinate 143,766 of CAVVNY010000002.1, read as the reverse complement.
CAGGGGCGCGATTTTCGTCGAGGAACTCGACGAAGTTCCCGATACCGGCGCCCCGGTGATCTTTTCCGCTCATGGCGTGGCGCGCAGCGTTCCCGCCGAGGCGGAACGCCGCCATCTGCTCGTGCTCGACGCCACCTGCCCGCTGGTGACCAAGGTGCATCGCGAGGTGGATATCCATCACCGCCGCGGCCGCGAGATCGTGCTGATCGGGCACGCCGGCCATCCGGAGATGATCGGCACGCTCGGCCAGTTGCCGGCGGGCGCGGTGACGCTGATCGAAAGCGTGGCCGACGCCAAGAATTTCATCCCGCACGACGCCAACAATCTCGCTTACGTCACGCAGACGACCTTGTCGGTGCAGGACACCGCCGAGATCGTCGAGGTACTCAAGGCGCGCTTTCCGGCCATCGCCGGGCCGCACAAGGACGACATCTGCTACGCCACCACAAACCGGCAGGAAGCGGTCAAATGCGTGGCGCCCATGGTCGACGCCATGATCGTGGTCGGCGCGCCGAATTCGTCCAATTCGCAGCGGCTCAAAGAAGTGGCCAAGCGCGCCGGCTGCGCGCGTTCGGCGCTGGTGCAGCGCGCCGCCGATATCGATTGGAATGAGTTCGGCGCCATCGGACGGCTCGGCATCACCGCCGGCGCTTCGGCGCCGGAAGTCTTGGTCGAGGAGATCATCGGCGCCTTTGCGCAGCGTTATGTCTTGACCATCGAGACCGTCACTGCCGCCGAGGAAGACATGTTCTTCCCGCTGCCCCGCCCGCTGCGCGAGACCCAGGCGGCGGAGTGAGCCTTCCATGGCCGTCTATACCGACGTCACCGCCGACGAACTCACCGAATTTCTCAGCCGCTACGAGATCGGCGCGCTGCTGTCCTACAAGGGCATCGCTGAAGGCGTGGAGAATTCCAATTTCCTGGTGCACACCAGCGCCGGAAATTTCATCCTCACGCTGTACGAAAAGCGCGTGGCGGCGGGCGACCTGCCGTTCTTTCTGGCGTTGATGGAGCATCTGGCGGCGCGCGGCATCACCTGTCCGCAGCCGGTGAAGAACAAAAATGGCGGCATGCTCGGCACTCTGTCCGGCCGGCCGGCGGCGATTGTCACCTTTCTCGACGGACTATGGATTCGCCGTCCGAATGCCGGCCACTGCGCGGCAGTGGGCGAGGCGCTGGCCGGCCTGCATCTCGCCGGCAAGGATTTTTCCGGCAAGCGGCCCAACGCGTTGTCGATCGAAAGCTGGCGCGGCCTCTACGAGCACGCCAAGTCGCGCGGCGACAGCGTGCGGCCCGGCCTGTGCGCGGAGATCGCCAAGGAACTCGACGCGCTCGAGAAATCCTGGCCGCGCGATCTGCCGGACGGCGTCATCCACGCCGATCTGTTTCCCGACAACGTGTTCTTCCTCGGCGACAGACTGTCCGGACTGATCGATTTCTATTTCGCCTGCACCGACACGCTCGCTTATGACGTCGCGGTCTGTCTCAACGCCTGGTGCTTCGAGCCGGATCATTCCTATAACGTCACCAAGGGCCGCGCGCTGCTGCGATCCTATGCGAGTTTGCGCGCGCTTTCGGCGGCCGAACGCGCGGCGCTGCCGGTGCTGGCGCGCGGCGCGGCGATGCGCTTCCTGCTCACCAGGCTGGTGGATTGGCTGGCGGTGCCGGACGGCGCGCTGGTCAAGCCGAAGGACCCGCTCGAATATTTCCGCAAGCTGCGCTTCCACCAGTCGGTGAAAAGCGTGAGCGACTATGGGATCAGCGCATGATCCCGAAAAGTGGGAACCGGTTTTCGGACAAGATCATGCGCAAAGAAATATTGGCATGACGGATCAGCGCGTCGTCATCCACACCGATGGCGCCTGCTCCGGCAATCCGGGGCCGGGCGGCTGGGGCGCGATCCTCTCTTTCGGCGACCGCGAGAAGGAATTGAACGGCGGCGAGCCGCACACCACCAACAATCGCATGGAATTGATGGCGGCGATCTCCGCGCTGGAGGCGCTCAAGCGGCCCTGCCATGTCGACCTGCACACCGACAGCGAATACCTGAGGAAAGGCATCACCACCTGGATTCACGGCTGGAAGAAGAACGGCTGGCGCACCGCCGACAAGAAGCCGGTCAAAAACGTCGACCTTTGGAAGCGGCTCGACGAGGCGCTCACGCACCATCAGGTGCATTGGCACTGGGTGAAGGGTCACGCCGGCCACGCCATGAACGAGCGCGCCGATCAGTTGGCGCGCGACGGTCTGGTCGCGGCGCGCGCCGGCGCGGTCGGAGCGATGAAACATCCCTAGTCATTCCGGGGCGCCGCGAAGCGGCGAGCCCGGAATCCAGAGTCACAATCTCTGTGGTTTATTGCCCTGGATTCCGGGTTCGCGCCTGCGGCGCGCCCCGGAATGACAAGATCAAACCTGCGCGAGCAGCGCCTGGCCACCCGAGATATCGCACTTGCCGGGCGCGTCCTCGATGTTGAGCTTTTTGACCACGCCGTCGTCGACCAGCATCGAATAGCGCTTCGAGCGCGTGCCCAGCCCGTTGCCGGAGCCGTCGAAGGCCATATCGATGGCCTTGGCGAATTCGCCGTTGCCGTCGGCGAGGAAATCGATCTTGCCGGTGGCGCCGGTCGACTTCTTCCAGGCTTCCATGACGAATACATCGTTGACGCCGGTCACCGCGATGGTGTCGACACCCTTCGCCTTGAACGCGTCGACGTTGTTCAGGAAGCTCGGGATGTGCAGGTTGTTGCAGGTCGGCGTAAACGCGCCGGGCACTGCGAACAGGGCGACTTTCTTGCCCTTGAAAATGTCGTCGGTCGTCTTCGGCTTGGGACCTTCCGCGGTCATCACGCGGAACGTGGCGTTGGGCAATTTATCGCCGGCTTTGATAGGCATGGGTGTTCTCTCCTGATTTTATGGGGGCAAGCTAGCGCGCCGGCACCCGCTTAGTCGAGATGAGTCTTGACCTCGGTCGCGCGATCGCCCTTCACGATAGTGAAGGTAAGCTCGAACGGCGCTTTGGGATCGACGCCGGGCGGCAGTCCATCGAGCTCAAAGCCGAAATACTGGTGTCCGGGCGGCGCGCCTTGCGCGGGCTTGGGGATGGGCAGGGACCATTCCGCCGTCGGTCCCTCGACGAACAATTCAACCTTTTCCCCGGTGGGCGCGGCAAGGTCGACGAAGACCAGCGGCTTGCGCTTGTCGTCATTGGCGCGCTTTGCGGTCAGGCCGGCCGCGGCGGCGGAAACCGGCTGCGGCACGCGCGCTTCGGCCGCCGCCAGCGCGGCATTGTCCGCACCGCCATTCGGCGGAATCGTCAATTCGAGCTTGGCTTCGACCGGCACGCACAGCTTTTCGCAGACCGCATAATCGATCTTGGCGCGCAGCGTGACCGGCTTGCCCTTGTCGCGCGGGATGACGCGCAACGGGAAGATGACGTTGCCTTTGTAACCGATGGTGGTGCCGGCCTCGTCGGTGAAGGCATGCGGTGCCGGAAACAACACTTTCGCGGAAGCCAGATTCTCCGAGCCGGAAAAACTGACACGCGGCGGCACGCCCGAGTCGCCGGGGTAGCGCCAATAAGTATGCCAGCCCGGCAGCAACTTGATTTCGATACCGGCGCTAAGACTCTCTGCGCCGCTTTTGTTGGCGCCCGCGATCAGCCGGATGCCCGAATAATTATCTTCGACCCAAGGCGAGGCGTCGGCGGCGCGCGCCGGGGCGCGCGAGCAGCAGCGCAATGCCGCAGGCCGCCACGCTTACGCCGATACGGTTGTTAACTTTTTCCATGACGCTCGATCTAATCGGTTGAGGCGCATTTCGCCACTGAATTCATTGTGAGCAGGGGGTGAACAAGTTGCGGGCAGGGCAGCGATTTTGCCACAATTATTAGGTTGAATGTGACGGTGGGTGATTGAATTTTCCGCAACCGGCATCATTTCCAAAAGCGGATCGATTGGAGTAACCTTTTCGCATGAAACTACCACGCAAATCGCCCGACCAGACCACGGCGCGCGGTTATCTCGACGGTCAGATGTTGATCGCGATGCCGGCAATGAGCGACGAGCGATTCGCGCGTGCGGTGATCTACGTTTGCGCGCACTCGAGCGAAGGCGCCATGGGCATCGTCGTCAACCAGCCGGCCGGCAACATCAAGTTTCCCGATCTCTTGGTGCAGCTCGAGGTGATCCCGGCGGCCGAGCGCATCGAACTGCCGGGGCACGCCGAAGAGGTCAAAGTGCTCAAGGGCGGGCCGGTGGAAACCGGGCGCGGCTTCGTGCTGCATTCGGCCGATTTCTTCATCGAGAATTCGACGCTGCCGATCGACGAAGGCATCTGCCTGACCGCCACGCTCGACATCCTCAAGGCGATCGCGCGCGGCGATGGGCCGGAGAGCGCCATTCTCGCGCTCGGCTACGCCGGCTGGGCGCCCGGGCAATTGGAAAACGAAATCCAGCAGAACGGCTGGCTGCATTGCGCCGCCGATCCCGAATTGATTTTCGGCACCGATACCGACGGCAAATACCAGAAGGCGCTGCGCAAGATCGGCATCGACCTGGGTCAGTTGTCGAGCGAGTCGGGACACGCCTAACTAAAGCCGCTCGTCCCCCGCGAAAGCGGGGACCCAGGGCAATTACCCTCTGACTTGCGCTTGCATCCCTGGATTCCCGCTTGCGCGGGAATGAGCGGAGTTTGGATTTAACGCTTATAAAATATGGACTAGCGTGCGACTTCGAGTTTTTCGTTGCTGAGCATGCCGCCGGCCGCCTGCGGGCTCATCGGCTCGCCGAAAGCGAAGCCTTGCGCATATTCGCAGCCCATCTGGTAGAGCTCGACCGCATCGCTGTCGGTCTCCGCGCCTTCCGCCACGACGTCCATGCCGAGATCGTGCGCGAGCGCGATGATCGAGCGCAGGATCACCGGCCGCGTGCCGCGCGTGGTCGTGCGCACGAACGACTGGTCGATCTTGATGGTGTCGAACGGGAAACGCTGCAGATAGGCGAGCGAGGAATGCCCGGTGCCGAAATCGTCCAGCGACAGACCGACGCCGAGTTCCTTGATGCGCGTGAGCATCTGCGCGGCATGCTCGGGATTTTCCATCACCAGCGATTCGGTGATCTCCAGCTTGAAGGTGCCGCGCGCCAGCGCCGAGCGCGACAGTACGCTGCGCAGGTCCTGGATCAGATCGTGGCGCAGCAATTGCCGCGACGACACGTTGACACTGGCGAAGATCGGTTCGCGCGTGCGGTTGGCGCCCTGCCAGATTGCGAGCTGGCGGGCCGTGCGTTCGAGCACGAACAGGCCGAGGTCGGAGATCAGGCCGATTTCCTCGGCGGTGGTGATGAATTCGGACGGCGACAGGCGGCCGAGCTTGGGATGATCCCACCGCGCCAGCGCCTCGAAGCCGGCAATGGCGCGATCCTCCAGCCGCACGATCGGCTGGTATAGCACCTTGATCTCCTCGCGCTCGATGGCGCGGCGCAGTTCCGATTCCATGGTCAACCGGTCGGTCTTGCGCGAGCGCATGGCCGGCTTGAAGATCTCGATGCGGTCGCCGCCGATCCGTTTGGCGTGATACATCGCGAGTTCGGCGTCCTTGAGGACTTCCTCGGTGTTGCGCGCCTGGTTTTCGGCGAGCGCCAGCCCGATCGAGGCGGTGATGAATATCTCGCGGTCGTTGAAACCGATCGGCGCGCGCAAGGTGCGGCGCATGGTCTCGGCGAAGGCCACGATACGCGCAGGTTCGCGTTCCGACAGCAGGATCAAGGCGAACTGGTCGCCGGCCAGCCGCGCCAGCGTGTCCTGCGGCTTGAGTAGACGGGCGAGCCGGCGCGCGATGGTGAGCAACACGGAATCGCCGATGGAAATGCCGACGGAATCGTTGACCTGCTTGAAGCGGTCGAGATCGATCACCAGCACCGACGGCCGGACCTGCGGATCGGAGCGGGCGTAGCCGAAGGCCGCCTCCATGCGGTCGATGAACAGTTCGCGGTTGGGCAGGCCGGTGAGATTGTCGTGCACCGCGTCAAACAGCAGCCGTTCCTCGGCCTTCTTGAAATCGGTAACATCGGTGAGCGTGCCGACCAGGCGCACCACTTCGCCGTCGGAGCCGACCACGGGGCGCGCCTTTAGCGAAAACGACAAATAATGGCCGTCGCCCGCGCGCAGGCGAAAATCCTGGTTGAGGCGTCCGCGCCGCTGCTCCACCGCCGAGTTCGAGCGAGGCGCGGAAGCGGTCGCGGTCGAGCGGATGCAGCACCTCGAGCCAGGCGGCGGCCGGCCCTTCCAGCGTGCCGCGCTTGAGGCCGAGCAACTGTTCGGTTTCCGGACTGGTGTAGACCTTGTCGGCGGAAACATCCCAGTCCCAGATCAGATCGCCGGCGCCCGTCAGTGCGAGAGCGCGTCTTTCGACGTCGGAAACGATGCCGTGGGTAATGCCGCCGGCGAAAGCGTGCTGCATCACGGTGAAGCCGATCAGCATCACGATCAGCACCAGGCCGCCGAGCAAAGCCGGGCCGATGATGTCGTTGGTGACGATGCCGGTGACGGCAAGACCCGCCGCCGCCGTCCAGACGACGAGCAAGAGCCAGGTCGGGATCAGCAGCACCGCGCGGTCGTAGCCGTGGGTGGAGAGGTAGATCACCAGTGCCAGCCCGAACACAGCGATGCCGGCGAGCGACATGCGCGCGATGCCGGAAGCAACCGCAGGATCGAACACCGCCACCGCGACCAAAGCGGCGAGCGCCGCCAGCCAGGCGATGGTGATATGGGCATAGCGCACGTGCCAGCGCGACAGATTGAGATAGGCGAACAGGAACACCAGCAGCGTCGCCGACAGGATCGCCTCGCCGCAGGCGCGCCAGACGCGCTCGGCGCCGGCCGACATGTCGAACACCTTGCCCCAGAATCCAAAATCGATGCCGATATAGATCAGCACCGCCCAGCCGAGCGCGGCGGCGGCCGGGAACATCACCGAGCCTTTCACCACGAACAGGATGGTGAGGAACAGCGCCAGGAGGCCGGCGATGCCGATGACGATGCCGTAATAGAGGGTGAAGGAGTTGACTTTGTCTTTGTAGGCGTCGGGCTCCCACAGATAGATCTGCGGCAACTTATCGGTGCGCAGTTCGGCGACGAAAGTGATGACGGTGCCGGGATCGAGCGTGATGCGGAAAATATCCGCGGTCGTGTTCTCCTGCCGCACCGGACGATCGCCTGAGCTCGGCGTGATGGCGGCGACGCGCGACAGCCCCAGGTCGGGCCAGAACAGGCCGGAGCCGACCATGCGGTAATGCGGTACGACGATCAGCCGGTCGATCTGCTCATCGGAATTGTTGGTGAGGGCGAACACCGCCCAATTGGTGTTGGCTTCGCGCGCGCGCACTTCGATGCGGCGGACGATGCCGTCTGGGCCGGGCGCGGTGGATACCTGGATGCGGTCGCCATCGGCTTTCTGCACGTCGGTGGCAGCGGTGAGATCGATGGCGGCGGCGCCGACCCGCACATTCACCGCTTCCACGGCGTGCGAAGGCTGCGACGCCAACAGCGAGGCGGCGAGCGCGAGCACGGTGGCCATCACGCAACGCTTCACGATCAATCCAAAGCCCCCAACCGCGGCGGTGCCCGTCATGCTGCTTATCCGGCTCCGCCGACGGCGAAATTCTGCAAACAAATTCCCCCAGCCCAATTTTGCTTTCACAATGCGCCGATTTCGCGGCCCGCACGCTCTTTGCCTGCTTCCTAGGAGTAGCGGCTCCGTCTCCCGCACGCAATAGTTCAATAACCCTTTCAAAGGGTTAGTACGATCTTGCCGATGTGCTCGCTGCTTTCCATCAGCGCGTGGGCGGCGGCCGCCTCGGCCAGCGGGAAGGTCTTGAAGATCACCGGCTTGATGCGGCCCGCGGTAATCAGCGGCAGCACGTTGGTCTCGACCGCATCGCGGATGGCGCCCTTGTCGGCGACCGAGCGCGAACGCAGGGTCGAACCGGTGTGATGCAGCCGCTTGAGCATCAGGCGCATGAAGTTGACCGTCGCCTTCGGGGAGCCTTGGAACGCGATCTGCACGATGCGTCCCTCGACGGCGGCGGCCTCGTAATTGCGCGCGATGTAATCGCCGCCGACCATGTCGAGTATAACGTCGGCGCCCTTGTCGCCGGTGGCCGCCTTGGTGGCCGCGACGAAGTCCTCGGTTTTATAGTTAACGGCGACGTCGGCGCCGAGCTTGCGGCAAGCGTCGCATTTTTCCGCCGTGCCGGCGGTGGCGATGACGCGCGCGCCGAGCGCCTTGGCGAGTTGGATTGCGGTGGTGCCGATTCCTGACGTCCCGCCGTGCACCAGAAAGGTCTCGCCGGATTTCAGCCCGCCGCGCTCGACCATGTTGTGCCAGACGGTGAAGAAGGTCTCCGGGATCGCCGCGCCATCGACCATCGGCAAGCCGCTGATCGGCAGCGCGTGGCTGCCGTGCGCCAGGCAATATTCGGCATAGCCGCCGCCGGAGACCAACGCCATCACGCGGTCGCCGGTCTTCCAGCGTTTGACGTCGGGGCCAAGCGCCACGACTTCGCCGGCGATCTCCAGGCCCGGAATATCCGGCGCGCCGGGCGGCGGCGGGTAGAGCCCCTTGCGCTGCATCACGTCGGGCCGGTTGACGCCGGCGGCCGCAACCTTCACCAGAATCTCGCCGCCGCCAGGCGTGGGGACGGGACGCTCTTCCGGCACCAGCGCTTCGGGTCCGCCGGGGGTTTTGATGCCGATCGCGGTCATGCGGCTGGGGAGTGCGGTCATGGATTCCTCGGCTCTCTCAGGGCAGGGCGCCTGTTTAGGCGGGCGGTGGCAATGTGACAACCCGCCTGCGCGCGGCTAGATTCCGGTCAACGGAGCATTGCCATGGCCGCCATCGACGACGACGACAAGCCGAAGAAAAAGATTGCGCACGAGATCGGACAGGATTTGAGTTTGCTGTCGGTGGAAGAACTGGCCGCGCGCGTGCAGCTCATGCACGACGAGATCGCGCGGCTGGAGGCGGACATGGCGGGCAAACGCGCGTCGCGCTCGGCCGCCGATCAGTTTTTCAAACGGTAAGCGCGCACCATTTTGCGCGCGCCGCGGCGTAAAAATTCGGCATTGGACGCAAACGCTTAACGCGTCGTTAAGCCTTCTAGATCATTACTATGATCGTCCATCTTCATGGACATTGAGTGGCTCCTGTCCACTCTGTTTGACGCCTCCCTGTTATCAACTTCGAGCCGCCGGCGACGGCGGCTCTTTTTTGTCCCATTCCGGCACAGTTGCGGCCGTGATGGTTGCCGCGGTCTTAAGCGGCGGCAACCATGTTTAAACTTTGTTAACCCGCGGTCTGGACAGGACGGGCCGCAGCGAGCGATGCTTATCCAGACACGGGCTGCGTAACAGTCCTGGTGCATGGGTAAGGCGTAAGCGTATGGGTGAAAAGTCGATCAACGAATTGCAGCCGGTATCGTTCGGCGCGCGGCTCGCCAATTCGCAAGTCTTTGCCGATCTGTTTCGCGACGGCATGGCGCTGGTGGAACAGACCGCGACTTATCTCGACGGTCCCGGCCGGCAGGAATCCAAAAAGCTCGAGCGCTCCGCCGCGCTCGCTTATGCCACCGAAAGCATGCGGCTCACCACGCGGCTGATGCAGCTCGCATCCTGGCTGCTGCTGCATCGCGCGGTGAAGGAAGGCGAGATGTCGCTCGCCCAGGCCAACAAGGAAAAGGCCAAGGTCAAGCTTTCCACCGCCGACTATCACGATCCGAACAATATCGAATTGCTGCCCGCGACGCTGCGCGAGCTGATCGAGCGTTCGCACAAGCTGCACGGCAAAGTGCGCCGGCTCGACGCCACCATCCACAATCCGGACGGTCCGGACCGGGTTGCGATGGTCAATCCGGTCGAGCGCCAGCTCGGTCTGCTGAAGGCGGCTTTCGGCGCGGAAAACGTCTAACCAGAAAAATATCTGCGCCGTTTGGTCAAATTAAAAGCCCCGGCAAGCCGGGGCTTTTTCGTCGCCGCAAGACGGCTGACGGCTTACTTCTTTTCTTCGGTCTTCAGGAAGCCCGAGAACTTCTTCTGGAAGCGCGACAGCCGGCCGCCGCGGTCGAGCAACTGCTGCTGGCCGCCAGTCCAGGCCGGGTGCGACTTCGGGTCGATGTCGAGATGCATGACATCGCCTTCCTTGCCCCAGGTCGAGCGGGTGGTGAATTCGCTACCGTCGGTCATCACAACCTTGATGGAGTGGTAGCTGGGATGGATATCTTGCTTCATCGGTCTGGTTCCGTTGCGCGCGCGCCGAAATGGGGCTGAATTTGGCGGGTCTATACAGGACCTGGACGCTAGCGGCAAGCCGCCGCAATTGACCAAGATCAAGGCCGCAGGGCATGGTGCGCGCTCTTTGCCGGCCTCGAGAAGGCCGGCAAAGGGGTACTCCGAGGCCGTCGACCCCAAGCGCGGCGGCCTTTCGCAATTGTGCCTTAAACTTGGCCAAGAGCTTCCAGCAGCGTTCAAGGGTCGGGAATAGATACGATGGAAAGACAGGAATTCCGGGCTGCCACGTCTCTCGCGGCCGTCTTCTCCGTCAGGCTTCTCGGCCTGTTCATGATCTACCCGGTGTTTGCCGCCTATGCCCAGGGTCTTTCGGGTTCGACGCCCTACCTGGTCGGCGAGGCGCTCGGCATTTACGGGCTGAGCCAGGGGCTTCTGCAGATCCCCTTTGGCCTGTTGTCCGACCGGTTCGGCCGCAAGCCCCTGATCATTGTCGGCCTCATCCTGTTCGCGATCGGCAGCGCCGTGGCGGCGCTCTCCACCTCGATCGGCGGCGTAATCTTAGGCCGCGTGCTGCAGGGCTCTGGCGCCGTCGGCTCCGTCATCCTGGCGCTGGTGGCCGATCTGACCTCGGAGGAGAACCGCACCAAGGCGATGGCCACGGTCGGCATCACCATCGGCGGCTCCTTCATGGTCGCGCTAGTGACCGGTCCGATCCTCGCGACATTTATCGGCGTTCAGGGCATTTTCTGGCTGATGGTGGGACTGGCTTTGGTCGGCATCGCGATCACCGAGTTCATCGTGCCGACGCCGCTTCAGGTGCGCGTGCATCGCGATGCCGAGGCGGTACCGGCATTGATTGGTTCGGTCTTGTGGAACGGCGAGCTGTTGCGGCTTGATATCGGCATCTTTGCACTGCATGCGATGCTGACGGCGAGCTTTCTGGTGGTGCCCGGCCTGTTGCGCGGCACGCTCGCCATCGCGAACCACAACGACTGGATGATCTATCTGCCGGTGCTGCTGATTTCGATTGCCGTGATGGTGCCGGCGATCATCGTCGCCGAGAAGTACCGGCGCATGAAGGGCGTGTTCGTGTGCGCGGTGGTTGCGCTCCTGGTCAGCCAGGTGATGCTCTATTTCGGCGCACACAATCTGTATGCGCTGCTGGCGGCGCTGACGATCTTCTTCTCGGGTTTCAATGTGATGGAGGCGAGCCTGCCTTCGCTCATCACCAAAGTGGCCCCGCCCGATGCCAAAGGCACGGCGATGGGACTTTATTCGAGCCTGCAGTTCCTCGGCATCTTCGTCGGCGGCGTCGTCGGCGGCTGGGCCAATCAGACCGGGGGAGCCGCGGCGGTTTTCGCATTGACGGCAGTGCTGGCGCTGCTCTGGCTGCTGGCGGCGGTCACCATGAAGCAACCGAGCTATCTGACGACAAGGCTTATCCCGATCCGCAACGGCGCGGGCGCCGAGCCGGAGAGTCTGGCCGCCAAGCTGCGTCAGGTGCCGGGCGTGGCGGTTGCCGTCGTGATCGCGGAAGAAAATCTCGCTTATCTCAAAGTGGATTCCAGATCCTTCGACGCGGCCATGGCGGCATCGTTGGCCGGCTCCTCCTGAACGGCGCGCGCGCCTCACCGGTATAATTGTCCGTCAGCCGCGCCTTGTCCTGCCATTGCAGGGCGATGCCCGTATAATGATCGCGATTAAATTGAGCCTTCCGTAATCTTCAGGGCCGCACATGGAGTCGCCGGGCCGCAGTGTGATTGCATTGCTAGGCGGCGGCATTCCAACGGTGGTCACAATGCGTGTTGCCAAGACGAAGCTTGGGAAGTCGGTAGAAGCCCTGATGGAGAATGCCGAGGATTGCTTCGATCTCGCCGAAGCCGGACATGCGCAAGCGGACAAGCAGCACGCGCATGCGGACAAGCAGGAGGAGATCGCTGCAACACAGCATGCCGCCGCCGACGGGGTTGACGCGAATGCTGACCACCTGGAGACGCTGGCGCGGGCGCTGGTCGAAGACGCGGTCGAGCTCAAAGTCGAGATTGAAACCATAAATACCGCGTCGCCGCCGGCCTCGCTGAATTCGCCAAAAGTTGCAGCTTGAATTTCGGCCGATACTGACGGCTTAGGCTCGCCACGCCATCCGGTTCACCGGCTTGCCCGATACCGGGTTCTTGCCTCCGCCGACGTCGTGTCACGAGCAGACATTGACGCAGGCGGCTGACCGTTGCTTGGCCGTACTCAAGCAAATCGCATGCTACTTGGCGCGAGTCCATGTCACGGTGCCAACGCCGCCGCTCGAAGCGGTGGGGGTGATATATTTGAGCTCGTCCTTGCTGGCTGTCACGATTAGCCGCTTCTGCTCGGTCCCATTCCAATTCGGAAACGTCGCGCCGTCGACCCGAAACGTCAGCGTCTTGTCGGCCGGATTGACCGAATAGGTGCCGATCATCCCGATGCTTTTCGATATGACGGCCTTGTTTTCCTCGGCCGTTCCGGCGGCGCGGCTGTTGGCCGCGAATTTTGGCAGGCCGGGGCCGATGATCGTCAGCATGAAATGCCCATCGGCATCTAGGCTCATCATTCCTTTGGCGCCGTGCCCGAACTGCTCGGTCTTCTTCCCGTCTTTTTCTGTAACCGAAGACGCGAGGGTCCACGTACCGCGCAAATCGTCGGCGGTTTGCGCCCATGCGGACACCGCAAGCACCGTAGAGACGGTCGCAACAACAAACATTTTGCCTAGCATGGTGCCCTCTCATAGTGGCGGGTTCAGCTTTCGAGAATCGTGGTTGTAGGGGCATTCCATGCCGATCCATATGGTGCCAAACTAAGAGGATACCTTCCAGAATTTGGAAAGCGAACGATGGATCGGCTTGAAGCAATGTCGGTCTTGCTGGCCGTGTCGGAAGCCGGCAGCATTTCGGCGGCCTCGCGAAAGCTTAAGGCGCCATTGGCGACGGTCAGCCGCAAAATTTCAGAGCTCGAAGAGCACTTGGACGTGCGGCTGTTAATGCGGTCGAATTGGCAAATCACGCTGACGGAGGCGGGCCGCTCGTTCGTTGCCGCCTCCCGGCGCATTCTTCAGGAGCTTGGCGAGGCCGAGCGTGAAGTCTCTGGCGAACAAAAAATACTCAAAGGTGGATTGGTCCTGTCTGCGCCTGTCGCTCTCGGGCGATTTCATTTGCTGCCGGTCGTCATCGATTTTCTCAGGGATCACCCGAGCATGGACGTGCGCATGATGCTCGTGGATCGTCGCCTGAATATGATTGAGGATCACGTCGATATCGGGCTGCGTGTCGGAGACCTAAAAGATTTCAGCCTCATCGCTAAGAAGGTTGGGAGCGTCCGGCGCGTGGTCTGCGCCAGTCCCGCTTATCTTAAGCGTCGCGGCACGCCGAAAACTCCCGACGATCTTAAGGACCACGATTGCATCACGTTCGAGAACACGCTGTCGGCGCAGACTTGGAGCCTCAATGTTGGCAAGACCGAAAAGCCATTTCCGATTCATTCGCGGCTCGTCGTTAGCACCGCGGAGGCGGCGACCGACGCGGCCGTCGCCGGCATCGGGCTTACGCGCATGCTCGACTACCAGATCGCGCCCCAGCTTCGAGACGGCACGCTCAGATCGGTTTTGGAATTTTTTAGATCGCCGCCCAAGCCGGTGCATTTGATCTACGAAGCAGGGCGACATTTGCCGTTGAAAATAAGAACTTTCCTTGATTACGCGAGTCCGCGGCTGAAGAAGTCGATGCGTGCAATAGCTGGGTAATTACTTTCGCCGATTTGTCTGGCGCGCAGAACGGAATTGCTCAAGACGTTGCGATCCGTCTGGTGTTCGCTTTGGATGGACAATGGGACATTGACCAACTGATGCTCACCGGCCTCAATTTGAGAGTGCACGGCCTGGCGCTTCAGTGAGCACCTCAGAATGAGGCGGAACCCGGCCGCCACGCCATCCGGTTCACCGGCTTGCCCGACACCGGGTTCTTGTCCTCGCCGGCGTAAACAAATCCGTGCTTTTCGTAGAAGCGGATGGCGCGCGCGTTGTCCTTATTGACCAGCAGCTCGAGCCCCTTGGGCGAAATTCGCTTGGCCTCGTCGAGCAGCATGAGCGCGACCTTGCCGCCCCAATATTCGGTCGCGACGACGATCTGATCGAGGTACATCGTATCGGGATCGACAGTGACGAAACCGATGAGCGTGCCGTTATCTTCCGCGACCATGACGCGCGCCACCGGCACCAGTTCCTTGCGCCAGCGCTCGCGCCACCAGGGAACGCGCTCGGTGAAATTGAGATGCGGATAATGCTTTTGCCAGGTGCGCCGCCACAGCTCGATCGCCGCGTCTTCATCGGCGGCAGAGTAGGGGCGCAGGGTGATTTGTGACATTCTCAGCTTGTCATCACCGGGCCGCCGCGGAGCGGCGCGACCCGGTGATCCCGATTCATGAGGCACGTCCGTGCCTACCTAAGCGGGATGGCCGGGACAAGCCCGGCCATGACAATTGTGGTGACTATCGCTCGGTCAGCTTGAACTCGATGCGGCGGTTCTTGCGGTAGGCGTCCTCGGTGGTGCCGGTGTCGATCGGCTGGAATTCGCCGAAGCCGGCGGCGACCAGCCGCTGCGGCGCGACGCCCTTGCCAATGAGATACTGCACCACCGCGATCGCGCGCGCCGCCGACAGGTCCCAGTTCGATTTGAACTGTCCGCCGCTGATCGGCCGCACGTCGGTATGGCCATCGACGCGCAGCACCCAGGCGATTTCGGCCGGGATCTGCTTCTCGAGCTCGACCAGCGCGCTGGCCACTTTGTCGAGTTCGGCCTGGGCGTCCGGTTTAAGGTCGGCCTTGCCGGTGTCGAAGAACAATTCCGATTGCAGTACGAAGCGGTCGCCGACCACGCGCACGTCGGGCCGATTGCCGAGGATCTGGCGCAGCTTGCCGAAGAAGTCGGAGCGGTACTTGGTCAGCTCCTGCACCTTCTGCGCCAGCGCGAGATTGAGCCGCTGGCCGAGATCGGCGATCTTGTTCTGCGCCTCTTTGTCTTTCTTCTCGGAGGCGTCGAGCGCGGTCTCGATCGCAGCGAGCTGACGGCGCAGTGCCGCGATCTGCTGATTGAGGATTTCGACCTGCGCCAGCGCCTTGGAGGTGATTTTCTTCTCGCCTTCGAGCTGGCTGGTGAGTTCGGCGACCTTGCCCTGCGCGGCGGTAGCGCCGGCGCCGGCGCCCTCGGCAATACCCTTGTACTTGTCGCGGTCGCCCTCGGCGGAGGCGAGCGAGGCGCGCAGTTGCGCGAGCTGGTCCGCCAGGTCGGCCTTGCCGGTCTTCTCCATCGACAACAGTTCGGTGAGCTGGGCGATCTGCGCGTTGAGGCGGGTCAGCGCGGTGTCTTTGCCGGCGACTTCCTGCTGCAAATAGAATTGCACCACGACGAACACGGTCAGGATGAAAATGATGCTTAGGATCAACGTCGACAGCGCGTCGACGAAGCCCGGCCAGTAGTTCATGCCGCTGTCGCCGCGGCGCGTGCGGGCTAGGGCCATGACTAGATTTCCTCGCGCATGATCTTATCCGAAAGCCGATAGCCACTTTTCGGGATCATGCGCGGTTACCGGTCTATTTTTTCGCGGGCGATGATTTCGAGGAGCCGCTTAATCTCGCGCTGCTGCTCGGCCTGGCTGTCGACCCAGTCGCGGATCATCTGCTGCTCGGTGCGCATGTGGTGCACCAAGCCCTGGATCGCTTCCGCCAGGCTCGTCATGGCGGTGGAGGCGCCCTTGCTGGTGCCACCCTCGTTGAGCGCCTCGCGCAGGCGGTCGATGGCGGTGCGCATCTCGCCGGTGCCGCCGCCGCCGACTATCGGCTCGGCCGCCTGGTCGTAGACCGTGGTGGAGAGCCAGTCTTCCAGCTCGGTGTAGAAGCGGTTCTGCGCCTGGCTCGATTGTAGATCAAGAAAACCAAGAACAAGCGAACCGGCGAGCCCGAACAGCGAAGAAGAAAACGAAATTCCCATGCCCGAGAGCGGCGCGGCGAGGCCTTCGCGCAGCGAATCGAACATGCTGGCGGCGTCGCCCCCGGCTTTCAGGCCCTGGATCACGCCGCCTACCGAACTCACCGTCTCGATCAGGCCCCAGAAGGTGCCGAGCAGGCCGAGGAACACCAGAAGTCCGGTCATGTAGCGCGAGATGTCGCGCGCTTCGTCGAGACGTGTGGCGATCGAGTCGAGAATGCCGCGCATCAGCTGCGCCGACATCGCCATGCGGCCGACCCGGCTGCCGAGGATCGCCGCCATCGGCGCCAGCAACACCGGCGGCCGCTCGACCGCGAGGCCGGGATCGGCGAGGCGGAAATTGTTGACCCAGGCGATTTCCGGATAGAGGCGGATCACCTGGCGCAGGCAGAGCGCGATACCGATGAGTAAGGACGAAGATGATCACCGAGTTGAGGCCGGGATTGGCCATGAACGCCACGGCGATCTGCTTGTGCAGCAGGAAGGTGATCAGCCCGCCGAGCACGACGAACACTGCCATCCGCAGCAGGAAGACGCGGGGCGATGACAGTTTGAGCGGGTCGAGTTCTTTTGCCATGCGCTTTTATGCCATGAGCCTGAAACGTTAACGCCGGCCGGGCCGGGGCGACTCAATATGGCACAGACCGGTGACAGGGAAAAAGCGGCCGTGCCGCAGCCCTGCATAAATGGGTGGAATAAGTTTAAATTGCGGTCGGCTCAACCCTTGGCGGCAGCCTTGAGCACGTGCAGCAGCTCTTTCTGGATCGGCTCGTTGCCTGCGACAACGTGGCCCTTGGCGAACATGTCGTCGCCGCCGTCGCAATCGCTGATGTAGCCGCCGGCCTCGCGCACCAGAATGAAGCCGGCCGCCATGTCCCAAGGCTTGATGTCGCGCTCCCAATAGCCGTCGAGCCGGCCGGCAGCGACCCAGGCGAGATCGAGCGCGGCGGCGCCGAAACGGCGCAAGCCGGCGACCTGCTCCTGCATGGCGCCGGTTTCCTTGCGCGCCAGCACCAGATCGCCCCGGCCGATATGCGGCAAGCCGCAGGCGATCACGGCGTCGGCGAGACGCTTGCGGCCGGCGACGCGGATGCGCTGGTCGTTCATGAACGCGCCCTTGCCGCGCTCGGCGATGAACAGTTCTTCGCTGGCCGGATTGTAGATCAGGCCGGCGATCACGCTGTCCTCGCGTTCGAGCGCGATCGAAATCGCGAATTGCGGAATGCCGTGCAGGAAATTGGTGGTGCCGTCGAGCGGGTCGACGATCCAGCGGTGCGACTTGTCGGCACCTTCGCGATGACCGCCTTCCTCGCCGAGAAAACCGTAACCCGGGCGCGCCTTGGAGAGCTCCTGGTACAGTGTCTCTTCGGCGCGGCGGTCGGCCGAGGTGACGAAATTTGCCGGGCCTTTGAGCGACACCTGCAGCTTTTCCAGTTCGCCGAAATCGCGCTTGAGGGCGCGCGCCGTCTTGCGCGCGGCGGCGATCATCACGTTGAGCAGGGCTGAGTGGTGCATGGCGGGTGGGGTCTGCCCGCGCGCAGGCGCGGCGTCAAGGGTAACGCCGTCACGTCATGGGTGCGGCGGTAGGGTCGACATCCAGATCTTGGCCGCCTTCTGGGCGGCGTCGCGCACCTGTTGCGTCTGCTGGGCGGCGAAAGCGTCAAGATCGGGATCGCTGTCGCCGGCCGCCTTGGCGATGATGTGCCATTTGACCGCCTCGGTCGGATTGGCGGGCACGCCGCGCCCGGCCATCAGCACGCGCGCCAGCCGGTCCTGCGCGATGGCGCTGCCGCGCCGTGACGCGATCAGCAGCAGCTTGGCGGCGGCGGCCTCATTCTTGGCGACGCCGGCGCCATTGAACTGGCCGATGGCATATTCAACCATGGCGTCGACATTGCCGGCGACCGAGGCCAGCCCCATCAACTGCATCGCCTCGTTGATGTCCTTCGGCACGCCGCGCCCCTCTTTGTACATGGTGGCGAGCGCGTATTGCGCATCACTGTTGCCGGCATCGGCAGCCTGCCGGAACAGTTGGGCAGCGCGCGCGAAGTCCTGCGGGAATTGCTGGCCTTGCAGATAGAGCAGGCCGAGATCGTAGGCGGCAGCCGCGTGACCGAGCTTGGCGGCGGCCGCCAGCAGGCGGGCGGCTTCGTCTGCGTTGTGTGGACCGGCGCGGCCTTCGAGATTGAACATCGCCAACGCGAACATGGCGTCGCGGTCGCCATGCGCGGCGGCCTGTTTGTACCAATCCGCCGCCTTGACGTCGTCTTTGGGGACGCCGAGCCCTTGCGCATAGATTTCGCCGATCAGCGTCATGGCGGCAGGGTCGTTCTGCTGCGCGCGTTTAGTGGCCTCGGCGAGCGCGGTCAAAAACATACCGCGCTGAAACGCACCATAGGCGATATCCGCGTTGGGGTTTTCGGCGGCTGCCGTCGGTGCAGGCGGCGGCGGAGGCGGCGATTTCTTCTTGGGCTGCGCCAATGCCGGCGCCGCCAGGGCGGCCAGCGCACACAGCGCGACGATCGTACTGCGCCGCCACCCCGTCATGCCGTGTTCTCCGGCAGGCGCATGTGCTCGGCGGCTTGCGCAACCGTCGCCGCAATCGCCTGCGGGTCGCGCCATAGCCAATCGCCGAGCGCGACGAAATCGGCGCCCGCCTTCACCAGCGGCGCGATCTCGTTAATCGACGCCGCATAGGCGACGCAGGGCGCCTCGAACACTTCCGCCCACCAGGCGACACGCTCCTCGACCGCGTCGAAGGCCGGCCGCTCGCCGGCAGCGCCGGGCTCGCCGAACATGACGTAATCGGCGCCGGCCTCGGCCGCGGTCATGGCGTCATGGCGGGTGATAAGGCCGCCCACCCCCATGATGCGCTCGGGCTTGAGCTGTTCCAAGGCGGCGGTGAAACCGTCGATGCCGGTCAAATGCGCGCCGTCGGCGCCGGAGCGCGCCACCAGGTCGGCATGGCTGTCGAGCAGCAACGCGGCGCCCTTGTCCTGCACCACGGCGCCCAGGGTCTTGGCGCAGTTTATCTGGGTGCGCTCGTCGGTCTCGGCGAGGCGCAGCAGCACGGCGGCGACATCGCCGGCGCCCAAGGCCGCGGCCAGGCTTTCCGAAAACGCGTGCGCGTCGGCGACCGGCGGCGTCACCAGGTAGAGACGCGGGGCCGGGCGCGGCTCGGCCTGTTTGGGTCGCGAAGCCTTTGATTGGGAAGTCTTGGGTCCGGAAGTCATGGTCACCGCATGCTAGCCCAATCGGGCGGAAAATTGACGCGCATCGCGCCCGCGAGGAGGTCGCGGCGGCCGGCCACATGGACGCGCGGCGGGCTCATGGTTAGCATCAAATGCAAGCCGCCGAACAAGGGCGGTTCGCAGAAAGTTTTGGGGAGGAATCATGCTCAAACGCCTGTCGCTGCTGTTGCTATGCCTTGCCGCCATAGCGGCCGCGCCTGCCGCGGCCGCCGATTATCCGAGCCGCGCCATCAAGATGGTGGTTCCATTCGCGCCCGGCGGCGGTACCGACGTGCTCGGCCGCATCATCGCCAACCGGTTGTCCGAGCAATGGGGCCAGCCGGTGGTGGTCGAGAATCAGCCCGGCGCGTCCGGCGGCATCGGCACCAAGGCCTTCGTCAAGGCGGAGCCGGACGGCTACACGCTGCTGATGGCCTCGACCGGCGCGCTGATGGCGGCCTCCGCGGCGCTGGCGCCCGAGGGACATTTTGACGTCAACAAATTCTTCGCGCCCATCACAGTGGTGGCGGCGCCGCCTTATCTGCTGGTCGTAAATCCGAACGTGAAAGCCAATTCGGTCGCCGAATTAATCAAGCTCGCGCACGAAAAACCGAAGGCGTTGTCGTTCGGTTCTTCGGGTATCGGCGCCGCCTCGCATTTGTCGGGCGCGCTGTTCGAGAAGGACGCCAAGATCGAGATGTTGCACGTGCCCTATAAGGGCACCGGCCCGGCGGTCACCGATCTCCTGGGCGGCCGCATCGACATGATGTTCTCGCCCTCGACCACGGTGCAGGCCTTCGTGGCGGCCGGCAAACTCAAGGCGCTCGGCACCACCGGCGCCAAGCGCTCGAAATTCTTCCCCAACGTGCCGACGGTGGCGGAAGGCGGCTTGCCCGGCTACGCGTCGGTCGGCTGGTTCGGCCTGCTGGCGCCGGCGCACACGCCGAAGGACATCGTCGACAAGCTCAACAAGGCGGTGGTCGCGATCATGGGCGAGAAGGACGTGATCGACCGCATGGCCAAGCTCGGTGCTGAGCCCGAGCCGCAGACGCCCGACGAGTTCGGCCGCTTCATCAATGACGACGTGGCGAAATGGACCAAGCTGGTGAACGAGGAGCACATCGTCATTCCGGGGGCGGGGAAGTAGGCGGCTGGCCCGCCGGCGGGTGGACAAGTTCGGCGTGCGTTGCAACAGTTTATGCTTGCAGCGCATCGGTGGCGGTGGCGATGAGCAGGTTTGTCCAACTCCCGCCGGCGGATTATAGCCGCTCGGCATTCGCGGCGTTTTCACCGCAGCGGGCCGGATTCGATCTCGACGATGCCCGCGCGATGATGTGGATGTCGCAGCTCGCCTATGAGACGGATGCGCCGGATACGATTGCCGAGGTTGCTCCGTTATGGGGCTTCAAACCGGTCCAGCTAGTGCACGCGCAAGGGCCGGCGATCGACACGCGCGCGATCATCGGCGAGCGGCCCGATTGCACGGTGGTCGCGTTCGCGGGCACCGATCCGGCGCTGGCGAAAAATCTGATCACCGACGTGCGGATTCGCTTCACTGACAAAAACACCCACGCCGGTTTTCAGGATGCGTTCGACTCGGCATGGCCGCAGATCCAACCGAAGATCGAAGCGAGCGCGCGTCCGCTCTTGTTCACCGGCCACAGTCTCGGCGCGGCGCTGGCGGTTCTCGCCGCCGCGAAGGCGCATCGCAGTGGCATGACGCCGGCGGCGGTCTACACCTTCGGCATGCCGCGTGCCGGCGGGCAGGTCTTCGCCGGAGCCTATAATGAAATCCTGGGCGATCGCACGTTCCGCCTGGTGCATGGCGGCGATATCGTTCCCTGCATTCCGGAATGGGTCGCGCGCCTGGCGCCGCCGGAGCGCATGCCGTTTCAGCATGTCGGGCGCATGCTGAAATGCGATTCCGGCGGCAAGTTCGACCGCTCCGCGCAACCGGCGCCGATGGACAGCAACGACCCGACCTTCCGCGCCGGCGTGCGCGAAAATTGGATCAACCGCAAGAATGCAGCGTTGGCCGGAATCTTACTCGCGCCGGCCGGGCCGGGCTTCTTCGGCCCGTTCTACACGCTGCTTCCCTTCGCCATCCGCGATCATCTGCCGGATCGTTATCGCGACGCGCTTGAGCCCTAGGCCGGCATCGGGATCGGCCCCATGTCCTTCGGCACCACGTAGCCCCTTTGTACGGCGGGGCGGGCGGCGATGGTCTCGTACCAGCGGCGGACGTTGGGGTATTGCTTCATGTCGATGGTCTGCCACTCGAAGCGCGAGACCCACGGCCAGATCGCGATGTCGGCAATGGAATATTCGTCGGCAACGAATTCGCGGCCGGCGAGCCGCGTGTCGAGCACCTTGTAGAGCCGGTGCGCTTCCTTCAGGTAGCGCTCCTCGGCGTAGGGCGCCTTGCCGGGATTATATTTCACGAAGTGATGCACCTGGCCGAGCATCGGGCCAGGGCCGCCCATCTGCCACATCAGCCATTCGATCACCTTGTAACGGCCTTCGCCGGATTTCGGCATCAGCTTGCCGGTCTTGTCGGCGAGATAGATCAGGATCGCGCCCGATTCCATTAGCGACAGGTTGTTGTCGCGGTCGACGATGGCCGGGATGCGGTTGTTCGGCGCGATCTTGAGGAACTCCGGCGTGAATTGTTCCTGGTTGTTAATGTTGATGGCGTGCACGGTGTAGGGCAGGCCGAGCTCTTCCAGGGCGATGGAAATCTTGCGGCCGTTTGGCGTGGTCCAGGTGTAGAGATCGATCACTGGCAATGTCCTTTGCGTTTATTGTCGTCTTGGCGAAACTCGTCCCGCCATCCGCGCCTTGGTCTTCGACAAGGCACAAAGACGTGGATGCCCGGCACAAGGCCGGGCATGACGGGGTCTATATCGAATTATTGGCGGCGCGTCACGCCGCACACGTCTATTTGATTAGGCCGCCTTCTTCTCCATATCGGCTTTCCACTGGCCGAGCGTGGCGAGGCTGTTCATTTTGGCGCGATGTGAAAATGCGCGCTGGGCGGCGGCGACGTTTTCGCTCTTGCCGCGCCAGGTGGTCTGCGGCGCGTGCTGCAGCGCGCGGCCGTAGGAGAAGGTGAGCGCCCACGGCAGGTTGCCGATCTTGTTCATCGCGTCGAGATGGGCGGTGGCCTCTTCGTCGCTTTGACCGCCGGACAGGAAGGCGATGCCCGGCACCGCGCCCGGCACGCATTCCTTCAGCAGCTTCACCGTCTTCTCGGCGACTTCCTCGATACTGGCGCGCTTGTCGTTCTTCTTGCCGGAGATCGCCATGTTGGGCTTGAGCACCATGCCTTCGAGCGCGACGCGGTTATAGTAGAGCTGCTGGAAGGTTTCCTTCAGCACCCACTCGGTGATCTTGACGCAGCGGTCGATGTCGTGGCTGCCGTCCATCAGGATTTCCGGCTCGACGATCGGCACGATCTGCGCCTGCTGGCAAAGCGCGGCATAGCGCGCCAGCGCATGCGCATTGGCGTAGATGCAGGTGTGGGTCGGGATGCCGGCGCCGATGTCGATCACCGCCCGCCATTTGGCGAAGCGCGCGCCCTGCGCGTAGTATTTCGGCAGCCGGTCGGCGAGCTTGTCGAGGCCGATGGTGACGAGTTCGCCCGGGCAATTCGGCAGCGGCTTGGTACCTTCGTCGACCTTGATGCCGGGGAGGGCGCCCGCCTTCTTGATGATATCGACCAGCGGCGTGCCGTCCTTGGCTTTTTGCCAGATGGTCTCGTCATAGAGGATGACGCCGGAAATGTGTTTCATGCCGTCGGCGGAGCGGAACAGCATCTCGCGGTAGTCGCGCCGCGCGTCTTCGGTCGATTCGACGCCGATGGCGTCGAAGCGTTTCTTGATGGTGCCGGAAGATTCGTCCGCCGCCAGAATGCCTCTGCCGGGCGCGACCATGGCCAGCGCCACTTTGTTCAATTCATCGAGATTCATAGATCCCTCCATCGACCGCGAACCGACGTTCGCCGTCATTTTACTCTCAGCACCTCGACCCCCGGCAAGGCCTTGCCTTCCAGCCATTCCAGGAAGGCGCCGCCGGCGGTGGAAACGTAAGTCAGGCGGTCGGTCACGCCCGCGACGTTGAGTGCCGCCACCGTGTCGCCGCCGCCCGCTACCGAAACAAGTTTTCCAGCGGTGGTGAGTTCCGCCACCGCTTCCGCGACTTCGACCGTGCCGTTGTCGAACGGTTCCATCTCGAAGGCGCCGAACGGGCCGTTCCAGACCAGCGTCTTCGAGCGCGCCAGCACCGAGATCACCTGCTCGACGCTGCGCGGGCCGATGTCGAGGATCATATCCGCTCCGCCGACATGGTCGATATCGACCACGCGCGAAGGCGCCAGCGCCTCGAATTTTTCGGCGACCACCGCGTCGACCGGCAGCAGGATCTCGCGCTTGGCGCTCTTCGCCTCGTCCATGATCGTCTTGCGCGGTGTGCAGCAGGTCGCGCTCGACCAGCGAGCGGCCGACGTTCTTACCCTGCGCCATCAAGAAAGTATTGGCCATGGCGCCGCCGATGATCAGCACGTCTACCTTCTGCAGCAGGTGGCCGAGCAGATCGAGCTTGGTGGAGATCTTGGCGCCGCCGACGATTGCCGTGAGCGGGCGCGCCGGTTTGTCCAGCACCTTCTCGAAGGCTTCCAACTCCGCCTGCAAGGTGCGTCCGGCAAAAGCCGGCAGCACATGGGCGAGGCCTTCGGTGGAGGCGTGCGCGCGGTGCGACACCGAGAAGGCGTCGTTGACGAAAATGTCGCCGAGCTTCGCCAGGCTGGCGACGAACACCGGGCTGTTCTTTTCCTCGCCGGGATGGAAGCGGGTGTTTTCCAGGCAGATGATGTCGCCGTTCTTCATGGCGGCCACCGCATGTTCGGCGGTGTCGCCGATGCAGTCGTCGACGAACTTCACCGGCCGCTTGATGATGTGCGCCACCTCGGCGGCCACCGGCTTGAGCGAGTTTTTCAGGTCGCGCCCCTTCGGGCGGCCGAAATGCGACAGCAGGATCACCTTGGCGCCCTTGTCGGCGATTTCGGTGATGGCGTGCGCCATGCGTTCGATGCGGGTGCCGTCGCTGACCACGCCGTTCTCGACCGGCACGTTGAGGTCGGCGCGCACCAGCACGCGCTTGCCCTTCACATCGGCGTGGTCGAGGGTGCGGAACGCGCTCATGACCGGCTCGGCGCGCGCGGCGTCAGATCAGCTTGCCCATCGCGACGGCGGTGTCCGCCATGCGGTTGGAGAAGCCCCATTCGTTGTCGTACCACGACATCACGCGTACGAGCGTGCCGTCCATCACCTTGGTCTGGTCCATGTGGAAGATCGAGGAGTGCGGATCGTGGTTGAAGTCGATCGAGACGTTGGGCGACGTCGGTAAAGCCAAGGATGCCCTTGAGCTGCTGCTCGGCGGCGCGCTTGATGGCGCCGTTGATCTCGTCCTTGCTGGTCGCCTTCTTGGCGACGAATTTGAAATCGATCACCGAGACGTTCGGCGTCGGCACGCGGATGGAAACGCCGTCGAGCTTGCCGTTGAGCTCGGGCAGCACCAGGCCGACGGCCTTGGCGGCGCCGGTCGAGGTCGGGATCATCGACAGCGCGGCGGCGCGGCCGCGGTAGAGGTCCTTGTGCAGCGTATCGAGCGTCGGCTGGTCGCCGGTATAGGCGTGGATCGTGGTCATGAAGCCGTGCTCGATGCCGACGGCATCGTTGAGCACCTTGGCGACCGGAGCCAGGCAATTGGTGGTGCAGGAGGCGTTGGAGACGACCTTGTGGTCCTTGGTCAGCTTGTCGTGATTGACGCCATAGACGACGGTGAGATCGGCGCCGTCGGCCGGGGCCGAGACCAGCACGCGCCTGGCGCCGGCGGTCAGGTGCATCGAGGCCTTGTCCTTGGCGGTGAAGATGCCGGTGCATTCCAGCGCGATATCGACGTCGAGGTCCTTCCACGGCAGCGTGGTCGGGTCCTTGATGGCGGTGACCTTGATAGCGCCGTTGCCGACGCTGATGGTGTCGCCCTTGACCGTGACTTCGCCGGGGAAGCGGCCATGCACCGAGTCGAAGCGTAAGAGATGCGCGTTGGTCTCCACCGGCCCGAGATCGTTGATGCCGACGACCTCGATATCCTTGCGGCCGCTTTCGGCGATGGCGCGCAAGACGTTGCGGCCGATGCGGCCAAACCCATTGATGGCAACGCGGACAGTCATTGAAGTCGCTCCCGGCTAGTTCAGTCGACCTGTCATGGCCGAAATGGACCACGACGCGTATTGACCCAAATCAAGTTTTACCAAGCTTGTGTGCGGCCGCTGCGGCGACCGCTTCGGCGGTAACGCCGAAATGCTTGTAAAGGTCCTTATAGGGCGCGCTGGCGCCGAATCCCGTCATGCCGACGAAGGCGCCATCGGAGCCAATAATGGCGTCCCATCCCTGGCGGATCGCGGCTTCCACGCCGATATTAACCTTGGCGTCGCCGATCACCGCGCGGCGCGCCGCCTCCGGCGCCTCGGCCAGCAGTTCAAAGCAGGGCACCGACACGACGCGGGCCGCGATGCCCTTGGTGGCGAGCAGCTTTTTCGCCTCCACCGCGATCGCGACTTCCGAACCAGTGGCGAAGATCGACACTTCGGCCTTGCCGTCGGCTGCGGCGATCTCGTAGCGCGCCGGCGGCGCAACGGTTACTGTCGAGAAAATTCTGGCTGAGCTGCGGCAGGTTCTGCCGCGTCAGCGCCAGCACGCTGGGGCGATTTTTCGCTTCGAGCGCGAGTTGCCAGCACTCGGCAGTCTCCACCGCGTCGCAGGGGCGGAACACGAGCAGGTTCGGAATAGCGCGCAGTGCGGCGAGATGCTCGACCGGCTGATGCGTCGGACCGTCTTCGCCCAGTCCGATGGAGTCGTGCGTCATGATGTGAATGACGCGCTTGCCCATCAGCGCTGCCAGGCGAATGGCCGGGCGGCAATAATCGGAGAACACCAGGAAGGTGCCGGAGTACGGGATAATGCCGCCGTGCAGCGCCATGCCGTTCATGGCGGACGCCATGGCGTGCTCGCGGATGCCGTAATGGATGAAGCGGCCGGAATAGTCGGCGGCCGACATCGTCTTCATCGATTTGGTGCGGGTGTTGTTGGAGCCGGTGAGGTCGGCCGAGCCGCCGACCATTTCCGGAACGGCCGGAATCAAAGTCTCGAGCGCGAATTCGCAAGCCGTGCGGGTGGCGATTTCCTTCGGCGTGGCGGCGAGGCTCGCCTTGATTGCGCGCACGGCGTCGGCGAAACCCGGCGCCGGCAGGTCGCCTTTCATACGGCGCTCGAACTCGGCGCGTTTGCCGGCATCGAGTGTGGCGAGGCGCTTGCTCCAGTCGGCATGCGCGCCCTTCGAGCGCTCGCCGGCCTTGCGCCAGGCGGACAGGATATCGGCGGGGATTTCGAACGGCGCGTGCGTCCAGCCGAGCTTTTCGCGCGCGCCCTTGATTTCGTCGGCGCCGAGCGGCGAGCCGTGCGACGAGGACTTGCCGGCCTTGGTCGGTGCGCCGAAGCCGATGGTGGTCTTGCAGGCGATCAGCACCGGTCTGTCGGCGCTTTGCGCCTTTTCCAGCGCCGCCGCGATCGCCGCCGGATCGTGGCCGTCGACGCGCAAGGCGGTCCAGCCGGCCGCCTCGAAGCGCTTCACCTGATCGACGCTGTCGGTGAGCGAGAGCGGGCCATCGATGGAAATGCCGTTGTCGTCGAACAGCACGATCAGCCGGTTGAGCTTCAGGTGGCCGGCGAGCGCGATGGCCTCCTGGCTGATGCCTTCCATCAGGTCGCCGTCGGAGGCGAGCACGTAAGTCTTGTGGTCGACCACGTCGGCGCCGAACTCGGCGGCCAGATGGCGCTCGGCGATCGCCATGCCGACCGCATTGGCAAGACCTTGCCCGAGCGGACCGGTGGTGGTCTCGACGCCCGGCGTGTGGCCGTATTCCGGATGGCCGGCGGTGATCGAGCCAAGCTGGCGGAACCGTTTGATCTGGTCGAGCGTCATCGCCGGATAGCCGGTCAGATAGAGCAGCGCGTAGATCAGCATCGAGCCGTGGCCGGCCGACAGCACGAAACGGTCACGGTCGGGCCAGGCCGGATCGGCCGGATCGAATTTCAAAAAGCTGGAGAACAAGACGGTCGCCACGTCGGCGGCGCCCATCGGCAGGCCGGGATGGCCGGATTTGGCCTGCTCGACGGCGTCCATCGCCAGCGCGCGGATGGCGTTGGCCATGGCAGTGTGAGCGACGGCGGGAACTCCGGCCGTCTCGTCCCGGCGCGCAGCGGGCGCCACGGCAGCGTTTGCGTTCATGGAAAAGGCCTGTTTGCGTGGGTGGATAGCATGTGAGGCCCTTGAGTCAATGTGACGGCGCGCATGCCGGGTAGCCATGCACAGGCTCTCGAAAACAACGGGGTAAATCGCGCCGCCGGCGTTGACGGCGGGATCGTGCGGCACGTAAGCTTCTTTGCCTAAATCTTTGCCTCCGCAAGAGTTTTTGAGCGCGGACGATGGCGATGGCCGATCAAAGCACAATCGATGCAGCGGTGAAGCGGCTGGCGCTGGCGCTAGATTCGCTCGACGCCGCAGTCGAGCGCCGGCGCGAAGGCGACCGCAGTGAGGAGGGGCTGGCGAGCCAGCTCCATGCGCTCGGCGTCGATCGCACCCGGCTCGCCGCCGCGCTCGACGGCGAAACCGCGCGCGCGCGGCGCCTGGAATCGACCAACCGCGATATCGCTCAGCGGCTGGATGCGGCCATCGCCAGCATCCAGTCGGTGCTGGATGCCAACGAGTAGCGCATGATCCCGACAAGTGGGAACCGGTTTTCGGACAAGATCATGCGCCAGGGAAAATGATATGGCCCAGGTGAATGCGACGATTGCCGGCCGCCAGTTCCGTCTCGCCTGCGAGGACGGGCAGGAGGAACATTTGCAGGCGCTGGCGCACGAGCTCGATCAGCGCATCATCGATCTGCGCGCCAGGTTCGGCGAGATCGGCGATACAAGGCTTACGGTGATGGCGGCGCTGATGGTGGCGGACGAGCTTAGCGAGGCCGCCCGCAAGATCCGCCGGCTGGAGGAGGAGGCGACCGCCTTGCAGGATGCCCGCATCGTGGCGGCCGACCGCGCCACGGCGGCATCCAGCGCGGTAGCCAACGCTTTCAACTCGGCGGCCGAAAGGATCGAGGGCATCACCAAGAAGCTCAACCAGTCGCTCGGCAACGGCGTGGCGATCGGGTGAGGTCTTGATGATGGATGGCAAGGAAGCCGAGGCGCGCGTCCGCGGCAGCTTCGCGCGGCAGACGATCATGACGACCTTGGGCGCTGAGATCGCGGCCGTGCGACCGGGCGAGGTCGAGATTGTGCTTCCGTTCTCCGACAAAATTCTGCAGCAGCATGAATTCATCCACGCTGGCGCCGTCGCGACCATTGCCGACAGCGCCTGCGGTTACGCGGCGCTTTCCGTCATGCCGCGCGACGCGGCGGTGCTGACCACCGAGTTCAAGATCAATCTGTTGGCACCGGCCAAAGGCGAGCGGCTGCGCGCTATCGGCCGCGTCGTGCGCAGCGGTAAGAAGCTGGTGATCACGCTCGGCGAAGTCTTCGCCGAGGAGGGCGGCGCCCGCAAGCAGGTCGCGCTCATTACCGCGACCATGATGGTGGTCGATACCGGCACTGGCCTGCGTGATTAACCATGGGCGCCGCTGGCGCCAGCCCCCCATAAGCCCTACATTCGAGTCGCGGGGCTGCGAGGTGCGACAGAGACACATTCCCCGGGGCCTTACGATCCCATCGGGAGCTGTCCCTGGCCGAGCTCGTGGGTTCGGTCATATGGCGCCCACCTACTTATGTAGGTTCCCGGGATCACGCTCTGACGGCCATTGCGGCTCCGCACTTTATCAATGCCAGACCTGACCGAAACACAATCACCAAAAGCCGTCCTCCGCGCCGAAGCGCTGGCGCGGCGCGACGCGTTGCCGGCGGTCGAGCGTCAGGCAGCGGCGGAGGCGATTGCGGCGCGCAGGCCTACCTGTCGAGGTAACGCCCGCCACCATAGTCTCCGGCTTCATGCCGATGAAGACCGAGATCAATCCGCTCCCGCTCCTGCACAAACTCAGCGATGCCGGCGCGCAGCTCGCGTTGCCGGCCATTGCCGGGCGCGGCAAGCCGCTGATCATGCGGGCGTGGAAATTCGGCGATCCGTTCAAGGCAGGGCAGTGGGGCATCCGCGAGCCGGTGCCGGAGGCGCCGGAAGTTAAGCCCGATATTCTCATCGTACCGCTCGCCGCTTTCGACCGTGCCGGCCATCGCATCGGCTACGGCGCCGGCTATTACGACATGACCATCAATGCGCTGCGCGCCACGAAGAAGGTCATCGCCATTGGCATTGCCTTCGCCGCGCAGGAAATTCCCAAAGTTCCCGCCACGGAGCACGACGCACCCCTCGATCTCGTGCTAACGGAGCGCGAGGTGATCGATTTTCGCAGCGCATGATCCCGAAAAGACTGGCAACCGGTTTTCGGATAAAATCATGCGCTTAAAAATAGAGTCTTAAGCGCATGCGTATTTTATTTGTCGGCGATGTGGTGGGACGAAGCGGGCGGACCGCAGTGCATGACCGGCTGCCCGGGCTGATCAATGACTGGAAGCTCGACCTCGTCGTCGTCAACGGCGAGAACGCGGCCGGCGGCTTCGGCATCACCGAGACGATTTACAACGAGCTGATCGATGCCGGCGCCGACGCCGTCACGCTCGGCAATCACGCCTGGGACCAGCGCGAGGCGCTGGTGTTCATCGAGCGCGCACCGCGCCTGGTGCGTCCGGTCAATTATCCGAAGGGCACGCCAGGCCGCGGCGCCGCGCTCATCGACACCAAGAGCGGCATGCGCGCGCTGGTGATCAACGCCATGGGCCGCATCTTTATGGACCCGCTCGACGATCCGTTCGCCGCGGTCGAGCGCGAACTCGCCGCCTGCGCGCTCAAAACCAGCGCCGACGCTATCGTGCTGGACATGCATTGCGAGGCGACCAGCGAGAAGCAGGCGATGGGTTATTTCGTCGACGGCCGGGTCAGTCTGGTGGTCGGCACCCATACCCATTGTCCCACCGCCGACCATCGCATCATGCCGGGCCGTACCGCCTTCGTGTCGGACGTCGGCATGACCGGAGACTTCGAATCGGTGATCGGCATGACCAAGGACGAGCCGCTCAATCGTTTCCTGCGCAAGGTGCCGGGATCGAAATTCGAGCCGGCATCCGGCCCCGCCACTTTATGCGGCTTGGCGGTGGAAACCGACGATGCCACTGGCCTTGCGGTCCGGGTCGGCGCGGTGCGGCTCGGCGGGGTGCTGGAGCAGGCGCGGCCGGATTTTTGGGACTAGCGGACAGAGTTTATTTTCGCTGCGACCCGGCCTATATAGCCGCCGGTATCAACCTCATTCTCATTGCAGAGCGCGGACATGGCCGGACATTCCCAATTCAAGAACATCATGCACCGCAAGGGGAAGCAGGACAAAGCCCGCTCCGCGCTGTTCGGCAAACTTGCGCGCGAGATCACGGTGTCGGCCAAGTTGGGCCTGCCGGACCCGGCGTTCAATCCGCGCCTGCGCGCCGCCATCATCGCGGCGCGCGCCGAAAACATGCCGAAGGACAATATCGAGCGCGCCGTCAAGAAGTCGCAGGGCTCCGAGGCCGAAAGCTACGATGAAATCCGTTACGAGGGTTACGGGCCGGGCGGCGTCGCGGTGATCGTCGAGGCGCTCACCGACAACCACAACCGCACCGCCGGCGAAGTGCGCGCCACCTTCACCAAGAACGGCGGCAATCTCGCCACCACCGGCGCGGTGTCGTTCATGTTCGATCATGTCGGTGTGGTCGAATACGACGCCAAAGCGGCCAGCGCCGACGCCATGCTGGAAGCCGCAATCGAGGCCGGCGCCGACGACGTGGTGTCGAACGACGACGGCCATCAGGTCTTCACCGCGCCGGAAACCTTGAACGAGGTGGCGAAGGCGCTGGAAGCCAAATTCGGCGAGCCGCGCAAATCGGCGCTGTTGTGGAAGCCGCAGAACACCGTCGCGGTCGACGACGAAACCGGCGAGAAGCTGCTCAAGCTGATCGAATCGCTGGACGAAAGCGACGACGTGCAGAACGTCTATGCCAATTTCGAAGTGTCCGACGCGTTGATGCAGAAGATGAGCGCGTAGCGCCGCTAGCTCACCGCGAACAGCGCGAGCGCGGCGGCGGCCACCAACAGCCCGGCGCGTTTTCTCAAATCCAGAGTTTCGCGGAATAATACCGCGCCCAAGAGCGCGGTGAACACGAAGCTCATTTGCGCCACCGGCACCAGCACGCTGGCCGGGCCGAGCGCCAACCCGTGCAGCAGCAGGACGAAGCCGACCAGCAGCGTCAGCGCCGCCAGGGCCGAATAGCGCCAAGCCGGCGGCGTCAGACTGAGCCGGCGGTCGCGCCAGAGGACGACCAACGTCGCGCTTGAGCAGAAGACCCAGGCCTGCGCCGCCAACACGGTTTCCGGCAGCGCGCCTTGTTGCAGCCCGATCTTGTAGGACAGATTGGCAAGGGCCATGGCGACGGTGGCGACCAGCACCCGGGTCAGCGACATCCAGTTCGTCAGCCCGCGCGCGGCGCCGGGCGCAGCAAGCAGCAGCCACACGGCGACAAGCGCGCAGGCGAGCGCACTGAACTTGGTGAGGGTGAGCGTCTCGCCCAACAGAATAATCGCCAACGCGGCGGTGATGGTGAAATTCAGTCGGAAGATCGGCGCATTGGTGCTGACCGCGCCATCCTGCAGGCTGCGGGCGAAATTGGTAAAGGCGACCAGCGCAAACAATCCGGCCAGCGCACCCCACAGCGCGGAGCGATGCGGATCGAGCGTGCCGGTGAGCCAGGCGTAGACCGTGACGCCGGGACAGAACACCCAGGCCTGCAGCATGACAAACTGGCTGGCCTTGATGCCGGCGGCGGCCGCGCGCTTGTAGATCAAATCGCCGACGCCGAAGCAGAGCATGGCGCCGAGCGCAAAGCCGAGACCGGGTGTCATGGCGAGGTTCTACCGCAATCCGTCGAACAGCGGCATGCTGACCAGCCCTGCCAACGCGATGATGACATAGGCGACGCGGCGGTAGAGCGCCTCGCTCGAGCCGTGAAACGAATAAACGCCGACCGACATCGCCAGCGCGAACGGCAGGCCGAGCAAAATCGCGAGGGTGATTGTCTCGCCGGTGAACAGCGCGTTCCAGTAATACAACACCATCGACAGCGCGGCCTGCGGCAGAAAATAGACCATGATGTTGGCGCGTACGGTCGCCGCTTTATTCGCGCCGCTCAGCCAGAAGATCAGCAGAGGCGGCGCGGCGATCTGCACGGCGCCGCCGCCGAAGCCGGCGATCGCGCCGGTGGCGAGCGAGGCGGGCACCGTCGGCCTGCCGTGATAGCGCCAGCCGGCAGATCAAGCGCGACGAGCGCGAGCAGCACCAAGCGCGACGATGAACCAGCGCAGGACGATGGCGTCGATATAGACCAGCGCCATCACGCCGATCGGCAAGGCGATGAAGCCGGCAAGCGACACCCAGGCGACTTCGCGCGGATTGCTGTGCGGCGCGGCGTGGAACGTGAAGGGCACGGAGCAGATCGTGTCGATCAGCAGAAGCGTCGGCGCGGCGACCTTTGGCCCGTACAGCGCCGAGATCAGCGGCATATAGATCAGCGCCGAGCCGAAACCGGAAAAGCCGCGCACCAGGCCGGAGACGACCGCGATGCCGACGGCGGCGATGAAGCGGCCGTCGTGCAGCAGGGTGGAAAGAGCGGGGAGATCGGGGAGGGCGGTCACGGGACTATCCGGTTGGGCCGCCTTGCTTATCAGGCGCGCGGCGGGCAGGCGAGCCGGCGGCGCGGCCGTCCCGCCTAGGCGAGGGCGGAATGCGGGGCTATCAACGGGCCATGGGCCGGCATCCGATTCGCATCCTCGGCATCGATCCCGGGCTCCGCCGCACCGGCTGGGGGCTGGTCGAGTCTGACGGCAACCGGCTGATCTACGTGGCCTGCGGCTCGGTCGAGACCAGCGAGCGGGCCGCGCTCGGCGACCGGCTGGTGGTCATTCATGACGGGCTTTGCCGGGTCATCGAGCAATACAGCCCGCACGAGGCGGCGGTGGAGGCGACCTTCGTCAACGCCAATGCGGCGGCCACGCTCAAGCTCGGCCAGGCGCGCGGCATCGCCATGCTGGTGCCGGCCAAGGCTGGGCTCGTGGTGGCGGAATACGCGCCCAACGTCGTGAAGAAGACGGTGGTCGGCGCCGGCCACGGCGAGAAGGCGCAGATCCGCATGATGATCGGCGTGCTGCTGCCGAAAGCCGATCCGCAGAGTGAGGACGCCGCCGACGCGCTGGCGATCGCGGTCTGTCACGCGCATCATCGCACCAGCGCGGTGCTGAAGGCGGCGGCATCATGATCGGCAAACTCAAGGGCATCGTAGAAAGTTACGGCGCGGATTACATCATCCTCGACGTCGGCGGCGTCGGCTATCAGGTGCATTGCTCGCCGCGCACGTTGCAAGCGCTGCCGGCGCAAGGCGAAGCCGCCACGTTGTCGATCGAAACTTACGTGCGCGAGGACCAGATCAAGCTGTTCGGCTTTGCCAGCGACACTGGAGCGCGAATGGTTCCGCCTGCTGCAGACGGTGCAGGGCGTCGGCGCCAAGGTGGCGCTGTCGGTGCTCGGCACGCTGAAGGTTGCCGATCTCGCCATCCGCGGTCGCCATGCGCGACAAGGCGGCGATTTCGCGTTCGCCCGGCGTCGGGGCGAAGGTGGCCGAGCGCATCGTCACCGAATTGAAGGACAAGGCGCCGGCCTATGCCAATGTCGATCCGGCGGTGGTGCATCTCGCGGGCGCGCTCGACGAGAAACGCGCGCCCAAGCCGGTGATGGATGCGGTCTCCGCGTTGGTCAATCTCGGCTACGGCCAGCCGCAGGCGGCCGCCGCCATCGCCGCCGCGACGCGTAACGCCGGCGAGGGCGCCGACACCGCGACGCTGATAAGGCAGGGCTTGAGGGAGCTGGCGAAGTGAGCACCCCGCGCCGCCTGGTTGCTGCCGAAAAACGTGACGACGACGTGGACGCCAATTTGCGTCCGCAGCGGCTGTCCGAATTCATCGGCCAGGAAAAGGCGCGCGCGAACTTGGGCGTGTTCATCGAGGCCGCGCGATCGCGCCAGGAAGCGCTCGACCACGTGCTGTTCGTCGGCCCGCCGGGCCTCGGCAAGACCACGCTGGCGCAGATCGTCGCGCGCGAACTGGGTGTCAACTTCCGCGCCACCTCCGGCCCGGTGATCGCCAAGGCCGGCGACCTCGCCGCGCTGCTGACCAATCTCGAGCCGCGCGACGTGCTGTTCATCGACGAGATCCACCGGCTCAATCCGGCGGTGGAGGAAATCCTTTATCCGGCCATGGAGGATTTCCAGCTCGATCTCATCATCGGCGAGGGCCCGGCGGCGCGTTCGGTCAAGATCGATCTCGCGCCCTTCACGCTGGTCGGCGCCACCACCCGCGCCGGGCTGCTGACCAATCCGCTGCGCGACCGCTTCGGCATTCCGGTGCGGCTGAATTTCTATTCGGTGGAAGAGCTCGAGCAGATCGTCAATCGCGGCGCCCGCGTGCTCGGCATCGGCATGACCGCGGACGGCGCCAACGAGATCGCGCGGCGCGCGCGCGGCACCCCGCGCATCGCCGGCCGGCTGCTGCGGCGCGTGCGCGACTTCGCCCATGTCGACGGCGACAAGGCGATCGACCGCAAAATCGCCGACCGCGCGCTCGGCGAACTGGAAGTCGACAGCAGCGGCCTCGATGCCATGGACCGGCGCTATCTGCGCATGATCGCCGAGAATTACGGCGGCGGTCCGGTCGGCGTCGACACCATCGCCGCTGGGCTGTCGGAGCCGCGCGACGCCATCGAGGACATCATCGAGCCGTTCCTGATCCAGAAGGGTTTCATCCAGCGCACCCCGCGCGGCCGGCTGCTCACCGCGCACGCCTTCAAGCATCTCGGCCTCGCCGAGCCGGCGCGCGACCCGAGCCAGTTCGGGTTGTTCGGTAGCGGCGAGGACGAATAGTATCCACGTATGAACACCCTCGACGGCTCCATCCGCGACGGCACGCACCACCAGCAGGTGCGCGTCTATTACGAGGACACGGATTTTTCCGGCGTGGTCTATCACGCGAGCTATCTGCGCTTCATGGAGCGCGGCCGCACCAATTATCTCCGCCTGATCGGCGCCGACCACCGCGCGCTGTTCGAGCAGGCCAAAGCCGAAGCGCCGGGCTTTGCCTTCGTGGTGCGCAACATGGACATCGCTTTTCGCAAGCCCGCGCACATGGACGACGTGCTCGACATCGTCACCGCGCCGGAAGAGGTGAAGGGCGCCTCCGTCATGCTGCTGCAGAAGGTCCTGCGCGGCGATGAACTTCTGGTCCAGGCGCATGTGCAGGTCGCCTTCGTCTCCGGCGGGCGCGCGCGGCCGATCCCCAAGCCGCTGCGCATCGCCATGAAGGCCGATCAGGAAGCGGGTGGCGGTTCGCCCGCGGCGTAATTATTGTCGCATCATGCCTGAGCTGTCCTTCGCCGTGTTCGAGACCGCGATCGGTCCCTGCGCCGTTGTCTGGAGCGCGCGCGGCATTGCTGGCGTGCAGCTTGCCCGAGAAAGATGTCGGTGCGACGCGCGCGCGCGTGCTGCGGCGTTTTCCGACGCGCACGCGAAGCCGATGCCGCAATCCGCTGTGCAAGATGCGATCGACGGCATCACCGCGCTGTTGCGCGGCGAGCGGCGCGACCTCACCGGCATTGTGATCGACGACGACGGTTTTTCGGATTTCAACCGGCGCGTCTATGCAATCGCGCGCGCCATCCCGCCCGGCGCCACCATGACCTACGGCGAGATTGCCGAACGGCTGGGCGACAAGACGCTGGCGCGCGCGGTCGGTCAGGCGATGGGCGAGAACCCGACGCCGATTATCATGCCGTGCCATCGCGTGCTGGCCGCCGGCGGCAAGCCCGGCGGGTTTTCGGCGAGCGGCGGTGTGGTGACCAAGCTGCGCCTGTTGACGATCGAGGGTGCGCAGCCGAACGGTCCGACGCTGTTCGAGCATTTACCTTTGCAGGCGCGCCACCGCGGATGAACGCTCGCGCGGCGGCGAGACTCATGTTAATGGCTTTTACATGAGCAAGACTTGCACATGAAATGGGGCAGCCACAGCGGGCCGCGCGGCTATCACCACGGCAACCTCAAGGAAGCTTTGGTGCGCGCCGCGCTCGATCTGATCGCCGAGAAGGGGCCGGCCGGCTTCACTTTCGCCGACGCCGCGCGTTGGGCGGGCGTCAGCCCGGCGGCGCCTTACCGGCATTTCCGCGATCGCGACGAGCTTTTGGCGGACGTGGCGCGGCGCGGCTTCGAGCAATTCACCGCGGCGCAGACGCACGCTTGGGATGACGGCAAGCCGGATGTGTTCACTGCCTTCGACCGGCTCGGCAAGGCCTATCTGCATTTCGCCAAGCACGAGCCGGCCTATTACTCGGCCATGTTCGAGGCCGGCGTTCCGCTCGATGCCAATCCGGAATTGCGCGAGGCGGGCGAGCACGCTTTCGCGGTGCTGCGCGGCGCCGCCGAGAAACTGGTCGCGCTAATGCCGGCCAAGGGGCGGCCGCCGGCACTGATGGTGGCGCTGCATATCTGGAGCCTCACCCACGGCATCGCCTCGCTGTTTTCGCGCGGCGACGCGGCGCGGCGCGCTTTGCCGATGCCGCCCGAGGAACTGCTGGAAGCGGCCTTCCTGATCTATCTGCGCGGCCTCGGATTGCCCGCCGGCGCGGCTGCCACGCCGGGCTAGGCGGTCTTTCCCGGTTCCGCCGCCAGCGGGATGGCGGGCTCTCGCAACTGCTCCCGCACCTCCCTATGTGAAGGGTCTTGACATTCCGCCGTCATGACCTTACTCATGTAAATGTTATTTACATTCACACGCGAGGCTCAGCCATGCCTATCACCGCGAAGCTCGATGAATTCGGCAAACCCGCCTGGATCGCGCTGATCGTCCTCGGCTTCATGGTCTGGTGGCCCCTAGGCCTCGTGATCCTCGCCTTCACGATCGGGAGCGGAAGAATGGGATGCGGATATCACGGCGGTCATGACCGCTGGCAGCACAAGATGGAACGCATGCAGCGCAAGATGGACTGGATGCGCTCCAAGATGGGCGGCGGAAGCGCCAGCAGCGGTCCGAGTGGATTTTGGGGCAGCCCGCCGTCAAGCGGCAATCACGCCTTCGATGAATATCGCAGCGAGACTTTGAAGCGGCTGGAAGAAGAACAGCGCGAATTCCGCGAATTCCTCGAGCGCCTGCGCTTCGCCAAGGACAAGACCGAGTTCGACGCCTTCATGGCCGAGCGGCGCAATCGTCCCGCGCCCGAGGCGCCGACACAAAACTGATTTGGTCCCGAGCCCCCAGGGACTGGCCGTCCGCCTGGCGACAGGCGGGCGGCTTTCTCTTTGCGCCGTCAGAGCCAGACGTCCTGCACCTCGATGCGGGTCGGAAACATATTGATGTACTGGACCATGCGCGGCCGCGTTCCGCGGTTCGGCCGGCTGCCGTGCGGCAAGGCTTGATGCCAGATGATCAAATCGCCGGCGCGCCCGCCAATCGGCTGCGAGCCGAGCGCATGCATATCCTGACTGCGCGGATCGGCGCCTGGCGGCAGGCTCTTCAGCCAGTCCTCAATGCGCCGATGGAAACCCGGCACCAAAGTGAACGCGCCCTGTTCCGGCGGCGTGTCGGTCAAATAGAGGATGCCCGCCGTGCCGAACGGGATCGGCGTCTTGATGCTGACATCCCAGTGCAGGTCCGGACCGGGAAATTTCCAGCCCGGGCGCTCCGGCACATTGAAGCCGACGCGGTCGGTGGTGCCCCATAGGTCGGCGGTGCCCCAAAGCTGCGCAAAGGCTTTGTGGATGCGCGACGACCGTCGATTGGCCTCGAAGGCGGGGTTCTGGAAATACTGCACCATGATGCCGTGGCCGCGGCGCGCGTACCAGGAGTCAGGGTCGTCAGGGCGCGCCTTGAGATGATTCCATAGCGCCTGCGCCGCAGCCTCCCGGCTTGCGGGCGTAACGGCATCGTGCAGCACGACGTAACCGTGCTCGTCCCAGAACGCGAGATCCTCGGCCGACAATACCGGATCGCTCGCTTCCACCGCCGCAAGCTGGCGCTTGATCTCTTCCGGGTAATCGGCGCCCGCGACGGCGGCATTGATGCGCGCGACCTGCATTGGCTCGACACCGCCGGTGGTCGCCAGGATCCAACATTCGAACTCCTCAAAAGTCGGCTTCTGATTCCCGAGATAACCTGCGGTCTGTTCGAGTCCGAGCCCGGTGGCGTGAACGACGAGATGGTCGAGATGCCGGTCATGCGGGTCGGTGGGCAGGAACCGGCCACACTGCGCCGCCATAGTGCGCGACCACAAGCGCTTGAGCTGATAGATGCCGAGCGAACCGACCTCGGTGGCTTCCGCCAACGCTGGCGCGGGACGGGGGAGTGAAGCGTCCATCAGTGTCATTACCGACCGCCTGTCTCGCCAGGAAGAATGCCCCATCAAAGTCGAGGGGCTTTTGCCGGTCAACGGCGGGGCGGAACCGGCCCGGTAACTGATCCTTAACCACAATCAGCGCTGTTTAGGGGGCTAAAGACCCGTTCTGCGCCCTAGTTTGGCCAAGTTTCGCGGGGATTTCGTTGATCCTGCCGGTGGCGGGACTTGACGGTTTTCGCGAAACATTCGGTTTTCGATTGAGCGCGTGAGCGGTACCTCGCGGCGCGCACATATTGGTCCGAGCATTGTGCGCCGCACCGGTTTGACCGAAATGAACCGGACAGCGGAAAGGACGTGCCTATGAATCCGACCGACGTGGCACAGTCGGTGCTCCCGCTCACCTCCTCCGACCTCTCGCTTTTCACCCTGTTCTGGCACGCCCATTGGATCGTCAAGGGCGTCATGGTCGGGCTGTTGGTCTGCTCGGTCTGGGTGTGGGCGATCGCCATCGACAAGACCGTGCTCTATACGCGCAGCAAGCGCGGCATGGACCATTTCGAGACGGCGTTCTGGTCCGGCCAGTCGCTCGAGGAGCTTTACCGCTCGCTGTCCGCCAAGCCGACCCATTCGATGGCGGCGCTGTTCGTGGCGGCGATGCGGGAATGGAAGCGCAGCTTCGAAGGTGCGCCGAAGTCTTTCGCCGGCTTGCAGATGCGGATCGAGAAGGTGATGGAGGTGACCATCGCGCGCGAGGTCGAGCGGCTCGAACGCCGCCTGCTTGGTGCTCGCTACCGTCGGCTCGGCCGGCCCCTTTATCGGCCTGTTCGGCACGGTCTGGGGCATCATGACCAGCTTTCAGTCGATCGCCGCGTCGAAGAATACCTCGCTGGCGGTGGTGGCGCCCGGCATCGCGGAAGCGCTATTTGCGACCGCAATCGGTCTTGTCGCCGCCATACCGGCGACCATTTTCTACAATAAGTTCGCTTCCGAAGTGAACAAGCAGGCGCAGCGGCTGGAAGGCTTTGCCGACGAGTTCGCCGCCATTCTGTCACGCCAGATCGATGAACGTGGGTAGCGTATGATCCCGAAAATTGGACACCGGTTTTCGGGCAAGATCACGCGCAAGGGATAATAGTCATGGCCGCGAACGCCGGCACGCCGGTCATCGGACGCAGGAAGCATCACCGTCAAAAGGTGATGAGCGAGATCAACGTCACGCCGATGGTGGACGTGATGCTCGTGCTGCTGATCATATTCATGGTGTCGGCGCCGCTGCTCACGGTCGGGGTGCCGATCGACCTGCCGCAAAGCCAGGCCAAGAGCCTCGATCAGGACAAGGAACCGCTCACTTTGTCGGTCAACGAAAAGGGTGAGGTGTTCCTGCAAAATGCCGAAATTAAAATCGACGATCTGATCCCGAAGCTGCAGGCGGTGGCCGAGGCGCGCGGCGGCACCGAGGCCCGCGTCTATGTGCGCGGCGACAAGAAGGTGGATTACGGGACCATGATGAAGGTAATGGGGCGGCTGTCGTCGGCCGGCTTCCATCGGGTAGCTTTGGTGACCGAATTCGAGCAGGGCTCGAAAGCGCAGTAGTAATGCAGATGAAGATGGCGTCAGCGATCTCGACCGGCCTGCACGCGGCAGTGCTGCTGTGGGCGCTGGTGTCGTTTTCCGGCAAGACCTTCGAGGTGACGCCGGCGGAATCGCTGCCGGTTGATCTGGTGAGCGAGAAGGACTTCTCCGCCATGACCCAAGGCGCCAAAAAGGCGCCCAAGCTCGAAATGCCGAAGCCGCT
Source organism: uncultured Alphaproteobacteria bacterium (assembly GCA_963749625.1). Lineage (GTDB taxonomy): Bacteria > Pseudomonadota > Alphaproteobacteria > Rhizobiales > Xanthobacteraceae > Pseudolabrys. The sequence continues at coordinate 102,837 of CAVVNY010000002.1, read as the reverse complement.
GGTGGAGAAAAAGGCCGATCCGATCCCGGTGGACGATCCGGCTCCCAAGATCACCGAGAAACCCGAGGTCAAGGCGACGGCGCAGAAGACGCCGGAGCCGCAACCGATCCCCAAGCCCGATCCGATCGCCGAGAAGCTCAAAAAACAGGACGACCAGAAGCAGGCCAAGGCCGAGCCGCAGCCGCTGCCGCCGAAAAAGCCGGTTCGCCAGCAGCCCAAATTCGATGCCGACAAGATCGCCGCCCTGCTCGACAAGCGCGAGCCGCAGCGCCATGCCGCGACCGGGGCGGAAATCAATTCGACGCCGTCCCTCGGCACCGCGCGCGGCAGCGCCGCGCAGCTTTCGCAATCGGAAATCGACGCCTTGCGCGCGCGTCTGATGTCGCTATGGAATCCGCCGGTCGGCGCGCAAGACGCCGATCAATTCCAGGTCACGATCCGGATCCGGTTCAAACGCGACGGCACGCTGGAAATGGGGCCGCAGGTTCTCACCAGCGGGAACGGATCGCGCTTCAACGCGATACGCGACAGCGCCGTGCGTGCAGTGCTCATCGGCCAGCCCTTCACCATGCTGCGTCCCGAGCATTACGACGTTTGGAAGGAAATGGACTTCACCTTCGACACCAAAGAAATGTTCAACAATTTGCCCGTGAGATGAGCCCGCCAATGTTCGACAATAAATTCCGATTGAACCGCCGCCGCGTACTGGCCGGCGCTGGCGCCGGCGCGCTCGCGGCGCTTGCCAGCCGCCCGGCGGGCGCGATCATGCGGCTCGATATTACCCAAGGCAATGTGCAGCCGATGCCGATCGCGCTGCCCGATTTTCTGGCTGGCACGCAGACCGAGACCGAGACCGCGCGCAATGTGACCGCGATCATCAGCGCCAATCTCCAGCGCAGCGGGCTGTTCGCGCCGATCAATCCGCAGGCGTTCACCGAAAAGATCACCAATTCCGACGCGGTGCCGCGCTTCGCCGACTGGCGCGTCATCAACGCACAATCGCTGGTCACCGGCCGCATCACCAAGCAGGGCGACGGCAGGCTGAAGGCCGAATTCCGCTTGTGGGACGTGTTCGCTGGCCAGCAGCTCGACGGCAAGCAGTATTTCACTACGCCCGACAACTGGCGGCGCATCGCGCACATCATCTCCGACGCGGTCTACGAGACGCTGACCGGCGAGAAGGGCTATTTCGACAGCCGCATCGTGTTCGTGGACGAGACCGGCCCGAAGGACCGGCGCGTGAAGCGCCTCGCCATCATGGATCAGGACGGCGCCGGCGTGCGCTACCTGACGCGCGGCGACGATCTGGTGCTAACGCCGCGGTTCAACCCGACCACGCAAGAGATCACCTACATGTCCTACGGGCAGGGTCAGCCGCGCGTCTATCTGCTCAACATCGAAACCGGCCAGCGTGAGATCGTCGGCAACTTTCCCGGCATGAGCTTTGCCCCGCGCTTTTCGCCGGACGGCCAGCGCGTGATCATGAGCCTACAGCAGGGCTCCAACTCCAATCTGTTCGTGATGGATCTGCGTTCGAAACAGACTACCCGGCTCACCGACACGCCGGCGATCGACACCGCGCCGTGCTACTCGCCCGACAGCACCCGCATCTGCTTCGAGAGCGATCGCGGCGGCACGCAGCAGATTTACGTGATGGCGGCGAGCGGCGGCCCGGCGCAGCGCATCAGCTTCGGCGAGGGCCATCATTCGACCCCGGTCTGGTCGCCGCGCGGCGACTACATCGCCTTCACCGGCCAGGCGCGCGGGCAATTTTCAATCGGCATCCTCAAGCCGGACGGCTCGGGCGAGCGCATCCTCACCGAAGGCTTCCACAACGAAGGACCGACCTTCGCCCCGAACGGACGGGTGTTGATGTACTTCAGCGATCCCGGCGGCGGCCCGTCGCTTTACACGATCGACATCACCGGCCGGAACCAACTGAAGGTGCCCACCCCGAGCTATGCCTCGGATCCGGCCTGGTCACCGCTGTTGTCCTGACGCATAATCCGCATAATAGCGGGGTACCGGTTTTTGAGCGGGATCGCGCGCAACAAATAAGCGCCACATTTTCACCTGCTCTTAACCATGAGAATAGGTTTACTTGGCTCATACAATTTTAGGGGCCTCGCGCAATGTTCCATCAAGGTTGATGGAAGGTTCGCTTAACCACCGTGCTGGTAGACGATGAGGCTAGCTCCGGTCAGTTGCGTGAGTGAGAATGGAGGCACCGGGATGACCAACGTGAAGCATATTTTCCGCGCGGCGCGGCTCGTGGCCGTTCTGGCGGCGGCGCTGGCGATTTCAGCCTGCGCCAAGAATGCGGCCGAGGATGCGCAGGCCAACGCGGCCGGCCAGGCGACCCCCGGCAGCCAGCAGGATTTCGTGGTCAACGTCGGCGACCGCGTCTTCTTCGAAACCGATTCGTCCGAGCTCACGCCGCAATCGCGCGCGACGCTCGACAAGCAGGCACAGTGGCTCAACAACTACAGCCAGTACGGCCAGTTCACCGTCGAAGGTCACGCCGACGAACGCGGCACGCGCGAATACAACATCGCGCTTGGCGCCCGACGGGCACAGACCGTGCGCGACTATCTGATCTCACGCGGCGTGGCGGCGAACCGCATGCACACGATCTCGTACGGCAAGGAGCGGCCGGTCGCGCTGTGCGACGACATCTCCTGCTGGTCGCAGAATCGGCGTGCTGTCACGGTCCTCGGCGTCAGTTCGTAAGACGCTGGCGACGCTTGTCTAAAACTGTCATGCCCGGCCTTGCGCCGGGCATTGGCGTTTTTTGCGGCCGCAGACAGGGTATCAATGGCCGTAAAGCCCCAGTCACAATTTCGACGCAGCCCGCCGTATGCTAACTGTATTGCCCGCTTCCGGACCTTTGCATCATGACACGCCCACGACACCGAATTCGCATCGCGGCACTCGCCGCGGTTTCCTTGCTGCTGGCCGGCGCCGCTACGGCAAAGGCGCAGGGGTCCTCGCCCGGCTTCCTCAATAATCTGTTCAGCCGCGGCGAGCCGCCGTCGCAGCAGCGTCCAGCCGACCAGCCGCGAGTGGAGCAGCCGCGCCTGGCGCAGGCCGACCCCGGCGACTTGTCGGTTCGCATCGACCGCATCGAGGGCGCGTTGCGCCAGCTCACCGGTACGATCGAGCAATTGCAGTACCAGAACCAGCAATTGCAGATGCAGCTCAAACGCATGCAGGACGACACCGAATATCGCTTCCAGCAGCTCGGCTCCAAGGGCGGACTGCCGCCGGGCGCAGCCCCGCGCGCGATGGCGCCGCAAGCGCCGGTCAACGCGCCGCCGCCCGCCGCGTCCGGCAACCGCGGCGACGTATTCAACCCCGCGCAGAATCCGAATGCGCCCGGTGCGCCGCGCGTGCTCGGCAACGAAGCGGTGGCCGCCCCGCAGCAGAACGTGGACAACGCCCCGCCGGTCGGCGCACCCGGCGGCCGCGTCCCCGGTGCGCCACTCGATCTGTCGACGCTTGCCGGCAATCCGCCAGAGCAGCCGAGCGCCCCGGTGGCGAATGCAGCGCCGATGGCGCCGTCGCAATTGCCGCCACCGCCCGCGCGCGACGCCAGTGCCACCGGCGGTCAGCTAGCTACCTTGCCGCCGTCGGCGACGCCGAAGGATGAATACGACATGGCCTACGGCTATGTTCTGCACAAGGATTACGCGCTGGCCGAGCAGGCTTTCCGCGATTTCCTGCGCAAATATCCGGACGAAAGGCTGGTGCCGGATGCGCAATACTGGCTGGGCGAAAGCCTGTTCCAGCGTCAGCGCTATCGCGACGCCGCGGAATCGTTCCTGGCGGTCTCGACCAAATTCGAGCACTCGGGCAAGGCGCCGGATTCGCTACTGCGGCTCGGGCAGTCGCTCAACGCGCTGCATCAAAAGGAAGCGGCCTGTGCGACGCTCGCCGAAGTCGGTCGCAAATTCCCGCGCGCCTCGGCGAGTGTGAAACGCGGCGTCATCCAGGAACAGAAGCGTGCGCATTGCTGAGACCGCGCCTGTATCGGCAGCGGAACTCAAAACGCTTTTCTCCGATCTCGACTATTTGCCGGCGCTGCTGCTGGCGGTTTCCGGCGGACCGGATTCTACCGCGCTGATGGTGCTGGCGGCGCGCTGGCGCGACGCGCTGAAGGTGAAGCCGAAACTGATCGCCGTTACCGTCGATCACGGCTTACGCGCGGAAGCCAAACGCGAGGCGGCGGCGGTCGCCCGGCTCGCGCACAAGCTCGGAATCGCGCACCGCACCCTGCGCTGGACCGGGGCCAAGCCGGAGACCGGCTTGCAGCAGGCGGCGCGGGCGGCGCGCTATCGCCTGCTGGCCGGCGCGGCGCGCAAAGCAAATGCGGCACACATCCTCACTGCGCACACGCGCGACGACCAGGCCGAAACCGTGCTGATCCGTATGAGCCGCGGCAGCGGCTTGGCAGGGCTCGCCGCGATGTCGCGGATTTCGGCTTTGCCGGGCGGCGACAAGGGGCAGATCAAACTCGTCCGCCCGCTGCTCGACGTGCCGAAGGCGCGCCTCGTCGCCACCCTGCGTGTGGCAAAAATACCGTTCGCCGACGACCCGTCCAACCGCGATCCGCGCTTCACGCGGGCGCGGCTGCGCGGCCTGACGGCGGAGCTTGCGCGCGAGGGCCTCGACGCCCACCGGTTGTCACTTTTGGCGCGGCGGCTCAAGCGGGCCGACGCGGCGATCGAAACCGTGGTCGATGGCGCTGCAGCCGCATTGGCCTTGCCGGCCTCCGCGCCGGCTACCATTGCCCTCGACGCGGCAGGCTATGCCGGGCTGCCGGGCGAGATTGCGCTGCGGCTTATCGGCCGCGCGCTCGCCAAGGTAGGAGACGAAGGGCCGGTCGAATTGGCCAAGCTGGAGGCGCTGATGGATGCGCTCGCCGCTGCCCAAAATAGCGACAGCTTGCGGTTTCGGCGCAGCCTGGCGGGGGCGATTGTGACGCTTCGCCCCGGCCAAATCACGGTAGAACGGGCTCCGCCGCGCCGCGGCAGAGGCTTAACCACGCGCCGACGTGGTAACGCCAAACCGAGGAAATCGGGCTAGAATATGTGAGATTCGAGCCCTTTCCATGCGGGCCCCTGCTGCCTACATTGTGAACGGAATTGACGTGAAGTCGCCACGAATTTTCGCCATAAAGTCAAGGCCGCAGCGCCCTAAGCGGCGGGTAAGGACGCCTGATGAACGCCAATCTGCGCAATTTCGCCCTCTGGGTGATTATCGTCCTGCTGCTGCTCGCGCTGTTTACGCTGTTCCAGAACCCGGGCCAGCGCACGACCGCGCAGGACGTCTCGTTCTCGCAGCTGTTGAGCGAGGTCGACCAAGGCCGCGTGCGCGATGTGGTGATCCAGGGTCCGGAAATTCGCGGCACCTTCGCCAACGGCACCAGTTTCCAGACATATGCGCCGAGCGATCCGGGCCTGGTGCAGAAGCTTTATACGAAGGGTGTCTCGATCACCGCGCGGCCGCCGTCGGACAACGTGCCGTGGTTCGTCTCGCTACTGGTATCTTGGCTGCCCTTCATCGCACTGATCGGCGTGTGGATCTTCCTGTCGCGGCAGATGCAAGGGGCGGGCGGCAAGGCGCTCGGCTTCGGCAAGTCGCGCGCCAAGCTCTTGGCCGAGGCGCATGGCCGCATCACCTTTGAAGATGTCGCGGGCGTCGATGAGGCCAAACAGGACCTGCAGGAGATCGTCGAATTCCTGCGCGATCCGGGAAAATTCCAGCGTCTGGGCGGACGCATCCCGCGCGGCGTGCTGCTGGTCGGTCCTCCCGGCACCGGCAAGACGCTGATCGCGCGCGCGGTCGCCGGCGAAGCCAATGTGCCGTTCTTCACCATTTCCGGTTCCGACTTCGTCGAGATGTTCGTCGGCGTCGGCGCTTCGCGCGTGCGCGACATGTTCGAGCAGGCCAAGAAAAACGCGCCCTGCATCATCTTCATCGACGAAATCGACGCCGTCGGCCGTCATCGCGGCGCCGGCCTCGGCGGCGGCAATGACGAGCGCGAGCAGACGCTCAACCAGTTGCTGGTCGAGATGGACGGCTTTGAGGCGAACGAAGGCATAATTCTGATCGCCGCCACCAATAGGCCCGACGTGCTCGACCCGGCGCTGCTGCGTCCCGGCCGCTTCGACCGCCAGGTCGTGGTGCCGAATCCGGACGTGGTCGGCCGTGAGAACATTCTGAAGGTGCATGTGCGGAAGGTTCCGCTGGCGCCGGACGTGAACCTGAAGACCACCGCGCGCGGAACGCCCGGCTTTTCCGGCGCCGACCTCGCCAATCTGGTCAACGAAGCCGCCTTGATGGCGGCGCGCCGCAACAAGCGCATGGTCACGCAGGCCGAGTTCGAGGACGCCAAAGACAAGGTGATGATGGGCGCCGAGCGCAAGTCGCTGGTCATGACCGACGAAGAGAAGATGCTCACCGCCTATCACGAAGGCGGCCACGCCATCGTCGCGCTCAACGTCAAGGCGACCGATCCGGTGCACAAGGCCACCATCATTCCGCGCGGCCGCGCCCTCGGCATGGTCATGCAACTGCCGGAGCGCGACAAGCTGTCGATGAGCCGCGAGCAGATGACCTCGCGCCTCGCCATCATGATGGGCGGGCGCGTCGCCGAGGAAATGGTGTTCGGCCGTGAGAAGGTGACGTCGGGCGCCGCATCCGACATCGAGCAGGCGACCAAGCTTGCCCGCCTGATGGTCACGCGCTGGGGTCTGTCGGACAAGCTCGGCACCGTCGCCTACGGCGAGAACCAGGACGAGGTGTTCCTCGGCTATCAGGTGTCGCGCCAGCAGAACATCTCGGAAGCGACCGCGCAGACGATCGATGCCGAGGTGCGCAAGCTGGTCGAGGCCGGCTATGACGAGGCCACGCAGATTCTCACCGACAAGCGCGCCGATCTCGAAATTCTGGCCAAGGGCTTGCTCGAGTTCGAAATGCTGACCGGCGACGAGATCAAGGATCTGATCAACGGCAAGCGGCCTGTGCGCGAATCCGTGATCGAGCCGACCACACCGCGCGGCTCCGCCGTGCCACCGGCCGGCAAGCCGCGCCCACGGCCCGAGCCGCCGACCGGCGAGGTCGCGCCGCAGCCGCAGGGCTGAGGCTTTCCACAATCTGCCGTGAACGCCCGCCCATCTGGCGGGCGTTTTCGTGAGTGGGCCCTCAGGTTTATTCACAAGCCAATTTTCATTGATTTTGATCAATGCGCCGGCGTGTGCATTTGGTTTTATCAACCCAATATTCGTCCGGGTAACCGGGTCTTCCTGGAACGGATATGGTGGTCGGGACCTCTATTTCCCGGCCACCTTTATTTTTGAGACCCGACGATGCCCCTGCAGAACCGCGTCGATCCGTTTGGCGGCTTGTTCGCCGCTTCGGCGCGCGGATTGCTCATGGGCAATCGCGGCGGGCGCTTGCACGATGGACAGCGCAAGCTGGGCGCGCGTCGCTGGACATCGAAGCAATGGATCTGCTGCCGCCTCGACTTCAACAATCGCCACCGCAAAGTGTGGGGTGACAGCTACACGGAACTCTTCTTCCTCGACGAGGTGACGGCGCTAGCCGCCGGTCACCGGCCCTGCTTCGAATGCCGCCGCCAGGACGCGGAACGCTTTGCCGCGCTGTTCGCGCGTGGCAAATCGCGCGCCCGCGCCGCCGCGATGGACGAGGTGCTGCACGCCGAGCGTCTCGACGGCAAGGCCAAGCGCAGCCACCTGCGCGAGATCGATACGCTGCCCGACGGGGCGATGATTGTGCTTGGCGGCGACGCCTTCGCGGTGCGCGGGGCCCGTTTGTTGGGCTGGACGCCGTCGGGCTATGCCGAGACGCGGCGGCGCCCGCGCAGGTCGCAGGTCGATGTGCTTACGCCGCCGTCGATCCTCGCCGTGCTGGTGCGCGGCTACCGGCCGCTCTGGCATCCGAGCGCAGGCTGAGTTTTCAGGGCGGCTCGATCGGCGCCGTGGCCGGCTCGGCCGGCACGCCGCGTGACCAGGCGAAGTACACGATGGCCGCCATCACCAGCAGCATCGCCACCACGAGCGCGACGCAGGCCGCCCAGCCGGCCAGCGTCCAGGCAACGCCGCCGAGCGCCGCGCCGAAGCTGCCGCCGACATAGAAGCTCGTCACATAGAGTCCGACCGCCGAGGAGCGGCCGGCCTTGGCCGTGATCGTCACATAGCCGGTGGAGATCGCCTGGCAGATCAGCCCGCAGCCGGCGCTGATGGCGAGCCCAAGGATGATAAGCGGCAGCGACGGCACCAGCGTCAACGCGATGCCGCCAATCCACAACGCGAGCACCTTTACCGTGAAACGCCGCCGTCCGAACCGGGTGACCGCCCAACCCACCAACGGCGAGAGCACGGAGCCGACGAGATAGACGGCGAAAATTGCGCCGAGCCAGGTGGCGGAAAGATTGAAAGGCGGGGCGGCGAGATGAAAGCTGACAAAGGTGAACGTGCAGATGAAATTGAACAGCACGCCGAAGCCAACCGCGTAGGTCGCAAGCAGTTGGCCATTGCGGAAATGCGCGAGCATCTGCCGCCCGGACGCGAGAAATCCTTCGGAGCGCACGAATTTCCGTTCATGCGGCAGCAAGAATATGGTCGCGATCGCGCCGACAAAGGCGACGCCGGCGAGCGCGATGAAACCGGCGCGCCAGCTGACCAGGTCGGCGAACAAGCCGGTGATAAAGCGTCCGCTAAACCCGCCGATGCTCGATCCGGAACTGTAGATGCCGGCCGCGGTGGTCGCTTCGCGCGGCGGCCATTCGTCGCCGATATAGGCGACGGTGACGGCGAAGATCGGCGGCAGCACCAGCCCCTGCACCGCGCGCCAGAAGATGAGCTCCGACAGGCTTGTCGCAAGTCCGACCATCAAGGTCGGCACCACCAGCACGAACATCGCCGCGACGATCACCCGCTTGCGGCCGAGCACGTCGGCGATCGCGCCGGTAAATGGCGCGGTCGCGGCCACCGCCAGGGTGCTGACGGTAATGATGGTGGAGACCTGCGCGGCGGTGGCGCCGAATTCTTGCGAGAGCAGCGGCAGGATCGACTGCGGGGCATAGAGATTGACGAAGGCGCAATAACCGGTGAGCCCGACCGCCAACTGGCGCGCGGTAATCGTCGAGCGTGGCGCAGTGTTCATTATGGACCCGGTCAGGAGCGCTTCTGCGGACGAAGCTATCGGTTTTGCGTCGAACGCCAAGGGGGAGGGCGGCGGGGCAGCGGGTCGTCGCATGCATAGCTTGGTTTAGGCAAGGCCGAGCGCCGTCTTGGTGCGGCGCAGCGTTTGTTCCGGCGAACCCGAAGCGTCGACCCGCGTCCATTGCAGCGCGCCGAGATCGTATTGCTCCTGCCGGCGCGCGATGGCTGCATCGGCATCGGAGGCATCGCCTTTGCGCCCGCCGACACGGGAAATTCGGACGCTAAGATCGGCGGTCAGGAACAGCCCGCGGAACGCTGCCGCCGGCGCCGCTTGCGCTATCGCCGTGCGCTCGCCGGCGTCGGCGAACACGGCGTCGATAATGGCCGAATGGCCGGCGGCGGTCACCCGCCGCGCCTTGTCGGCGAGCAAGGCATAGACGCGTGCCGTGACGTCGCGGGCATAGGCCGCCTCCGGCAAACGATCGGTTTCGGCGACAGCGAACAGAACCTTGCGCTCGACGTCGCTGCGCAGCACCACGGCGCCCGGCGCGGGGAGAATTTCGGGCGCCAGCGCGCGGGCAAGTAGTGACTTGCCGGTGCCGGACAGCCCGCCCACCGCCAGGAGGATGGGCGGCGGCGGCGCCAGCAACTTTCCGGCAAGCGCGAAATAGGCGCGCGCGCTTTGCTCGGTGACCGCGCGCTCGGCGCCTTGCGTGCGCCGCGCCGCAGTCACCTTGGCGCGGATCGCCGCCCGCACCGACAGGAACAACGGCAGCGCGGCCAGCGCGTCGAGGTCCTCCACCCGCCGCGTCTCGCTTAGATAGCGATTGAGCACAATATTGGCCGCTTGCGTCAGTCCGCGCTCGATCAGGTCCATCAGCAGGAAGGCGAGATCGTAGAGCACGTCGCCGGTGGCGATCCTGGGGTCGAATTCGATGGCGTCGAACAGCACCGGCGCGCCGTCGAGCAAAGCGATATTGCCAAGATGCAAATCGCCGTGGCAGCGCGCGACCCGTCCGGCGCGCTCGCGTGCGACGAGCAGGTCCCGCACGCGCGCGAATGCGGCGCGCGTTGCCTGTGTCAGCGCGCTCACAGCTTGCGACGGAAAAAGGTTCGGCGCCGCGCTCAACTCGGCATCGTTCTGCGCGATGACCTCGGCGAGCGCATCGGCGAAGCCGGCGGTCTTGTTGACCGGCGCCGCCGCGTGCGCGCGTGCTATGGCCCGTCCGAGCGCGTCGGCGAGCGCGCCGTCGATCCGCTGCGCGTCGGCGAGATGATCGAGCGTCTGCGTCTCGTCGAAGCGTCGCATCTCCACGGCCCATTCCACCGGCTCGCCGACGCCGCCGATGGCAAGCGCACCGTCTTTTTCGCGCGTGATCGCCACCGCGCGGCGGTAGATTGCCGGCGCGTAGGGTCGATTGACCTCGATCTCAGCGGCGCAGGCGGCACGGCGCCGGTCGAGCGTGGAATAATCGAGGAACGGGAAGCGCACGGCGCGCTTGATCTTGAAGGCGCGGTCACCCGCCAAAAATACCGTCGCGGCATGGGTATCGATACGCTTGACCGGCACGCCGCCGTGGGTTGCGGGGGCGCCAAGAAAGTCGATCGCCGCCTGTTGCGAGGTTTCGCCCGCGTTCATTTCTGCCCTTGGGTTGCCGCTACTATCGATCGGACCAATAACGCCGGACTGATCCATATCAATACGCCGCATGGCCGGATGCGGCCATGTTGGGACAAATAAACGGACCCGCTTGTGGATGGAGGTTACCGTGACCACCCTGCCGCACACATTCAAACGTATCAGGCTCAATCTCGCGCGCTCCAAGGAATTTCCGCAAGGTTCGGCGCGCCATGGTTACGAATTCGTCGCGCCGCTCGACGATAAGAGCCATATCGACGTGAAGCTCTGGCAAACCAACCGCGAGCATTGCGGCGTGCGCCGGTTCTGGGAAGGCGAGGACGACGAGGTCGGCTTCCTGGTGCACAAGCCGGGCGGACCCGAGCATGCGCGCTGGGTGTTCGACTACGACCAGACCGCCACGGACGACGACGAGAGCGGCTACCGCTTCGGCGCCCATGCGTTCCGCCCGGGCGAATATGTCTCGATCCGCAACGAGGACGGCGAGACGCACACCTACCAGGTGGTCACGGTCGAGCCGGCGACCTGAACGGCGCCGATTTACGCGCTGGGCGGGTTGAACCAGCCTCAACGCGCCTTATGTAGAGTTCTCGGTGGGGTGACGACCGCGAGAACGTCCCTGCATGCGTGCCCTCACCGTCCAGCCCGGAAAGCCCAATTCCATTCGTCTTGAAGATGTGCCGGCGCCGCCGCCAAGCGACGGCTCGGTACTGGTGCGCGCGTTGGCGCTTGGCATTTGCGGCACCGACCGCGAAATTATCGCCGGTCATTATGGCTGGGCGCCGCCCGGCCAAGAGCGTCTCATCATCGGCCATGAATTGCTCGGTCGCGTCGAAGCAGCGCCGGAGGGCTGCGGCATTTTGCCCGGCGACCTCGTCGTCGGCATTGTGCGGCGGCCGGATCCGGTGCCGTGTCCCGCCTGTGCTGCCGGTGAATGGGACATGTGCCGCAACGGGCAATACACCGAGCGCGGCATCAAGCAGCGCAATGGCTATGGCAGCGAGCATTTCAGCGTCGAGGCGGATTTCGTCATTAAAGTGGATCCGTCGCTCAAGGACCATGGCGTGCTGCTGGAGCCGGCGAGCGTCGTCGCCAAGGCGTGGGAGCAGGTCATGCGCATCGGCGCCCGAGGCGCAGCTTGGAAACCGCAGGTGGCGTTGGTCACCGGCGCTGGCCCGGTTGGATTGCTGGCGGCGATGATCGGCGCGCAACAAGGCTTTGAGATGCACGTGCTTGACCGTGTTCGCGATGGCGCCAAGCCCGAACTCGCGCGCGCGTTAGGGGCCGTCTACCACGCGGGCGAACTCGGCAAGCTCAGCCCCGACATCGTAATCGAGTGCACCGGCGCCGGCTCAGTGGTGCTCGACGTCATCGACCGGACCGCGGCGGATGGCATCGTCTGCCTCGCCGGTGTTTCCTCGGGTGGCCGCAAGATCAAATTGGATATTGGCGACCTCAATCGTGAAATGGTGCTGGAGAATCACGTGGTATTCGGCTCGGTCAACGCCAATCGCCGCCACTATCGCGCCGCCGCCGAGGCGCTCGCCAAGGCCGATAAAAAGTGGCTCGATCGCCTGATCACGCGCCGCGTGCCGCTCGACAACTGGCGGGAGGCGTTCGAGCTGCGGCCGGACGACATCAAGGTCGTCGTCGATTTGACCTCTTAGGATCCCGAACATGGCCTCCCGCATCGAAGACTACGCGCTGATCGGCGATCTCGGCACCGCGGCGCTGGTCGGCCGCGACGGCTCGATCGACTGGCTGTGCTGGCCGCGCTTCGATTCCGATGCCTGCTTTGCGGCGCTGCTGGGAAAGCCCGAGCATGGCCGCGCGAAGATCGCACCGCGGGACGGCAATGCGCGCGTCACACGGCGTTATCGGCCCAACACGCTGATTCTGGAAACCCGCTTCGAGACCGCCGAAGGGACGGCAACGCTGATCGACTTCATGCCGCCGCGCGAGACGTATTCGCGTTTGGTGCGCATGGTCGTGGGTGAAAGCGGGCGCGTGGCGTTTCGCGCCGAACTCATCCTGCGCTTTGGCTATGGCGCAACCGTGCCGTGGGTGACCCGGATCGACGACAATTCGTCGCGCGCGATTGCCGGTCCCGACATGGTGGTGCTACACGCGTCGGTTCCCACACACGGAGAAGACTTCAAGACCGTCGCCGATTTTACAATTGGCGCCGGCGAAACTGAATCTTTCGTCTTGTCCTACGAGCTGTCGCATCGGCCGCTGCCTGAGCGGGTCGACCCGCAGGAGCGTTTGCGGGCGACCGAAGACATGTGGACCACCTGGGTTGCCAAGAACAACATCAAGTCCCCCTGGGATGACGCAGTGGTGCGCTCGCTGATCACGCTGAAGGCGCTCACATATGCGCCGACCGGCGGCATGGTGGCGGCGCCGACCACGTCGCTGCCCGAGTGCATTGGCGGCGCGCGCAACTGGGATTACCGTTTTTGCTGGCTGCGTGACGCGACCTTGACGCTGCTGGCGCTGATGAATGCCGGCTATTACGACGAGGCGCGCATGTGGCGCGATTGGTTGTTGCGCGCGGCCGCCGGCAGCCCGCAGCAAATCCAGATCATGTACGGTATCCGCGGCGAGCGGCGGCTGACCGAGTGGGAGGTTCCCTGGCTGCCGGGCTATGAGGCATCGCAGCCGGTGCGCATCGGCAATGCCGCGCATAACCAATTGCAGCTCGATATTTTCGGCGAGGTCATGGACGCGCTGCACCAGGCGCGGGAGGGCGGCCTCGGCACTGAGGAATCGGGCTGGGACCTGCAACGGGAATTCCTCGCGCATCTGGAGAAGATCTGGTCCGAGCGCGACGAAGGTATCTGGGAGGTGCGCGGCGGGCGCGAGCACTTCACCTATTCCAAGGCGATGGCCTGGGTCGCCTTCGACCGCGCCATCAAGAGCGCCGAGAAATACGACCTGCCGGGACCGCTCGATCACTGGCGCGAGATTCGGGCGCGCATTCATAACGACGTCTGCACGCGCGGTTTCGACGACGAACTGTGCAGCTTCGTACGCAGCTACGGCTCCAAGGAGTTCGACGCCAGCCTGCTGCTTCTGCCGGCGATCGGCTTTCTGCCGCCCCAGGATCCGCGCATCATCGGCACCATCGAGGCGGTGGAGCGCGGCCTCATGTGCGACGGCCTGGTGCGCCGCTATGATACCGAGAAGTCCGACGACGGCTTGCTGCCGGGCGAGGGAATGTTCCTGGCCTGCAGCTTCTGGCTGGTCGACGCCTTTCTGATGATCGGCCGCCGCGCCGACGCCGTGAAGCTGTTCGAACGCCTGTTGTCGCTGCGCAACGACCTCGGTCTGCTGAGCGAGCAGTATGAGCCGCGCACGGGCCGCCTGGTCGGGAATTTTCCGCAAGCCTTTTCGCATCTCGCGCTGGTCAATACCGTGAGCAATCTTTCGCATCATAAAAAGCCGGCCGAACAGCGCTCGGAAATGAAGGTCGCCGGCAAGGCAGACATGCGGGTCCCGGCGCGGTAAGTCTATTGACCGGCGCGCGAGAGCCCGATTGAGTGCGCCCCTTGCCGCGACATAAGCGGCCGTTCCTAGGGAGGCGCTCCGTGCTACTCGATGTCCGAACCTATAAGTGCCTGCCGGGCCGTGTCCCGGCGCAGCTCGAGCTCTACAAGAAATTCGGCTACCCGGTGCAACTTCGCTATATGGGCGAGCCGCTTTGTTATGCGGTGGCGGAAGTCGGCGAGTTGAACACCTACACCCATATCTGGGTCTACGAGAGCGCCGCCGACCGCGAACAGAAACGCGCCAAGATGGCCCAGGACCCGGATTGGAAGGCTTTCCTCGCCGAAAACGCCAAGGCCGGGAACATCATCGAGCAGAAGAACTGCCTGATGGTGCCGACCGCGTTCTCGCCGCCGATCCCGATGCCGAAGATCGTGAAATAACTTAGGCAAATTCGGAGCGGAACGATGCGATCGAACGACGGTACGCGGACCGGTGGCGAAATCCTGGTCGATCAATTGGCGATCCACGGGGTGCGCAATGTGTTCTGCGTGCCGGGCGAGAGCTATCTGGCCGCGCTCGACGCGTTTCACGATTCGAAAATAGCGCTCACCGTCTGCCGGCACGAAAGCGGCGCCGCCGTGATGGCCGAGGCGGTCGGCAAGACGACTGGCCGCCCCGGCATCTGCTTCGTCACGCGCGGGCCGGGCGCCACCAACGCCTCGGCCGGCATCCATATCGCGCGCCAGGAACTCCTCGCCGATGATCGTGTTCGTCGGCCAGGTCGGCCGCCACATGCGCGAGCGTGAGGCGTTCCAGGAACTGGACTACCGCGCGGTGTTCGGCCCTTCCATCGCCAAATGGGCGACTGAGATCGACGATCCCGCCCGCATTCCGGAACTGATCTCGCGCGCCTTTCATACCGCCTGCAATGGCCGGCCCGGGCCGGTGGTGATCGCGGTGCCTGAGGACATGCTGACCGAGCGCGCCATGGTGCCGGATGCGGCGCCGTTCGAGCCGGTGGAAATCTGGCCCGGTCTGACCGACATGAGCCGGCTGCAAAAACTATTGTGGGCTGCAAAACGTCCGGTCGTGCTGGCGGGCGGCAGCCGCTGGTCGGAGCAGGCCGTCGCGGCGCTGGCGCGCTTTGCCGAGCGCTTCGAGTTGCCCGTGGCGACCACCTTTCGCCGTCAGTATTTATTCGATGGGCTGCATCCCTGTTACGCCGGCGACTTAGGAATAGGGCCCAATCCGAAATTGCTCGCGCGTGTGAAGGGCGCCGACCTGGTGCTGCTGATCGGCGGCCGTCTGAGCGAAATGGCGACGCAGGGCTACACGCTGCTCGATATTCCCGAGCCGCAGATGAAGCTGGTGCATGTGCATCCGGGGTCTGAGGAACTCGGCCGCGTCTATCACCCGACGCTCGCTATCAACGCGGCGCCGACCGCATTCTGTTCGGCGCTGGAAGGATTGCAGCCGCCGAATGAGATCGTGTGGAAGGGCGAGGCGGCCACCGCCCATGCCGACTATCTCGCCTGGTCGGAGAAAGCGACGCCGCAGCCGGGCGGCGTCAATCTCGGCGAAATAATCGTGTGGCTGCGCGACAATCTTGCGCCCGACGACATCATCACAAACGGCGCCGGCAATTTCGCCGGCTGGATCCACCGCTTCTACCGCTTCCGCAAATACGCCACCCACGTCGCGCCGACGTCGGGCTCCATGGGCTATGGTTTTCCGGCCGCCGTGGCGATGAAGCTGTTGAATCCGGAGCGCAACGTGGTTTGCGTTGCCGGCGACGGCGACTTCCTGATGACGGGACAGGATTTCGCGACCGCCGTTCAGTACAAATTGCCGGTCATCGTCGTGCTCGTCGACAACGGGCTCTACGGCACCATCCGCATGCACCAGGAGCGCGAATATCCCGGCCGCGTCGTGGCCACGCAGTTGCATAATCCGGATTTCGTCGCCTATGCCCTGGCGTTCGGCGGCCACGGCATCGTGGTCGAGAAGACCGCTGAATTTCCGGCGGCCTTCGCCGCCGCCAAGGCGTCCGGCAAGCCATCGATCATCCACCTCAAGATCGATCCGGAAGCGATCTCGACGTTCGCGTCGATTACCGCCATCCGCGAAAAGGCGCTGGCCGGTGGCGGCGGCAAGAGCGGCACGCATCGCAGTTGAGGCTCCATCCTCCCCGCGCGAGCGGGGAGGATAGCGCCCGGCGCTTGCCTCGCGCCCCTGAATCATCGTTCACTCGTTGCCATGCCCTATCGCCGCACCGAGAACGTGGTTCGCCGTCTGGCCGAGCGCGAGGAGGCGATCCTGGCCGCGGCGACTTCCATCGCCGCCGAAGGCGGCATGGCGGCGGTACAGATCGCCGCCGTCGCCACGCGCGCCGGCATCGCCGCCGGCACCGTCTATCGCTACTTCCCGTCCAAGACCGATCTCATTGCGGAATTGGTGGCCGCCGTTGCCGGCCGCGAGCTGTCGGCCATGACGGCCGCTGGAAACGCGGCGCCTGGGCCGCTATCGGCGCTGGCGGCAGCCATTGCCACTTTCGCGGCTCGCGCGCTCGCCGAGCGGCGCCTGGCCTGGGCGGTGATCGGCGAGCCGGTCGATGCTCAGGTGGATGCGCTGCGGCTCGATTTCCGCCAGTCGCTCGCCGCCGAATTGGAGACCCGCATCAAGACCGCGATTGCCGGCCGCCATCTGCCCGAGCAGGACGCCGGCGTCGCCGCGCCGGCCATCGTCGGCGCACTGATGGAAGGTCTGCTCGGACCGCTGGCGCCGTCGCCGGCCGATGCCGGCGCCGCGCGCGCTGCGGTGCAGAGTGCGACTCTGTTGGCGCTGCGCGCGCTCGGTGTGGTCGATGCCCGCGCCCGCGGCCTGGTGGCGCAATGCGTGCTGCCGTAGAAATTTAGAGTAAATTTTCCTTCGCCACTTCATCGAGCGGCAAGGTCACCAGCTTGACCCCGCGCTCCTCTGGGTCGTCGGCGGCGTGGAAGCCGAGCTCGGCGCACATCTGCAGCATGGTGCTGTTTTCCGCCAGCACCTGACCGCGCACGGTCTTTAGCCCCTTGTCTTTGGCGTAAGCGATCATGTGCTTCATCATCAGCCAGCCAAGACCGTGGCCTTTGAGCCGCGTGCGCACGATAATCGCGAACTCCCCGCTCTGATCGCCGGGATCGTTGTGCAGGCGCACCACGCCGAGCATTTTGCCTGTGGCCTCCTCGATAACGATGGCCGCCATCGCATGCTCGGGGTCGTAATGGACGAGCTTGTCGATCAGCTCGGGGCTCACCTCGCGCATGGCGGCGAAGTAGCGCAGCCGCAAATCGTCGGGCGTTATCTCGCTCAGGCAATCCGGATAGAGGGCGGCGTCCTCCGCCTTGAGCGGCCGAAATTCGACCGCGGTTCCGTCGCGCAATTTGAGGTGGCGATGTACGTTCAAGGCGCAGTCTTGTCCTCTGCCTATTCGCCGTTGAACCGGCGAAGGCCGGGACCATTACACCGAAGCGCCGCCATAGGCCAGCAGCCATAGGTCGCAGCTATGGATCGCAGGCCGCGCGGCGCCTCCGCTTAGGCGACGGCAAGCGCCGCTCCGTGCCTTCGCCCGAAGTTGGCGGAATGATCAGTGCGACATCAGTGCCGGCACCGTCATCGTTTCGAGGATGCCGCGGGTGACACCGCCGAGGATGAATTCGCGCAGGCGCGAATGGCCGTAGCCGCCCATCACGATCATGTCGGCGGAGGAATCCGCGGCATAAGACAGGATGGTCGAGGGCACATCGATATCCGGCGAGGTGATTCGCTTGACGTCCACCTTCAAGCCGTGGCGAGCGAGATGCTGGCCGAGATCGGCTCCCGGAACCTCGTCGTTCTTGCCGGCCTTGTTGGCGACCATGACGATCTCCACCTGCTTGGCCTTTTCAAGGAAAGGCAAGCTATCCGCGACGGCGCGGGCGGCGGCGCGGCTGCCGTCCCAGCATACCATCACGCGGTCGAGTTTCAGGCCGGCCTTCTGGATATACGGCACGAAGATGACGGGGCGTCCGGATTCGAACAGCACGCCTTCATCGACCACTTCGACTGGCGCCGATTTGTCGCGGTCGGGCTGGCCGACGACGACGAGATCGAAACGCCGCGCCAGCCGGCCGAGCCGTTCGGCGGCGCCGGCGATGCTGGCATTGACGCTGCGCGTTTCATAGGAGACGCCGGCGCGCTTGGCTGCCTGCTCGAAGCGCGCGGTCGCCATGCGCACCAATTTCTCGGATTCGGCGCGCTGCGATTCGATGAATTGCGGCGGGATGCCGCCCATGACCGAGCCGGGAATGACCGGATCATAGACGAAGGCCATGCCCAGCACGTGCGCCCCGAAGGCGTCAGCCACCGAAATGGCGAAATCGCCGGCGGGGTCGCGTTCGCCTAGACCGAGATTGACGATGATATCCTTGATCATGATGGCTTCTCCTGACCGAGCCGGCGCATGCTACCGGATTGTGGGAGCCGGTATTCGGATAAGACCATGCGTAAGCAAAATGCCTCAAGAAGAAACTATGGCGGCTGCGGCTGCCCGCGGCTTTGACCAGGGTCAAATGCCTGGTGCGTCAACGTGCCCTGACGAGCCGCCAAATCGCTTCTTTGCGGTTACTTCTTCTTCCCGTCCGGGCCGAATTGCTTGAGATAGGCCCATAGGTTGTCGACTTCCTTTTCGTTCTTGATGCCGGGGAAGATCATCTTGGTGCCCGGGATCTTGGCGCGCGGATCCTTGATGTATTCCTTGAAGGTCGCCTCGTTCCAGACGATGCCGGAATTCTTGTTGGCGTCGGAATAGTTGTAACCGGGCGCGCTGCCGGAATGGCGGCCGTCGATGCCGTTGAGTTCGGGGCCGACCTTGTTCTTGGCCCCTTCGCCGATGGAATGGCAGGGGAAGCACTTCTTGAACGACTGCTCGCCGGCAGCCACATCCTGCGCTTGCGCCGTCTGCGCCAGCGCGGCCACGGCCAAAACAGCCATCGCGAGTGTTGTTTTCATCGGTCTCTCCCTTTGTAACTTAGCGTCGCCGCCCTTGGAGGCGCATGCCGACCGGCATGCCCCAGTTGCAGAGGGTTTTGCCAGCCCTATGTGTCAACCGTCAAATCGCTGATATCGTCTGGCCGACTAAAATGGCCGGGAGTTGTCATAATGTCGGTGCGGATGCCCGAGGTGGACGGTGCGGTGCTGGCGCGGCGCGATCGCATCGTGGCCGCGCTGCGCACCATGGTGCCGGGCGAGGGCGTGATCGCAACCGAGCGCGAAATGAAACCCTACGAAACCGATGGGCTGACCGCCTACCATCAGCCGCCCATGGTCGTGGTGCTGCCGGAGACCACCGAGCAGGTCGCGCAGGTGCTGCGCTATTGCCATGACGAAGGCATCAAAGTGGTGCCGCGCGGGGCTGGCACCTCACTCTCCGGCGGGGCGCTGCCGCTCGCCGACGGCGTGCTGCTCGGCATGGCCAAGTTCAACCGCATCCGCGATATCGATTTCGACAACCGGGTCGCGGTGGTGGAACCGGGCGTCACCAATCTGGCGGTGAGCAATGCGGTCGCCGATGCCGGCTTCTATTACGCGCCCGATCCGTCCTCGCAGATCGCCTGCACCATCGGCGGCAACGTGGCGGAGAACTCAGGCGGCGTGCATTGCCTGAAATACGGCATGACCACCAACAACGTGCTCGGCTGCGAGATCGTGCTGATCACCGGCGAGGTGCTGCGCCTAGGCGGCAAGCATCTCGATGCCGAGGGCTATGACCTGCTCGGGGTGATCACCGGATCGGAAGGCCTGCTCGGCGTGGTCACTGAAGTTACCGTGCGAATCTTAAAGAAGCCGGAGACCGCACGCGCGGTGCTGGTCGGCTTTCCGTCGTCGGAGGACGCCGGCGCCTGCGTCTCGGCGATCATCGGCGCCGGCATCATTCCGGGCGGCATGGAGATGATGGACAGACCGGCGATCCACGCCGTCGAGGAATTCGTCCATGCCGGCTATCCGCTCGACGTCGAAGCGCTGCTGATCGTCGAGGTCGACGGGCCGCCGGCCGAGGCCGACGATCTGATCGAGCGCATCGAGATCATTGCCAGCAAGTGCCACGCGGTGTCGTGCCAGGCTTCCACCTCGGAACAACAGCGGCTGCTGTTCTGGGCCGGGCGCAAAGCGGCGTTCCCGGCGATCGGCCGCATCTCGCCCGACTATTATTGCATGGACGGCACCATCCCGCGTGCGAAGCTGCCTTTGGTGCTCGCGCGCACCAGGGAGATGTCGGAAAAATATGGGTTACGCTGCGCCAATGTGTTCCATGCCGGCGACGGCAATCTGCACCCGATGATCCTCTACGACTCCAACAAACCCGATGAACTCGATCGCGCCGAACAGTTCGGCGCCGAAATCCTCAAGCTCTGCGTCGAGGTCGGCGGCGTGTTGACCGGCGAGCACGGCGTCGGCGTCGAAAAGCGCGACTTGATGCCGGTGATGTTCTCCGAGATCGATCTCGCCGCCCAAGAGCGCGTCAAATGTGCCTTCGACCCCAAAGGCCTGCTCAATCCGGGCAAGATGTTTCCCGTGCTGCACAACTGCGCCGAGCTCGGCCGCATGCATATTTCCGGCGGCAAATTGCCGTTCCCGGATATTCCGAGATTTTAAATGTCAGCGCCCTCAATGAGCGGCTCTGAGAGCCGCGGCGATCTCGTCAGACAAGCTTTCTGGCTGGAATGGCTCACGATCGCGTGGATGGTGATCGAGGCGCTCGTGGCGCTTTGGAGCGGCTATATCGCCCACAGCGTCACGTTAATCGCATTCGGCTTTGATAGCGTGATCGAATTGATTTCGGCCGGCATTCTGGTTTGGCGGCTGACCGTTGAACTGCGGCATGGACAAGCGTTTTCGGAAGAGGCTGAACAGCGCGCCAGCAAGATCGGTGGCGTGCTGCTGTTTGCGCTCGCGGCCTATGTGGTGATGAGCGCGGGATGGAGTTTATGGACGCAGCGGGCCGAAGAGTTTTCAATTCCGGGGCTGTTGGTCGCTTTGGTCGCCATTCCAACCATGTATGTTCTGGCCAAGCGTAAGATTGCCATTGCGGAGCGGATTGGCAGTCGGGCACTGAGGGCCGATGCGGTTGAGTTGATCACTTGCGGCTGGCTGTCGGTCGTGGTCGTCATCGGTTTGACGGCCCAATATCTGATCGGGGCTTGGTGGGTTGATTCCGTCACTTCGCTCGGGATCGTCTGGTTTCTCGTCAAGGAAGGACGAGAGGCTTGGGCCGGTGAGGAATGCTGCGATAGTTGCCACTGATGTTTGAGGTATTGCCAGATGGATTGGGATGGCTGGGACTTCACGCAAAGAGACGGCGCTCCACGCCTCTTGCCAGACCATGACTGACGTAATCAAACCCCGTGACGCCAAGGAGGTCGAGGACGCCGTGCGCTGGGCGCTCGGCGACGACAAGGCGCTGGAAATTGTCGGCGCGGGCTCCAAACGCGCCATCGGCCGCCCGAGCCAGACCGATCTCACGCTCGATCTCTCGGGCCTCACCGGCGTCACGCTGTATGAACCGGAAGAACTCGTGCTTTCGGCCCGTGCGGGGACGCCGCTTGCCGAGATCGAGGCGCTGCTCGACAAGAACAATCAGGCGCTCGCCTTCGAGCCGATGGACTACGGCCCGCTGCTCGGCGGCGGCGCCGGGCAGGGCACGCTCGGCGGCGCGCTCGCGGTAAATTTGTCCGGTCCACGCCGCATCAAGGCCGGCGCCGCGCGCGATCACTTCCTCGGCGTGACCGCGGTCACCGGCCGCGCCGAGACCATCAAGTCGGGTGGCCGGGTGGTGAAAAACGTCACCGGCTACGACATGTGCAAGCTCATCGCCGGCTCCTGGGGCACGCTGGCGGCGATGACCGATGTCACCGTCAAGGTGCTGCCCAAGGCGGAGACCGAGGCGACGGTGCTGGTGGAAGGTCTGGACGACGCGCGCGGCTGTGCCGCCATGGCCGCCGCCATGGGCTCGGTTGGCGACGTCTCCGGCGCGGCGCACCTGCCCGATCATGTGGCGTCCTATTTCGACGGCCTGCCCAAGCCGGAGGCCGCGACCGCACTGCGGCTGGAAGGCTTCGCGCCCTCGGTCAAGCACCGCAAGGAGGCTCTGGCCGCGTTGATGAAGCCGTTCGGGCCGGTCGCGCTGCTTGAGGAAAAAGAATCGCGCGCGCTCTGGCGCAGCGTGCGGCAGGTGAAGCCCTTCGCCGCCGAGGCGGCGCGGGCGCGGCCGCTGTGGCGCATCTCCACCGCGCCGAGCAGAGGCCATGAAATCGCCGCGGCCATCACGCCAGCGGCGCAGATGTTCTACGATTGGGCCGGCGGCCTGCTCTGGGTGGCGATGCCGTTCGCCGACGAGCCTGATGCCGGCTCGATCCGCGCCGCGGTGAAGCGCGTCGGCGGCCATGCCACGCTGGTGCGCGCGCCGGCCGCGGTACGTGCTTCGGTCGATGTGTTCGAGCCGCAAGAGGCGAACTTGCGCGCCTTGAGCAAGCGCGTGAAGGAAAGCTTCGACCCCAAGGGCATGCTCAATCCCGGCCGCATGTATGCCGGCATTTGACGGCGCGGTTGCGCGCGCGCCGGGCCCGGCCTAACCTCCCGCCATCTCAACCGGGGTGCCTCGTTTAGAGGCTGAGAGGCGGCGTGCCGCCAACCCGTCGAACCTGATCCGGGTCGTGCCGGCGGAGGGAATTGAGGTGGCGATCTCGCAAAGTGTCGCTGTCTATCCGTCGCACGGCCATTTCGTGAGGCCGCTGCAATGACCGATCCCGTCTCCATCGATGCCGTTTACGCCGCGCTCGAAGACCTGCGCGCGCGCCGTCCGCTCGTCCACAACATCACCAATTACGTGGCGATGACCATCTCCGCCAACGTGCTGCTGGCGCTCGGCGCCTCGCCGGCCATGGTGCATGCCGTGGAGGAGGTGGAGGACTTCACCGCCATCTCCGATTGCCTGGCAGTGAATATCGGCACTTTGTCGCCGCCCTGGGTGGCGGCGATGCGCGCGGCCGTGGCGCGCGCCCGCGCGCTTGGCAAGCCATGGGTGCTCGACCCGGTCGGCTGCGGCGCCACTCCGTATCGCACGCAGGTGTCGGCCGAGCTGGCGGCGCTCGGGCCGAGCGTCATTCGCGGCAATGCCAGCGAGATTCTGAGCCTGGCCGGGCAGGTTGGGGCGGGCGGCAAGGGCGTCGATTCGAGCGCCCGCGCCGAGGATGCTACCGTTGCGGCGGCGCAACTGGCGCAGCGGACCGGCTGTGTGGTCGCCGTCACCGGCGCCACCGACTATGTGAGCGACGGCAAAAGCTGCGTCGGGGTCCATTCCGGGCATGCGCTGATGCCGCTGTCGACCGCGCTCGGCTGCTCGCTCAGCGCCGTCACGGCCGCCTTTACCGCAGTGCGCCCGCCGCGCGAGGCCGCGGTCGCGGCGCTTGCCGTGTTCGGCGCCGCCGGCGCCATGGCAGCGCAAAACTGCCGCGGTCCCGGCCATCTGCCGGCCGAAATCTGCGACGCCCTGCACCGGATGGACCGCGCCACACTATCCGGCCACGCCCGGCTTTCCATGTGAGGTCGCGACCCCAGCATTGACCTTTAGGCGCAAACCGCGTTTCGATCCCGGTCACTCACGCCGATCGGGTTCCGCGTCGCATGCAAACCTCCTTCACCCTCGCGCAGCTGCTCGATCCGCAAGTCGCGGAAGCGGAAAAGATCCTGCGCACCTGCGTGCATTGCGGCTTCTGCACCGCCACCTGCCCGACCTATGTGCTGCTCGGCGATGAGCTCGATAGCCCACGCGGGCGCATTTATCTGATCAAGGAGATGCTCGAGAACGACCGGCCGGCGACGCCGGACGTAGTCAAGCATATCGACCGCTGCCTATCGTGCCTCGCCTGCATGACGACCTGTCCGTCCGGCGTGCATTACATGCACCTGGTCGATCACGCCCGCGAGCATATCGAGAAGACTTATAAGCGCCCGCTCGCCGATCGCGCCATGCGCGGCTTGCTTGCGCGCGTGCTGTCCGATCCGGCGCTGTTCCGGCTGGGCGTGGTGGCGGGGCTGATTGCCAAGCCGTTCGCGCCGGTGCTGCGCGTGCTCGGATTGAAGCGGATGGCCGCGATGTTGCGGCTCACGCCAAGCCATCGGCCGTCGCCGCCAGTCGATCGCCTCGGCAAGATCTACACGGCGCAGGGCGAGCGCCGCGGCCGGGTGGCGCTCCTGTCAGGCTGCATCAATCCGGTGCTGGCGCCCTCGACCAACGAAGCCGCCATCCGCCTGCTCAACCGCTGCGGCATTGAGGTGGTAGTCGCCGCCGGCGAAGCCTGCTGCGGCTCGCTCGCCCATCACATGGGCCGCGAGGAACAGGCGCTGGCGCAAGCGCGCAACAATATCGATGCCTGGATGCGCGAAATCGACGGGGCAGGGCTCGACGCTATCCTGATCACGGTGTCCGGCTGCGGTACCACGGTAAAGGACTACGGCTTCATGCTGAGGGGCAACCCGGACTATGCCGCGAAGGCGGCCCGTATTGCAGCTCTCGCCAAAGACGTCACCGAATATCTGGCGACGCTCGCATTGCCGGCGGGCATGGCGCCGCGGCCGCTCACCGTCGCCTATCATGCGGCATGCTCGCTGCAGCACGGGCAGAAAGTGACGCAAGTGCCGAAAGAATTGCTTTGCAAGTTCGGCTTCGTGGTCAAAGATGTGCCGGAAGGACATCTGTGCTGCGGCTCAGCCGGGACTTACAACATTCTTCAGCCGGCGCTGGCGGAGAGGTTGCGCGAGCGCAAGGTCTCCAATATCGAACGGCTGAAACCGGACGTGATCGCCGCCGGCAATATCGGCTGCATCACGCAGATCGCGGCCGGCACCGCCATTCCGGTCGTGCATACGGTCGAATTGCTCGATTGGGCGACGGGTGGCCCGATGCCGGAAGGTTTAGAGGATATCGGAGTGCTGGCTCCGGAGCTTATGGCTGAAGTGGCCCAGTGAACCGGGAGAAATTGTGATGGCAAAGAAAGCGAAGCGGAAATCCAAAGTGAAGAAAACCAAGCGCGCCGCCGTGCGCAAGCCGAAGGCGAAAACGAAACGCCCGGTCAAGAAGGCTGCCCGCAAGAGCAAGGTCGTCAAATCCAAGGCGCAGAAGCCCGCCGCCAAGAAGGCGGCGTCCAAGAAAGCCGCGCCCAAGAAAGCAGGGCCGGCGAAGGCGACGAGCTACAAGATACTTCTGCTCGGCGCGTCTTACGGATCGCTGCTCGCTTCAAAATTGCTGTTCGGCGGCCATTCGATCCATCTCGTCTGCCTGCCGGCGGAAGCCGATCTGATCAATGCCGAGGGCTTCAAGGTGAAGCTGCCGGTGCGCGGGCGCAGCGAACCGGTGCTGCTCGAATCGCGCAAGCTGCCGGGCAAGGTGACCGCCGGCCCCGCGACCGGCGTCAATCCGAAGGATTACGATTTGATCGGCCTCTGCATGCAGGAGCCGCAATATCGGTCGCCCGGCGTGCGCGAATTGCTCGATGCGATCGGCAAATCGCGCGTGCCCTGCATGTCGATCATGAACATGCCGCCGCTGCCCTATATCAAGCGCATCCCCGGATTGGATCACAAGCGCGCTCGAAGCGGCCTACACCGATCCGCGCGTTTGGGATTCGGTCGATCCCAAGAAGATCACGCTCAACAGCCCAGACCCGCAGGCGATCCGTCCGCCCGACGGCAAGGCGAATGAACTTCTGGTCACGCTGCCGACCAATTTCAAATGCGCGCGTTTCGACAGCGACAAGGATACGGCGATCGTGCGCCGGCTCGAGAAGGACGTCGAAGCCGCGCGCTTCGACGCGCCGGAGGGCAAGATCGAATTGCCGGTGAAGCTGCGGGTCTATGATTCGATCTTCGTGCCGCTCGCCAAGTGGGCGATGTTGTGCGCCGGCAATTATCGCTGCATCACCGCCGACGGCATGCGTACCGCGCAAGAGGCGGTGCATTCGAACATCGAAGAAGCTCGCTCGGTGTACAATTTCGTCAACGACGTTTGCGTGAAAATCGGCGCCGATCCGAACGACCTTGTGCCGTTCGAGAAATATGCCGCCGCAGCGCAAAGCCTCACACGTCCGGCCTCGGCTGCGCGTGCGCTGCAAAACGGCGCGCAAAATATCGAGCGCGCCGACAAACTGGTGCAGCTGATCGCCCGGCAAAAAGGCCTCAGCCACCCGGTTCTCGACGCGACAGTGGCGCTGGTCGACGCGCGACTCGACGCCAACCGCAAAAAGGCCGCGGCCTGAGCGATTGGCGTTTATTTTTCTCTGGCGTCTGCCGGTCACCCAGCAGGCGCCAGATTTCGTTTGTATTACTGAGGCTTAGGTGGCCGCAGGGGCAGTTATTCACAGCACCGCCGGCAAGCTGGGCTAATCCAGGGGTGCCGGCCCGCCTGGCGGGCCAAAACGTCAATTTAGGGCCTGAAATTGTGACTTTGCCGCAACAGTCCCTTGCATTCTGTCATTAGAGGGCTGAATCGCCTAAAAAGGCAGCAATTGCTTCCGTTTTTGGCTTGCCGATGGAGGCAGTCAGAGATGTAGATTTGCGCGTGTTGCACATCGATTTGCGCGCCGGCGGGTTTGACCGGGCGCTCGCACGCAGAAGCGATGGGCGAATTGTATCGGCTAGAAGTCGATCGAACCGAAAAGGGGCAGGGTCAATGAAAAAAGTTGTTTTGTCGGTAGTTGCGGCGCTTGCACTTACTTCTGCAGTGCCTGCTTTCGCTGCCGATATGCCGGTGAAAGCCAAGCCGGCCGCGCCGGCTGCGGCGCCGTCACCGTGGGACGTGCTGTTCGGCACGGCGTTCACCACCGATTATGAGCTGCGCGGCGTTTCGCAGTCCGCCCACAAGCCTGCGGTGCAGGGTTACTTCGAGGTGGATTACACGGCGACCGACTGGCTGAAGCTGTACGCTGGCGTCTGGGGTTCGAGCCTCTACACCGGCTTTGCCGATGCCGAATTCGATATCAGCGGCGGCGCTCGCCTGTCGTTTGGCAACTTCGGCCTCGATCTCGGCTACGTCTATTACGAATATCCGGACGGCACGGTTAACGGCTTCGGCAGCTTCGGCGAATTCTATGCCAAGCCGTCGTACAAGGTTGCCGATTGGCTGACCATCGGTGCGGTCATCGACGGCGGCAACAACTGGAACAACAAGGTCACGCTGGCTCCGCCATGGGTTGGCAACGCCGACGCCGGCTACTACTCCGGCAACGCCGTCATCACCTTGCCGTGGCACCCGGTTGCTGACGTGACGCTGTCGATCAATCCTGAAGTCGGCCGCCAGTGGTTCGGCTCTGGTCCGAAATTCAACGCGGTCGTCGCCGATTACACTTACTGGGACGTCGGCCTCGACATCAACTACAAGGCCATCACGCTCGATCTGCGTTGGTGGGACACCGACGCGAACGCTACGACCAATGCGATTTGCGCCGTCAACGGTCATCCGGGCATGAATGCCTGCGACTCTCGCTTCGTCGCGACGCTCAAGTTCGATACCTCGCTGTCGGCTCTCAAATAATCTGATCGACTGCCTCTTCGGCTTCTACGGGCGGCGGCTCTCCATGAGCCGCCGCCCTTTTTATTTTGCCACGGCGCGCGGCTGATCCGGCGCGCAGCACCGGACGATGCGCCTGTTCAATCGGCTTGCGAGCCGTGGCGAGCCGCTACGGCGCCGGCGCCAGGCTGCCCTCGCGCACCCAGAAGCGGTCGCCTTCGCGGCTGAAGGCCAGCCGGCGGCGGTGGAACGCGGCGAGCGTCGAGCGGTGACCGATCGATACGATGGCCGCGGCGGCAAGCCGCTGTTCAAGCAGATGATAGAGCGCGGCCTCCGACGGCTCGTCGAGCGAGGCGGTGGCCTCGTCCAGGAACAGATAATCCGGCGCGTGCAGCAGCGCGCGGGCGATGCCGAGCCGCTGCTGCTCTCCCAGCGACAGCATGCGGTTCCAATGCGCCTCCTCCTCGATCCGCGCGGCCAAGGCCGGCAAGCCGACCGCGGCGATGAGTTCGGCGACGCGGGCGTCGTCGTATGTCCCGGGCTCCGCCGGGTAGGCGACCGCGGCGGCCAAAGGCGCGATCGGGAAATAAGGCCGCTGCGGCAGGATCATCAGCCGGGCATTTTTCGGGACCGTGATCGTGCCGGCGCCGAAGGGCCAGATGCCGGCCAGCGCCCGGAACAGCGTGGACTTGCCGGCGCCGGACGGGCCGCTCACCAACACCCGCTCGCCCAGACCGATCGAGATGTCGCTGGCATTGATCAGCGGCACGCCGTTCGGCAGCCGCACCGCCAGGTCCTTGAACGAGACGGCCGCCGCTTCGCCGGCCGCAACGCCGATCACCGGCGGCGTCACTGCGACCGCCTGCGCGGCCGCCACCGACTGGTCGAAGCCGGACAGCCGCTCGATCACCGCGCTCCACTCCGCGAGATTGCGGTACAGGTTCACGAACACCGAAAGCGCGCCCTGCACCTGCCCAAAGGCGTTGGCGGTCTGCATCAGGCCGCCGAGCTGAATGACGTTGGCGAAATAGGCGGGGCTCACCATGACGAACGGAAAAACGACCGAAGCCTGCGCATAGCTGGCGGTGAAGAAGGTGAGCTTCTTCTGCCGCGTCATGATCGCGAGCCAGTTCGCCACCACATTGCCGAACCGTATCAACAGGCGGTCGCGCTCCGCACGCTCGCCATCGAGCAGGGCGATCTGCTCGGAGTTCTCGCGCACCCGCACCAGATTGAAGCGGAAGTCGGCTTCGTAGCGTTGCTGCTGGAAGTTGAGCGCGATGAGAGGGCGGCCGATCAAATGCGTGAGTGCGGTGCCGATGCAGGCATAGATCAGCGCCGCCCATAACAGATAACCCGGAATATCGAAGCTCATCCCGAACACATGCAGCGGCGCCGCCGCTGACAGCTGCCCACAGGATGACCATGAACGACGCACAACGTGACGCACGAATTGAGCAGTTGCAGGCCGATGCCCAAGGTCAGTTGGATGAACTGCGCGATGTCCTCGGAGATGCGCTGGTCCGGGTTGTCGGCAGCGTCGCCTAGGAGCTGCATGCGGTAGTGATTGGCGCCCTCCATCCAATGATCGAGGTAGCGCGAGGTCAACCAGCGCCGCCAGCGGATCTGCAGCCATTGATTGAGATAGAGCTGATAGACCGCGAGCAGAATGAAGACAGTCGCCAGCACGCAGAAATAGCCAAGCTGGTTGACGAAGGCGTTCCAGTTTCGATCCTGCAACGCATTGTAGAAACGGGCGTTCCACTCATTGATCAGCACCGTTATGCCGACGATCGACAGCTCGATGGCGATTACCGCCGCCAGCAACAGGCGACCAGGCCAGCGATCCTCCGAGCCAAAATAAGGGCTGGCAATTCGCCAGACGATGGCGAGCGTCGAGATAATGCCTTTCACGAGGGGTCTCCTCTTGGGGGCTGCAGCCTGATGCGGACCACGGTGAATGCTGTTGGCACCGACTCATGGCGACCATGCGGTGATTGTGCCTAAATTTACTTGGTCTGCACGACTGTCTGGCGACGATTAGACGAAAAACACCAATTAAATCAATGCATAAATTGAGTTAGCTAGACGAAAGTTGTTTGGCCGCTTTTAGCGCTATAGGGCGCTGCCCCGCCCACATATAGCCAAAAAAATGCACCGAAAAATTGATGGAGCCTTGCTTCTAATCATTGCAGCACCTTAGTGTGCCACGGATGGGGCAAACGCGCGGCCGGCATTCGTTTGATGCCGCGATGGCGTGGTTGCCTTCCAAAAAATTGGCTTCGAAAAAATCCTGGGAGGATACCAATGCCATCGGACACGTTTTCCAATCGCATCAATCGCCGCACGGTAATCAAGACGGCGGCGCTGGTCGGCGTCGCACAAATCGCGTCCCCTTTTGTCATCACCGCGCGCGCGGCCGATGAGGTCAAGATCGGCCTGGACAGACCCGCTGACCGGCATCTATGCGGCGGTCGGCAAGAACGAACTGATCGGCGCCAAATTCGCGCGTCGAACAAATCAACGCCAAAGGCGGCATCCTCGGCCGCAAAGTCGAATTGCTGGTCGAGGACTCAACCAGCGGCGACGCCGGCACCGGCAGTGCAAAAAGCCGCGCAAGCTGATCGAACGCGATAAGGTCCACTTCTTGATCGGCAACGTGAACTCCGCGCTCGCCCTGGCCATGGCGCAGGTCATCCAGCGAGAAGGGCGTGCTGCATATCGTTCCGGGCGGCCATACCGACGCCATCACCGGCACGACCTGCCATTGGAACGTCTTCCGCGTCTGCAACACGACGCAGATGGAAGCCAATGCTGTGGCGGCTACACTGATCAAGGACTACGGCAAGAAGTGGTATTACATCACGCCCGATTACGCCTTCGGCCACACGCTGCAGGCGGGCATGGAAAAGGCGTCAGCATAGCTTGGCGGCAGCAAGGTCGGCGGCGATCTCACGCCGCTCGGCACCACCGATTTCTCGTCTTATCTGATCAAGGCGCAGGCGGCGAAGCCGGACGTCATCATCTTCCTGCCGCAAGGCGACGACATGGTGAACGCGCTCAAGCAGGCAGCTCAGTTCGGCCTCGACAAGCAAATCCATTTGGCCGGCGCCCAGCAAGAACTCGAGCCGCTCGAGGGCCTGCCGCCGGAAGCGCGCATCGGCACGTGGGTGTTCGAATGGTACTGGAACCAGCCGGGCGTGCCACACGTCGCGGAATTCGTCGCCGGCCATCAAAAAGAACAACCGGCCGCGTCCCGACCGCGCGCACTTGGTTCGGCTTCGTCTCGACCTGGACCTGCGCGCTGGCCGCCAATCACGCCAAGTCGCTGGAAGCGGTCAAGATGGCGAAGGCGCTGCAGGGCTTCAAGCTGCCGCCCGAAATCGCGCTGCATGCCTGACGGCGCCTTCTACCGCGCCGGCCAGAACCAGCTCATTCCCAACCTCTACGTCGGCAATGCGCAGGCGAAGGGCAGTGCCCCGGACGATCTGTTCCACGTCACCAACGTCGTCAAGGGCGCGGACATTGCCGGCACTGTGGCGGAGACCGGCTGCAAGATGACGTGGCCGGCCTGACGATCGGACAAACCGGGCGCCGCACGATCGCGGCGCCCGGAATTCCGAACGGCGGTGAGGGGTTTACAATTAATCGATGCCCATGAATTGTGACCGCAAGCGCGTCGGCGACGGTGTGGCAGCGCGATGATCGGTTACCCATAAGCTTATCTCGGATATGACGCAGCTTATCCTGTTCAACGTCTTCAACGGGCTGATCGTCGGCGCGTTCTACGCGCTGATGGCGCTTGGCCTGTCGCTGATCCTCAATCTGACCGGGGTGATCAATTTCGCCCACGGCGGGTTTCTGGCGATCGGCGGCTATCTTGCCTACACGCTGATCCCCTATGTCGGGTTCTGGGGCGCGCTCGTCCTTGCGCCGTTGCTGACGGCGATCATCGGCCTCGTTGTCGAGCGGGTGCTGATCCGTCCGGCTGTACGGACGCGATCCGCTCTACAGCCTGCTGCTGACCTTCGGGCTGGCCTTCATCTTCGAGGACGGCACGCGCTTCATCTGGGGTCGCGCAGAGCCTGCCGTTCCAGGTGCCAGGCTGGCTGATGACGCCGCTGAGCGGCGATTTTTTCTTCCTGACCGGCTACCGCCTGTTCATGGTGCTCGTGGTCGCGATCGCTGTGAGCGGGCTGTTCCTGATCCTCAACCGCACCCGGCTCGGCATCCGCATCCGCGCCGGCACGCTCGACCTCGAAACCGTCTCGGTGCTTGGCGTCAATGTCCGCATGCTGCGCAACCTCAATTTCGGCCTCGGCATCTATCTCGCCGGGCTCGCCGGCGTGCTGGCGGCCGGCCAGCTCGGGTCTGCAGCCGACCATCGGCGCTTCGCTGATCATGCCGAGCTTCGTCGCCATCATCGTCGGCGGCCTCGGCAGCCTGCCGGGCACGCTGCTGGGCGGCCTGCTGATCGGCGTCGCCTCCGGCGTCACGACGGTGTTCTTCCCGTCGGCCACCGAGGCGGTGATCTACGTGCATGATGGCGGCGGTGCTGCTGGTTCGCCCGCGCGGACTGCTCGGCGAGGAGGGCCGGTTCTAGTGGGCTCAATCGACTACAACAAGCACGCATGCCGACGTCGTGGTCTGGCTGCTGTTGCTGGCGATGCCCTATTGGATGCCGCTCGTCGGCGGCTATACCGCGCTCGGCACCCGCGTCGTCGTTCTCGGGCTGGCCGCCATGGCGCTCAATTTCCTGCTCGGCTTCACCGGCGTGCTGTCGTTCGGCCATGCCGCCTATTTCGGCCTCGGCGCCTATGGCGCCGGCCATGACCATCAAGCTATCTGGTGCCGAGCACGCCGCCTCGGTCATCGTGGTCGGCGTTGCTGATCGGCACGCTCGCCGGCGCGATCATCGGCGCGCTGATCGTGCGACTGCGTGGCGTCTATTTCGCCATGGTCACTATCGCGTTCGGCCAGGTGTTCTATTTCATCGCGTTCCGCTGGAATTCGGTGACCGGCGGCGACGACGGCCTGACCGGCTGGACGCGCCTGCCGCTCGATCTTGGCTTCGCCAGTATCGACATTCTGCACAACGCCGAGCGCCTTCTACTACCTCGTGCTGGTCGATGCTTCGCCATCGCGGTGCGGCATCATGGCGTGGCTGCTGCGTTCGCCGTTCGGCCGCACCCTGATCGCGATCCGCGAAAACGAGCGCCGCGCGCGCTTCCTCGGCATTCCGGTCGACCGGCACATCTGGATGTCGTTGGTGATCTCCTGCTGTTTCGTCAGCCTTGCCGGCGCGCTCTACGCGCTGCTCAACAATTTCGCCGACCCGCGCGCGCTGCACTGGAGCCAGTCCGGCGACTTCGTGATCATGGCGGTGCTGGGCGGCATGCGCTCGTTCTGGGGGCCGCTGATCGGCGCGGCGATCTTCGTCGTGCTGCAGGACTATCTGTCGAGCCTGACCGAGAACTGGATGTCGTTCATCGGCCTGTTCTTCGTGCTGGTGGTGCTGTTCTTCCCGCGCGGCGTGCTCGGCATCATCCGCCGCAAGGTCGATGTCATGAGCCTGCTGCGGGTCGACAACGTCGTCCAAGCATTTCGGCAGCCTGGTCGCCGTCGACGATGTGTCGATGACGGTCGAGCCGGGCGAGCTGCGCGCCGTGATCGGGCCCAACGGCGCCGGAAAGACGACGTTCTTCAATCTCATCAGCGGCTTTCTCACGCCGACCTCGGGCCGCATCGTTTTCGACGGCGAGGACATCACCTCGGTCTCTGCCGGCCCGCCGCGTGTGGCAGCGGCATCGCCCGCACCTTCCAGATCACGGAGGTCTTTCCCGAGCTGACGGTGCGCGAGAATCTGCGCATCGCGGTCGAGGTCGCCGGCGGCTTCGGCCTGCGCCCTTGGCTGTCGCGCCGACGCCGACGGCGAGGTCAAGGCGCCAGGGTCGCCGACCTGCTGGAGATGGGCGGGCTCGCCGAAAAGGCCGACCGGCTGGTCGGCGAGCTCGCGCACGGCGACCAGCGCGCCACCGAGATCATGATGGCGCTGGCGCTGAAGCCGCGGCTGCTGCTGCTCGACGAGCCGACCGCCGGCATGGGCGACCAGGAAACCTACGACATCACGCAGCTGATCCGGAAGCTGCACCGCGACCAGAAGCTGACCATCGTGCTGATCGAGCACGACATGCGCGTCGTCTTCCATCTCGCCGACCGCATCATGGTGCTGGCCGAAGGCAAGATGCTGGCCGAAGGCACGCCGCAGGAGATTGCCGCCAACGAAGCGGTGCAGGCGGCCTATCTGGGGAAGGCGGCGGCATGAGCGGCTTCGACCGCTTCGATGGCGGAAGGCCTGCACACCTTTTACGGCAAGAGCCACATCCTGCACGGCGTCGGCCTGGAGGTGCGCGAGGGCGAGATCGTCACGCTGCTCGGCCGCAACGGCGCCGGCAAGACCACCACGCTGCGCAGCCTGATGGGCCTGACCCATGCGCGCGAAGGCGCGGTGCGCATTTTCGGCCATGCCACAACCGACTGGCCGCCTTATCGCATCGCCGCGCTCGGTGTCGGCTACGTGCCCGAGGGCAGGCGCATCTTCGCCAATCTGACGGTCGAGGAAAACCTGAAAGTACCGCTCGAGCGACCCGGACCGTGGACCATCGCGCGCGTCTATGAGCTGTTTCCGCGTCTGGCCCAGCGCAAGACGAACAAGGGCCGGCAACTGTCCGGCGGCGAACAGGAAATGCTGGCGATCGCGCGCGCGCTGCTGCTGAATCCGAAACTGCTTGCTGCTCGACGAGCCGAGCCAGGGCCTCGCGCCCTTGATCGTCCAGGAAGTGTTCAAGGTCGTCACTTCGGCGCGAGAACAGGGCATTTCGGTGCTGCTGGTGGAGCAGAACGTGCGCGCCGCGGTCGAGATCGCCGACCGCGCCTATGTGCTGGACGACGGCAAGGTGGTCTATTCGGGCGCCGCCGCGGAATTCGCCAAGGACGAAGAGCGGGTTCGCGCACTCGCCGGCGCCAGCGCCGAGGATTGGGAAGCGCAGGGCTCGCCAGCCTAATACAGCCTCGTTGCATCACGCTTTAATCGCTGCGGGATCGGGATTCCGCTGCGGGTTTCCGGCTGGCCGCGGCGGCCTCGTCCTATAAATAATACGTATTTCCGAGCCCAAACCCCTACCAAAACGTGAGATTCTGACTTGTCGACCACTTAAAATAGTTACAGACTAAAGTGTGAGGTACCGGTGTTAGTCCAAGAGATAACATCGAAAACTTACACAATAAAAAAGTTATTAAATCCAAGGGAGGGTAGGAAACATGGCGAAGAATAAACATTCGACAACTGCGACTCGCCGCAAGTTCCTCGGGGGCGCCGCGGTTGCCGGCGTGGCGACGATCGCCATGCCGCAGGTTTCTCGCGCACAAACTGTAACATTGAAGATGCAAGGCGGCTGGGGAGCCACCGACATTCTCAATGAATACGGGCAGGACTATGCCCGCATCGTGAACGAGATGGGCGGCGGGCGGCTCAAGATCGACTATCTCAATGCTGGCGCGGTGGTGAAGGCCTTCTCGGTCATGGACGCGACCTCGTCGGGCGTGCTCGACGGCACCCACAGCGTGCCGGCATACTGGTACGGCAAGCATCGCGCCGCTTCGCTGTTCGGCACCGGCCCCTGCTACGGAACCAACGCCAGCCAGTTCATGGGCTGGTTTTACAATGGCGGCGGCCAGGAGCTCTATAACGAGCTGACCCAGAAGATTCTCGGTCTCAACGTGCAGGGCTTCTATGTCTTCGCCATGCCGACGCAGCCGCTCGGCTGGTTCAAGAAAGAACTCCATGGCCCGGATGACTTCAAGGGCATGAAGTACCGCACCGTCGGTCTCGCCTCCAACGTCATGCAGGCGATGGGCGCCAGTGTCGCGCAGCTGCCCGGGCCGGAAATTCTCCCGGCGATGGAAAAAGGCGTGATCGAGGCGTTCGAGTTCAACAACCCCACCTCCGACATGCGCTTCGGCGGCCAGGACGTGGCCAAATATTACTACCTAGGCTCCTACCATCAGGCGTCGGAAGCCATCGAGGTCGTGTTCAACAAGACGAAATGGGACAGCCTCGGCAAGGAACATCAGCAGGTCCTGCATCTCGCCGGCCAAGCTGCCAACTCCTTCGACATCTGGAAGGCCTGGGACATCTACTCGCGCGATCTGCAGACACTGATCGACAAGCATGGTGTGCACGTCAAGCGTACGTCCGAGGCGATCTTCAAGGCTCAGCTCGTGGCCTGGGACAAGGTCGTCGACCAGATCAGTTCGGACGCGAACCAGGGGCCGTTCATCAAGAAGGTGCTTGAAAGCCAGAAGGCCTGGGGCAAGCGGGTCGGCTTCTATGCCATCAACAACGAGGCCGACTACAAGTCCGCCTACGAGCACTATTTCGGCCCGATGAAGGTCTGAGCAACCTCCGCAACGATTCGCCGGGGCGGCCGATCCGTCCCGGCGAGTTTGCGCCTGCACCAACTGGCGAGAACTCTCCGTGGAACAATTTCTCCTTTTCATCGACCGTCTCAGCGCGGGCGTCGGCAAGGCGTTTGGCTGGTGCATCGTCATCATGACGCTGGGCACCTGTTACGACGTGTTCATGCGCTACTTGTTTCGAGCGCCGACCGACTGGGCGTTCGATGTCAGCTATTTCATGTATGGCGCGTTGTTCATGATGGCCGGCGCCTACACGCTGTCGCGCAACGGCCATGTGCGCGGCGATTTCGTCTACCGGATGTGGCCGTACCGTGTGCAGGCGGGGATAGACCTCGTTCTCTTCATCATCTTCATGGGCCCGGGTTTCGGCGCTTTGTTCTACTACGGCATCCCTTATGCCGCGCAGTCCTGGCATATCCACGAGGTCAGCATCTACAGCCCGACCGGCGCGCCGGTCTATCCGCACAAGACGCTGATCCCGATCGCGGCGTTCCTGATGCTGCTGCAATGCTTCGCCGAAGTCGTGCGTTGCATCATATGTCTGCGCGACGGCGTATGGCCGCAGCGGCTGCATGACGTGGAAGAAATGGAATTGGCCATTCTCGCCGAAGCGGCGGATCGCCGGCGCATCGAAGAAGAAATGCACGTGGGGGCTGCGCGATGATGTTCACCAATCCCGAAATCGGGATGATCCAGCTCGGCTCCTTCATCATCATCATCTTACTGGGCTTTCCGATCGCCTTCACGCTGGTGGCGATGGGCGTTTTCTTCGGTTTCTACGCGATGGGCCCGCGTATTTTCGACCTGCTCGTCACCAATACCTATGACGTAATGTCGAACGACGTGCTGACGGCGGTGCCGCTTTTCCTGTTTATGGGCT
The DNA here is from genome assembly GCA_963749625.1 of uncultured Alphaproteobacteria bacterium. Classification (GTDB taxonomy): domain Bacteria; phylum Pseudomonadota; class Alphaproteobacteria; order Rhizobiales; family Xanthobacteraceae; genus Pseudolabrys. Next base: position 65,581 of record CAVVNY010000002.1, on the reverse strand, counting down.
ACGTGGTCGAGCGCTCGAATATCCTCGATCGTCTGTTTTATTCGCTGCAGATGTCGATGCGGCGCATCCCGGGTGCGCTCGCGGTCGCAACGCTGATCACCTGCGCGCTGTTTGCCACCGCCACCGGCATCGTCGGCGCCGTGGTGACATTGATGGGCTTGCTGGCATTCCCGGCCATGCTGCGCGCCGGCTACAACACCGAGCTCTCGGCCGGCGTCGTTTGCGCCGGCGGCTGCCTCGGCATCATGATCCCGCCGAGCGTGCTGCTGATCCTTTACGGCGCGACCACCTCGGTGTCGGTCGTCCAACTCTACGCCGCGGCGTTTATCCCCGGCTTCATGCTGGCGAGCCTCTACGTCGTCTACGTGATCGTGCGGGTGCTCATCAATCCGAGCCTGGCGCCGAAGCCGAAGGAACTCGAACGCGATATCCCCTTCGCTGAAGTGTCCTGGGCGCTACTGACGTCGTTCTTTCCGTTGGCCGTGCTGATTCTCTCGGTGCTCGGCGCGATTTTGATGGGTCTCGCGACCCCGTCGGAAGCGGCGGCCGTCGGCGCGGCCGGTTCCGTGCTATTGGCTGCCGGCTACAAATCGCTGACGTTCCAGCGGCTGAAGGAGGCGGTCTACCTCACCGCCCGTACCTCGGCGATGGTCTGCTACCTGTTCATCGGCTCGTGGACCTTCTCCTCGGTGTTCTCTTATCTCGGCGGCCATGAGGTCATCGAGCACTGGGTGCTGGCGGCGAATTTGAGCGCGACCGGATTCCTCATCCTCGCGCAGTTCATCATCTTCCTGCTTGGCTGGCCGCTGGAATGGACCGAGATCATCATCATCTTCGTGCCGATCTTCCTACCGCTGGTGAAAACCTTCCATATCGACCCGACTTTGTTCGGCATCCTGGTCGCGCTCAACATCCAGACCTCGTTCAATACGCCGCCGATGGCGATGGCGGCCTATTACCTCAAGGGCGTGGCGCCGCCGCAGGTGCGGCTGAACCAGATTTTCGCCGGCGCGCTGCCGTTCGTATTCATGGTGTTCCTGTCGATGACATTGGTGTACATCTTCCCCGGCATCGCGCTTTGGCTGCCCAGCAAGATCTATCACTGATGTCGGACGACGAATCGGCAGGACTGACCGCCCTCGAAGCCGCCGAGCGGATTGCCGGCGGCGAGATGAGCGCGGAAGACTATATCGGCGCCTGTCTGCAACGGATCGAAGAGGTCGAAGACAAGGTGCATGCCTTCGTGCACCTCGATACGGACGAGGCGCTGCGCCAGGCGCGCGCGCTCGACGAGCGCCGCCGCAACGGCAAGCCGCTCGGTGCGCTGCACGGCGTGCCGGTCGGCATCAAGGATATTTTCGACACCGCCGACTATCAGACCGAATGCGGCTCGCCGCTTGTTCAAAGGCCGCCAGCCGTGCGCGATTGCACCGCGGTGGCGCGGCTGCGCGCGGCCGGAGCGGTGATCATCGGCAAGACCGTGACCACCGAATGCGCCTATTTTCATCCCGGCCCGACCCGCAATCCGCACGATCTCGAATGTACGCCCGGCGGCTCGTCCTCCGGCTCGGCGGCGGCCGTGGCCGCCGGCATGATTCCGCTCGCGATCGGTTCGCAGACCAACGGCTCGATGATCCGGCCCGCATCCTTTTGCGGCGTCTACGGCGTCAAGCCGACGCATGGCACGATCTCGCGCCACGGCGCGCTGATCTTGTCGCTGGCGCTCGACCATGTCGGTGTTTTCGCTCGCTCGCTTGCGGATTGCGCGCTCATTCTCGACGCGCTCGCCGGCTACGACGCCGAAGATCCCGACAGCCGGCCATTGGCGTCGCCTGCCTTCCGCGAACGTTAGCCGGAAAAACCGCCAGCATGCCGCCGCGGCTCGCCTTTGTGCGCACGCCGGTTTGGGACAAGGCGGACGACGAGGCGCGTGCGGCGTTCGAAGCTCTTGTCGAGCTCTGGGCGATGCCGTGAAAGCCGTCGATTTGCCGGAGACGTTCGCCGCCGCCTGGGACGACCAGCGCGTCATCATGTACACCGACATGGCGCACAATTTCGGCGCTCTGGTCGAGCGCGGCGGCGATGTGTCGAGCAAGCAGCTGCGCGATCTTGTCGCCGAGGGCAGCCAGACTAACGCGCTGCGCTATCTGGCGGCGCGCGACGGCGCGGTGCGCTATGCCGCGCGGGCCTCGCCGACATTTTGAAAGACTATGACGCGATCCTGACGCCAGCGAGCGCCCGGCGTGGCCCCAAAAGGCACCGCCACCGGCAACCCGGTCTTCAATACGCTGTGGACGCTCACCGGGCTGCCGGCGCTGTCGCTGCCGTTGCTGAGCGGAGAGGGCGGCATGCCGATCGGCGTGCAGCTTGTGGGGCCGTCCGGCGACGACGCGCGGCTGCTGCGCACGGCCCATTGGCTGATCGACAAGCTTGGCTAACCGGTACGGCCGCCGCGGCCTATTGTGTTACTCTTTGTCGGGCTGGACGACCGGCTTCCAGTCGTCCCACCAGAAGCCCCAAAGCATCAAAGTGAGGCCGATCAGGACGCAAATCCACAGCGGCACCGTGGCCAGCTTGGCGGCGATCAAGCACATATAGCCGATCATGATGATCGCGCCGATCAATGCAGTGATTGCGTCCGCCATGGTGCCCTCCGGTTATTGCCAGGCATCCTAGCCCGGTGGGTGCGGACGCGCCACCCGGTTCTTACGCCGGCGCCCCGAGGTTCGCCTTGAAGAAAGCGATAGTGCGGCTCCAGGCCAAATCGGCGGCCGGCTTGTCGTAACGGTTACTGGTGTCGTTGTTGAAGGCGTGGTTGACGTTCGGATAGATGTAAATCGTGTAACGCTTGTTGTCGGCCTTGAGCGCGGCCTCATAGGCCGGGATGCCGGCGTCGATGCGCTGGTCGAGCCCGGCATAATGCAGCAGCAGCGGCGCGCGGATCACTTTGACCTGTTCGGCCGGCACCTGCAGACCGTAATAGGCGACGCCCGCCTTCAGATCGGGCGACAGCACCGCGACGCGGTTGACCATGCCGCCGCCCCAGCAGAAGCCGACGGCACCCACGGCACCGGTTGCACGTTTATGCCGCGCGAGGAACGGCACCGCCGCGGCGATGCGGTGCGCAGTCTCGTCCGCGTTGAGCGTGCCGATCATGTCGCGCGCCTTGTCCTCATCCGCCGGCGTGCCGCCGAGCGGCGACAGCATGTCGACCGCGTAAGCCAGGAAACCCTCGAGCGCGAGGCGCCGCGCGATATCCTGGATGTGCGGATTGAGCCCGCGGTTCTCGTGCACGACGACGACCGCCGGACGTTTTGCCTCCGTTTTGAGCCGCGCCAGATAACCGTTGATGCGCGTGCCCGCCGCGTCATAGGACAAAGTTTCGACGGCGAGCCGCGCATCGTCGGGACTGACGGTTGCGGCGCGCGCATAATCGTTCTGCAACAGCGGCAACAGCGCCAGCGCCGCCGCGCTCGAGCCGGCGATGCCGCTGAGCCGGTCGAGAAATTCACGGCGGTTGATGCCGCCATGCGTAAAGCTGTCGTAAAGATCGACGATACGCTGGTCCATGGAACTACTCCGGCCGTTCCCTGCGTCAGACTAACACAGCCGGCCGGCATGCTATTCCCGAAACCGGCTTGACGAAACGGCGGCGAGACTGCATTTCAACGGCGCGATGGCGCCGCAGCCGCGGCCGCCGGTCCGGAGAAAATCATGAGTTTTGTGCGCCTGTTTGCAGGCCGGAACCTTATTGTTTGCGGTTTTGCCGCGGGCCTGCTGCTGGCGCTCGGCGCCGGTCTTGCCGGCGCCGCCGATCCGTTCCCGTTCGACCAGGAACTGCTGCTCGATGCCGCGCCGATGCGCCCGGTCAAACGCGTGCCGATCCTCAACGTCGCGCCGAGCGGCGATGCCAGCATCGGCCTCTGGTGCAAGACCGTGGCCGGTCATGTCACGTTCGCCGACAAGGAAATCCGCATCGAATCCGCCCCGCTGCCGGACGCCTTGCCGCAATATATGAGCGACGGTCAGTGCACGCCCGAACGCATGCAGGCCGACGCCGACACGCTCGCCGCGTTGACCCAGGTGACGGCTTGGCAGCGCCGCGGGCAACTCATCGTGCTGCTCGGCCCGACGACGCTGAAATTCCGGCCGAGCGATCACTGAGTTCGTGCCACTGACGTAATTTTTCCACCGGCAATCCACGGGTGTCATGAAGACGTAATTCCGTTGATGTCGAGCCGTCATGAAACTGCCCTAGCCACGATACGCACGCCTTTTGCGGTTCCGAACTGGGATCGTCACACGGTCGTCCCGTGTGGCGAGCCGGCCATCTTTGTCTGATGGGCGCCCGGCCGGCCGTTATCGGCGGATTGCGTATCGTTTCGACAGGGAGCGAACACATGAAACATCGAGCCTTATTGCTGGGCTGCCTAGCTGCAGCGATCACCGCGGTGAGCGCCACCGCGGACGATCGCGACCGCGACGACCAGGCCTACACGGCGACACCGATCAAGCATCTGGTGGTGATCTTCCAGGAAAACGTTTCCTTCGATCACTATTTCGCCACCTATCCGAACGCGCTGAACAAGCCGGGCGAGACGCCGTTCAAGGCGTCGAAGCACACGCCGAAAAGCATCAACACGCTGCTGACGCCGCTCGACGTGAACCACGGCTTCGCGCCGCTGACGGGCCTCGACCTCCTCAACCACAATCCGAATGCCAACGCGACCGCGCCGGTCGCGCCGAACAACAGCCGGCAGAACGGCGCCAATGCCTCAAACCCGTTCCGTTTGTCGCCGGCGCAGGCGCTGACCGCCGACCAGGGACACAACGAGAGCCCCGAGCAAAGCGCCTACAACAACGGCAACATGGACGGTTTCCCGGCCTGGGTCGGAACCGCGGGACCGCCGCCGGCCGCTGTCACCACCAAAGGCTTGGTGATGGGCTATTACGACGGCAACACCGTCACCGCGTTGTGGAACTACGCGCAACATTTCGCGCTCAACGACAACTTCTACACGACGCAGTTCGGTCCCTCGTCGCCCGGCGCCATCAACCTGATCGCGGGACAGGCCAACGGCTTCGACAACATGATCAACGTGCTCGATTCCACGGGCAATCTGCTGCACAGCACGCATGAAGCCTGGGGCGAGGCCGCGCATAGTACCTTGACGATGATCGGCGACGCCGATCCGCTGATGGACGTGTGCTCGAACCCGGCGATCGACCAAGTCGAGATGACCGGCCGCAACATCGGCGACATGCTCAATCAAAAGGGCATCACCTGGGGCTGGTTCGAAGGCGGCTTCGATCTCACCGTCACCAATCCGAACGGCACGACCGGATGCGCGCGGCTGACCAACCCGACCGCGCCGGGCCCCTTCGCCTTCAACTCGGCCGACTACATCCCGCATCACCAGCCGTTCCAGTATTACGCCTCGACCCGCAATCCGACCCACGCGCGGCCGAGTTCGGTCGCGGCCATCGGCCATAGCCTGATCCCGCACACGCACAATCCGGATCCGGCCAATCACCAGTACGACATCAACGACTTCTTCGCCGCGCTCAAGGCCGGGAATATGCCGGCGGTGAGCTTTCTCAAGGCGTCGGCTTTCGAGGACGGCCATGCCGGCTATTCGGACCCGCTCGACGAGCAGCATTTTCTGGTGCGCGTGATCAACGCCCTGCAGAAGAGCCCGGAATGGAAGGAAACGGCGGTGGTGATCACTTGGGACGATTCCGACGGCTGGTACGATCATCAAATGCCGCCGATCGTGAACCCGTCCTTCAATTCGACCGTCGATACGCTCAACGGCCCGGCCTTGTGCAATCACGGCCTGCAGCAGGGCAAGTCGACGCCGGCGGCACCGCTCAACGGCGGTTTCGGACAGCCCGCGTGGGGCCGTTGCGGCTACGGCACGCGCATGCCGATGCTGGTCGTCTCGCCCTTCGCCAAGAACAATCACGTCGACCATAACCTGGCCGACCAGAGCTCGATCCTGCGCTTCGTCGAGGACAACTGGTTGTTCGGCGAACGCGTCCAGCCGGGCGGTTCGTTCGACACGATCGCCGGACCGATCGACCCGATGTTCGATTTCTCCAAGCGCGGCGATGACGGTGAACAAAAGCTGATCCTCGACGAGACGACCGGAACCGTGGTGCAATCTTCGTTCGACGATGACGATCATGACGGCGATGGACGCCACTAGGCGCCAACGCTGACGGCCGTTCCGGCCTCGAGCAGTCACAAAAAAAGGGCCCGGCTTTTGCCGGGCCCTTCGTGTTTGCCTTGTGCGGCTTGGCTTACATCATGCCGCCCATTCCGCCCATGCCGCCGCCGCCCGGCATCGCCGGCGCCGGCTCCTTCGGCAACTCGGCGACCATGGCTTCGGTGGTCACCAGGAGGCCGGCGACCGAGCCGGCATCCTGCAGCGCCGTGCGCACGACCTTGGCCGGATCGATGATGCCGGCTTCGAGCATGTCGACGTATTTCTCTTCCTGGGCGTCGAAGCCGTAGGTCTCGGACTTGTTGTCCATGATCTTGCCGACGACGATCGAGCCTTCCACGCCGGCGTTTTCGGCGATCTGGCGGATCGGCGCCTCCAGCGCCTTGAGCACGATGTTGATGCCGGCCTGCACGTCCGGATTGTCGTCGTGGATGCGGCCGACCGCCTTCTTGGCGCGCAACAGCGCAACGCCGCCGCCCGGCACGATGCCTTCTTCAACCGCGGCGCGGGTGGCGTTGAGCGCGTCCTCGACGCGATCCTTCTTCTCCTTGACCTCGATCTCGGTGGCGCCGCCGACGCGGATCACCGCAACGCCGCCGGCGAGCTTGGCCAGACGTTCCTGCAGCTTCTCCTTGTCGTAGTCCGAGGTGGTTTCCTCGATCTGCGCCTTGAGCTGCTGGACGCGCGCCTCGATGTCGGCCTTCTTGCCGGCGCCGTGCACGATCGTGGTCTTTTCCTTCTCGATCACGATCTTCTTGGCGCGGCCGAGCATGGCCGTGGTGACGTTTTCGAGCTTGATGCCAAGATCTTCCGAGATCAGCTGGCCGCCGGTGAGGATGGCGATGTCTTCCAGCATGGCCTTGCGGCGGTCGCCGAAGCCCGGCGCCTTGACGGCCGCCACCTTCAGGCCGCCGCGCAGCTTGTTGACGACGAGGGTGGCGATGGCTTCGCCTTCCACGTCCTCGGACAGGATCAGCAGCGGCTTGCCGGTCTGCACCACCGCTTCGAGCAGCGGCAGCATGGCTTGGAGGCCGGAGAGCTTCTTCTCGTGCAGGAGGATGTAGGCGTCCTCGAGCTCGGCGATCATCTTCTCGGCATTGGTGATGAAGTAAGGGGAAATGTAGCCGCGGTCGAACTGCATGCCTTCGACGATCTCGACATCGGTCTCCATCGCCTTGGCTTCTTCGACCGTGATCACGCCCTCGTTGCCGACCTTCTGCATCGCCTGCGCGATCATCTTGCCGATGGTGGCGTCGCCGTTCGACGAGATGGTGCCGACTTGGGCGACCTCGGCGGACGAGCCGACCGGCTTGGCGCGCTTCTCGATGTCCTTGATCACGGCGTGGACCGCGATGTCGATGCCGCGGCGCAGATCCATCGGGTTCATGCCGGCGGCGACCGACTTGGCGCCTTCGGTCACGATCGCGGCCGCCAGCACGGTGGCGGTGGTGGTGCCGTCGCCGGCGAGATCGTTGGTCTTCTGGGCGACTTCGCGCACCATCTGCGCGCCCATGTTCTCGAACTTGTCCTCGAGCTCGATCTCCTTGGCGACGGTGACGCCGTCCTTGGTGATGCGCGGGGCGCCGAACGACTTGTCGAGCACGACGTTGCGGCCTTTCGGGCCGAGCGTGACCTTCACCGCATCGGCGAGGATCTTGACGCCGCGCAGCATGCGGTCGCGCGCGTCGACGGCAAATTTGACTTCCTTGGCAGCCATTTCAGTTTGCTCCTGTTGATTTACGTTGACCGTCGCCCTGCGAGGGCCGCTTCGCGGCCACCTCAGGGTGACGGATCAAAATTCAGGCGATCACGCCCATGATGTCGGACTCCTTCATGATCAGGAGCTCCTCGCCGTCGAGCTTGACCTCGGTGCCCGACCACTTGCCGAACAGCACCTTGTCGCCGGTCTTCAGGTCGATCGGGATCAGCTTGCCGGCCTCGTCGCGGCCGCCGGGGCCGACGGCGATGACTTCGCCCTGCGACGGCTTTTCCTGGGCGGTGTCGGGAATGATGATGCCGCCCTTGGTCTTCTCTTCGGCGGTGATGCGGCGCACGACGATACGGTCGTGCAGGGGACGAAATTTGGTCTTGGCCATGGCTTCCTCGTCGGCGCTTACGCGCGTGCGGTGACAAAAATAGTGTCGAATTTGTAAGCCATTAGCACTCCTTAGCGGAGAGTGCCAAAGGCTGAGACGGAGATATTGCCTCCCGCCGGGGGTGTCAAGCATAAGGGCCGGCCGGCCGCGGCAGCGGCGGCATCAGCGTTAACGCGGGCGGGCCTCGCCGGAGAGCTCCAGGGCGCTTTGGGCGAACCGGCGCAAGCCGGCGGCGAGGGGAGCGAACCCGCCGCAGCCTGATGATAAGAAATATCGCGGTAACGGCAATGAGATAGGATAGGGCATCTGTCGGCATGGAACCGGCGGGATGGGGCGGTTCTTTACATCAGACCGGCCGCAACCTGCTTGCACTGCCCGCCATTGCCCCGCAAAGTCGCCCTGGCGGCGGCACAGGAGCCCGAATGAGCCATCCTAATCGACCCAGCCTACCGGCAACCCTAATTCTGGCGATGTTTGCCCTCGCGCTCGCCGGCTGCGCCACCAGCGGCCCGCAGGCGCCGGAGGCGCCGCAGCAAGCCGCACCCGTCCCGTTGCTGCCGCCGGCTTTCCCGCCGCAGGATATCGTCGGGCGCTGGGGCCTCGCCGCCTACCACCGGGACGAAGACCGCCCGCGTATCGAGGCGGCGGCTGCCCAGCAATGCAAGCAGCCTTATGTCATCACGCTCGGCCCCACCGGCGGGGTGATGATGCATCTCGCCGACCAGGCGACGCCCACCGAGCTGCGCCTGAAAGGCGCGCCGGGCGGCAAGACCTATATCGGCCCGGAAGGCGAGCCCGGCGGCATCCAGGACCGGCTGGTGATCTCGTTCGACGGCCGCATTTTGATCCTGCGCTGGATGGATCCGGAAGTGCAGGGCCGCTACGGCACCATGGTCTATGTCCGCTGCGGGCCGGAAGGCGCCAAGCACCCGGCCAAGCCGAAGGCCAAGGCAAAGCCGAAGGCCAAACCGAAAGCCGAACCGAAGGCTATTCAGCCGCCGATCCAGAACGCTCCGCCGCCGGCGCGGTGACCTCGCCGCCGCCCTTTGCCTGAGGGCGGCGCGGCGGGCGTGCTAGACATTGCGGAATCATTGTCCGCAGCCGGTCATCCATGCCCGCTCTCCGCGACTTCATCGACGGCCCCTGGCGCGCCGTGCCGGTGCTCGGCGTCACCCAGATTTTGTCCTGGGGCACGATTTTCTACACCCCGGTGCTGATCGTGCCGCTGATCGCGGCCGAGCGCGGCTGGTCGATGTCGTTCGCCATGGGCGGCTTCTCGGTCGGCCTGTTGGCCGCCGGCTTGAGCGCGCCTTATGTCGGCCGTTCGATCGATCGCTTCGGCGGTCATGTGGTGATGACCATCGGCTCGCTGATCGGCGCGCTCGGCCTGGTGCTCATCGTGCACGCGGCGCAGCCGCTCGCCTATCTCGCGGTCTGGGTGGTGCTCGGCATCGCCATGGCGGCGAACCTGTACGATTCCGCGTTCGCGACGCTCGGCCGCATCTTCGGCGCCGGCGCGCGTTCGCCGATCACCGCGCTCACGCTCGCCGGCGGCTTCGCCTCGACCGTGAGTTGGCCGGCGACGCATATCCTGCTCGAGCATGTCGGCTGGCGCGGCACCTATCTCATCTATGCCGCGCTGCTCGCCTTCATCTCGGCGCCGCTGCATGCCTGGGCGCTGCCGCGCTTGCGCTTCGAGACGGCGGCTAAACCGGCGAGCGATGCGCCGCCGCCGCCGGCGGTGCTGCCGCCATACGGCTTGCCGTTCATCCTGGTGGCGACGGCCTTTGCAACCTACGCCTTCGTTCCCTCCGGACTTTCCGCGCATCTGCTGGCGATCTTCGCGCGTTCCGGCATCGATGCCGGCACGGTGGTGTGGATCGGCGCGCTGTTCGGGCCGGCCCAGGTCGGCGCGCGTCTGATCGAATTCGCCTTCGGCCGCAATTTGCATCCGCTGTGGGTGGCGCGCTTCGCGCTGTCGGCTCTGCTTTGCGCCTTCACGATGCTGGCGCTGCTCGGCATATCGGTGCCGGTGGCGGCGGCCTTCGCGCTGATGTTCGGCGGCGCCAACGGGCTCGTCACCATCACGCGCGGCGCGGTGCCGCTGACGCTGTTCGGCCCCTCCGGTTACGGGCGGCTGATGGGCCGGCTGGCGGGGCCCTGGCTGCTGGTGCAGGCGGCGGCGCCGATGGTCATGGCCTTTGTGGTCGACCGCGCGACCGATGCCGCGGCGCTGGCGGTGGCTGCCGGTTTCGCGGCCGCCGCGCTCATCTGCTTCGTGCTGATCCGACGGCCGGCCTAATCGAACATTAAGTCGATGTCTTCTTGACAGGTGTGGCCGGAGTTGCCGTCGAGCCGCGGCCCGTTGAGCAATGCGGGACGGGCGAACGGCTTGGCAGCCGGCGCCTCGGCCGGCCGGCCGTTGTGACGCTCGAGCATGCCCTCGACCTGGTCCTCGATGCTGTTCAACGTCTCGATCACGTGGCCGATACGCTGGCCGCTGAGATCCTGGAAATTGCAGGCTTCGTAGACGATTCACCACGTGATCCTGAATTTCCTGCGCCAGGCCGCGCTTGTAATCGGTCCTTCAAGGTGGCGGTGAGCGCCTTGGCGCATTCGTCGATCACCTCGGCCGATTTCAGAATCTTTTCGGTCGCCTTTTCCATGCCTTCGACCGCGGCGCCGAGTTTGCCGGCCGCGTGCGCCATGTGGCGCTCATTGCCGTCGCCGATGAGGGCGGTGAGTTCGCGGACATTGTGAGCGACGGCGTCGTGCAGCGAAGCGAGCTCGCGCTTGAGGGTTTGCACGGTGCCGTCGTCGAGCTCTGGCCGTTCGCCACACGCATTTGCGGGCTTGGAGTCCGTGGCCTTATCCTTGGCCATGGGGCCGGCGGGGCGCACGCCGTCGCGGCCGCCAATCATCCGCTCGACGCGAAAAACTTTACGCTGCACGCGACGTCCCCTCGCGACCCCCAATCGTGGTTTCTATCAGAGCGGCCATTAACGCCCGGTTGCGGCGCGCCTACGTCTCGGTGAATGGAAATCGAAACGCCGCGTTTACCATGATGCGTCGCCCTTTACGCTAAATAAACTCTAATGCGACGAAGCCCGCGCGCATTCACCATAACCGGGCGCACGGCAGTTTTCGTTTACCATTCGGTGGCGCTTTACGTTTGTAGTGCAATTCGTCCGACGAATTGCATGTGGGTGTACGTCGATGCAGCGTTCCATTTTCCCAGCCATCATCGTTGCCGTCACCGTGAGCTCCGCCGCCTGGGCGCAGCCGCTGTCGCTTATGCCGCCCGCCGAAGACGGGCAGCAGGACGCGCGGCCGATCCTGGTGGCGGCACAAGGGCCGCAGGCGCGCTCCGAACTCGGCGGCGGCTTCATCGAATTCCTGTTCGGCGGCGGCTCAGCGCAGCCGCGTTATCGCAACGCCGAGCCGGACGCCGGCCGGGCCTATGCCAACACCGCGCCGGCCGCCGACCCGCGGCTCGAGCAGCAGCCGCAAAGCTACGAGATGGATCCGCGCTTTGAGCGCCAAGAGGTCGCGTATCAAGGCCACGAAGCGCCCGGCACCATCGTCATCGATACGCCGAACAAGTTCCTCTATCTGGTCGAGGCTGGCGGCAGGGCGATGCGCTACGGCGTCGGCGTCGGCCGCCCCGGCTTCACCTGGGCGGGCGTGCACACGGTCTCGGCCAAGAAGGAATGGCCGGATTGGACGCCGCCGGAGGAAATGCTGCAGCGCCAGCCCGGCCTGCCGCACTTCATGGCCGGCGGCCCGAACAATCCGCTCGGCGCGCGCGCGATGTATCTCGGCTCGACGCTCTACCGCATCCACGGTTCGAACGAGCCCTGGACCATCGGCCACAACGTGTCGTCCGGCTGCATCCGCTTGCGCAATGCCGACGTGATCGATCTCTACAGCCGCGTGAAGGTCGGCACCAAGGTCGTCGTGCTCTAGTCGGCCGCCGGCGTCGCCAGCGCGACGTCGGACTCAGCAAGCTGCTTCTGAAAATCCGCGGAATTGAAAAACGCGTATTCGCGTTCGCGCTGAAGCGTCAGCGGATCGAGCCGTTTCAATTCGGCGTCGACCAGCCCGGGATGGCACATGATCAGTCCGCCGTCCGGCAACCCGGCCAGGAAACGCGGGAATAACGAAGCGTAACCGGTCTTGCCGGCGAAATCATAGGCGCCGGAGAAAGCCGGATTGGTGACGACGCCAAGCTGCCGCGCCTTGCGGCGAAAGCCCACACTCAAAACGTCGAGCAGCAATTCCTTGCGGTCCTTCAGCCGCCGCGCCGAGCGCGGGCGGCCGCATTGCCTGACCCAGGCGTCGGGCGCGGCAAGTGCTGCCACCTTGAGCACGGCGTCGCGCACCTGCGGAAACAGATGGACGTGCTGGTGGCCGTCGATGAAGTCGGGCGGCCGCCCGAACGCCGTGACGAAGGCTTGCACCTGCGTGGCGACCTCGATCGTGAGCCGCTCGGGATTGAGCCGGCGCGTGACCGCCGCGCGCAGCATCTTCGGCAGCGGCAGGAAATGGCCATGGCTGAGCGGCGCGTAGTCCGCGCTCAACGGCTTGAATGGCGCCGTCAGCGTGACATGCAGGCCGAGCGCGGCGCGCTTGATGCCGGAATTGAGATCGTCGAGCGCTTCCGCTTCGCCGGCGTCGAAATGCGGCGCCGCCGTCATCACCGACGTCGCATTGAGGCGTCCGCGCAGGATCAATTCGCGGATGGCGGCGTTGACCGAACGGGAAATGCCGTAGTCGTCGGCGCACAGCCAGATCTGGCGGCCGGCCTTGGGCACGCTTGGCTCACTCCGCCGCGCGCGAGGGCAGCGCTCGCTGCGGCCGCGCCTTCGCCGGCTCTTCGGCGGAATCGGCCGCGTTCTTCACACTGTGTTCGGCGACGAAATAGACCGGGCGCGCTTTGATCTCGGACAGCAGCTTGCCGATATATTCGCCGAGCACGCCGATCATCAGAAGCTGCACGCCGCCAAGCACCATCAGGCCGACCACCAGCGACGGATAGCCGGGCACGTCCTGGCCGAACAGCAAGGTCTGCAGCACGATCCAGCCGCCGAACAACAGCGCGGTCGCCGCCAGCAGCAGGCCGAGCAGGCTGGCGACGCGCAGCGGCGCCACCGTGAACGAGGTCAGCCCCTCGATCGACAAGCCGATCAGCGTCCAGGCGTTCCAGGTCGTCGCGCCGTGTGCCCGCGCGGCCGGCGTGTAATCGACGCGCGCCTGGCGGAAGCCGATCCAGCTCGACAGCCCCTTGAAGAAGCGGCTGCGTTCCGGCATCTGGCGCAAGGCCGCCGCCGCGCGTGGCGACAGCAGGCGGAAGTCGCCGGCGTCCTCGGGGATTTTCTGCCGTGCGCCCAGATTGATCAGCGCGTAGAACCAGTGCACGCCGGTGCGGCGCAGCCAGGGCTCATTCTCGCGGTGCGCCTTGGCGGTGTAGACCACGTCGTAGCCGTCATCGAGCCAGCGCGCGACCAGCGTGTCGACCAGATCGGGCGGATGCTGGCCGTCGCCGTCCATGAACAGCACGGCGCCGAGCCGGGCGTGATCGAGACCGGCGAGCAGGGCGGCTTCCTTGCCGAAATTGCGCGACAGCGTGACCACCTGAACATCCAGCGGGTCGGCGGCCAGCGAATTGGCGATCTTGTTGGTGGCGTCGCTGCTGCCGTCGTCGACATAAACGACTTCGGTGTGCAGGTCGCGCTTGACCTTGAGCCAGCGCGCCACTTCGGCGATGCGCTCGTGCAGGGCGGTCAGGCCCTTGGCCTCGTTGAACACCGGCACCACGATCGACAGGCCGGGCGCCGACGGCGAACGCGTCGCGCGGGCTGCTGATTTGGACTGTTTCGCCGGCATTTTACGTTGACCTGTCGCTTGCCTTTGGCGCGATCTATAGCGCATGGGACGCGCCCTGTCGCCGGCCTCGATTGAGGGGGGGTGGGTGGGCGCGCGGGCCGGCAAAATGTTATGAACCGGCGATGATTCCGGCGCCCCTTAAAGATCTCCTCGACCGTCTCACCGTGGCCTGGCACGAGCGCGCGGTCGCCCTCAAGGCGATCAGCTTCGGCCTGGTCGGCATTATCAATTCCGCCGTCGATTTCGGGGTGTTTTCCTTCGCCTATTATTATCTCGGCCTGCCGATCATCGTCGCCAATAGCATGGCCTGGGTCATCGCCGTCAGCGGCTCCTATGTCCTGAATTCGACCATCACCTTTGCGCACGAATCCGGCCGCAAGCTCAGTCCGAGGAGCTACTTTGGTTTCGCGCTATCGCAGGTCGCCGGCTTTGTCGCCAATACCGTCACGGTGTGGTGCATGGTCGAGCTGTTCCATATCCCGGCCTGGGCCGCCAAAGTGGCGGCCATCTTCGTCAGCTTCGTGGTCAACTTCACGCTGTCCCATTTCGTGGTATTCCGTACCCGCCGGCCGCAAGGCGAGTGAAACCGGCGTGAAACTCGAGTTGAGGGTTCAATGCAGCACGATAGCAATCTGACCGCGCGGTGGCCGAATTTCGTCACCCATCTCGAATGCGCGATGACCGGCGAACGGCACGAGGCCGATCAAGTCCATAATCTTTCGCGCGCGGGCAAGCCGCTTTTGGTGCGCTACGATCTCGCCGGCGTCGCCAAGGCGTTGAGCAAGGAAACCCTGGCCGCGCGCGCGCCCGATCTGTGGCGCTACCGCGAACTGCTGCCGGTGCGCGATCCGGCCAACATTGTCAGCCTGGGCGAAGCGATCACGCCGCTGATCCGCATGGCGAAACTGCAAGCCAAGCTCGGCGGCGGCGAGATCCTGGTCAAGGACGAAGGACGCCTGCCGACCGGCTCGTTCAAGGCGCGCGGCCTGGTGATGGCGGTGTCGATGGCGAAAGCGCTCGGCATCAAGCACATGGCGATGCCGACCAACGGCAATGCCGGCGCCGCGCTCGCGGCCTACGCCTCGCATGCCGGCATCAAGACCACGATCTTTTGTCCGGAAGACACGCCGGAGGTGAATGTCAGCGAGATCGCGTTGCAGGGCGCCGCGGTCTATCGCGTCAACGGCTTGATCGACGATTGCGGCAAGATCGTCGGCGAAGGCAAGGCCAAAGTCGGCTGGTTCGACACCTCGACCTTGAAGGAGCCCTATCGCATCGAAGGCAAGAAGACGATGGGACTGGAGCTTGCCGAGCAACTCGACTGGAAAGTGCCGGACGTGATCTTCTATCCGACCGGCGGCGGCACCGGCCTGATCGGCATGTGGAAGGCCTTCGCCGAGTTAGAGGCGATCGGCTTCATCGGCAAGAAGCGCCCGCGCATGGTCGCGGTGCAGGCGGCCGGCTGCGCGCCGATGGTGAAAGCCTTTGAGGCGGGCGAGGAGCACGCGCCGCGCTGGGAGAACGCGCACACCATCGCCTCGGGCATTCGCGTGCCGCAGGCGGTCGGCGATTTTCTCATTTTGCGCGCCGTGCGCGAGAGCGGCGGCTTCGCCATCGCGGTCGAGGACGACGCCATCCAATCGGCGCTCGACGAGATGGCGCGCGAAGAGGGCTTCTTGCAGTGTCCGGAGGGCGCCGCCACGTACGCCGCCTACAAGCAGAGCCTCGCCTCCGGCCGCGTCAAGAAAACCGATCAGGTGGTGCTGTTCAACTGCGCCAGCGGGCTGAAATATCCGCTGCCCAAGATCGAGCGCAAATTGGACCGCCACAAGCCGATCGATTACGCGGCGCTCTAGCCCCCTGCGTCGCCAAAGCGCCTCGACGCCGCCGAGGATCGGCCATATCATTCGCGCGCGCCGGATTGACGGCGCGGGCCAAAGCACGGGAAAAACGTGCAGGGCCGCGATAGGGGAGGTGGAGATGAAATTCCGCAAAACCGCGGCAGCGCTGGCCTTGAGCGCGTTCGCCGTGCTGACCGCTCTGGCGACGGCAGCGCGCGCCGACAATTATCCGTCCCGCACCATCGCCTTGGTCGTGCCGTTTCCGCCGGGCGGCCCAAGCGACGTGGTGGCGCGCATCATCGCCGACGGCATGAGCCGCCAGCTCCATCAAACGGTCATCATCGAAAACGTCGGCGGCGCCGGTGGTACCATCGGCACCGCGCGCGTCGCCGCGGCGACGCCCGACGGCTACACGCTGCTCGCCGCCGGCATGGGCTCGCATGTCGCCGCGCCGGTGCTGACGCCGAACGTCCGCTATGACGCGGTCAAGGATTTCGAGCCGATCGGTCTCACCGCCAATGCGCCGGTCGCGGTGGTGGCGCGCAAGGACTTCCCGGCCAAGGACCTCAAGGAGTTCGTCGCCTATGTGAAGGCGCAGGGCGACAATGTGAAGCAGGCGCACGGCGGCGTCGGCTCGTCCTCGCACATGGCCTGCCTGCTGCTCACCTCGGAGCTCGGGCTCAAGCCTAAATTGATCCCCTATCGAGGCACCGGGCCGGCGCTCGCCGACCTGATCGGCAATCACGTCGATTTCTATTGCGACCAGGTGGTCAGCGTCGCTCCCGCGGTGAAGGGAAAGACGATCAAAGCCTATGTCGTGTCGGGCAATGCGCCGTCGCCGGCGCTGCCGGGCGTGCCGTCGGCCAAAGCGGCCGGCATCCCGGAATTCCAGCTCAGCATCTGGAGCGCCATGTACGCGCCGAAGGGAACGCCGAAGGATGTCGTCGCCAAGCTTTCCGCCGCGCTCGCCAAGGCGCTCGACGATCCGGCGGTGGCCAAGCGCCTGGTCGATCTCGGCGGCGCCGTGCCGACCAAGGCGGAGCGCGGCCCCGCGCATCTTGCCGCGGTGCTCAAGGCCGACATCGCCAAGTGGCACCCGATCCTGCAGGCGGCGATGGCGCAGAAGTGACGGCGCTCAATCTTTCGCCAGGATCTCCGCCACCTCGACGCGCCGCCCTTCGCGCGCCGACAAAATGCCGGCGCGGATGACCGCAAGCGACGTCGTGCCGTAGTCGCCGCCGACTTCCGGCGGCGGGCCGCCGCGCGCGGCGCCTGCGAACTCCTCGAGCTCCTCGACGAAGGTGTCGTTCTTCGCGCAAGGCACTGCGACCGGCTGCTTCTCGCCGCGTTTGAGCAGCGACAGGCCGTGGTGCAGGTCGTAATAGGCCGTCGCCTCCTTGCCGTAGATGTTCATCAGATAATATTCCGAGGCCGAGGCGTAGCTGGCGTTGAGCGTCGACAGCGCGCCGTTGTCGTGCTCGAGGATGAGGCTGGCGACGTCCGGATTGTCGCCCGGCAGCACCAGCCGCACCGATTGGCCGTGCACCGCTTTGACCGGTCCGATCAGGAAGGTCAGCACGTCGACGTAATGGATGCCGATCTGCAGCATGACGCCGCCCGGCATGCCGGCAGCGGTGTAGCGCCACGATGAGAGATCGAACTGGCCGAGGCGGTCGCGGCTGATATTGGCTTCGGCATTGACCAGTTTGCCGAACACGCCGGCGTCGATCTGCTGCTTGACCCAGCGGAAATGACTTTCCCGGCGGCGCTGATAGCCGAGCGCGAGCGTAACGCCCGCCTGCCGGCAGGCCTCGGTGATCTTGCGCCCGTCGGACACGGAATTGGCGATCGGCTTGTCGAGGAAGACGTGCTTGCCGGCGGCGGCCGCCTGCCGCGTGGTTTCCAGATGCACGTCGTTCGGCGTCGTGTTGATGATCGCCTCGATGCCAGCGTCCTTGAGAATGGCCTCGTAGCTCGGTGCCGGCTGGCAGCCATATTTGGCGGCGAAGGCGGCGCGCTTTTGCTCCGAGCGCGTGAAACACGCGACGATCTTGAGCTTGCTGGAACGCTGGATGGCGTCGGCCAGCACATCCGACCACCAGCCCATGCCAATGCAGGCGACGCGTAACGGTTCGGTCATGATGCTATTTCCAGCTCGCGCCGATCGACTCGACCGCGGCTTGCGCGATGCGCTCGTCGGTCGCCCAGTCGCCGCCGGCGATGCCGATGCCGCCGATGCATTCGCCGTCGGCGAGCACGGGACAGCCGCCTTCCATCGCGGTCCAGCGTTCCGGGCCGGCGGCGAGCGCGAGCCCCAGCGCATGCGCGGCATCGAGTTCCTGCGCCTGCGCGCCGCGCGCCGAGGTCATGCGTTTGTTGGACGCCGCGCAGACCGCCTTGACGGTCGAAGAGTGCACGGTGTGAAAGCGCCCGCCTTCCATGCGTTCGAGCAAAATAAGATGCCCGCCCGCGTCGGCGATGGCGACGGTCAGCGCGACGCCGGCCTGCTTGGCCATGTCGATGGCGGTCGCCATCATCTTCTTGGCGCCGTCCATGGTGAGGCGCTTGCCAGTCGTGACGTACACGGATCCTCCCAAATCTTGGTTGGCGCCGATGATAGGGGTTTGTTGGCTGACAAGTAAACCGCACGGCGCGTCAAGCGCGCCTGGCCGGTTTTGAGGAGGTGAAATCGGCCGTTGCGCCGCGCTACAGCGCCGCCGCGAGCTTGGCGTAGAGCGGATTGTCGCGCGAGAACACGTAGTCGAGATCGGCCACCGCCACCGCTTCGGCGCCGTTCTCGCGCAGGAAGCTGGTGAGCGCGTAAACCTGCGCCGGCGGGCAGTGCAGTGTCAGCATGCCCGACGAGGTCGGCCCGCCGAACGGCGTCTCGACGCCGAATTTCTGCTTGGCGCTTTCGACCAGCTTGGCGTCGCAGGCGGCAAAGCGGGCGCGCACTTCGCGGAAGGCGCGGGCGCGCTGCTGCGCCGCGACGCGGTCGAGGATCACGCGCGCGGTCTCGCGCTCGCTCGCGCCCCAGGAGGCGCCGCGCGCGGCGACGAGGTTCGCCTGCGAGCGCAGGATGATGCCGTCCTCGACGATCTTCAGCCCATTGGCGGCGAGCGTCGCGCCGGAGGTGGTGATGTCGACGATCAGTTCGGCGCTGCCGGCGGCCGGCGCGCCTTCGGTCGCGCCCGAGCTCTCGACGATGCGGTAGTCGACGATGCCGTGCGCCGAGAAGAAGTCGCGCGTCAGGTTGATGTATTTGGTCGCCACCCGCATCTTGCGGCCATGCGCGTGGCGGAACGAGGTGCCGACGTCGTCGATGTCGGCCATGGTGCGCACGTCGATCCAGGCCTGCGGCACCGCCACCACCACGGTGGCAAAGCCGAAGCCGAGCGGCTCGATCAGCACGACTTTGCTGTCCGCGTCCGGGATCATCTCGCGCACCAGATCTTCGCCGGTGACGCCGAAATGTACGGCGCCGGCGCCGAGCTGCGTGGTGATCTCGGAGGCCGAGAGGTAAGCCACCTCGACGCCGTCGAGTCCGGCGATAGCGCCGCGGTAATCGCGCGCGCCGCGCGGCTTGATCAGATTGAGGCCGGAGCGCGCGAAGAAGGCTTCGGCGTTTTCCTGCAGCCGGCCTTTCGCCGGCACGGCCAATACCAGGGGCGCGCTCATGCCGCGCCTCCATAGACGGCGAGCCGTTCGATCCATGCGGCGAATCCGACCGCCGCGATCGGCTCTGCGGTGCCGAGCCGGGTGAACAGCCCGTCATAGCGGCCGCCGGCGACCAGCGGATCGCCGGTGCGCTTGGGATCGGTCAGTTCGAACACGAAGCCGGTGTAGTAATCGAAGCCGCGCCCGAAGGCGGTGGAGAAGCGCACGCGCTTGAGGTCGATGCCGCGCGCGGCGAGGAAGCCGGTGCGGTTTTCGAACAGGTCGATGGCCGGCGTCAGCGCTTGCGTCATGTTGCCTTCGCTGGCGAGCGCGCGCAGGCCGGCGGCTGCTTCGTCCGGCTCGCCGGAAATCGCCAGGAAGCGCTCGATCAACCCGCGCACGTCGCGCGGCAGTTTCGCGCTGCCGCCGAGCGCCGACTGTTCGAGGAAACGCTCGGCGATCTCGGCGACCGAGCGGCCGCCGACCGCGTTGATGCCGGCGATCGACAAGAGATCGGTGACCAGCGCATGCGCGCCGTGCGGATCGGAGCCGGCGAGCGCCGCCAGCACGCCCTGATATTCGGGCCGCGAATTGTTGCCGCCGAGCACGAGACGGTCGAGGTCCTGCGCCAGATTGCTCTTGCGGTTGAAATCTTTCACCAGCCGCCGCTTCCAGGCCGGCGGCAGGTCGAGCCCGGCGATCAGGCCGGCGAACAAAGCGACGTCGCCGATCTGGATGTCGGCTTGCGCCAGCCCGTAATGCGCGGTGGCTTCGAGCCCGAGCGAAAGCATCTCGGCGTCGGCCGCCGCCTTGTCGGGCCGCCCGAAGGATTCGATGCCGGCTTGCAGGAATTCGGCAGGCGCGTCGCTGCGGTGACGGAACACCGGTCCGAGATAGCAGTAGCCCGCCGGCTTGCCGGCCAGGGGCGAGGCGAGATAATCGCGCGACACCGGAATGGTGAGGTCGGGGCGCAGGCAGAATTCGCCGCCGCCGGGAGCGGTGGTCAGATACATGCGCTTGCGGATGTCCTCGCCCGACAGGTCGAGGAACGGCTCGGCCGGCTGCAGGATGGCGGGCGCAATGCGGGCGTAGCCGGCGCGCTCGTAGGAGGCGACCAGCGCTTCCGCCCGCGCATCGGGCGCTTTCACCATGGTGGGTACGCTTGCGTCCATCGTCTTTCCGAACATGCGATTGCGGCGGGCTTTAGCACGATAGTTTTAAGGATTCGACGCCGTTTCACCCATGGCCTTAACAGGCCAAGGGCAAATGTCTGGCGTCGTTAACGAATTTTGCAGGCGCCGGAAAGCCCGCAAATTGTGGGCTTGCCGGCATCGCGCGTTGCGCCTGCCGGGGCGAGCGTTAAACTCTTCAACCTCACCCGCGATGGAGTGCCCTCATGCGACGCCTTGCCATGTTCGCCGCCTGTTCGCTTTTCGCCGTTGCCGCCTCACTTTCACCGGCTTTGGCGCTCGACATGCCGCAGCGCAAAGCCGGCCTGTGGGAGCTCAAGACCGAATTCCAGGGCGGCCATTTGCCGGCGCGCACGATGCGGCAATGTATCGATGCGGCCAGTGACAAACTGATGAATGGCAATTTCGCCGCGCCCGGGCAGGAGGCCTGCTCGAAGCGCGACATCAAGAGCGCGGGCGGCACCATCACCGTCAACTCGGTGTGCAAGTTCGGCGCCACCACCACCACCTCGCATGCGGTGGTCTCCGGCAGCTTCGACAGCGCCTATACCGTCGAGGTCACCTCGACGCGCGACGGCGGCCGGCCGCTGCCCGGCATGGCGCCCGGCGCCGCCACCCACATGAAGATCGCGGCGACCTGGGTCGGTCCGTGCGAAAAGGGCCAGCGCCCCGGCGACATGATCCTGGGCAACGGCATGACCATGAACATTCTCGATTTGCAGAAGGGCATTCCGCCGCGCGGCATGCCGCCGCGGCCGTAGCGGGCGGCTGTTCTGGATTGAGTTGAGCTTCGCCGAAGGTTCGCTTCACCTCTCCCATGGGGAGAGGGAGCGCGCTGAACGCGCGGCAACCATTGCAACCAAAAGCGGCTTCGCGGCCAGCGCCACAATCGATGTCACCCCTGCGCCGTCACCGTCACTTCGACGTTCATGCCGAGATAATCCGAGCCCGTGCCGGTGTAGCTGCCGGAGATCGGGATGCCTTGCGAGGGATCGCGCGTCACCGCGACGCGGATCAGCATCTCGCCGCCGATCAGCACGTCGGTCGGGTCGTATTCGATCCAGCCGGCGCCGGGCAGGTAGACTTCCGCCCAGGCGTGCGTCGCGGCCACCGCTTGCGTGGCGTCGCCTTTGTCGAGTGCGGGGTCGTACAGATAGCCGGACACGAAGCGGGCGCCGAGGCCGAGATAACGCGCCGCCTCGATGAAGACCATGGCGAAGTCACGGCAGGCGCCGGTCCGCTTCTCCAGCGTTTCCCACGGCGCCTGCGTGCCCGGCTCGTGGCGCTCGGTATAGGCGATGTTCGGCTGCAAGGCCGCGTTCATGTTCTTGAGCAGATCGAGCGTGCGCATCGGCCGAGACGTGACGAAGCTTTCGGCCCAGCGCGCCAGGACGCCGTTGGGATCGGGAAAATGCTGTTCGAGCAGGCGGCCGAGATCGACGCGGTCGCTGCTCGAATAGATGAAGGGATAGAATTCGGCCTCCGGCGCGATCGGGAACACCGGGCCTTCGATGCCGTAGCGCTCGATCTTGAGCGTGCTGGTGATGCCGAGCAGGGTGCCGGGGGCCTGGAAGTCGACCAGCGCGACCGAATTGCCGAACACGTCGTGCATCCAGCGCACGTTGCCCGGCGGCGTCAGCGTCAGCTCGGCCGACACCAGCCGCAGGTCGTGCGAATCGCGCGGCCGCAGCATCAGCCGGTGCTGGCCGAAAGCGACCGGGCGGGCGTAGCGGTAGGTGGTGGCGTGGCGGACGGTCAGGGTCTTCATGGGGTCACCGTTTCTCGCCGCGGAGATGCAAACCGCGCGCCAGCACGAATACAGGTGTCCAGCCGCGGCAATGGAACGGCTAAAGAGCCTTCAAGTCCGCATGCTCACGGTTACGTCGACCGAAATCCCGAGAAAATCCGTGTTCGTCCCGTTGAACGATCCTGAAATCGGCACCGCCTGCGACGGATCGCCGGTCACCGCGACCCGGATGAGATTTTCGCCGGCGATCAGCCCATTGGTCGGGTCGTACTCGACCCAGCCGGCGCCCGGCAGATAGACGTCCGCCCAGGCGTGGGTCGAGCCGGCGCCTTGCATGGCTTGGCCGCCGTCGAGCGCCGGGTCGTACAGATAGCCGGTGACGAAACGCGCGCCGAAGCCGAGGCTGCGCACCGCCTCGATGAACAGCAGCGCGAAGTCGCGGCAGCTGCCGCTGCCCCGCTCCAGCGTCTCGATCGGCGTTTGCGTGCCTTCCTCGTAGCGTGTGGTGTAGGCGAACTGGTTTTTGATGGCGCCGTTGATGTTCGACAGCAGATTGTAAGTGGGCAGCGGCTGTTGGCTCATGAAGCGCTTGGCCCAGTTCTCCACCATGCCCTTCGGATCGCGATAGTGGCGCTCGACCAGCCGGCCGAGGTCGCTGCGGTCGTTGGACGAATAGACGAAGGGATACATCTGCGCTTCGGGGGCGATCGGGAAAGTCGGCCGCGCCAGTCCATAGCGCTCGAGTTGCAGCGTGCTGACGATCAGCAGTTCGGCAGCCGGTTGTGCAAAGTCCACCAGCGCCACCGAGTTGCCGAACACGTCGTACATCCAGCGGGTCTCGCCCGGCGGCGAGAAAGTGAACTCGGCGTCCACCAGGCGTATGTCGTGGCTGTCGCGCGGCCGCAGCATCAGCCGGTGCTGGCCGAGGCTGACCGGCCGCGCGTAGCGATAGGTGGTGGCGTGGCGGACGGTCAGGGTCTTCATGGGGTCACCGGGTGGCCGCCAGTTTAAAGCAAACGGCGCGCCAAATCGCGCCGGCTAGCCCAGTTTGTGGCGGGCGAGCAGCTTGCGCACTGCCTCGACCAGGTCGCTTTCCTTGACCGCGAACTGCGCCTCGGCCTGTTTCTTCAGGTACTCGTCGCGGTCCTTGATCTCGGTCAGCCCGGCGCCGAGGATCAAGTCCTTGATCGTCACTTCGTTCCGCGCTTTTTCGTCGCTGCCCTGAATGATGGCGCAGGGCGAGCCGCGCCGGTCGGCGTATTTCATCTGCTGGCCGAGGCCGTGCTTCGGGTTGCCGAGATAAAGTTCGGCGCGGATGCCGGCATTGCGCAGCGTGCTCACGAGCTTCTGGTAATCGGCAATGTCGCCGCCGAACACGGTCACCACCACCGGACCGGGCGCGCGTTGTTCGCCGAGCTTGCCGAGCGCGGTCAGCGCCGCCTGCAGCCGCGAGACGCCGATGGAAAATCCGGTCGCCGGCACCGGCTGGCCCATGAAGCGCGACACCAGCCCATCATAACGCCCGCCGCCGCCGACCGAGCCGAAGTGCACCGGGCGGCCTTTGTCGTCTTTGGTTTCGATGCAGCAGTTCAACTTCGTAGACCGGGCCGGTGTAATACTCGAGACCGCGGACAACGGAGGGGTCGATGCGAATCTGCGCTATTGAATATCCGCGCTAGCATCAACTAGCGCCGCGAATCTCGTTCAGTTCCTGCCACCCATCAACTGCCGGTTCGCTTCGCCAATTGGTGTTTCGGTCGCGTAAAAGAACCTACTGGAATGAGAAACGCATCCTGATCAAGATTTCGTAGCTCCAAACGAGTTCTCTTTCCGGACGCAGTTTGGGAGGCTCAATGCCCGTACGAGAATACAGTTAGACTTGTCAATTTGCTCGTGCACTGAGCTCGGCACCTTTTGTAAAATCGCCACTCTCGTCTTTGCGGCCCGCGCCTAAAAGCATGCCGAACGCCGTCTGCACGCCAAGTCGATCAAATTTGTCGAATGCGCGCAAAACTGTTAGGCGTCTTCCCGCATTTTCATCGCCACCAAGTCCGATCGCACTCCATCACTCCATCCAGCACCTTCCGATTGTTCACCTTCACCACATAACTGCCGCGCGGAATGCCCAGCGCCTCCATGGTGTCCGCCGCCAGCATGCACATCTCGGCATCGGCGGCCATGGTCGGCGCGCCGACGGTGTCGGCATCGAACTGCATGAACTGGCGGAAGCGGCCCGGGCCCGGCTTCTCGTTGCGGTAGACATAGCCGAAGCGATAGCTGCGGTAGGGCAGCGCGATGTTCTGGAAATTCTCCGCCACATAGCGCGCCAGCGGCGCGGTCAGGTCGTAGCGCAGCGCTCAGCCACTGCTCGTCGTCGTCCTGGAACGAGAACACGCCCTCGTTCGGGCGGTCCTGGTCGGGCAGGAACTTGCCGAGCGCGTCGGTATATTCGATCGCCGGCGTCTCCACCGGCTCGAAGCCGTAGCGCTCGAACACGACGCGGATCGCCTCCACCATGTGGCGGGTGGCGGCGATCTCGGCCGGGCCGCGGTCGGCGAGGCCGCGCGGCAGGCGGGCTTTGAGCTTTTGCGGCTTTTTGCCGGATTTGGGATCGGCCATCGGGTGGCTGCTTGAGTCACTTTGTTGCAATGGCCGCGTGGTAGCAGCCGTTTCGGGCTTTGTCATTATCGGCGAAAGCGGATATTGCAACGGGCAACGGAGCAAGCCGAAAACAGCGAGGCGGCCCCATGGCCACGAGTACAGCAAACGTCGCAGCGACGGTTCCCAACGATCTCGAACCCTATTGGATGCCGTTCACGGCCAACCGGGCGTTCAAGGCGCGCCCGCGCCTGGTCGCCCGCGCCAAGGACATGCACTATTTCACGCCGGACGGCCGCAAGCTGATCGACGGCTCGGCCGGCCTGTGGTGCACCAATGCCGGCCACAACCGCGATCCGATCGTTGCGGCGATCCAGCGCCAGGCGGCCGAGATGGACTACGCGCCGGCCTTCCAGTTCTCGCACCCCAAGGCCTTCGAACTGGCGAGCCGCGTCGCCGCGCTCGCGCCGGGCGACCTCGACCATGTGTTCTTCTGCAATTCCGGCTCGGAGGCGGTCGACACCGCGCTCAAGATCGCGCTGGCGTTTCATAACGTGCGCGGCAACGCCTCGCGCGTGCGGCTGATCGGCCGCGAGCGCGGCTATCACGGCGTCGGCTTCGGCGGCATCGCCGTCGGCGGCATCGTCGGCAACCGCAAGATGTTCGGCGCGCTGCTCGCCGGCGTCGATCATCTGGGCTCGACCTATAACCGCGCCGAGCAGGCCTTCACCATCGGCGAGCCGGAGTGGGGCGGCCATCTCGCCGACGAACTCGACCGTCTGGTCGCGCTGCACGACGCCTCCACCATCGCGGCCGTCATCGTCGAGCCGCTCGCCGCGTCGACCGGCGTGCTGCCGGCGCCGAAAGGCTATCTGCAAAAGCTGCGCGCGATCTGCGACAAGCACGGCATCCTGTTGATCTTCGACGAGGTCATCACCGGCTTCGGCCGCATGGGTCATGCCTTCGCCGCCGAGCGCTACGGCGTCATCCCCGACATGATCACCTTCGCCAAGGGCGTCACCTCGGGCTCGGTGCCGATGGGCGGCGTGCTGGTGCGCAAGGGAATCTATGACACCTTCATGAAGGGCCCCGAGCACGTCATCGAATTGTTCCACGGCTACACTTACTCGGCGCATCCGCTCGCCTGCGCCGCCGGCCTCGCCACGCTCGACATTTACCGCGACGAGGATCTGTTCGCGCGCGCCAAGAAGATCGAGCCGCTTTGGGCGCAGGCCGCCATGGGCCTGAAGGGTCTGCCCAACGTGCTCGACATCCGGCCGGTCGGTCTGACGGTCGGCATCGATCTCGCCAGCAAGCCCGACGCCGTCGGCAAACGCGGCTACGAGGCGCTGGAAGCCGCCTATTACGACCACGACCTGATGCTGCGCGCAGTCGGCGACACCTTGGCGCTCTCGCCGCCGCTGATCGTCAGCGAAAGCCAGGTCGGCGAGATCTTCGACAAGGTCGGCAAGATCATCAAGGCGGTGGCGTAGGTTACTGTCGTCCCGGCCGAGCGCGAACGGGCTTGCGCTGCGTCAATATCCGGCCATCTGGCGCGGATAGACTGGCCGTATGAAACGCCGAAATCTTCTGATCGTCCTGGTGCTTGGGCTGCTGACGGCGGCCGGCTGGTGGTATTTCGCGCGCGGGCCCCTCGTCACCGCGGCTGCCGCCACGCGCGGCACCGCGGTCGAGATCGTCTATGCCACCGGCGGCGTCGAGCCGGTGCGGTGGTCGAAGGTGGCGAGCCTCATCCGCGACCGCATCGTCGAAATCTGCGACTGCGAGGGGAAAACCGTCGCCAAGGGCGACCTGCTGGCGCGGCTCGACGACAGCGAGGTGAAAGCGCAGCTGCGCGACCTCAAGGCGCGCGAGGCCTTCCTCAACCGCGAAATGTCGCGCGTGAGCGAATTGATCGTGCGCGGCGCCGCCACCACGCAGGCGCACGAGAAAGCGGCGATGGACCTGCAGCAGGTGCAGGCGCAGATTTCCGTGCAGGAGCAGAAGATCAGCGACTACACCATTGTGGCGCCGATGGACGGCGTGGTGCTGCGCCGCGACGGCGAGGTCGGCGAAATCGCCGAAGTCGGACAGGTCCTCTATCGCGTCGGCGTGCCCAAGCCGCTGCAGGTGGTGGCGGAGGTGAACGAGGAGGACATCCCGCGCGTGCAAATCGGGCAGACCGCGTTGTTCCGCACCGACGCCTTTCCCGACCGGCGGCTGGAAGGCAAAGTGAGCGAGATCACGCCGATGGGCGACATTGCCGCCAAGACCTTCCGCGTCAAGATCGCGCTGCCGGATGACACGCCGCTCAAGCCGGGCATGAGCGTCGAAGCCAATATCGTCACGCGCGAAAAACCGGACGCGCGGCTCATCCCGGCCGACGCGCTGCAAGGCGACGCCGTCTTCGTGCTCGACGGCGCGCATGTGCGCAAGCGCGAGGTCAAGATCGGTATCCGCGGCACCCGCCAAGTCGAAGTGCTCTCCGGCCTCACGGACGGCGAGCGGGTCGCCTCGCCGGCGGCGACCGACCTCAAGGACGGCGCCCGCGTCCGCGTCGTCGCAGCCCAGCCGTGAACCTCATCTTCGACATCGCGCTGACCCATGTGCGCGCCCGCGTGCGGCAGACCGGTTTCGCGGTCGCCGGCGTCGCCACCGGGGTCGGTTTCTCGATCATGATGGCCGCGTTGATGCAGGGCTCGCAGGACGACTTCACCCAGCGCCTGATCAACACGCTGCCGCACATCACCGTCAGCGACGAGCTGCGCACGCCGCCGCAGCAGCCGGCGCAAGTGCTCTACCAGGCCGCTGAAATGCACGGCCTGACGCCGGAAGCGCGCCGCCCCGGCATCAAGAACCCGCTCGCCATCATGGCCGCGCTGGAGGCCTGGCTGCCGGGCGGCATCGCGCCCTCGGCCAAGGTGCAGGCGATCATCCGCTACGCCAACCACGACGTCTCGACCACGGTGACCGGCATCGACCCGCGGCGCGAGAGCAAGGTGTCGGAACTGCCCAAGCAGATGCGCGGCGCGACGCTGACCGCGCTCTACCGCGCCACCAACGCCATCGTCATCGGCGACCGGCTGTCGGAAAAGATCGGCGCCCGCATCGGCGCCAATATCACGCTGCAGACCAGCCAGGGCGCGCGCATCAGCGCGCAGGTGGTCGGCTTCTTCCATACCGGCGTGCGCCAGCAGGACGAAGGCACGGCCTACGTGCTGACCAAGACCGGCCAGATCCTCGCCCGGCAAACCGGCCTGATCAACGAATTGCGCATCCGCCTGGCCGATCCGCTCAGTTCGCGCGAAATCGCGGCGCGCATCGAGAACGACACCGGCTACAAATCGGTGTCGTGGCAGGAGGCCTACGAGGACCTGATCTCGACCTTCATCATCCGCAACATCATCATGTACGCGGTGGTCGGCGCCATCCTGCTGGTGGCGAGCTTCGGCACCTACAACATCATCTCCACCATCACGCACGAGAAGGCGCGCGACATCGCCATCATGAAATCGCTGGGCTTGAGCGAATACACGGTGCGCATGATCTTCGTGGTGGAGGCGGTCATCATCGGGCTCACCGGCGCGCTGGTCGGCTTTGCGCTCGGCTATCTGCTTTGCGTTGCGCTCGGCTCGATCAAGATCACCAACCCGTTTCTCGATTCCGACCGCCTGCCGCTGGCCTATACCTACGTGCATTACCTGATGGCCGGGGCGGTGGCGCTGGTGTCCTCGGTCGTCGCCGGCTATCAGCCGGCGCGCAAGGCCGCGCGCCTGCATCCGGTCGAGATCATCCGGGGCGCCACATGACCGCGACGGCGACGCAAGACACGGCTGGCGCGCAGACCAAGGCGGCGCTGATCGAGGCGCGCAACGTCACGCGCATCCTGCCCGGCATCGTGCCGACCACGCTGGTGCACGACGTCAATTTGCGTATTTCGGAGAACGAGTTCGTGGCGATCACCGGACCGTCGGGCTCGGGCAAATCCTCGCTGCTGTATCTGCTCGGCCTGCTCGATCTGCCGACCACGGGCGAGGTGCTGATCCGCGGCAAGGCGACCGTGCATATGGACGAGGAGGAGCGGGCGCTCACCCGGCTCACCCAGCTCGGCTTCGTGTTCCAGTTTCATTTTCTGCTGCCGGAATTCACCATCCTCGACAACGTCATGCTGCCGATGCGCGCGCTCGGACGGCTGTCGCGCGAGGCCATGCGCACGCGCGCGCGCGATCTGCTTGCCTCGCTGGGCTTAGCCGACCACGTGCACAAGCGGCCCGACCAATTGTCCGGCGGCCAGCGCCAGCGCGTGGCGGTTGCGCGCGCGCTCGCCAACGAGCCGCCGATCATTCTCGCCGACGAGCCGACCGGTTCGCTCGATTCCAAGGCCAGCGAGCAGGTGTTCGAGGTGTTGCGCGAACTGGTCGACAGATACGGCAAGACCGTGGTGGCAGTCACCCACGATCTCGCGCTCGCCGCGCGCATGGACCGCCACGTCGAATTGCTCGACGGCCAGATCGTCGCCGACGAGCAGCACCAGCTCGGCGTCACCGGCCGGCGCTAGACCCCGCCGGCGTATTTGCAGTCACAGGGATCGCAGGGCTTCTCAAATTTGGCAATCATTTGCCGCCAAAAATTGCCTCGATCTTGGCCTTCAGCACCGCCTTATCGAATGGCTTGATAATGAAATTGTTGGCACCGCCCTCTACCGCGTCAATCACATTCTTTTGCCGCGCTTCGGTAGTCACAAAGAGGAACGGTATTTTGTCGAGCGCGGGGTCGGAACGCACCTGTCGCAGCAGCTCCAAGCCATTCATTGGCTCCATATGCCAATCAGAAATCACCAAGCCGTAACGCTTGAGTTTCATGTTGGCGAGTGCCGTCGTGCCGCCATGAACACCATCGACTTCTTCGAAGCCAATTTTCCGCAGCAGGTCGCAAATGAGGTGAACGATCGTGCGGGAGTTGTCGACAACGAGCACTGACATGGATGTGTCGAGAACCATAACGCTTCTCTTTGCGGGTGAAAGATCGGCCGAGCCGATGGGCCAAATTGATAAAATGAAGCAAGCCGTCGGCGGCGCTGGTTCCCAGGTTAAGCGATAAATTTACCACCGATACTCTACTGTCTGGTTAATGTGAGATGGGTCAAACTTTGTGGTTTTATGTCTTCTTTATTTCGTCTGCTCTGGGTTAAAAGCTGGCATGACGCTTTCGAATTGGGATGTCTGGTTTATCCGCGAAGACGGACATTTGCGGCGTGCTTATCGGCCCGCGTCCAAGGCCGACATTGCATAAGATGGCCGCGGCAGCAGGATCGCCCAGCCGACATTCGTCTTGTTGCCGCCGCGCAGATCGTCGAGCGTAAACGGCGGCTGCACCGCGGCATCGGCGGCCACTGTCCTGAATTCCGGCGGAATGACCTTGAGATCGCCGAAGGTCCACACCACGACGGCGCCGCGCGCGCGCAAGTCGTTGAGATCGATCCACGGCGCGCGCGCCGGCTTGCCGTCGATCAGCACGCGCGGGTGGCTCGGCGCGTAGTGCTCGATGTTGCCGCCGTCCCACATGGTGCCGATGACATAGGCGAGCGGCTTGCCGGTGACGGCGCGATAGCGCTGCGCGATTTCGCGGCCGAGGTCGGCGCCGGGGAAGAACACCGCGCGGTAGCGGTGATCGAAACTGGGCAGCACGGCGTAATTGACGATGAAGGCGGCTCCTAAGCAGGAGAACACGATCGCCCAGGTCAACGCCAGGCGGCCGAGCCGTATTCCTGCGAGCGCACGCTGCGCGGCGAGCACGATCCATAACCCGAGGAACAGCCAGAGCGGGTAGCCCCACATCGCCACGGTGCCGCGGCCGCTGACGGCCGAGAGCGCCAGCACCGTCGCCATCGGCCCGAAGGCGAGCAGCGTGACGATGCGGCGGTCGTAGGCGTCGGCGCTTGTCCCGGCCGGTGCATCATTGCCGTCCGTGCGCGGCAAGAACAGCGGCGCCGCGATCAGCAAGGCGGGAATCAAGAAGAACAATTGGCTGATCGCGAATTGCAGCGGGTGCCAGAGATGATCGTACCAGCCGCGCGACAGCACGGCGCGGTGCTCGGCATAACCGAAGGGCAGGAAGTCGCTCTGCACCAGCCAGACCAGATGCGGCGCCATGGTGACGAGCGCCGCGGCGATGGCGATATAGGGGCCGGGCGTCTTGAGCGTCTTGCGCGCGTCGCGGTCGATGAAGACGAACAGCGCCAAAGGGATCGCCAACACGGCGACAAAATATTTCGCCCACAGCGACAGGCCGACGGCGAGGCCGAGCAGCAGCCAATCCGCGTTCTGCCGGCCGCGCAATGCGCGATGGAAGGCGAAGCCGGCGAGCGCCCAGAACGGCAACTGCACGACGTCATGATTGAATTTGGCGGAGGTGTAGTTGAGGTAGTGCAGGCCGTCGATGATGAGCACGGAAGCGAGCGCCCCGAGCGTGCCGACCAGCGGCCGCGCCGCCAGGTAGATAAAGGCAAAACCCGCCACCACCGCGATCTGCGCCAGCAGGTAATAGGCGAAGTCGTGGCCGACAAGCTGGTAGGCGATCTGCACCAGCCACCAGGGCAGCGGCGGCAGCTTGTCGTAGCCCAACTGCCATTCGCGGCCGTAGACCAGCGCCTCGATCAGGTCGAGCGGCAGATTGGGGTAAAGCAGCGCCGGCAGCGCGGTCCAGACCGCCGCATGCAAGGCCAGGAAGGCGGCGAAGGCCCGCCCGGGACGGGCGGCGATCCAGGCCAGGAGGGGCGTGCTGCGGGACACCGGCATCGGCTTGCGTTCCAAAACCATTCAAGTTCTTGCGAATAACGGGCGATTTGCCGCTACCATAGCAGTTGTTCGAGGTTGCGCGGACCCGTGGCGTCATGGACATTGGGGCCGGGGGGCGCGAATCACCTCGGTCTGTGGATTGCGCGAGGTTCGCCCCGGGATTGGCTACATGCGTCGTATCAGCGCCATTTTCATCGCGGTTTGCATGCTGCTCATCGCCGGCTCGATCGGCGCTGTGCTCTATCTCGGGATTGGGGTCGAGATCCGCGCTTCGGTGATCGTCGCGCTCGCCGCGCTTATCGTCATGATGCTGTACAGCACCGTCAACAACCGCCTGCACGACCGCAGCGACGTCGGCGACCAGATTGCCGATCTGTCGCGCGGCACCGCCGATCTCTCGCGCCAGATGGCCGAGATGTCGCGCCGCCTTGCCGCCGTGGAAGGCCGCGTCGAGGGCGCCATGAACCGGGTGCACGGCACGGTCGATCCGATCGCCGACGAGATCGAGGAACTGGGCGGCCTGGTGCGCCACCTTGCCGACACGGTCGCGAGCCATGCCGTCGCCTTGCAGCAGCAGGGCACCGTGACGGCGCCGCCCGCGCCGCCGCCGCCCGTAGCCGCTCCCGCCGTCACCACCTCCACGCTGACGCTGAACGAAAGCGACACCCTAGGCCGCCGCTTCCGCGGCCTGAGCCGCGAGGGTGTCGTCGACCTGATCGGCAAGGCGGTCGACGCCAACCGCATCGATCTTTATCTGCAGCCGGTCGTCACACTGCCGCAACGCAAGGTGCGCTATTACGAAGCGCTGTCGCGGCTGCGCACGCCGGAAGGCGACATCATCCCGGCCGCCGACTTCATCGACTACGCCGAAAGCGCGGGCCTGATGCCGAAGGTCGACAACCTGCTGCTGTTCCGCTGCGTGCAGGTGTTGCGCCGCCTGCAATTGAAGAACCGCGACGTCGGCCTGTTCTGCAATGTCAGCGGCTCGACGCTGAGCGATCCGGTGTTCTTCCGCCAGTTCCTCGATTTCATGGAAGCCAACCGCGCGCTGGCGCCGGCGCTGATATTCGAATTCACGCAAAAGGCCTATCGCGCCTTCGGGCCGCTCGAACACGAAGCCATGGCGGCGCTGGCCGAACGCGGCTTCCGCTTCTCCATGGATCACGTCGCCGACTTGCGCATGGAGCCGCGCGAACTGTCCGAACGCTCGTTCCGTTTCCTCAAGGCGCCAGCGGCGCTGCTGCTCAATCCCGCATTTGCGGCCAAGAGCGACATTCATCCCGGCGATCTCGCCGACCTGTTGGCGCGCGCCGGCGTCGATCTCATCGCCGAGCGCGTCGAGAATGAGAGCATGGTGGTCGATCTGCTCGACTACGACGTGCGCTTCGGTCAGGGCTTCCTGTTCTCGCCGCCGCGGCCGGTGCGGGTCGAGGCCTTGCAAGGCGCGGCCAATGCGGCGGGCGAGGCGGCCAACGAACTGGCCGCCACCGGTACCGGGTAATACGTCTAATACCTCCCCCGGCAAGGGGGAGATCGCCTGCCGAGCGTAGCGAAGGCGGGCGGGTGGGGGTCGATTTATCGTAATCATCCTCGCATAACATGACCCCCTCCCTGACCCTCCCCGCTTTTGAGGGGGAAGGAATGAAAAGGCCCTGTCTTGCCCACTTTGATGATCCCGCATTTCTCGGCAATCGCGCCCCATTACGAGGTCGTGCTGTGCGACGTCTGGGGCGTGGTGCATAACGGCGTCACCGCCTTTCCGCACGCCTGCGACGCGCTGATGCGCGCGCGCGCCCGCGGCGCGGCGGTGGTGCTGATCACCAACGCGCCGCGGCCGAGCACGGTGGTGGCGCGCCAGCTCGAAAAGCTCAATGTGCCGCGCGAAATCTATGACGCCATCGTCTCGTCCGGCGACGTCACCCGCGCCGTGATCGAGGCGCGGCCCGGCCAAAGCCTGTTCCATCTCGGGCCGGAACGCGACCGCTCGATGTTCACGGGGCTCAACGTCGCCCCGCTCGAGACCGCCGATTACGTGGTCTGCACCGGGCTCGACAATGACGACGTGGAGACGCCGGAAAATTATCGCGCGCGGCTCGAGACCATGCTCAAGCGCAAGCTGTTCATGGTCTGCGCCAATCCGGACGTCGTGGTCGAGCGCGGGCCGAAGCTGGTTTACTGCGCCGGCTCGATCGCCGATCTCTACGCCACCATGGGCGGCGAGGTGCTGTACGCCGGCAAGCCCTACCGGCCGATCTACGACATGGC
This sequence comes from uncultured Alphaproteobacteria bacterium, assembly GCA_963749625.1. Classification (GTDB taxonomy): domain Bacteria; phylum Pseudomonadota; class Alphaproteobacteria; order Rhizobiales; family Xanthobacteraceae; genus Pseudolabrys. The sequence continues at coordinate 31,277 of CAVVNY010000002.1, read as the reverse complement.
GCTGGCCAAGGCGCAGGCCGCCTCCGGCCACCGCGCCATACCCAGCCGCGTGCTGGCGATCGGCGATTCGGTGCGCACCGATCTCAAAGGCGCGCGCACGGCCGGCATCGATTTCCTGTTCGTGACCTCCGGCATCCACGCCGAGGAGCTGGGCGGCCGCGAGCGGCCCGACCTGAAGGCGCTCAACGCGACGTTCGCCGCCGCCGGCGAAGTGCCGAAGGCGGTGATGCGCGAATTGGTGTGGTGAGGCTCCGTGGTCGTGCCCCGCGCAGGCGGGGACGGCGACAGAATAATTGTGGTTACAAATTTCGGGGACGGCTTGTTCAGGCCGCCGGGCTGGCCTTGACGCCGAACACCGCGTCGATCTTGCTCTTGAGCGTCTGCGCGTTGAACGGCTTGACGATGTAGTTCGACACGCCGGCGCGCTTGGCCGCGATCACGTTTTCGGTTTTGGATTCGGCCGTCACCATGATGAACGGCGTGCCCGCGAGGTTCGGATCGTTGCGCACCTCCTGCAACAGGTCGTAGCCGGTCATCGGCTCCATGTTCCAGTCGGAGATCACCAGGCCGTATTGGCGCGTGCGCATCTTGGCGAGCGCCATGGTGCCGTCATTGGCTTCGTCGATATGCTCGAAGCCGAGCTGCCGCAGAAGATTGCGGATGATCCGGATCATCGTGTTGTAGTCGTCGACGATCAGAATCGGAATCGAATTATTGACAGACATGGTGCTATGCCCCGCAATGGGCTTCCCCAGAATTGGCGGAAGGTACTCCGCGGCATTGAATATCCGGTTAATTTGAAAGTTTGTTAACGGCGCGGTAACCGTACCCGGGCGCGAAAGGCCGCAAGCTGAGAACATGACGCGAAAATGAGCAAATCCCGGGCTTTCCATATCGTTCGCGACGACGCCCAAGGCGCTAAAGGCGCCGATATCGGCCCGTTGCACGGCGCCGTGGTGGCGATCGGCAATTTCGACGGCGTGCACCGCGGCCATCGCGCGGTGATCGGGGCGGCGCTCAAACGCGCCAAGGCGCTCGGCCGCAAGGCCGCGGCCCTGACCTTCGCGCCGCATCCGCGGGTTTTTCTGCGGCCGCAGGACACGCTGTTCCAGCTCTCCAACGACCGCGACCGGCTGCGCCTGCTCGCCGCCACCGGGCTCAACGGCGCCATCATCATGAGCTTCGACGCGCAGCTCGCCGCCACCTCGGCGCGCGATTTCATCGAGCACATCCTGGTCGGCCGCTTCGGCATCGGCGGCGCGGCGATCGGTTTCGACTTCCATTTCGGCAACAAGCGCGCCGGCTCGCCGGCCTTTCTCGCCGAGCAGGGCGAGCGGCTCGGCTTTGCCGTCGACATCGTGCCGCCGCTCGAGGACGAAGGCCGGCCGGTATCCTCCGGCGCGGTGCGCGCGGCGCTCAGCCAGGGCAAGGTGGTGGAGGCGACCGAACTTCTGGGCGCGCCCTGGTTCGTCTCCGGCGAAGTCATCCACGGCGCCAAGCGCGGCCGCCAACTCGGCTTTCCCACCGCCAACATCAAGCTCGATGAGACCTGCGGCCTCAAGCACGGCATCTATGCGGTGCGCGTCGGCATCGGCGGCAAGCGCCATGACGGCGTGGCGAATTTCGGCGTGCGGCCGATGTTCGAGGACGGCGCGCCGCTGTTGGAGGTCTTCCTGTTCGACTTCGACGGCGATCTCTACGGCCAGGTGCTCGACGTCGCCTTGATCGGCTGGATCCGCCACGAGCAGAAGTTCGACTCGGTCGAGGTGCTCAAGCGCCAGATCGCGGCCGACGGCGCCCAGGCGCGCGACGTGCTCAAGCGCGCCGGCAAGGCCTTCCCGGTGCTGGGGGAGATTTAGCCGGAATTGTCGTCCTGGGCGAGCGTAGCGAGGCCCGGGACCCATACTCTGTGCCCTACCGGTAGGCTGCGGCGTTTGGGTCCCCGCCTTCGCGGGGACGACAACATGATGCGCCTTTCCGCCGCCGAATCCGCCTGCTAGTAAGCCCCCCATGAACACGCCGAAACGCGATTATTCCGAGACATTGTTCCTGCCGCAGACGGATTTCCCGATGCGCGCCGGCCTGCCGCAGCGCGAGCCGGAAATCCTCAAAGCTTGGGAGCAGGCCGACCTCTACAAGCAGCTGCGCGCCGCGGCGCAAGGCCGCGAGAAATTCATCCTGCACGACGGCCCGCCTTACGCCAACGGCAACATCCATATCGGCCACGCGCTCAACAAGATCCTGAAAGACGTGGTGACGCGCAGCCAGCAGATGCTCGGCTACGATTCCAATTACGTGCCGGGCTGGGACTGCCACGGCCTGCCGATCGAATGGAAGATCGAGGAAGAGAACTACCGCTCCAAGAACAAGCCGAAGCCGGATTTCACCAACCCGGCGGCGATGGTGGCGTTCCGCCAGGAGTGTCGCGCCTATGCGCAGAAGTGGCTGGACGTGCAGCGCGAGGAATTCAAGCGCCTCGGCGTCGAGGGCGACTGGGATCATCCTTATACGACGATGAGCTTTCCGGCCGAGGCGCAGATCGCGCGCGAGCTGATGAAGTTCGCGGCGAACGGCACGCTGTACCGCGGCTCCAAGCCGGTGATGTGGTCGGTGGTGGAGAAGACCGCGCTGGCGGAGGCCGAGGTCGAGTACGAGGACTACACGTCGGATACGGTTTGGGTGAAGTTTCCAGTTAAATCAATTGACTCGGGGTATGCTGCAGCCATCAAACATTTTGGCGGTGACACGGACGATTTATTGAAGGCAGCAATCGTCATTTGGACCACCACTCCGTGGACGCTGCCCGGAAACCGCGCGATCTCGTTTTCGCCGAAAATCAAATATGGACTTTACAAGGTCACTGACGCCGCGCCGGATAATTGGGCGAAGTCCGGCGAAATGTTTATTTTATCAGAAAATCTCGCAGGCGAAGTATTTAAGCAGGCCCGTGTAGCGGCTTATGACAAGTTGACTGATATCGCGGCAGAAATGCTCGAAGACATGGTTTGTCGTCATCCGCTTGCCGGTAAGGGATATGACTTTGACGTTCCATTGCTCTCCGGTGACCACGTCACCGACGACGCCGGCACTGGCTTTGTCCATACCGCGCCCGGTCACGGCCGCGAGGACTTCGAGGTCTGGACGGCCAATCGCGCGGCGCTGGAAGCGCGCGGCATCAATCCAACTATTCCCTATACCGTCGATGAGAATGGCGCCTTCACCGAGCAGGCGCCCGGCTTCACCGGCGAGCGCGTCATCAACGACAAAGGCGAGAAGGGCAAGGCCAACGAGGCAGTGATCAAGGCTTTGATCGAAGCCGGCAGCTTTGATCGCGCGAAGCCGCCTCAAGCATCAGTATCCGCATTCCTGGCGCTCGAAGAAGCCGATCATCTTCCGCAACACGCCGCAGTGGTTCATCGCGATGGATAAGGGCATCGACAAGCCCGGCGATACGCTGCGCGCGCGCGCATTGCAGGCGATCTCGGTCACGCGTTGGGTGCCGGAGGCCGGGCGAGAACCGCATCACCGGCATGATCGAGTCGCGGCCCGATTGGGTGATCTCGCGCCAGCGCGCCTGGGGCGTGCCGATCGCGGTGTTCATCAAGGAAAAGCCGGACGGCTCGGTCGAGATCCTGCAGGATCCCGAAGTCGAGGTCCGCATCGTCGAGGCCTTCGAGGCCGAAGGCGCCGACGCCTGGTACAAGCCGGGCGCGCGCGAACGTTTCCTCGGCAAGCTCGCCAATGACGGCTGGAAGAAAGTCGACGACATTCTCGACGTCTGGTTCGATTCCGGCTCGACGCACGCCTTCGTGCTTGAAGACCCGGTTCATTTCCCGACGCTCGCCGGCATCAAGCGCAAGGCCGACGGCGGCAAAGACACCGTGATGTATCTCGAAGGCAGCGACCAGCACCGTGGCTGGTTCCACTCCTCGCTGCTGGAATCTTGCGGCACGCGCGGCCGCGCGCCCTTCGACGTGGTGCTCACGCACGGCTTCGTGCTCGACGAGCAGGGCCGCAAGATGTCGAAGTCGACCGGCAACGTCACCGCGCCGCAGGACGTGATCAAGCAGTCGGGCGCCGACATCCTGCGCATGTGGGTCTGCGCCTCGGACTACGCCGACGATCTGCGCATCGGCCCGGAAATCCTCAAGACCACGGTCGACACCTACCGCAAGCTGCGCAACACCGTGCGCTGGATGCTCGGCAATCTCGCGCATTTCCACGAAGACGAGCGCGTCAAATTCGAGCAAATGCCGGAGCTGGAGCGGCTGATGCTGCATCGGCTTTCGGAACTCGACGCGCTGGTGCGCGAGGCCTATGCCGATTTCGACTACAAGCGCATCTTCGCCGCGCTGTCGGCCTTCATGACGTCGGACCTGTCGGCGTTTTATTTCGACATCCGCAAGGACGCGCTCTATTGCGATCCTTACTCGTCGGCGACGCGCAAGGCCTGCCTCACCGTGCTCGACCATCTGTTCCGCTGCACGGTGGTGTGGCTGGCGCCGATGCTGTGCTTCACCGCGGAAGAATCCTGGGCCTCGCGCTATGGCGCGGCGGCGACCTCCGTGCATCTCGAACTGTTCCCCGAAGTGACCGGCGGCCTGGCGCGACGACAAACTCGCCGACAAATGGCGGAAAGTGCGCACCGTGCGCCGCGTCATCACCGGCGCGCTCGAGATCGAGCGCGCGCAAAAGCGCATCGGTTCCTCGCTCGAAGCGCATCCGATCGTTCTGGTGACCGACGAAGACTTGTACGAGGCCGTGCTCGACGTCGATCTGGCCGAAGTCTGCATCACCTCGGCCTTGACCTTGAGCAACGTCACGCCTTCCGGCGAGGCCTTCCGGCTGCCCGATGTGCCGGGCGTGGCGGTCGTGCCCAATCTCGCCGAAGGCACCAAGTGCGCGCGCTCGTGGAAAATCCTCACCACCATCGGCGCCGATCCTCAATATCCGGATGTCTCGCCGCGCGACGCCAAGGCGCTGCGCGAATGGGAAACCCTGCGCAAGGCGGCGGAGTGAATGCGCAGTTATTTGATGGGCCCTTTGACCCGTTTCGGCCTTGCCGTGGCGGCGATCGCTTGCCTGCTCGATCAGGCGACGAAGCTTTACCTGATGTTTGTGGTCGATCTCGCCAACCACCCGCTGCGGCTCGGGCCGTTCTTCGATTTCGTGCTCACCCGCAATACCGGCATCAGCTACGGCCTGTTCCAGACCGAAGGCCCGCTCGGCCAATGGGTGCTGCTCGGCTTCAAGGCGCTGGCGGTGCTGCTGTTATGGCTGTGGCTGGCACGCGCCAAGGATAGGCTGACGGCGCTGTCGCTCGGCCTGATCATCGGCGGGGCGGTGGGCAACGCCATCGACCGGCTGGCCTATGGCTGGGTCGCCGATTTCGTATTTTTCCACGTATCCACGGCAACTTGGCAGTTCCGCTGGTACGTCTTTAACCTAGCCGACGTCGCCATCGTTGCCGGGGTGATAGGCCTGATGTATGAATCCCTGGCCGGGGAGCGCGCCCAAAAAGCGCCCTGATCGCGGCCAATAGTCAGGAACAGGGACGCGCTATCCCCTTGGATTTGCAGGGCGTAAGGGATCGGATGACCGATACACTGCGGACGGGCTTGGCGGCCAAATTCAGCTTAACGGCGGTTTCGCGCGCGGCGATCGGCGGCTTGCTCGGCGCTGCTTTGCTCGTAGCGGGCGCCCCGGCGCGCGCCGCCGACGACGGCGTCCCGCTCGACACCAAAATTATCCGCGGCATCATGGAAAGCCTCGGCCTGCGCGAAGACGGCACATCGATCGATTACAGTGAGCGCGCGCCGCTGGTGATCCCGCCGAGCCACACCTTGCCGCCGCCGGAACGCTCCGATGCCGCGCTGGTCAACAACCCGGCTTGGCCGGTCGATCCCGACGTGAAGCGGGCGAAGCAGGAAGCGGCGCAAGAGCGCAAAGCCAACATGAATCCGGACGCGACGATTCAGGCCGAGGCGAGCCCGCTGCGGCCGGATCAAATCGCGCCGGGACCCAAGCCGCGCTCGAAGCGGATCGGCGACGACGGTTACCGGGCGTCGGCGAACGGTTCGGGCGGCCAGCTTACGCCTTCGGAACTCGGTACCAAGAGCGGCATATTCAGCAAGATGTTCGGTAAAGACGAACCGGAATCCAGCAGCTTCACCAGGGAGCCGCCGCGCACGGCGCTGACCGAGCCGCCGTCGGGCTATCAAACGCCGTCGCCGGACCAGCCCTATGGCATCGGCAAGGCGAAGCCGGTCGTCAAAACCTCGACCGACTACATGATGGACCATCCGGTCGGCGGTCAGTAACCGGTACATTCCGCGTCGTGCGCTCCTGCGCGCCGCCAGCAAGAGCCGGGCGGTCGTTTTGCCGCCAGCGGCGGATTTGAAACTCATGGCATTGCATCAGTCTTGGCATAGTCGACCCTTCGCAGGCGCCGCCGCGATCCTCGCCGCGGCGTTTCTTGTGGGCGCGGCGTCGGCCGAGCCGGCCGGCGTGCCGGTTGCCGACTTCACGCTGGCGAACGGCCTGGAGCTGGTCGTCATTCCCGACCACCGCGCGCCGGTCGTCACCCACATGATCTGGTACAAGGTCGGCGCCGCCGACGAGACGGCGGGCAAGTCGGGGCTTGCGCATTTCCTCGAACATCTGATGTTCAAGGGCACGGCGAAAAATCCGGCCGGCGTATTCTCGCAAGTCGTCGCCCGCGCCGGCGGCCAGGAAAACGCCTTTACGTCGAACGACTACACCGCCTTTTACCAGCGTGTGCCGCGCGAGCAGCTCAAGTCCGTCATGGAATTCGAGGCCGACCGCATGACCGGCCTGCAGCTCACCGACGCGGTCGTGCTGCCCGAGCGCAACGTCATCCTCGAAGAAGAGAATACGCGCGTCGAGAACAATCCGCGCGCGCGGCTGGGGATTCAAATCGACGCCGCCTTGTTCCTCAACCATCCTTACGGCAAGCCGATCATCGGCTGGCGCCACGAGATGGAAGGGCTGACGCGCGACGACGCCATCGGTTTCTACCGGCGCTTCTACGCCCCCAACGACGCCGTGGTAGTGATCGCCGGCGACGTCGACCCGGAAGTCGCGCGCAAGTTCGCCGAGGAGACCTACGGCAAGATCGCGCGCCACGCCAATATTCTGCCGCGTGAGCGTCCGCAGGAGCCGCCGCCGGTGGCGGTGCGCTCGTTGACGCTGGCCGACCCGCGTGTCGAGATGCCGGTCCTGCAGCGCGACTATCTGGTGCCCTCGTTCCGCACCGCCAAGCCCGGCCAATCGGAAGCGATCGAGGTGCTCGCGCATATCCTGGGCAGCGGCTCCAACAGCCGGCTCTACCGCGCGCTGGTGGTCGACAAGCGCGTCGCGGTGAGCGCCGGCGCCTGGTACGACAGTTCCGTTTACGATATGACGACGCTGGGTATCTTCGGCGCGCCGCGCCCGGGCGTCACGCTGCCGCAGCTCGAAACCGATACCGATGCGGTGCTGGCCGACGTGATCGCCAAGGGCGTGTCGGACGAGGAGTTGGAGCGCGCCAAGTTCAGCATGATCGCCGAGGCGGTCTACGCGCAGGATAACCAGGTCAGCATGGCGCGCTGGTACGGCTCTGCCTTGATGACCGGCGCTACCGTCAACGACGTGCGCGGCTGGCCGGACCGCATCCGCAAGGTCACCGCGGCGGAGGTGCAGGACGCCGCCCGCCATTGGCTCGACAAGCGCCGCTCGGTCACCGGCTATCTGATCAAGGCCGCGAACCCGCCGGCGGAGAAAAAATCATGATGCGATTTTTGACTGCCGCCGCGCTCGCGGCACTTGCGCTGTTCGCTTTAGCGCCTGCCGCCTCGGCGGTGACGATCGAAAAGATCGTCAGTCCGTCCGGCATCGAGGCCTGGCTGGTGCGCGAGCACACCGTGCCGCTGGTCGCGCTCAATTACGCTTTCCACGGCGGCTCCACCCAGGACGAGCCGGGCAAGGCCGGCACCGCCAACTTCGCCGCCGACATGCTGGACGAGGGCGCCGGCGACCTCGACAGCAAGACCTTCCACGAGCGGCTGGAAAACCACGCCATCGAACTCGGCTTCTCGGTCGCGCGCGATTATTTCCACGGTTCGCTGCGCACCCTCAACGAGCACCGCGACGAGGCCTTCGATCTGCTGCACCTTGCGCTCAGCGCGCCGCGCTTCAGCGACGACGCGGTCGAGCGCGTGCGCGGGCAACTGCTGGCGGTATTGCGGCGCGAAAGCACCAATCCCAACAGCCTCGCCAGCAACCGCTGGTGGGAGACGGCCTTCGCCGGCCACCCCTATGGCCGCGAAAGCAAGGGCACGCTGGAAAGCGTGCCGCACATCACCGCCGACGACATGCGCGGCTATGTGCACCGCGCGTTCGCGCGCGACGGCCTGACCATCTCGATCGTCGGCGATATCGACGCCAAGACCGCCGGCGCGCTGATCGATCGCGCCTTCGGCAGCCTGCCGGCCAAAGGCGACCTCAAGCCGGTCGCCAGCGCCAGCCCGCGCGGCATGGGCCGCACGATCGTCATTAATCTCGACGTACCGCAGGCGGTGGTCACCTTCGGCGGCCAGGGACTCGCCCGCCACGATCCGGATTTTATGGCCGGCTATATCGTCAACCACATCCTGGGCGGCGGCACTTTCTCCTCGCGGCTTTATCAGGAAGTGCGCGAAAAACGCGGCCTGGCCTACGGCGTCTCGGACAGCCTGATCTGGTTCCGTCGCGCCGCCGTCGTGCTCGGCGGCACCGCGACCCGCGCCGACCGTACCGCCGATGCGCTGGCGATCGTCGAGAAGGAAACCAAGCGCATGGCCGAGAACGGCCCCACGCCAGAGGAACTGGCGGCGGCCAAGTCCTACCTCAAGGGCGCCTATGCGCTCTCGCTCGACAGCTCGCCCAAGATTGCCGCCCAGCTCACGCAGATCCAGCTCGACAATCTCGGCATCGACTATATCCAGCGCCGCGGCGCCATGATCGACGCCGTCAGCATCGAGGATGCCAAGCGCGTGGCCAAGCGCCTCTATAGCGGCGGCATGCTGGTCACGGTGGCGGGCCGGCCGAAGGGACTGACTTCGACCGCCGAGTGAACCGTTGCGCGCCGGGCGCGTTAGGCGCAGATAGACCCGCAGCCATGGCGATACAGCAATCCATCGACAGCGCGCTTGAACGCAACATCGGCCCGCACGGCGCCGCCGACAAGGCGCTCGGCGCCGCGCTCGAACGCGCGGAAGCCGCGCTCGAAACCCTGCGCGCGCGCCACGCCGACGGCGGCTTGCCGCTGCTGCTGCTGCCGGCAACCCGCGACGATCTGCCGGCGATCCGCAACGCCGGCCAGCGGCTCGCCGAGAACGCCACCGACATCGTCCTGCTCGGCACCGGCGGCTCGAGCCTCGGCGGCCAGACGCTCGCCCAGCTTGCCGGCCACGCGGTGCCGGGCGTCGGCAGCCTGCGCAGCCCGCCGCATCTGCATTTCATGGACAATCTCGACGCCGATACCTTTGCCACGCTGCTCGCCAGGCTGCCGCATCAGACCACGCGCTTCGTCGCCATTTCGAAATCCGGCGGCACCGCCGAGACGCTGATGCAGACCATCGCCGCGCTGTCGGCGGTGAAGGCCGAAGGCCTGGAGACGCGCATCCCCGACATCTTCCTCGGCCTCACCGAGCCGGCCAAAGCCGGCAAGTCGAACGGCCTGCGCGATCTGCTCGGCAAATACCACGTGCCGATCCTCGATCATCCCACCGGCGTCGGCGGCCGCTTCTCGGTGCTCGGCAATGTCGGTCTGCTGCCGGCGGCGATGCTCGATCTCGATATCGCGGCGGTGCGCGAGGGCGCTTCGCTGGCGCTCGCCCCGGTGCTGGCGAAGAAGAAAGCCGCCGCGGTGCCGGCCGCACTCGGCGCCGCGCTGGCCGTGGCGCTCGCCGAGAGCAAGGGCAAGAGCATCAGCGTGCTGATGGCCTATGCCGACCGGCTGGAGCGCTTTACCCACTGGTACGTGCAGCTCTGGGCCGAGAGCCTCGGCAAGAGCGGCAAGGGCACCACGCCGTTGGCGGCGCTCGGGCCGGTCGATCAGCATTCGCAAGTGCAATTGTATATCGGCGGGCCGCGCGACAAGCTGTTCACGGTCGTCACCGTCGATGCAGCCGGCCGCGGGCCGCGCATGGATCGCGACCTCGCCAGACTTGCCGGCGAACCCGATTTCGGCGGCAAAACCATCGGCGATCTTGTCGCCGCGGAAGGCCGCGCCACGGCGGAGACCTTGGCCAAGAACGGCTGCCCGGTGCGCACGCTGCATCTGCCGCGTCTCGACGAGGAGACGCTCGGCGAACTGCTGATGCATTTCATGCTGGAGACCATCATCGCCGCGCACCTCATCGGCGTCGACGCCTTCGACCAGCCGGCGGTCGAAGAGGGCAAGGTGCTGGCGAAGAAGTATTTGATGTCATGACTCATCGCCGTTGACAACCAGTCGCCCGCGGTCTTGACCCGGCTGCCGAGTGATGCGATCCCGATAAGGGACGCAGTGCCTACTTAAGCGGGATGGCCGGGACGAGCCCGGCCATGACACAAACATGCACCGCATCACCGACACCATCTCCATCGACGAATCCGAACTGTCGGAGGCCTTCGTGCGCGCCTCGGGGCCGGGCGGGCAGAACGTCAACAAGGTGTCCTCGGCGGTGCAGTTGCGTTTCGACGTGCGCCACTCGCCGTCGCTGCCCAACGACGTCGCCATTCGCTTGATGCGGCTGGCCGGCAAGCGGCTGACCAAAGAGGGCGTCATCGTCATCGTCGCGCAAGCGCACCGCGACCAGACGCGCAACCGCGCCGACGCGCGCGAGCGGCTGTTCGACCTGATCCGCCAGGCGGCGGTGCGCCCCGTGCCGCGCCGCGCCACCAAGGTGCCGAAAGCGCAGAAACGAAAGCGGATCGAGGGCAAAAAGCACCGCGGTCACATTAAAAGCCTGCGCGGCGGCAAACCGAGTTTGGATTAATTTTTCTGTCGTCCCGGCCAAGCGATGCGAAGCATCGCGCGAGCCGGGACCCATACGCCGCAGCCTTTCGATAGGGCACGGCGTATGGGTCCCCGCTTTCGCGGGGACGACAGCGGAGAGGATAGCGGGGGTAGTTCCGGCTTGCGCCTCGCTGTGGCCATTTCACGTAGATAAAGTCGGGCCGAACCCGAATCAGGCGCAATTCATGCCCGTCCGCCAACTGTCCGAATCGATCGTCAACCGCATCGCCGCCGGCGAGGTGGTCGAGCGGCCGGCGAGCGTGGTCAAGGAACTGGTCGAGAACGCGCTCGACGCCGGCGCCACCCGCATCGACGTGCTCACCGACGGCGGCGGCCGAAGGCTGATCCGCGTCACCGACGACGGCGAGGGTATGACGCGCGCCGATCTGGCGCTCAGCGTCGACCGTCACGCCACCTCCAAGCTCAAAGGCGACGACCTGCTCGCCATCGACACGCTGGGATTCCGCGGCGAGGCTTTGCCCTCGATCGGCGCGGTGGCGCGGCTCACCATCACCACGCGCCACCATAGCGAGCCGCATGCCTGGACCATCACCGTCGATGCCGGCGAGAAATCCGAGGTCAAGCCGGCGGCGCTCTCGCAGGGCACCAGCGTCGAGGTGCGCGATCTGTTTTACGCCACGCCGGCGCGGCTGAAATTCCTCAAGACCGACCGCACCGAGGCGGAGGCCGTGCGCGAGGTGGTGCGCCGCCTCGCCATGAGCCGGCCGGACGTCGCCTTCACGCTCGCCGGCGAGGAGCGCGCGCCGGTGACCTGGAGCGCGGCCAACGACGAGCTCGCGCGCCTCGGCGACGTGCTGGGGCCCGACTTCCGCGCCAATGCGATTGCCATCGACGCCGAGCGCGAGGGCGTGCGCTTGACGGGCTTTGCCGGCCTGCCGACTTTGTCGCGCGCCAACACGCTGGCGCAATATCTCTTCGTCAACGGCCGGCCGGTGCGCGACAAGCTTCTGGTCGGCGCGGTGCGCGGCGCTTACGCCGATTACCTGCCGCGCGACCGCCATCCGCTGCTGGCTTTGTTCGTCACGCTCGACGCCCGCGAGGTCGACGTCAACGTGCATCCGGCCAAAACCGAAGTGCGCTTCCGCGACGGCGGACTGGTGCGCGGGCTGATCGTACGCGCGCTCAAGGATACGCTCGCGCGCGAAGGCCAGCGCGCATCGTCGACCGGCGGCAGCGCCACCATCGCGGCGTTCCGGCCGCTTGGGCAGGCCCGCCGCTCAGGCTGGGATTGGCGCCGCTCGCCGTCGTCGCCGCTGGGGCGGCCCGACGCGCGCGGCTATCCGCCGACGAGCTACGCGCAAATGCGCGGCGGCGTCGCCGCGCTCGGTTTCGCGGAAGCCGCCCAGGCCGCCTTCGACGTCGGCGCGCCTTCCGCCGACGCCCGCATCGACAGTTTCCAGCCGGCGGCCGATCTGATCGAGCGCCCGCTCGGCGCGGCGCGCGCGCAGGTGCACGAGACCTATATCGTGGCGCAGACGCGCGACGGGCTGGTGATCGTCGATCAGCACGCCGCGCATGAGCGCATCGTCTACGAGCGCATGAAAGCGGCGATCGACAAGGCCGGTGTGGCGCGGCAGATCCTGCTGATCCCGGAAATCGTCGAACTCGACGAGGCCGACGCCGCGCGCCTCGTAGCGCGCGCCGAGGAACTGGCGCGCTTCGGCCTCATGATCGAAGCCTTCGGCCCGGGCGCGGTGGCGGTGCGCGAGACGCCGTCGATGCTGGGCGAGGTCGACGTGCAGGGCCTGCTGCGCGATCTCGCCGAGCACATGGCGGAATGGGACGACGAACTGCCGCTGGAGCGCCGCCTGCTGCACGTCTCCGCCACCATGGCCTGCCACGGTTCGGTGCGCGCGGGGCGGCGGCTCAAGCCGGAAGAGATGAACGCGCTGTTGCGCGAGATGGAGGACGTGCCCAATTCCGGCCAGTGCAACCATGGCCGGCCGACCTATGTGGAGTTGAAGCTCAGCGATATAGAGCGGCTTTTTGGGCGCAGATAGTTGTCGTCCCGGGCGACCGAGCGAAGCGAGGGAGGCCCAGGACCCATACTCCGCAGTCTATCGAGAGCACACGGCGTATGGGTCCCCGCGTTCGCGGGGACGACAGCGTTAGACGCTACGTAAGAAAATCAACTCCGTGTCGTCGTAATCCCGCCGCTCCAGTTCCTCGTATCCCTCCGGCGCCTTGAACGCGGCATCGGTCGCTTCCTCGACGACGACCAGCGCGCCGGGCACCAGCCAGCCGCCGTCGCGCGCCGCCACCAGCGCCTTCTCGGCCAGGCCCTTGCGGTAGGGCGGATCGAGGAAGGCAAGCGTGAACGGCTCAAGCGGATGCGCCGGTCCCAGTTTGGTGGCGTCGCGCCGGAAAATGCGGCTGACGCCGCCGAGGCCCAGCGTCTCGGTATTGTCGCGCAGCAGCGCGCGCGCCTGCACGCCGTCGTCGACGAACAGCGCGTAGGCGGCGCCGCGCGAGATGGCCTCGATGCCGAGCGCGCCGGTGCCGGCGAACAGGTCGAGCACGCGCGCAGCCGTAACCGGGTCGCCATAGGCGTGGATGAGGATGTTGAACAGCGACTCGCGCAGGCGGTCGGCGGTCGGGCGCAGCGAGTCCGACTTCGGCCCGGCGATCGGGCGCGAGCGCAAGCGGCCGCCGACCACTCTCATGACTTTTTCCTTTCGCGCATGATCTGATCCGAAAACCGGTTCCCACTTTTCGGGATCATGCGCGTGGCTTGGGATATTTCGGCCGCGGCCCGCCGGTGCGGTCGCGGCGCGGCTGTTTTTTGGGTTTCTTCCACGCAGCCGGCTCTTGCTCCTCACCCGGCTCGCGGTTCTGCCGCTCGCCATCCTCTCCTTGCGTACGGTGAGAGGGAGGAGCGCCGCGAAGTGGCGCGGTAGATGAGGGGCGGTTCTTGACTGGCCTCTCGTCATGCTCGATCAGCGGCGCGTCGAAATCGGCTTCCGCCTGGGCGGTGAGCTCCGGAGTGAGCGCCGCTTTTACCGCTTGCGTGTTCACTTCCTCCACCGCGCCCTCGTCGAGCCCGCCCAGTTCGAACGGCCCGAACGCCACGCGAATGAGCCGGTTCACCTTGAGGTCGAGCGTCTCCAGAACCTTGCGCACCTCGCGGTTCTTGCCCTCGCGGATGCCGACGGTGAGCCAGACATTGGCGCCCTGTTCGCGGTCGAGCGTGGCCTCGATCGGCCCGTAATGCACGCCGTCGACGGTGATGCCGGCGCGCAGTCTGTCGAGCGCCGGCTGCATGATGCGGCCGAGCGCGCGCACGCGGTAGCGCCTGAGCCAGCCGGTCGCCGGCAGTTCGAGCACGCGCGCCAGCCCGCCGTCATTGGTGAGCAGCAGCAGCCCTTCGGTGTTGATGTCGAGCCGGCCGATGCTGATCAGCCTTGGCAAGTCCTTGGGCAGCGCGGCGAAGATGGTCGGCCGGCCCTCCGGGTCGGAATTCGTGGTCACCAGCCCGCGCGGCTTGTGGTAGCGGAATAGCCGCGTGCGCTCGCGCCGCGGCAGCGGCTGCGCCGTCCACCACGATGCGGTCGGAGGCCGTGACGTTGAGCGCGGGCGAGGCGATCACCTTGCCGTTGACGGCGACGCGGCCGGCGGCGATCCAGGCTTCCGCCTCGCGCCGCGAGGCCAGGCCCGCCCGCGCCATGACCTTGGCGATGCGTTCGCCGGGATTTTGTTGATTGTTCTTGTCGGACATGCCTGAAGCCGCAATAAGGTTGCGGCCTGATAGCAGAGTTCGGGAGACGATACGAGCGTGGCGACGTTCATGCAGCTTGCCCTCGAGGAAGCCCGCGCCGCGGGTGCGCGCGGCGAGGTGCCGGTCGGCTGCGTGATCGTGCGCGCCGGCGAGGTGATTGCGCGGGCCGGCAACCGCACCATTGCTGACAAGGACCCGACCGCGCATGCCGAACTCCTGGCCATCCGGCAGGCCGCGGCCGCGCTCGGCTCGGAGCGGCTTGCCGACTGCGATCTCTATGTGACGCTGGAGCCCTGCACGATGTGCGCCGCCGCCATGGCTTTTGCGCGCATCCGGCGGCTTTATTTCGGCGCCGCCGATCCGAAGGGCGGTGCGGTGGAACACGGCGTGCGGTTTTTTTCGGCCGCCACCTGCCATCACCGGCCGGAGGTCTATGGCGGCATCAACGAAAGCGAATGTGCGGGATTGCTGCGCGATTTTTTTGCTGCGCGGCGTTAATCGCCGTCGTCCTGGGCGACGGAGCGCAGCGACGGAGGCCCGGGACCCATAACCCCTGCGTTTAAGATCCGGATGGACAGGGCGTATGGGTCCCCGCCTTCGCGGGGACGACAACCGAGAATCTAAACCGTCTTGTCGACCAGCTTGCCCATGCCGGGCGGCGGCGGGGCGCGCTCGGGTTCATCCTCATCGTCGTCGCGTTCGCCCACGCGCTGCACCTTCGAGCGGCGCGGCAAAATCGCGGACTTCGCACGCACGGCATAAACGCCGGCGGTGGACCCGCGTATGGAGGATGTCTTGCGCATATACAGCGCGACGCTAACGACACAAGTCTGAATTTTGCGCCCGGCGATTACGCGCAATGCCGGCCGTTTCTGAAAGGAATTGTTGACTCTGCCGGCGTCGCCCGCGGCGCAGTCGTTAGGCCTGCCGCGCGAACTGCCACGCCTTGTCGGCGAGCGGGCGGATCATCTCGGCCTTGGCCGGCGCGAATTCGCTCGTCGCGGTGCCGTCGCGCACGCGCCCGATGATGCCTTGCAGGATCGCGGCGATGCGGAAGAAATTATAGGCGAGATAGGCCGGCAAATAGGGGCGCGGATCGAGCCCGGTGCGCGCGACATAAGTGTCGACGTAATCCGCCATCGACGGAACGCCGAGCGCCGCGAGATCGTGCCCGACCAGAGAGGCCGTGCCGGCCGCGCTTTCCGAATGCGGCATGTGCCAGGCCATCAGGTGATAGGAAAAATCGGCGAGCGGATCGCCCAGCGTCGACAATTCCCAGTCGAGCACAGCGAGGACCTTCGGCTCGCTCCTGGCGACGATCAGGTTGTCGAGCCGGTAGTCGCCATGCACCACGCGCGCCGGCCCGCTCGGCGGCACGTGCGACGGCAGCCATTCGATCAGCCGCTCCATGGCGTCGATCTTTTCGGTTTCCGAGGCGCGGTACTGCTTCGACCAGCGCTCGACCTGGCGCGCGACGTAATTTTCGCCGCGGCCGAAATCGCCCAAGCCGATCCGCGCCGGATCGAAGCTGTGCAGGCGCGCGATGGTTGCGTTCATGGCGTCATAGACCGCGGCGCGCTCTTGCCGGTTGGAGCCCGGCATCTGCGGCTCCCAGAACACGCGGCCGTCGGCGAAGCTCATCACATAGAACGGCGTGCCGGCGACCGCCTCGTCGGCGCAATAGACGAACGGCTCGGCCACCGGGAAGCCTTGCGCGTGCAGCGCGCGGATCACGCGATATTCGCGGTCGACCGCGTGCGCCGACGGCAGCAGCTTGCCCGGCGGCTTGCGCCGCAGCACATAGCGCCGCGCCGGGGTTTCGAGCAGATAAGTCGGATTCGACTGGCCGCCCTTGAATTGCTTGACGCCGAGCGGACCGGCGAAGTCCGGCACTTCGCGGGCGAGATACGCTTCCAGCCGCGCCGCATCGAGCGCGAGCGCCGGCGCCGCGTCCTTGGTGCCGCTAAAGGCCTGCTGGCGGTCGAGCGTGGTCATGACTTATTCTTTGCCTCTCCCCGCACGCGGGGAGAGGGAAGGGCGGCCGTTGCCGCTCTCACTTCTTCCCCCCAAACCCGATCGGCGCGTCGGCGTAGATCTTGTAGCTCTGCGTCTTCGGCTTCGCCTTGTCGTCTTCGTTCAAATACTCGATCGAGCTTTTGCCCACGAGCGCGCGCGGCAAAATCATGACGCGGATGAAGCGGCTGGGTCTGTCGGCGGCCGCTTGCGCGAACACCGGGTCGGGCCCGGTCTCGTACCAGGCGCCGCCCGGTCCATACGAGGTCGAGCGGTGATGGGTGTCGATGCGGATGCCGCCCTCGAGCAGGCAGCGGATGCCCGGCCCCTGGTGGCGGTGCTGATAGGCGCAGCCGCCGGGCGGAAAGGCGACGCTGTCGCCGCGCATCAGCAACTCGCCCTTCGGCATGGTTTCCAGATAGGCGGTCAGCTTCTCGTGCGAGATCATGCCGGGGGCGCTGGCGACGGTCGAGCCGTGGTCGCCGCGCGACAGTTCCCAGCGCCAGCAGGTCACGCCGCCCGGACCGGGCTTCACCAGCGCGGCGCCTTCGCCCTGCCAGGCTTCGCCCGCGTTCACGGCCGCGCCGCCGATGGTGGCCGAGCCGTGCACCACGAAGATGAAACGTGGCAGCGGCGGCAATTGGAATTCGATGCTCTCGGCGGTCGAGAGCACGTCCTCGTAAAGCCGCAACACGGGATGCATGTGGGTCTCCGGCGGTTATCGTCTTCAGCGCGCAATAGTATGCGAGATCACGCGCCGGCGCTGAAAAAGTCTAGCAGCGCCTGGGCGGTGGCGCCGGGATTTTCCTCGGTGAGGAAATGGCCTGAATCGATCGGCTGTCCGGTCGCCTGCGGCGCCCATTGCCGCCAGATCGCTAGCGGCCCGCCGGTCTCATTGGCAATGCCGGCGCCGCCCCACAGCGCCAGAAACGGGCAATCGATGGTCTTGCCGGCGGCGCGATCTGCGGTGTCGTTGATGACGTCGGCGCCGCCGGGCGCGCCGGCGCGGTAATCCTCGCATTGCGCATGGATGCGCAGCGGGTCGGAGAAGCTCGCCCGGTAATGCTCGAGCGCGCGCGGGTCGAAGGCGGAGAGATTTTTCGCCTTGGCCCAACTCGCCATTTTCCATTCGAGGTATTCGACCGGCGCCTTGCCGATCAGCATTTCCGGCAGCGGATAAGGCTGCGCCAGAAACGGCCAGTGCCACACCTTCATCGCCATGTTGGCGTCCATGCCCTGCCACATGTCGTAGGTCGGCACGATGTCGAGCGTCGCCATGCGCTCGACGCGTCCGGTATGATCGAGCGCCAGCCGGTAGGCGACGCGGCCGCCGCGGTCGTGCCCTGCGAGCCGGAAGCGCACGTGGCCGAGCGTCTCCATGAGTTCGACCATGGCTTTGGCCATCGAGCGCTTGTCGTAGGGCGCGTGCTGCGCGTCCGCTTTGGGCACCGCCGACCAGCCGTAGCCGGGCAGGTCGGGGATCACCAGCGTGAAACGCTCGGCGAGTGCCGGCGCGACGCGGTGCCACATCACATTGGTTTCGGTATAGCCGTGCAGCAGCAACAGCGGCGGGCCGCTGCCGCCGGAGCGGGCAAAGAGTTTTCCCGCCGAGGTGTCGATCCAATGCGCGGCAAATCCGGGAAACAGGTCGGCGAGATCGGGCATGGCACCACCTTACATAACCCTCTCCCACCAGGGGAGAGGGGAAGCGCGCCTTTGGCGCGCCCTTGATATCCATTTCTTCCGCCCGACAACAGCCGAACAAAAAACAAAGCCCGGCGCTTGCGCCGGGCTTTGCCGCGATCGAACGTAAAGGGCGTACTAGTTGGCGAGCAGCCCGTTGTCGCGCTCGAGCTGGAAGCGGATGTTCGGATCGGGGTCGGCGCCGACCACTTGGCCGCCCACGACCACCAGGTTCGAGTCGGCGGCCGCATAGGAGTCGGACGCGGTCTTCGGCATTTTGTGGCTGGCGGCGAAGGCCGGTGCGGCCGCGAGTGTCGCCAGTGCCAATGCCGTTATGAACTGCTTCATCGCTTGTCTCCTGCTTCTGTTTTGCCCAGCCCGGCACAAGCTAAGTTTTTTGCGCCGACTCGCTATCGCGCGCGCTGCATGCGCGGCATGCCGATTTCGATTCGGTAATTAGTCTAAGCAAAGGGAATAGGCGCGCTTTCGCCACAGCTGCGAAAAATGTTTTCGCAACGCTATTGTTTCGCGCAAAGTTTTTTACGGCGATTTTATCTCGCGCTCAATTGCGCGCCAGCCGATGTCGCGGCGGCAGAATCCTTCCGGCCATTTGATGCGATCGACGGCAGCATAGGCGCGCGATTGGGCATCGCGCACCGTCTTGCCGAGGGCGCAGACGTTGAGCACGCGGCCGCCGCTCGCGCGAATGTGATCGCCGTCGGCTTTAGTTCCGGCGTGGAAGATCTCCACACCCTCGACCTCTGCCGCCGCGTCGAGGCCTTCGATCAAAGTTCCGCGCTGGTAATTGCCCGGATAGCCTTTCGCCGCCATTACCACGGTGAGCGCGGCGTCGTCGTACCAGCGCAGATCGAAGTTCTTCAATTGTCCGTCGCGCGCGGCCAGCAGCGCCGGCAAAAGATCCGACATCAGCCGCAGCATCAGCACCTGGCATTCCGGATCGCCGAAGCGAACATTGTATTCGATCAGCTGCGGCCCATCTTTGGTGATCATCAATCCGGCGAACAGCACGCCTTTGTAAGGCGCGCCCAGCGCCTTCATGGCGCGCACGGTCGGCATGATGATCTCGTCCATCACGCGCGCGTTCATTTCCGGCGTCATGATCGGCGCCGGCGAATAGGCGCCCATGCCGCCGGTATTGGGGCCCTTGTCGCCGTCGCCGACGCGCTTGTGATCTTGTGCCGACGCCATCGCGATCGCGGTCTCGCCGTCGCACAGGGCGAAGAACGACGCCTCTTCGCCGACGAGGCAATCCTCGATCACGATCTCCCAGGCCGGAGATCCAAGTCCGCCGCCGAACATCATGTCGATGGCGGCTTCGGCTTCGGCCACCGTCTCCGCCACCACGACGCCCTTGCCGGCGGCGAGCCCATCGGCCTTCACCACGATCGGCGCGCCTTTGCGCCGCACGTAATCCTTGGCCGCCGCCGCGCCCTTGAAGCGCTCATAGGCCGCCGTCGGAATCTTGTTGGCCTTGCACAGATCCTTGCTGAAGCCCTTCGAGCCTTCCAGCCGCGCCGCCCATTTGCCCGGTCCGAAGGCCTTGATGCCGGCTGATTCCAGATCGTCGACGATGCCGGCGCAGAGCGGCACTTCCGGGCCGACCACCACCAGCTCGATCTTATGGGACTGACAGAACGCGATCACCGCCTTGTGGTCGGCGATATCGAGCGCGACGCATTCCGCTTCCTGCGCGATGCCGGCATTGCCCGGCGCGCAGTAGAGTTTGTCGGCAAGCGGGCTCGCCGCCAATTTCCAGGCCAGCGCGTGCTCGCGGCCGCCGGAACCGAGGATCAGGACATTCATTATGCATCCGCCCGCTACCGTTGTGGGTTAGCGGGCGGGGAATAAGACGACAAGGGGGGCACTGGCCGTTGTCGACAGGCGCAAGCGCCACGCCGTCAGCGGCTCAGCGAAAAGTGCGGATGGCAGGTGTGCTCTTCGACGTGGTGGATGTAATCGGCGATGCTGACGTGGTCGTGGATGTGGCCGATGCCGTGGAAACGCAGCTCGTCGTGGCAGGTCGGGCAGCGCACGCCGTCGCCGTGGATCACCCGGTTCAGCCGTTCGTGGAAGGTGATGCGGCACTCCGGGCAGCGCACGCGCACCCGCGCGTTCTCGACTTCGTGCTCGAGAGGATTGGTCATGGCAGTCGCCTCCGGGGGCAAAGATGACCCAAAAGGGTTGACGGGAGGTTGCGGTAACGGGTGGCCGGCTCCCGCTGGCGGCGGCTCTCGTATACGGTAGAGGCATGGCCCGCAGCAGAATCACCGAAGAATCCGGGGTAGACCCCGATACCGCCCCGGCGCGCGGAAACCTGCCCGAATGGTCGGTTTCCGAGCTGTCGGCGGCGCTGAAAAAGACCGTCGAGGACGCCTATGGCTTTGTGCGGGTGCGCGGCGAGGTGTCCGGCTTCAAGGGCCCATCGCCCTCCGGCCACGTCTATTTCCGCCTCAAGGACGACCGCGCGGTGCTGGAAGGCGTGATCTGGAAGGGCGTCTACGGCCGCATGCGGATGAAGCCGGAAGAGGGCCTCGACGTCATCGTCTCGGGCAAGCTCACCACCTTCGCCGGCTCGTCGAAATACCAGATCGTCATCGACACGCTGGAGCCCGCCGGCGTCGGCGCGCTGATGAAGCTCCTGGAGGAGCGCAAGAAGAAGCTCGCCGCCGAAGGCCTGTTCGACGAGGCGCGCAAACAGTTGCTGCCGTTTTTGCCGGAGGTGATCGGCGTCGTCACGTCGCCGACCGGCGCCGTCATCCGCGACATTCTGCATCGCCTGGCCGACCGCTTCCCGCGCCGCGTTCTGGTGTGGCCGGTGCGGGTGCAGGGCGAGGCGTCCGCCGCCGAGGTCGCCAACGCCATCCGCGGCTTCAACGCGCTGCCGCAAGGCGGCGCGCTGCCGCGTCCGGATCTGATCATCGTCGCGCGCGGCGGCGGCTCGCTGGAAGATCTCTGGTCGTTCAACGAGGAGATCGTGGTGCGGGCGGCGGCCGAGAGCATGATCCCGCTCATATCCGCGGTCGGCCACGAGACCGACATCACGCTGATCGACTTCGCGTCCGATAGACGCGCGCCGACGCCGACCGCCGCCGCCGAGATCGCCGTGCCGGTGCGCAGCGAACTCATTGCCGAAGTGATGAGCAAAGCGCGGCGCGCCTTTGCCGTCTGGAACCGGTCGCAGGAAGCGCGCTGGGCCGCGCTGCGTTCCGCCGTGCGCGCTTTGCCGAAAGATCCGCTGGCGGTTCCGCGCCAGAGCCTCGACGCGCTGGCGGAGCGGCTGCCGCGCGCGCTGCGCGCCAACGCCCAGATTCACCACACGCAATTTTCCCGCATCGCCGGCCGCCTGGCGCCGCAGCTTTTGCGCACCGCGGTCGAGCGGCGGCGCGAGCGCTACCATGGTCTGACCCGTAGGCTTGCCACCAGCCTCATCGCCAGTACGCAGGCGCATCGCGCGCGCATCGTGCGCTACCGCGACCGCGTCACCGCCCTGGGCGAGCGGTCGCAGCGCGCGACGCTGGCCTTGCTCCATCAGCGCGCGGCGCGGGTGGAACGCGCCGAGCGGCTGCTGGCGGCGTTTTCCTATCGCGGCGTGCTGGCGCGCGGTTTTGCTCTGGTGCGCGACGGCGCGGGGCAGCCGCTGCGCAGTGCCGCCGCCGTTACCGCCCGCATGCGGCTGGAGATCGAATTTTCCGATGGCCGCGTCGCGGCGACAGCCGACGGCGACGGCGCGCCGCCGCCTGCGGCGAAGCCCAAATCGCGCCCGCGCGGCGGCGAAGGCTCCGGCGGGCAGGGCAGCCTGTTCGGGGCCTAGGCAAAATCACAGAATTAGGGTTTCGCGCGCCCCCGCGAAGCACTATCTTGGGTCAATCCACGCGCCGGAACACAACGGAGGCCGTCTTGCTCAATCGCTACGATCGCTCCTTGCCGATGAACGGCGAGGCCGAGGTGAAATACCTCGATGGCGATTTCCGCGTGGTGCGTCCCGGCGCCTTCGTGCGTTGCGCGGTGACCGGCGTGGCCATCCCGCTCGAGGAGCTCAAATACTGGAGCGTCGACCGGCAAGAGGCCTATGCCTCGCCGCTGGCGGTGTTGCAGCGGCTGCAGTCGCCGTAAGCCAGCTAACTAGCGCCGCAATTTCGCCAGCACCAGCGCCAGCAACTTATCCGCCTCGTCCACCGCCAGCGTCACCGGCAGCACGTGCGCCTTTTCCGCCAGCGCGGCGAGCGACGGCTCGCCCGCCATGCGCGCGCGGTCCTTCTCGGTGGTGAGCAGCGCCAGCGCATCGTGCTCGGCGCGCATGATCAGTCCGGCGGCGTCCTCGGCGCTGAAACGATGATGATCGGGAAACGCCTGGCGTCCGGTGATGGCGATGCCGGCTGCGGCCGCGGTTGCGAAAAACTTGTCCGGATCGCCGATGCCGGCAAAGGCCAGAACGTTGCGCGCTTGCAGCGCGGCAACCGCGGCGGCATCCGCAACCAGCTTGGCGTGGAAAACGGGCAACGCCGCTTTCGCTTCGATGTCGCGCGCGGCATCGCCGCCGCCGACCAGCAAGAGCGCGTCGCAGCGCGCGAGCTGCGCGGCAAGCGGCGCGCGCAAGGGTCCGGCGGGAAACACTTTGCCATTGCCGATGCCGCGCCGCGCGTCGATCACGGCGATGGTGAAATCCTTGGCGAGCGAGGCATTCTGCAAGCCGTCGTCCAGGACGATGACGCTGGCGCCGGCAGCAGCCGCGGTTGCGGCGCCCGCCACGCGGTCGCGCGCGACAATCGTCGGCGCCACGCGCGCCAGCAGCAGCGCCTCGTCGCCGACTTGCGCGGCGCTGTCGGCATGGGCGTCGACCTGCTTCGGTCCGGCAAGACTGCCGCCATAGCCGCGGCTCAGACAAAACGGTTTCTCGCCGGCCTCCTGCAACGTTTTTGCCAGCCACAGCGCGGTCGGCGTCTTGCCGGCGCCGCCGAGGGTGAAATTGCCGACGCACAGCACCGGCACCTTGGCGCGCGCGCCTCGCCGCGCCATCCGCCGCGCGGCAATGGCGCCGTAACCAGCGGCAACGGGCGCCAGCAGACCTGCGGCGAGGCCGGCCGGGCGCCACCAGAATGCCGGCTCACGCATGGTCGGCTCGCTCGAGGCGAAGCTGCATCAGATAGGGATCGAGCGATTGCAAGGTGCGCTCGAGCGCGCCGCTCAAGCCGTCGACCGTCGCGCGCGCAGCGTCGGCGGTGCGTCCGCGCCGCTCCGGTTGCGCCAGCATGGCGGCAAGCGCGGCGATGAGCTTATTCGGCGTCGGCGATCGTTTCGGCGCCGCGCGCTTGGTCGAGCGCGGCGTAGATCTCGGCGAAATTCCACACATGCGGGCCATGCAGAATGGCGGCGCCGAGCTTGGCGGGCTCGATCGGATTTTGCCCGCCGTGCCGGATCAGCGAGCCGCCGATGAAGACGATCGGCGCCAGACGATAGACCAGACCGAGTTCGCCGACCGTGTCGGCGACATAAATGTCGGTGGCCGCGTCGGGCAATTCGCCGCGCGAGCGCAAGCACGCCCTCAGCCCGGCGGCGCGCACGATGTCGGCGACGCCGTCGCCGCGCTCGGGATGGCGCGGCACGATCAGCGTCAGCAGGCCGGGGAAATTTCCGCGCAGCCGCTGGTGCGCCTCGACCATGGCGGCTTCCTCGCCGGCATGGGTGGAGGCCGCGGCGATGAGCGGCCGGCCGCCGATGGCGCTTTGCAGGGCCGCAAGTTTGGTCCGGTCGGCGGGCGGCGCCGGCCCGTCGAGCTTGAGATCGCCGGTGGTGACGACATGCCGGGCGCCGAGTTCGCCGAGCCGCTCGGCGTCGGCCGGCGTGCGCGCCAGGCAAAGATCGAGTCGATTCAGCAGCGCACCGATCGAGCGCGGCGCATAGCGCCAGCGCCGGAACGAGTTCGCCGACAGCCGGCCGTTGATCAGGATCATCGGCACGCCGCGCTGCGACGTCTCGATCATGATGTTCGGCCACAATTCGGATTCCACGAACAGCGCCAGATCGGGCTGCCAGTGCTCGAGGAAGCGGCGCACATATTTCGGCACGTCGATCGGCACGAATTGATGGATGACGCCGCGCGGCAGCCGCTGCTCGGCCAGTCCGCCGGAAGTGACGGTGCCCGATGTCACCAGCACGTTGACCTCGCGGCCATGGATGCGTTCGATCAGCGGCAACACGCTGATCAATTCGCCGATGCTCGCGGCGTGCAGCCAGACCAGCGGCCCGGGCGGGCGCGCCAAGGCGCTGACGCCGCGCCGCTCGTGCAGGCGCTCGGCATGTTCCTTGCCGTGCCGCAGCCGCCGCGCCAGAAACAGCGGCGTGAACGGCCGCATGGCCGCCGAGAACAGCCGGTAGGCGCGCAACGGTGCCGGCAGCCTGCTCACGGCGCTGGGCTCCCCTTGCGGTCGGCAAGTTCGTATACGCGCGCGGTCAGCCGGTTGAGTTCGGTCTCGACCTGCAGGCGCGCCGCTTCGAGCGCCGCATCGTCGGCGTCGCGCGGCACATAGATCGGTCCGCTTGCCGTCGCGGCGATGCGGCCGAACGGAAGATTGATGGCGCTGCGATCCCAGTTGTTGAGCTCGATGCGCCGGCTGGTCGCCAGCGCCACCGCGTAGATCGGCCGGCCGGAATGTTGCGCCAGCTTGACGACGCCGAGGCCGGCGACGCGCGCCACCTTCGGCACGTCGGCGGTGAGCGCGACGTTGTAGCCGTCTTTCAGCGCCTGCAGCATTTCGGTGAAGGCCGAGGCGCCGCCCTTGCGGTAGAACTCGCCGTTATGCGCGCCCGAGCCGCGGATCGTCTCGACGCCCAATTTCTCGGCGGCGCGCGCATTGATCTCGCCGTCGCGGTGGCGCGAGATCAGCACCTTGGCGCGATGGCTCGGATCGTTCTTTTTCTGGATGAACGGCATCAGGAAATGCTGGCCGTGCCACATGGTGATGATCGCCGGCGTGCTGACCGTGTCGTAGACGTTGAGCGGTTCGACGACCAACCGGTTGCAGTGCCAAACGAGCCGCAGATACCACGCGCCCGCCGTTGCCACGGCGCCCTGGAAAATGGGCGAAGCAACGATACGCTTGAATGACGGCATCAGCACCTGCTCAGCGCGCGGCCCGGCCCGTGCGGCCGGGTGCGGTTGGACGATATTAGAACGAATATGGTGCCGTGGATTAAGCTACAGGCCGGTTTTATGCAAACTCGCCGCTGCGGGCGCGCACCAGGTCGAGCACCGCGCCATGGCGGGCGGAACCGGCGGCAAGCAGCGCGCCCTGCGCGGCATGCGGCGCATCGTAGCGCAGCGGCTGGCCGGCAAAATCTGTGAACAACCCGCCGGCTTCGTGCACCAGCAGATCGGCCGCCGCCAGGTCCCAATCGTGACTGCCGGGCGAGGCGAGGGCGGCATCGAGGCTGCCGAGCGCGACGCGCGCGAAGCGCAGCGCCAGCGAGAACACCTTGGGCTCAGCCCGGATGCGCGGATTGATGCCGGTGAGCTTGTCGAGATAGCGTTTCGGCCCGGCGAATTTCGCGCCATCGAGATTGGCTCCGGCATTGACCGCGATGGCGGCGCCGTTGAGCGCGACGCCGTGGCCGCGCGCGGCGAGAAACATCTCGTCGGTTGCCGGCGCGTAGAGCGCGGCCAGCACCGGCCGCGCGTTCTCCACCAGCGCCACCGAAATGGTCCAGTCCGCGCGCCCGGTGATATAGGCGCGGGTGCCGTCGATCGGGTCCACCACCCAGGCCAGCGCCAGAGTGCCGTCGGGCAGCGCCTCGGTTTCCTCCGACAGCCAGCCGGCGCCCGGCACCAGCGCGGGCAGCCGCCGCTGCAGCAGATCGTTGACCGCGATGTCGCCCTCGCTCACCGGCGAATTGTCGTCGCCTTTGGTCCAGCGCTTGAACGGGCCGCGCGCGGTCGCGCGCGCCAGCTCGCCGGCCTCGCGCATCACGGCTTCGAGGGGCGCGCGCAAAGCTGCGCGGTCACTGCCCGGCAACGGTCAAGCCCTCCAGCCGCACCGTCGGCGCATTGGTGCCGTAGCGGAATTCGAGATCGTTGGCCGGCGTGAGCGAGCGGAAGATGTCGAGCAAGTGACCGGCGATGGTGACCTCGCTCACCGCGTAGCTCTTTTTGCCGTTCTCGATCCAGAAGCCGGAGGCGCCGCGGCTGTAATCGCCGGTGACCATGTTGACGCCCATGCCGATCAGGTCGGTGACGTAGAAGCCGTCCTGGATGTCGGCGATCAACTCCGCCGGGCTGAGCTTTCCGGCTTCCAGATGCAAATTGCTTGCGCTCGGCGAGGGCACCGAAGAGACGCCGCGGCTGGCATGGCCGGTGGTGGTAAGCCCGAGCTCGCGCGCGGTCGCGCAGTCGAGAATCCACGAGCGCAACACGCCATCGTCGATCAGCGCCAGCCTCTTGCCGGCGACGCCTTCGCCGTCGAACGGATGCGAGCGCAGGCCGCGCTTGCGCAAGGGATCGTCGATGATGCGGATGCCGTCGCCGAACAGCTTCTCGCCCATCTTGTCGCGCAGGAAGCTGGTCTTGCGCGCGACCGATGCGCCGTTGGCGGCGCTCGCCAGATGCGACACCAGCGACCCGGCGACGCGCGGATCGAACACCACCGGCACCTTGCGCGTCGTCACCTTGCGCGGATTGAGCCGCTCGATCGCGCGCTCGCCAGCGGTGCGGCCGATTTTCTCCGGGCTCTCGAGATCGGCGGCGTGCCGCACGCTCGAATAATCGTAATCGCGCTCCATGCCGGTGCCTTCGCCGGCGATCGCGGTCATCGACAGGCCGTGGCTGGAGCCGAGATAGGCGCCGCGAAATCCGGTCGAGGTCACCAGCACCATGCCGCCGATGCCGGCCGAGGCCGAAGCGCCGCCCGACTTGGCGACGCCCTTGACCGCAAGCCCGGCGGCTTCGGCGGCGCGCGCCATGGTTTCGAGTTCGCCGACCGTCGGCAGGCTGGGATCGATCAGGTCGAGATCGGGAAAGTCATGCGTCAGCTGCGACGCGTCGGCGAGCCCGGCATATTTGTCCTCGGGCGCGGCGCGCGCCATCGCCACCGCGCGCGCAGCCAGCGCCGCGCTGCCGTCGCTCGCCGTGTCGTTGGTCGACACCACCGCCTGGCGCTTTCCCACCAGCACGCGCAGGCCGAGATCGTCGCCTTCGGAACTCTCCGATTCCTCCACCGCGCCATCGCGCACCTCGATCGACAGCGACATGGCGCGCACCGCCACCGCGTCGGCGGCATCGGCGCCGGCGGCGAGCGCGGCCTTGACCAGCCGCTCGGCGCGGTCGGTGAGGGTGCTTTGGTCGAACAGGGAGGAGGCGGGAGCATGCATGATGTGTAGAACTCAAATGGGCTTGAACGGGACGTGGTTCAACCGGCGATCTGGTTATTTTGCCGGACCAAATCAACACCTCGTCAATCATGGTTCGCAACGTCCCGTCAATCATGCGGCGCGAAGCAGGCCGAGTGACTTCCGGTTAACCGCGTACATTAAGCGGATTCCGACGCCTTTCTGCCACGATCTCCCCGCGACCAGGTCGATAAGCCCGGCGCGGGAGAGTTTCGAGGCGTCAAATGCGAAGTGGCGGATTGCCCGCCGGGTCGAGTCGCGCGCTGCGGCTCGACCCGTTCAGCCTGCCGGCGCGCTTTGCGGCAACCGATGCCGCGGCCGACGAGCGGGTGCGGCACGTGGAGCTTTATCGCGAGCGCGTGGTGGTGCGGCGATCGCTCGCCGGCATGCGCATGGCGCTCAATATGCCGGTCTCGGCCTTTGCCGGGGTCGCCATCCGGGTGCTGGTCGGCAAGGGCGAGATCCAGGCGACCGCCGCCGTCATCCTGGAACACAAAGATCCTTCCCTTTCACTGCCGCTGTTCGAATCGAACGAGACCGACGAGGCCTTCGCCGAATGGCGCGCCTGGGCCAATGTGCTGGGCTTGCCGTTGCTGGTCGCCGAGGAAGACGGCGTGCTGCGCGAGCCGTTCGCGCGCATGGGCGGGCTGCGCATCGATGACGTGCGGCCGCGCCGGCGCCGCCGCAGCGCGCTCAAGCGCCGCCGCCCCACAATGCCGCTGCGCCGTATGGCCGGCCGCATCACCGAAGCGACGCCGATCCATCGCGGCGAGCGCGAGATCATCGCGCGCAACTAATCTTCACGGTCGTTTGTCCGGTCCGCGGTCAGTGCAGGCCGGCGCCGCTCCAGCTATGGCCGGGCTTGCCGCGGTAGAAGCCGTCGGAGAACGGCGCATCGAGTTTGAGCGCGTCGAGGCGGGCGCCGGCTTCGGCCGGCTCGAGGCGGCGGTCGAGCACGCCGCGGAAGATGTTCGCCACCTGCACCATGTCGCAGCTATGCGGCGACAGCCGGAAGCGCGTCACGCCCATGGCCTGCAAATCGGCCAGTTCGCCGATCAGGTTGAGGTATTCGTGCGACATGGTCTGGATGCCGTTCACCGTCAGGAACGCCTTGTCCTCGAGCGTGCGCAGCGGCATGCCGTCGGCATCCTCGTTGCAGATGAACTGGCAGCTGTCCTTGGTGCGGCCATGCGCGCGCGCGTGATAGCAGCGCGCCGATAGCGCCAGGCCGACGCGGCCGAACACCTGCACCTCGACGCTGACGCCGAGCTTGGCCGCTTCGGGGCAAAGCGCGGCGATGGCGGTCGCCGGCATTTCCGGCGGCAGGCAGACATTGCAGAGCCCGCCTTTGGCGAGCGCCGCCACCGTGTGCTCGTTGTAGACGTTGACGAAGGGACCGGCGTGATGCGGCCGCCCGCGCAGGCGCAACAAAGCGGAGCCGTCGTTCGCCTCGACCATGACGCCCGCATCGGCGCAGGCCTCGTCGATCATCTTGCGTTCCTGCTTCGACATCACTTCGGCGAGCGTCGAGACGACCACGGTCTTGCCGGCGGTCTTGAGCCGCGCGGCCACCGCCTCGCGATAGTCGTCGAACAGCGGCGCGCGCTTGAAGCAGATGACCTCGCCGAGATAGACGGTGGAGACCGGCGACTCGTCGGCGATGCGGAAATAGAAATCGCGCCAGTTGTCCGGCTGCCAGTTGAACAGCACCGGGCCCAGCGTGAGCTCGCTCGGATTTGCCTGCACGCTCATCTCCATCGCTTGCTGGGGAAGGCGCCTTCGGTCTCGCGGCGGCCTTCGGTGAGCGCCAGCAGACTGGCGAAGGCGGCCTCGCGGCCGGCCATCAGATCGTCCACCGCCTTGCGGAAGGCGGAGACCACCGATTTCACGTAAGCGCGGCTGCGCTGGCGGCCCTCGATCTTGAGCGCGGTGACGCCGGCGCGCATCAGGTCGGGCAGCAGCGCCGACAGATTGAGGCTGACCGGCTCCTCGAAGGCGTAGTAGCCGCCCTCCTGCGCGCTGCACAGATAGCGGCCCTTGCAGATGGTCGGGTAGCCGGCGCTTTCGCCGCAGGCGAAGCGGTCGATGACGTATTCGCCGAGCCGCGTGGTCAGGTTGCGGTCGGCATCTTCCTCGTAATGCACGTCGGCCGCCGGCGAGCAGACGCCGTCCATGCTGGTCGACTGGCCGGTGACGTAATTGGAAAGATAGCAGCGCCCTTCCGCCATCATGCCGATATTGCCGAAGATGAAGGCTTCGATCTCGCACGGGATCTGGCTGTGCAGTTCGGCAATCTCGGCGACGGTGAGCATGCGCGGCAGCACCACGCGCTTGACGCCGAACTGCTCGCAATAGAAGCGGATCGCTTCCGGCGAGGAGGCGCCCGCCTGCACCGACAGATGCAGCCTCAGATCGGGATGTGTGCGCGCGGCGTAGTCGGCGACGCCGATGTCAGCGACGATGACGGCATCGACGCCGAGCTTGGCGGCGCCGTCGATCGCCTCTTTCCACAGCGCGAACTTGCCGGCCGGCGGAAAGGTGTTGACCGCGAGCAGCAGCTTGGAATTGCGCGCGTGCGCATAGGCGAGCGATTGCTCGACTTCGCCAATCGTGAAATTCAGTCCGGGAAAATTGCGCGCATTGGTCACGTTCTGCAGGCCGCAATAGACGGCGTCGGCGCCGGCATCGACCGCGGTGCGCAAGGCGGCCGGCGTGCCGGCCGGGCAGACCAGTTCCGGACGCTGGTAGTCTTGTTGATGGAAGCTTTGCGCGTCGCTCATGCTATTTCCCCCGTATCGAGCGCACCGCCGACAAAGCGGCCCCCGCCGGACGCGACAGCGGCCCGAAGCTCGCGACCACGCTGTCGAGCGCGGAGCCTTCGAAGTCGTCGAGCGCGTTGCGCAGCGCCACCACCGCTTCGGTATCGCCGCTCACCTGCAGGTCGCGCGAGAAGAACAGCGCGTCGCCGTCGAGCGTGCCGTCGATCATGTCGAGCAGATTGAAGAAGTTGCCGGCGATGGCCGCGGCATGCGCCGGCCGCTCCTGGCGGCGGTGCGCGGTGAGCAGGGGTTTCTCGCGCAAAGGCGTGAGCACCAGCACGAAAGGCAGATCGGTCGGATCGATCAGGAAGCGTTTTCCCGCGTGCGCGCCGAGCCGGTTGAACAATTCGGGGCGCGAGTGCGCGACGTGGTTGGCGATGCGGTTGAAGATCGGCTGCAGCAGCGCCAGCGGCACCGGCGCCAACAGGACGCTCGGGGCATTTTCCAATAGCGATTTGAGCGGCGAGGCTGGGCGGCCCGCGCGGGGAGGGGCTAACATTTGGGCAACCTAGCCCCGGCCTCGCTTCCGGCATTTGATCAAGGTCAAGGCGGGGGTGGCTTGGCTGGCGGGTGGCGCGTGCCTGCG
>CAVVNY010000001.1:0-378872 GCA_963749625.1 uncultured Alphaproteobacteria bacterium | reverse complement strand
AAACTGACGGTGGCGATGTCCCCTAGCAAGACCAGATCTAGGATGGACCAACTTTCATCCAGCGGCGGTGAAAGTCCTGCCTAACGTCACGATCCCTGCGCCGACACACAACTTGGGCCCTGCCCGACCGTCAATCTTGAGGTTCTGACACGACGCAATCCAACTGAGGAGCCAATGGGCGCCTACCTGGAATTCACCCGACGGGAACTGTACGATCTCGCTTGGTCAACTCCCATGACCAAGCTCGCCAAGCGGTTTGGTCTTTCTGACGTCGGCTTGCGAAAAATATGCGCCAAGCACCGAATACCCGCTCCGCCGCTCGGATACTGGGCAAAATTGCAGTTCGGAAAACCGGTCAAACAAATCCCGCTGCCGACGACCGCGAGCAACGAACGCGACAAGGTCCTCGTTTCCGTTTCTGCTGCCCGCGAAATGCCCGAGGCAGTGGTCGCGGCAGAGTTGAAGGCGCAAGAGTCGCTGCAAGCCAAAATCGTGGTGCCCGAAGTGCAGCCGAATAAGCTTCATCGCGTTTCGATTTCCACCAAACGCATATTCCGCTTACCCGTCGACCGGACCGGTCTCTTACTCTCTTCCTTCGCTGTCTTCTTGCCGGGAATTGGCAGCAATATTTCTCTTTGACCCTCAATTCGCTCTCGCCTGCTCTTCGATTGCGTTTTGCGGCCCGCTTGCTCCGACGATCTTCGTGCCGTGCAAGGACGGCATCAGCCACAACGAAGCGGAATACTCGTCCAAGGCGCAATGCGCGGCCAGCGCCCAGGTGCTGTTGCATGCCGTGCTCGACTATGACCGGCGGCTCGTGGAGCGTCTAGGCGGCGAGTAAACCTTGCGCTTCGCTCCTTGCATGCAGCGCCATCGCGATCAGCGCAACGCCGCCGAACACCATATTTACGCCAACCAGAAGCCCGAGCGCCCAGATTGCCGTGCTCGGCAGCCCGCTGGCAAGCATTACGCACAGCACCAGATCGACCAGGCCACTCAACAGCATGAACTCCCATTGGCCCGACAGCTCGCGCCTGTGGTCGATAGCGAACATGACGGAGCAAATGCCCTCGATCAGAAAGAATAGGATAAGGGCGGCGGTTAGCGTCAGTGGGCCGGCGATCGGCCGGGCCAAGAGCCAGACGGCGGCCAGAATGGCGAGGACCGCCGAGGCCAATGACCATTTGAAGCCGGGCACACCACGCATCCAGAATGTCGTGAACAGCCCGATGACGCCACTGATCATGAACAGCCAGCCGAACAATATCGTCACGGCCAGCGTCGTCAGCGGCGGCACGGCAACGGCGGTCAGCCCGAGGATCAGCAAGCAGGCGCCTTCACCCAGATAAAGGCGCCAGTGCTCGTGCATCGCCTTGACGATCCTGCTCTCAACCTCCTCGATACCAGCATTGTCGATATCGGATTGATCAGCCGGGATATCCGTCGGCATATCTCGCTCCAATTTCCGGCCCCGGCCGGACCGGCGCGGTTTCATTCAGCCTCATTCATATGGTAAGCCATCATCCCCACAACCGCCAAATCCCGATCGTCACCGCACAAACAGGGACCTTCCTCCGCCAAAGGTTCTACTGCGGCTTGCAATCCTTCGCGTAGGGATCGGCGCTGTCGGCAAACACCTTCTCGACAATCGAGGTCTGATATTTTCCGTCGGCGCGCTTGACGACCTTGGTCAAGTAGAAATCCTCGATCGGATAGCCGTTGACGTTGAACTTGAACGGCCCGCGCAGGGACTTGAAGTCTGCCTTCTTGAGCGCCGCGCTGAGCGCCTTGCTGTCCGACACATTGCCTTTGACCGCGCGCACCGCGCTGTCGATCAGCATGGCGGCGTCGTAGGCCTGCATTGCGTAGGAGGCCGGGATCGCGTGATAGGCAGCCTCGTATGCCGCGACGAATTTCTTGCTCTGAGGATTGTCGGTTGTCGGCGCCCAGGTCAGCGAGCCGAAAATGCCGTCGGCAGCTTCGCCCAGGACCGGAAGCGTCGCCTCGTCGGCGGTGAAGGCCGAGATGATCGGGAACTTTCCCTTCAGCCCCGCTTGATTCATCTGCTTGATGAGGGCGATTCCGAGGCCGCCCGGCATGAAGGTGAACAGCGCATCGGGCTTGGCGGCAGCGAGCTTGCTCAATTCCGGATTGAAATCCAGATTGTTCAACGGCACCAGCGACTCTTCGACGATTGTGCCCTTAAAGGTGCTCTTGAAGCCGGCTAGAGCGTCCTTGCCGGCTTGATAATTAGGCACCATGGCGTAGACGCGCTTATACCCTTTGTCGTTCGCCACCTTGCCCAGCGCCGCATATATCTGATCGTTTTGATAAGAGGTCACGAAGAAACGCGGGTTACATAAGGCGCCGGCGAAGGACGAGGCGCCGGCATTCGTGCTGATCAGGACTTTTCCAGAATCCATGACCGGCTTGTGGATCGCCTGCAGTATGTTGGAGAAGATCGGGCCGACGATGATGTCGACCTTGTCGCGCTCGAGCAATTCATGGACCTTCTGAATGGCGACCTCAGGCTTCAGCGTGTCGTCGGTGACGAACAGCTCGACGTCTTTGCCGCCCATTTTCCCGCCGAGGTTCTTGACCGCGAGTTCGAAGGCGTTCTTCGATTGCTGGCCGAGCACGCTCGGCGGTCCCGACAGGGTGTAAATCAATCCGATGCGGATCTTGTCCTGCGCAGCGGCGCTTCCGACTGCAAATGAAAGCGCCGCGGCAGCCGCGAGCAGCGTGAATACTCGGTACATTTTGCCCCCTTGAAAAAGTACACCTTACGTCGATAGCCCATTAAAGCACGAAAACTCGAGCCTGTATCAACGGGCCAAGCCGCAATAATTCCGCACCACTTGCGTGCCGTGCAAGCAAAATCAAGCGCTCCGCTTTGACGCGCCCGGCGTGGGCCGAGTTCACAAGTACGGCCCGCTCATGTATGTTGCCACATGTTCTGTCGTATTGCGTAAATCAAGGGAGAGTCGAGTGAGCGACCAAGTTAAGTTTGTCCTGGATGAGACCCATATTCCGAAGACTTGGTACAATTTAGTCGCCGACCTTCCCAAGCCCCTCCCGCCCGTACTGCATCCCGGAACCAAGCAGCCGATCGGACCCGCCGATCTCGAGCCGTTGTTTCCGATGGAATTGATCCTGCAGGAGGTATCGGCGGAGCGGTACATCGACATTCCAGAGCCGGTGCGCGACGTTTATCGGATGTGGCGGCCCTCGCCGCTGATCCGCGCGCGCCGCCTTGAGCAGAAGCTCGGCACGCCCGCCAAAATCTACTTCAAGTACGAAGGCGTCTCGCCAGCGGGCTCGCACAAGCCCAACACCGCGGTGCCGCAGGCCTGGTACAACCAGCAGGCCGGCATCAAGCGGCTCTCCACCGAGACCGGCGCCGGGCAATGGGGCTCTTCGCTGGCGTTTGCCGGCGCGCTGTTCGGAATCGACGTGCTGGTCTTCCAGGTGCGGGTGTCGTTCGATCAGAAGCCTTATCGCCGCGCACTGATGGAGACCTATGGCGCGCGCTGCATTGCTTCGCCGTCGAACGAGACCGATAGCGGCCGCGCCATCCTGAAGGAGCATCCCGACAGCCCGGGTTCGCTCGGCATCGCCATTTCCGAAGCGGTGGAAGTGGCCGCCAAGGATCCGGCGGTGAAATACTCGCTCGGCTCGGTGCTCAATCACGTACTGCTGCACCAGACGGTCATCGGCCAGGAGGCGATCGAGCAATTGGCGATGGCCGGCGACGATGCGGACGTGGTCATCGGCTGCGCCGGCGGCGGTTCGAATTTTGCCGGTCTTGCCTTCCCGTTCCTTGGCCTGCAACTGCGCGGCGGCCGCAAGCGGCGCGTGATCGCGGTCGAGCCGGCGGCCTGCCCGACGCTGACGCGCGGCCAATACGCCTATGACTTCGGCGACACCGCGCATCTGACGCCGCTCGTGAAGATGCATACGCTCGGCTCGACCTTCATCCCGCCCGGCTTCCATGCTGGCGGTCTGCGCTATCACGGCATGTCGCCGCTGGTCTCGCACGCTAAGGAGCTCGGCCTCATCGAAGCCAGGGCATATCACCAGAAAACCTGCTTCGAGGCCGGCGTCGAATTCGCGCGCTGCGAGGGCATCGTGCCGGCGCCGGAGGCTACCCATGCCGTGCGCTGCGCCATCGACGAGGCGCTGCGCTGCAAGCAGGAAGGCAAGAAGGAGACGATCGTCTTCAACCTGTCCGGCCATGGCCATTTCGACATGCAGGCCTACATCAATTACTTTGAAGGCAAACTCATCGACCAAAATTACGACGAGAAAGAATTGGCCATGGCGCTCGCCGGTTTGCCAAGCGTGGCGGCATAGCGGCATCCGCTCTTTCCCGCGTACGTGGGGATCCACAAAGTCCGGGTTCCCGCTTTCGCATGGACGAACGGTTGAATGGAAACTAAGGGGGAAAGCACCATGATCGAACCCTATAACGCCGTCGGCCTGATTCCGAGCTTCTGGGGCATCCGCCGCCGCGAGGAAATCAAGCAAAATCTCGAACACCTCAAGGGCCTGACCAAGGCGGCCTTCTGGCTTTCCAATCTCGATATTCCGGTGAAGCTCCTGGCTATCCCGGAAGGCGCCATGATGGGCTTCAACGATGAGGTGCTCGACGTCGACCACGCCGATTACGCCAACACCTGCTGCATCGACATTCCGGGCCCCGAGACCGACGAGGTTGGCAAGCTGGCGCGGCAATGGAATGTCTACATCATGGCGCAGGCCAAGGCGCGCCATCCGGACTGGAAGAACCGCTTCTTCAACGTCGGCTTTATCGTCGATCCGGACGGCAAGATCATCCTGAAGCACTACAAGATCTCCGCGCTGCTGCCGGTCGAGCGCTCGGTCTCGCCGCATGACATCTACGACTGGTGGATCGAGAAATACGGCCGCAATCTGCAGGCCTTCTGGCCGGTGGTCGACACCAAGGTAGGCCGCCTCGGCATCATGATGGCGATGGAGGGAAACTACCCGGAGAACGGGCGCGGCCTCGCCATGAACGGCGCCGAAGTCGTCTACCGCGCCTCGATGCCGGCCCCGTTCACCGAGAACGACATCTTCGAGATATCCAATCGAGCCCGCGCGCTCGAAAACAATATGTACATCGTGGCGCCGAACATCGGCAGCTATCACCTGGATGCCGACCACCCCGTCGGCATCGACGCCGGCGGCGGCCAGTCGATGATCGTCGACTACCGCGGCCAGCTTGTCGGCAAGCAACGTGACACCAACGGCTCGACCTTCGTCGCGGGCGTCATCAACATCGAGGCGTTGCGCCATCACCGTGCGTCGGCGCAAGTCACTAACTGGATGAAGGATGTGCGCAGCGAACTCGCGCAGATCATCTATGAAAAGCCGATCTACCCGAAGAATCGCTATCTGAAGAAAATTCCGGGCAAGCATGCCGACTACAAGCGCGACGTGATCGACAAACAGGTCGCGCTGATGCAAAAGCGGAAGATCTGGAAAAAGCCTTCTGTTTAAGGTGCGCTAGCCGACCCGCCCTGCTTCTGTCACCTTGCGGACAATCAAGCTTCGCCCACGTTTGTCCGCCTTTCTTGGACAGACATTGGCTACCCGGTGCCCATGGGGCTCAATGTATGAGCGGTCTCCGCGTTAGGTATTGGCATAATGCGC
This sequence comes from uncultured Alphaproteobacteria bacterium, assembly GCA_963749625.1. Lineage (GTDB taxonomy): Bacteria > Pseudomonadota > Alphaproteobacteria > Rhizobiales > Xanthobacteraceae > Pseudolabrys. The sequence continues at coordinate 373,199 of CAVVNY010000001.1, read as the reverse complement.
CGGGGTTTCGGCAGCAGCAGCCACTAGGCGCCGGCGGAGAAGCCATCCGCCCATACCGGCTGAGATTAAATAGCATTTTAAATCGGCGACCAGTGTGCCCACACCATTACCCACGGTCATCGATGGACTAAACGTGCCGCGCACAAGGCAATGTTTTCTTTTGCCCGAAGCGGACATTCGCAGTCGCCAATCTATCGCGTTGCGAGAGATCTATTCGTCAACCGCATGTGAATGAGCGAGCTACAACTAAAGTTCCGCTGCTCGGGCGGCTCCACATCGCACCGCGACGAACCTGATATGAGAAATAATGCGCGAGCCGTCTCGGCTAAGGCTCTGTGAGGTAGCTCACCTAAGGTGCCTCCTGAGCTCTGTATGCTGTGTCCGTCTACGCTACGAAACTTTCAAGCACCGCGAATGGCTAAACCAAAGATGCCTATCCACGCGGTATCCTGGGCCGCGCCAAAGGAGACGAACTCATGACACACGTACAAACGTTGGAGAAGCAGATCACCGCTCTTAGCGACGCGCTTGCTCATTTAGGTCGCGGAACCACCTTGTCCGAATTATTGAAAATAATTCGTAACCCTGGGTGGACCACGCCAGCTGAGTTTGCTTTTGCGTCCGCGATCCTGGACGCAATGCAGGCGCACATATCGGCAATCGAAGTTCTCCAAAAGGAAATGCTGTCTGCAAGTAGAGTTGTCGGTAAACAACTGGCCGCATAGCCAAATGTTCAAACGGCGTGTCCGCTTATGCCCTTTTCGGACACGCCGCTCGCCCCTTCTGATGTCTTTTAGGGTAAAGCGAACGTCAACTTGTACGATGACGGGCGGTGTCGATACGCGAGCCGGCCTACACTGTGTGGAATACCGGCGTCATAAAGGTAGCCTACGAGTTCGCTCCTCAAAGTGGAGGTTCTCTTGTGCAAAGCAGTCTGATTGCGGCTTCGCGCTGGTTGCGGTGGATACAGCGGCCATATTTGAAAACAATTGGAAACGCGTCGTGCAGGTCGCCGTTCAAATGGAGCGTCATCCATGGAGACCCGCCCATGTACTCATTCGGTGTGTTCGGCGTGCGAATGTCGATCAAAGTCCGCACTTGCCCAGTAGCCGACAAAACCGCTGCGGTGCCGCGGTTGTCCGCTAAGTGCGATTTGCTCGCGGAGTTATTCGGCCTCCGGGCTGCGCCTTGTCCGTTGTTATTCCGAGCATCCTAGGCTTTTCAGCAAAGCTGAACGCGCCGAAGCGACGATGTCGAACATCAAAACGTTTGGGCCTGATTAAATGAATGAGCCGTCTGAGGGCGATTGCTTCCGCTCGGTTGAGCCAGACCGGATGATGCACGCGTCGACGCGGTTATTAGGGGCTCCAGGGCCGCGACCTCGCGGTTTGCAACTTCGATGCGGTTGGCGAGAACGCGGATAATGAAGTCATCGAAAGCGTTCGCCATATCGGGGCGCTCGTGGCGCATGCGCTCAAAATTGGCGCGGGTCAGCGTGAAGAGGATGGCTGGCCCATCCGCAGATACGGTGGCGGAACGGAACGAGTGCCGGAAGAAACCCATTTCACCGACAACCGTGTGCGTCTTGGTCCGCCGGACGCAAAGGCTTTCCCCATCGCCCTTTGTGATGTCGATCGCAAGGTGGCCCGCGGCTACGAGATCGAGGGTGTCGGCCGGTTCGCCTTCACGATAGAAGATTTGCGAGCTATCGGCGTCCTTGCGCTCAAGATAGGCGAGAAGGTCGGCGGCTGCAATGTTGGCACCAAGTTGACGCTGTAGCCATGGCTCGAAGCCGGAAAGGCCTATATCGGCATTGAGGTTTGCTTTGGCGAGCAGTCGGTCCTCGCACCAGGCGAGTGCGAGGTTGAGGTCAGCGAAAGCCTGGTGCGGGCTCTTGCCGCCGAAGAAGCCGCCACGCTTGAGGGTCGCATGGTCGGTGGGTGACAGCGAGCAGTAGACGAGCGTGGTACCCTGCTGGCCACAAAAGTTGCGCAACTTGGTGAGGCTTACGATGGTTGACGAGTCCGAGCCCGACACCATGCCGAAATCAAGGATTACGTAGGCGACCCGGCGAGGGAGCAGCGCGTTGATATCAGCCCGGATGCGCTCGAACACTCCTTCGGACGAGCCAAAGAAGATGTAGCCAGAGAGCCAGTAAAGTTGGATCGAGTCGCCTGTCTCGTACAGGTGCTTAGTCGCCTCCGCCGAACGCTCGACATAGCTTGCGAATTGGGCCCGCGTCACGTGCCGGCGCACGACGCCGAGGCGCGCGTAGCTCATGGCAAACAGCATGCAGGCGCATACCAGGCCAGCCAGCACGCCGACGAGGTAGCCGTACTCGAGGCACACAATCGTGATGCCGACGGCGAGCAGCAAATCGAGCCACGCGCGCTGAGAGTATGGCCGCCATAGCGCGTCGATGATGAAAGTGTAGCCTAGGTAGAAAACGAGGCCGGCGACGATGGGAATCGGTATCAGTTCCTGCAGATTGAAATTTGCAACGCCGACTGCGCCGAGAGCCAGCGCACACACGACCCCACTCATCCGTGTCGCACCGCCGGCATGCTCCAATAGCCGGCTGGTACCGACCTGCAGACTGGCGGTGAGGCCGCCAAAAGGCGCGGCGATCACGCTCGCAATGCCGTGCGCGCGAAACTCGCGATCAAGATCCCCGGACGCCTGACGTCCGACTTCGATACTCGATACCTTGGTGACCAGCGAGATGAGCGCCACGATCGTTACCGCGAGCAACTCCGGGACGAGCCGGACCATCATCGGCCAAGTCAGGTGCGATATGCGAGCGGCCTCGAAGGGCGACCATTGGGTCAGCGCCCCGAGCGAGCGAAAGTACCAGCCGTGCTCCGGACCGGAAAGTCCCAGGTTTTGAAGCACAATGAACCCCGTCAGCCACATCGCCACAAGTGCGGCGGGCATGGCGAAGGCCGACTTTACCCAGCGGCGCAACCCTAACAACACCATCAACGCAGCGACGGCACAGGCAAGTTTGGCGATCTCGATCGCCGTCCAATTTGCGGCAAGGCTGCTGAGAGCGAGTGTCCGGCCGCTTGTCATCCGAACACCGCCGGCAATCAGGAAACAGCCGGTGGCGGCTAAAAATCCACCAACGACACATGAAGGCACGAACCGGAAGTATGATCCAAATCGGCAGACACCGAGAGCATAGAGCAATGCACCCGACATAAACGTCGCGGCTGTGAAAATCAGCATGACGGTCTGAACCGCGGTTTGCGGGCTACCACCCGCCGCCATGACGCTAGACCCGGCCGCCGCGCTCAACAGCACGAGAACCGTGCCCGTCGGCGAATCGATGCCTGTCGCAAGCGGAGGCAGGGACGTTGCCAGCGCGATCCACACGCCGCCGATGCAGCTTCCGATCAGCATTGCCCAGATCGCAATCGGGCTGCCGGCGCTCAAGTCGCCCGGAAACATGAGCGCGCCGAACGAAATGATGTTGGCAATCAGGACCACTGACGCCACAAGGCCCGCTATCGTATCCTTCACGCCGTCGCGACCTACCGCGATCAATTGGGACCATACCCGGGCGAGCGCGCCGACGCGGCCGCGAGCATGGGGCGCGGGGTCATGCGTGCGCACTGCGTCCCGCTGCTCGTTCATGAATCACCCCCCAGGAATGTATCGCAATTGCCTCGCCTAACGACGGCCTTCAAATAAGCACGGACACAACAGGTGGCCTCCAGATGCAATTCTGGACCACGTGAAGCTTAGGTGCTTTTTCGTTTGGCCGGAAGTCCCATTTCGAAATGATGCAATCGGCATCCTGGACGCCGAGCATCGATTTGGAGCTGGTTTTCGATATGACATTTCTCAGATCGACCAGCAGAAAACGAGGCGGTTGTTTCAGCTCCCTTAATGATTTTGGATCGCGCCATCACCTCCATCAATCGTTCATTGTTTTCCATTAAACGGGCAATAATGACCTGCAGAACCGCGAAGCCGAACGAACGGTCCTGGAAGTAGAGTTGTTTGGCCTTGTGATCGGCCAACTCGAGTAAACTGCAGTCGGTGCGGCACACGACGGTCGCGGTACGCAACTGATTGACCGCAAATACGCCGATCTCCCCGACTATTGTGCCCGGCATTAGAACCTTGTTGAAATCTGTGACTTCTAGCTCACCATTGACCAGATAATAAAGTCGGTCCGCGCACTCGCCCCTCCTCACCAGCGTTTCCCCGGCGACACATTTCTTCGGCGACATGTAGGGCAGCAGACTTTGGATCGACAGCCCGTTGCGATGCGCATTGCGCATGTCGTGCATCAATCGCTGAAATTGAACGAGCCGCAGGGCATTTACAGGAAGCAGGATCGCGTGCAGCACAAAGACCGGATAGATATGATCAGCATAACCGTACGCAATAAACAGCACGTTGCTGCCGAGTGCCAAAATGCGTAGTGGGATCATGGTACTCATGCAAAATGTTGCGAGCACCGCCGCCGATGCGGCATATCCCAATGCATTTACTCCTGTATGCTCTAAAACCATTTTTGAGTCTGGAATGACGGATTGTTGTCGAACCGACCTTGCAAATCTTGGCTGGCGGCTACTATCCCGGGATCAACATGGTTGCCACGAGTTCCGGAGTCATCCCGCTATTGAGTAAAAGCGTGACGAGTACCAATCCGACAATCGACCAGAGGCAAATGGTCGTCAGGTCTGTGAATGCACTCTTCGAGTTTTGCTCCTTTGGCGCCCCTCCGTGCCTAGGAACGACTCCAATGTCGGTCGGCATCATCGTTCTCCCTTTCGAGACATGCACTGGAATTTGCGGATCCAGCTTTCCTACCAACGCGTGAGCACAGTCCATCATTCTTCGTCGAACACGAAAGTCTTGTCGCGGATGTCCTGAATAGGAAGATCCTTCATATTGAGTTCACGCTCCATTTGAAGGACGTTCATGGTCGCATCCGAGACTGGACCCGCGGCTGCTTGCTTGGGTGGAAATAGGACCGGCTTCGCGCCGAGCGCAATCACGAGACCTACGATGACTGCGATAATGTGGTGTGCGCGCATAGACAACTCCGATGGTCTAGGTTGAACGGACACTTCAGTGACAGCTCATTTCATGCGCGCAAATATAGGAGCGGTGGACCCCCTCCTTTGTGAAGCACCTCACAGTTCAACTGAGTTTTTACTGCGGTCGCGGCGATGACGGTCGGCGCTCAACGGCGCTGTCTCTCTTCAGGGCAGGCATAAGTGTTCGGGCGATATCCAGGCTGCACCCCTAGTCAACAGCAGCTTCGCTTACTGGGAGATCCTGAACCCGCGTTCGGGCCGTCATCAGAGTTTAAGCTCGAGATTTTCATCCAGAATACCTAGCTTACGCCGAGTTATTTTATTTCGGGACTGCAAGCCAGACGTTGCATGGTGTTTGACGACAATCGAATTCAGATGCGCAAGCATCTGGCGTAAATCGTTTCTGTCGATTGGCGTTATCGCCATCGCGTGTTGCTGTTGACAAAAACTTTCATCCAGCGAGTGCCGGCGTCGCCCCGGCTGTTTTTCGGTTGAATGCGCTCCCGCGACCACGCTGATTGAAACAATTGCGCTTAGAAAGGCCAGCGCGACGAATGCATGCCGATTTCTTCGGCAGCGAGTTGGAAATATTACACAGGCAGGTTTAGGCCTTTTTTTGTGGGTTCCTCGGTAAAAGGAGAAGACAATCAACTGAGAAATGTTCTGTCTACTCGATCATCGCGGTCCAGCCGTACCCAATTTACGGCGCCACGTATCACGGGCTTTTGATTGAGCTTTGGCTATTGCTTATGCGCGTCGATCAGATGTCGATAGCGATGAATGAGTCGAGCCCCCTCGCTCCGCTTCGACTCGTCAAGTGCATGTAGTACCTGCAGCATGAACGCGCCGATCGCTGTCGAAACCGTTTTAACAATTCGCACAAACAAACGACATGTAGAGTCGAGGCCTAGTCGATGCATCGTCCTGCTCCCATTGAGTTTTGTTGCGTATCGAAGATTTAGGGACACTTGGCATCGTCCAACCATAAGACGATGCCGATGACAGCTCCGTACGCGGTTCAAGGCGACGCCTTGACGCCTATCCAGCCGTCGCCAACGCTGCTGCTACTTCGGCATCAAAGCCAAAATGAATCATGAGAACCGCTAGTACCAACCCGACGACCGCCCAAAGACAAACGATTGCCATGGTGTCATTCGAAACTTGCGCCTCCACTTGCGCTTTGCGTGAACGTGCCAGTGTAATGTCGGTCGACATGATGATTACATCCCTTGTTTCTCGTGTTGCGCGAAGGACAGCTTCAGAAGCTGTCTGTTTTCATCGCGCGCGAACATAGGCGCACTGGGCACGCCTCATTTGTGAGGCGCCTCACATTTCGTTCGGTTTTTTTAGATTGGGGCGAGGAGATGTCGTTCAGGGATTGAGGGCGCCGAACAGTGCATCAGATGACCGGTCCCCAATCGCCCTCGAATGCGGGATCACGGAAAAAGGCGTCGGAAACCGCCCAGTCTTTATGCTCTTTGATTTTCGCCCAAGGTTCTGATGTTTGATGTAATACTAGCGGCACCTTCGCAAAGGGGGCCACTTGCCATGCTTCCGCAGCCTAACAACTCAAATTCAGCCGGTTTGGCCGACAAGAAGGCCCTGCTTCGATCTCACCCCTTTTTCACAGGGCTGGATGGCCAGATTGTCGAACGCTTGGTGCCTTACGCGCTCACCCGCAAGGTAAAACGCGGAACGCTGCTGTTTCGCAAAGGCGACGCCGGGAGCAATCTCTATGCCGTGTGCGCCGGCGCGGTGCGCGTGAGCGCACCCTCTGACCAGGGAAAAGACGCTATCTTCAATCTCTTCGTGCCTGGAGAAATTTTCGGAGAAGTAGCGTTTCTCGACGGAGGTCCGCGCACGGCCGACGCAGTGGTGATAGAATCCGGCGAACTCATGGTGATTGAACGTCGCGATTTCGTACCACTGTTGCAGGCCTATCCCGAACTTGCCTTGCGACTGCTCGAAGTCCTGTGCGGACGGCTGCGGCGCACGAGCCAACAGGTCGAGGATATAGTGTTTCTAGGTTTAGAGCCCCGCCTCGCCAAGGCGCTGCTGCATCTTTATGGTCATTCCTCCTCTAAGGCCTCACCGAAATTCAAGGTGACGCAGCGCGACATCAGCCAACTGATTGGCGCGTCGCGCGAAAGTGTTAACAAGCAGCTGCGAAGCTGGCAGCGCCGCAAATGGCTAAAATTGGAGCGTCGCGGATTGGTCATCCTGGCCCCAGATATGCTTAGACGGCTCGTCGCCGATAACACACTATAAACTGGGCTAAATCGCCCCCTTGTTGACGAGTTCTTGCGGCGGGACAGCAGGCGCTTTCGAGCTAACCAAATGACGCTGCGAGAGGAGTATCAGTGCAGAAGGCTTTGAACCTCGCTCGCGCGCCTGAGGTCAGCCGTATCGGCTCCTTCGTCAAACCATCTGCAAATTGGCTCTAGCAGCGCGCCCGCCTCGATAGTCCTTCCTTGCTTCCGCCAGAGTTCTGCAAGACTTGTGACAGCGCGCAGTTCCAATGACTTGGCATTTTGACTACGTGCTACTTCAATCGATTTCTTAAGTGGAGACTCAGCTTCTCTAACCTGCGATGGATCGAGTGCTAATAGAATTTGTGCTCGTTGCCGATGCAATTCTGATTCCCACGATCTGCCGCCGCGAATGTTGGCCAAGGCCCTCTCGACAATCGAAAGCGCGTATTCATTTTCGCCCGCGTTGCTGTACGTGTCCGCCAGCCAACTATCCATCATCGGAGCCATGAAGCCGACGCCATTACGGCGCGCTTCTTCAATTCCCTGCGCTATTTCGGCCCGAGCCTCGTCAGGTCGTCCTAGGTCGCCGATTGCCCGGCCTTGCGAAATTCTCGCCAAAATCCCGTACAGCGAAAACCGCTGTTCTTGCGAGGTCTCTAGGCTTTTTCCAGCGGCCTCGAAGGCGCGGGACGCGTCTCCTCGCAGGAGGTGCACGACGGAAGCCATGTAATAAGCGAACGCTACTGTATATGGGTGGCCAAGGTCTTCAGCCAAGGCAAGCGCTTCCGAAACTCGCGATAGGGATTGATCTGGATGACCAAGGAACCACAGGTCCCAGGACAGGAGCAGCAATGAAGCCACTTGGGGCTCCACCATGTAAAGGTTGTTTAGCGGCTGTTTTCTTGTGCTAATCGAAAGCCTGATCGTCTCCTCGAAATGGTTCACCGAGGATTGAAAGTCGCCCGCCGTCAATAAAGTGCTGCCCATCATTCTATGAGCCACCATTAGCGGCACAATTTCGGACAGCAGTCGTGCCCGTGAAAGAAATTCATCGGCCATGCGGAGCGCGTCGTCATTCTTTCCGCTCATCCAAGAGTGCCCCCATAACCCAAATAGTGCCTGGAAATATTCCGGTATATTGCCGAATTGCTGGCATAAAGCATGAGCACGCGAAAATGCTTCGTGGGAGTCTGCGGAGGCATACCCCTTGACCGCGATAAGCGGTATTCCCAACGCCAGTTGAATGGCGATCTTCTTGTTTTTTCCGATCAGGAGTTTCCGGCAAGACGTTCAGAATCTGGAGAGCCATTCGAAAGCTCGCAATCGCTTCGATGTTGGCGGAGCGTGTAAGGGCGCGTTGCCCAGATGCGAGCCAGCAACGAATAGCCAGCGGGTGGTTACCTGCTTCCTGATAGTGATGGGCCAGTACTTCGGGTTGATTTTCAGTGAGCTCCGGATAGTCTCTTTCTAAAATTGTCGCGATATCCGCGTGGATCAGCTGTCTCTTACTCCTAAGCAAAGAATCGTAGATTGCATCTCGTAACAATGCATGTTTGAAGGCGAAACGAACGGATGGCGAAATGCTTACTCGATAGATGATGTCGGCCTGCTCGAGGAGCGAGAGCGCGGTCTGCATATCGTTTTCGTTAATTTGCGATGCGGCCGACAAGAGATCATAGGAGAACTCGCGCCCAATCACAGCGCGATCTGTGCAAGTCTGCGAACTCGGCGCAACGCGGTCGAGCCGCTCCATTAACGCGTCACTCAGCGTCTCCGGAACCTTAAGCAATGCGGGCTGCGTCGTCCGCTCGGAAGAGTCTCGCGTCCGTGAAGGCGCAGCCAATATGCTGCTTGTCAGCTCCTCTATGAATAGCGGGACCCCATCGGTCTTTTGAATGATCTGGTCGATCAGCTGTGGGGTGACGCTGCCGCCCCTCAACAGGTCTCGAATCATGCTTTTCACTTCCGTATGAGACAATCGAGTGAGCGAGTGTATGGTGATATTTGGGTGAGTGACCCACGCAGGGCGGAACTCGGGCCGGCACGACACTATAAGCAACACTCGGGCGTGCTCGATCCGACTTATGATCAACTCAAGCAGCTCAAGTGTCGAGGGATCTAGCCAGTGCGCATCCTCGAAGACGCAAACCGTTGGGCGTTGCAAGGCAAACGCGAGGATCATGTCGACAAGCGCATTTATCGTCCTGTTCTTTATTTGCTGCGGTGTGAGCACCAACGGCTCGTGGTGATTTTCGACGGAGATTGATAGCAGTCTAGCAATCAACATCAGCGGCTCAGTGGAACCATCATTCAAGCGCGGAAGGTACGCCTGAAGCTTTGCAATCTTGACTCGCGTCGGCCTCACGAACTGTTACCTGGGCCGCTTGTTCGATTTGCTCAATCACCGGAAAGAAAGCGCTCTGGCTGTGATAAGGCGAACACTGATGGAGCAAGAAGAAGTGCGGTTCCTCCCGAATATGCGATTTCAATTCGTAGAGAAGGCGGGACTTTCCAACTCCCGGAATACCCGAAAGCAGCATCACCTGACCGTCGCCATCTTTGACTTTCCGCCACCTGTCGACCAGCAAGCTTAGTTCGCTTGAACGTCCAATGAGCGGGGTGAGCGATTCGGCATGCGCAGCCTCGAATCGGCTCGCTGCATTTCTTGCCGCGAGCACGCGGTGCACATGAACCGGTTCGGTTATGCCTCTGAGTTTCTGTAGTCCGAGGTCGTGCAAATCGAAAGCTGTTGATACGAGGCGTCTTGTTGACTCCGAAATGAGTACCGTATTGGCCGTGGCAAGAGTTTGTAGACGCGCAGCAATATTTGGCGTTTCTCCCACGGCATCCATCGACCAGGACGCGGTACTATTGGCAATTTCACCGACAACAACCGGACCGGAGCAGACACCCACACGGCAAGCGAGAGCGATCGGTTCTGAAACCTTCGAAACCCTGGAGACAATTTCCAAGGCTGCGTGAATAGCACGCAGCGCGTCATCCTCGTGTGCGCGTGGCCAGCCAAAAAATGCCATTACGCCATCGCCGAAATAGCGGGCTACCTCGCCTCCGTAGCGACCGATCGCAGTGCCGCACTCTGCCCGGTACGCGTCAATGAGTTTCTTGAGGTCCTCAGGGTCTAACGCCTCCGAAATTTGCGTGGATCCCACAAGGTCACAGAACACCACTGTAATTTGACGGAATTCAGCTTCGCGCTGCTGCAAAAGAGCGGAAGGCGATGTGGTGGAATTAGAAATCGAGGTCGTTGATCCGGCGGGTTGGTGCTCCGCCGTTGACGCTTCAATGGCCCTAAGCAGCTTTTTGCGGTGTCCTAAGGAAACCCCAAGTTTTTCCAGATCACCTTCCTTCAAATCCGGAAGAATGGAATATTCGATATTGTTTTCCGCAAAGATTTTGGCGTACTGGCCTAGACCGTGTCTATCCAGCCACTCGGCCAAGTCCGTGGGTGTCTTCGTCATTGCGGAGGCCTTAACCTACAGCCATGTACTGCAAGCGCGCCGGGCTTGAGACCCACTATGTAGCTGCCTTTGATGCTTTAGACCAAAGGACCTTCTCCGCAAACGCGCCACTACCCTATGGGAGCGCCGGAACCGCGCACCGCTTGTTGTGCCTCACGGTTGGAACTGTGACGATACGGGAGCGCCTCTCCGATCGCCCGTTGAACCTCATCGAGTATTTCCATCTCGGATTTGAGGAGCTCGTGATTATATCCCTCGGCCATGATCGACGCCGATTTATACGTCTCCTGAACAACTCTAATACGATCAGTTGCAGGAAGCGACGCGACGAACTTGATCGTCTCATCGACGTGCGCGACTTCGCTTCCGAGGCTGCTGTGACTTCTGAGGAAGCGTGTCGCATCGACGCCGTCCGGGCAAATCGCCTGCACGTTCTCGATATCCGTCTTCTGCTTAAGTGCGGCGATGCGCTCCAGGCAGTACGAATAGCCGATGGAGCCGATCGGATAGTCCTCGTTGCAAATGGTATCGAAACGCTCGCATAGCGGCCTGATGCCTTCCGGGATGAAGTTGGCGACGAGTCGCTCGGCGGGCACACCCAGTGCACGTAGATCCTTGAGCGCGAGCCGGTCGTGACCGGTCTCCTCGCGTGCACGCTCTTCAAGATAGGCCGCGATCTCGGCCCTCCCCAGCTTGATGAAGCGCTCGGCAGCCCGCCGAAGATTTCGCGGTGTGTCGATGGACGTGTGATAAGCACCCACCAAGGCGACGATATACCCGGCGAGTGTCAAGTCCGGGCGCGCAATCCGCTTTTCAATTCCGGAAAATCCAAGATTTATGGCGCCGTCGAGTAAACCGACTGTGCTGCCCACCGCACCCGTGGCCGTCATCGGCGACGCGAATGGATCTACGACTCCATTCGCCACCTTTAGGCGATGAAACCAAACCTCTCCCGACTCGCGAGCGATGATTGCGATATCGGCCGTGACGTTGACCCACTCTATTGTCGCCCGTGTCATTAAAACCTCCCGTGTTTTAGCGATCGCGAGCGGTTGTCTTATTGGGATGATACGATTTGGTCTGCGCACCGAACGTCAAGAAATGCCGCCGCGTTGCCTCACATCCTCTCGGAGTCGTCTTAAATTCCATTTGGCGTAGACGCCATCAGCAATTTCGCTGTATCGAGAAGAGATTTTCCCGCCGGACAGGTGCCGTCATGGTTTGGCAGCACAAAGACAAGTTCGCCATGGTGATTATGGCTATAGCCGTCCTCATAGTCCTGTTCCGTTATTACGACGGGCGTTCTCGCCGTTCCATTCCAATAAAAGCCTCGTTGCGCAAACAAAGCTTTGGCATTCGCCGGATCCAACAACAGCTTTTTAAAATCCTTATCGACCCACGCGTCGACGATCATCTGTGCGAGTAAGTCATTGGGGGCGAGGGAAAAATCAGCCACTTGGTCCTTTTGCGCTTTGTCTCTAAAAATGCCTCTTGGCATAGTCTTGCTCCCTGATGAAGCTGGCCCGGTATCTTCCGGATCCCACGGTACCTGCCTACTCTAATTCCAGCGCTTCGTGGCTGCAAGCCTAACGAGTAGTTCTGCAAGGATACCCTTTAAGTATTATTATGCAGTCGCGTACGACCAGCACGTGAGAAATGCTTGCCGATGTCTGCCCGGGGCCTGAGGAGACTTAGAGCGCCCACCCATCTTCTTGGCTCTACAAACTTGCTTTCTTCAATTCCAGATTGCTTGTTCGGAAAGAGCGGCATGCGCCATTCTTTTCGTCGACTGCTTCTTTCGCTGCAAGCATTCGCCTTTTCATTTGAAGTAAAAATATTTCGGTGGTCATGGTCGCACCCTAACTACAGAGCTCGGACCGTTAACGAATACGTGAAGTTAAACTCGCAATTATAAATACCGGTTAAGTAGACAATTAGCGCTATTTCATAAAACTGCCACACCGCAACGCGAGGCATTTGCGTAAATCCGCGTTGCGTGCGCTTTGGGGCATTAGGCCACCAACCGGCAGCGCCGCAAATCCGTGCTGCAAATGTCGCTAATGGCATCCAAAGACGGACAAGAATTTGGGCTTTAGGCCCCATCGTTTGCTGTCGCCTGTCAATCAAACTTCGCCGGCACAGAGAACGGCTTGGCCGCATCCACCACGAACATGATCAGCGCGGACAGATCGGTCGTTCCACTGTTGAAGACCTGCATCGGCATGCCGGCGGAGTGTCCATTCATTGTCTTGCCCGCCTCGACATGAGCAGTACCGAGCGGAGTTTTCTGACCCAGTTGGCCGGCGATCACGTAGAAGGATTCTGAGCCCGGGTGACTATGCACCGGTGTCTCGGCGCCCGGCGGCCCAGAGCCATGGTTGAGGCGCAGCAGATATTCGGGTGCGGCGGTCGTCGGTACCGGTCCGACTTCGGCGAGCTTGCTGCCGCCAGGGGTCGAGGCTCCCTTCGGACCCAACGTGACCACGTAGACCTTGCCGTCGACCTCGGCAATCAAAGACATTGTCGTCTCGTATCGCACCGAAGCCGGATTCCATCCATCGGGCCCGACGGCGGCCCGGGCATCCTCAAGCGTAGGGAAACTTTCGACCCGCCAGAACAGCGGGCCAGGTGGAAGTTGCTTGACCTTTTTCTGGGCGACCGGCTTGACCACATAGACCGGCTGGGCCGCCGATGGCGGGGGTGCCAGCAAGGCCATCGAGCTCAGCGAAAGCGCCAACGCGACGGCGCGCCGGGAAAGAGATGCTTGCTGTTTCATTGTGACCTCATTGCGGCTTCCGGCGCCGGTGTTCGGCGTCTATCGTGCCAGTTCGCAGGCGAGCCTTCTTTCAGACCGCCTCAATAGACGCTCAGGGCTTCCTCTATTTTTCCTTAGGATGTGCCATGCTATCGTCTGGGTCGGCGGACAGGAGACGGCGAACGGAGTCAGGTATTGCGGTATCTATTCGAGGATTTCGCTCTCGATACGGATCGCCGCGAACTACGCCGCGGGCCCGCTTTGGTGGCCATTGAGCCCCAGGTTTTCGACCTCCTCGTTCACTTGATTCGACATCGGGACCGAGTGGTCAGCAAAGACGAACTGCTGGCCTCTATCTGGCATGGGCGCGTCGTTTCGGAATCCGCTTTATTCAACCGGATCAATGCGGCGCGAAGTGCGATCGGCGATAGCGGCGGCCAACAACGAATGATCAAGACGCTGCCGCGCAAGGGCATTCGGTTTGTCGGCGAAGTCCAAGACGATGAGCCCCAATCGGTCGGCGCCCCAGCCCGCGAGGAAAACCTCCGCCTACCGCTGCCCGATCGGCCTTCGATAGCGGTATTGCCGTTCGCAAATATGAGTGGTGATCCCGATCAGGAGTACTTCGTGGACGGTATTTCCGAAGACCTAATCACCGGCCTGTCCCGCATCCGGTGGCTGTTCGTTATCGCCCGTAACTCGTCGTTCGTTTACAAGCACCGCGCGGTTGACGTTAAACAGGTCGCTCGCGCGCTTGGCGTCCGCTACGTGCTCGAAGGCAGCGTGCGACGCGCCGGCGATCAGCTTCGCATCAGCGCGCAGCTCATCGACGCGATGAGCGGCGGACATCACTGGGCCGAACGATATGACCGCGAGTTGGGCGACATTTTCACCGTACAGGACGAGATCACCCGCAATGTCGCCGGAGCGATTGAACCGCATTTGCTGGCCGCCGAGGGCGTTCGCGCTCTTTCTCGTTCCGCTGACGATCTCGGCGCCTGGGAGCTTGTGGCGCGAGCGCAGACCCATTTCTGGCGCATGACGCGGCAAGACTATGAAGCGGCGATCAAGCCTCTTAAAAGGGCGATCGAGGCCTACCCGGATTACGCGCCGGCTCACAGCCTGCTCGGATTTTGCCTGGTTTTTGCCGCGCACATGGGGTGGGCCGGTCGCGATCAGGTATTGCCAACCGGGTCGCCAGCATGCCACGCGCGCGATCTCGCTCGACGATCGCGATCCCTGGGGACATATTGCGCTCGGTTATTGGGCCATGATGGAGCGGCATACGGAGGAGTCGATCGCGGCGTTTCGTAGGGCGGTCAATCTCAATCCGAATTCTGCGGCCGCCCACTCGCATCTCAGCCGCGGCTACGCGTTTGCGGGGCAGGATCGCGAAGCGATCGAGCACGGGCAGGATGCCATCAGACTCAGTCCGCTTGATCCCGAGATGGCCCTGTTCCTCGGAGCCATCGCGGTTGCTCACTATGCGGCCGGGCGATTTGCGGAGGCTGCCGAATACACGACGCAAGCATTACGCTTACGTCCGGGGTTCCAGGGCGCGCAGCGACTGCGCTGTGCGAGCTTGGCCCAAGCAGGACAGGTCGACGAAGCCCGCTCTTTCTTCACGAAAGTGCGACGTGAGCAGACCAGTCTATCAATCGAATGGGTCAGAGCCAACGTGCCCTACCAGACGCCCCAGTTGCTGGAACAATACCTGGAGGGCATGCGGAAAGCGGGTCTGAATGAGGAATAAAGGGTTTGCAATGGCCGCATCGAGCCAATAACCCGACATTCCACCGGCGCGCATAGTCTCGGTTGTTTCGCTCCCTCAAAGCGAATTCAAAAAATTCACCAGATCGGCTTTCTGCTGGTCGGTGAAGCCAATCCCGAACCGCTGATCGTAGAAGTTCAACACGTCCATAGAGCGTTGCGGCCGAACCGTTGTGGAAATAAGGGGCCCGCGAAGCAAGCCCACGCAAGATCGGGCCCTTCAGCCTGCCGATATCCTTGCACTTGCCGCTGATCATGGCGCGGCCAGGATCCGTGACCCTGTAAATCCGTCCTGCGAGCGAGCCTTGGGTGCAAGTCAACGTGAATACAGGCAGCCCCGAAATGTCGAGGACAGGAGGACTGTTAGCGCCCGCGTCGCCAACGCCGATGTCGAGCGGCGCCTTGACGGAGTGGTCGCCCACTTTGGGCGTATCATGGCAGGTACCGCAGAACCCCGGAATGCTCGTGACGTTCAGGTCGTCGTTGAGGCCCGAAACGCCCGTGATATTGATTTTTGTGTTGTTGAACAGTTCTTCGCCGCGGGCAATCGATCGACGTTGGGCGGCGACAGGGTCCTTGCTGTAAAGCCCAAGCCACGGCCGAAACAGGTCGAAGATCTGAGACGTGAACGGGGCGCCGGTGGGATTCTGACCCAGTGGATCGTTCACGCCGATGAAGAAATTGGCGAGCTGCAGCGACAGCGCAATGGGGCCGCCCATGCTTCCATCGTCAGACAAGTCGTTTGCTTTCTGGTCGAAGGCCTGAGCCGTGAACAAGCCGGATTCGAAGGCGACGATCTCGGCAAGCTGCGCGGCGGTCGGAGGCGTATCGGCCTGAGCGTGGCCCAGGGTGGCATCGATCGCCTGGTTGCTCAAATTCGTTTCGCGGCCATCAAACATGATAGCGCTCAGAAATCCGAGATTGGTGGCTGGCAACGGCCGGCGGTAGGTGGAAACGATTCCCGACGTCGGACTTGTGAGGCCGGTGACAGGATTTGTGTTGCATTGATAGGGATCGTTCACGGCGGTAACGGCGAATTCCGCTCCGGCCGGAATGGGCAGACCGATCCGGATCAGGCCTCTGGAGGTCAACAACTTGTAGGCCCGTTTCTTGGCCACCAATGTCGAGACATCTGCGTTTGGACATGTCGCGCCATCTACCAGGCGGAAAATCGGATCGGTGCCGGCGCTTGCCGTAAACCGTTCGGCAACACCGGCTGCGCTGACGGACCAACCGTTCTGCGGCTGATGGCAGGTGAAGCAGGTTCGTCCATTGGTTCCGAGGTTCTTGAAAAATGCGTTGTTGAAGGTGAACGTCGCTCCGTTGGGCTGAAACGTTGCGACCGCACCGGTGGGATCTAGCGCGGCACTGAAACGCGGAATGACGGACGGAGTAGGTTGCGCACCCTTGTCCACATCCTTGAAGCGACGCATCTGCTGCATGTGGCTGATCATGCCGGGCGCGAACGCAGGTACTTCTTCGGCCCCGGCGATCTGCAGACCGCCGCCCCACACCGAAGCAAGCATAAAGCCCAGAGCCAGCATCCCCGAAGTTCTGATCTGACGACGCGCAGCGGCGATGTTGCGGTAAAACTGCGTCCAGGCGATCGAGCCATTCGGCGTTGCGATGATGCCGCCTGTGGGGCTCGCGCCCGGTGCGACGATCGGTGAACCGTGCTGGAGTCCGATACCAACAACGCGGCTGGCCGGACCAGATTGAACATGAGGTGCCATCGTAGCCCCCTTTTGAAAATGCAATGCCTTGTTCGCTTTAGCTGCGCGACCCACATCGGAGCATAAGTCGGAATGCGACCGCCGATGGTGAGGAACGTCACATTACACGATGACGGGCAGTCTGCCCGACACGTCCGCCAACAGTTTTCATCAAGGCGGCTTCCGCAATGCAATATCTTTGAGGCAATCGTGGGCTGGCAATTCGGGCCCCCTCCGCTGTTAGGTGCAATGGCGTCCTGGAGTTTGCGGCGCAGCGAACGCAGCAAAACGCCGATCTCGACCAGACGCGCTGCACCATGATCGGCACAAAAAACCCAAAAGTGCCGCGGTCCTTCCGGACTCCGGCCGGGTGTTTTGAACGATCGCTGATAGCGATGGCGTACTTTCGCTTCCTGCACCGCACGCGGACATTCTTCATGGAGAGCGACGAGCCTGCCTGGTGCCGCAGCCGAACATGCCTAAGGATTTATGAATTCGCACAGCCGACATTATGTGGCATTCGCAACTAAATAGAACTTTCTATCTGCAAGATTGTTTGTGTCGGCTAACGCCTGGAGCAGATACGTCATGAGGTCGCAAAGCAAATTCGTGTTGCCATTCGGTGCCCGCGGTTTCGTCACCGCATTGATAATCTCCGCGATGATGACAGGCCTGATAACATATACATTTGGTTCGCTGCTGCGCGTCGACGCCAAGTCAACGGTCGACAATTCTGCAGGCGACGATGCTGCGATGATCTCTGTTCGCGAGCTGGCTGCTTCGTCTCTCGCGTCTCTTCAGGACACCTCGCCCGATCACCGATAATCTTGCCAACCTGCCTGTGGCCTTAATTCACGGCCTGACAG
Source organism: uncultured Alphaproteobacteria bacterium (assembly GCA_963749625.1). GTDB lineage: Bacteria > Pseudomonadota > Alphaproteobacteria > Rhizobiales > Xanthobacteraceae > Pseudolabrys. The sequence goes on along the minus strand of CAVVNY010000001.1, from coordinate 355,311 downwards.
CCAAATCACAAATCTCGGCATTTTGTGACGTCCATCACTGAGGGATCCGATAGGCGCGGCTAGACTGACAGTCACCAATAACCAAGAACAGGAGGCCGTCATGCGAAAAACGATCGGTGCTGTTATGGCTGCCGCCGCTGTCGCCGGCATGTTGACGTTGCTATCGGCCACAAACGCGCCGCTCGATGCCGGCCCGCTTGCAAAGCCGGCGGAGGCTGCATTGAAGGCCTGTACGCAGCGGCCATGGCCCTATTTGAACTGCGTCGGCACCCCGCTCGGAAATCCGCGCATCCGGTTGGTGACCATCGACCGCCTGACGCCATAGCGCTGGCATGTCGCGCGGGTACGTTTCCAGCGTCCGCTGCGGCAAAAGAGAAGCGGACAAACCATCTCAGGCAGAACCCCGTCGTTGTCCGCTTGTATCAATGACGGACGGCGTCTTGCGGGATTGCCCTGGCGGTGTCCGGACTAAACAAGCGGATCAATTGCCTCGGTCGCGAAGCAGACAACGTTCGATGATCGGCCGAGCAGGTCGCCGGGGGCAATTGGATCGGTCTGACTTCAATTATCCGTGACTGTTCGCCCAAAGCCGGCTCGTGCGCGAGGGTAAGCCAGTGGGCCCGTCACGCAAAATCCGTAATAACGTAATGTTATCAAGTGGATGCAGGGGACACCCCTTCCGCCAATTCACCCAAGTGCCCGCGGCCCGCCGACGTGCGGCGGCGGGCCGCGTCTCGTTTCGCGTTCAGTTCGCAAGCCGCTAGTGGCAAACCCGATACCAGCGTCCGAAAGGACCCCGCCGCCACCAGCACGGCCAGGCCGGAGTGAGGTTTCGACGGCAACCGCCATAGGGACCTCGATGCCAGCCGACGCCGCAGCCTTCGGCCACCGGGATGATCGTGGCGTTCGGCGTCGCATTCGGCAGCGCGATCGGCGCTGCGCGCACGCTATTGCCGGCAAGCACGATAAAAGCGCCGGCGGCCAACATCGCTAACGCGTTCTTCATGACGAGGGTCTCCATCCTAAGCTCAGTCGCCCTGCGGCGATTTTATTTCGCTCGCCGGAGGTCGACAAGATTGGATGTTTCGCGGATCCTTCCAGGAGCCGGCCGGCAGCAGCCAGGCAAAGGCGCGCCGCAATTCCTCCGCACCTTTGGTGTCGCGCCACTTGCCATGCGCGTGGGGAACGGGAATTTCGGCCAAGGAAAACCGAAACGGATCACCGGCCCGTCGACGATCCAGATATTGTCGGCTACGCGCTTGAGCGAGTTGAGCGGCGGATAGGTCGCGAGCGCGTCGCCATGCATCGCCACTAGTCCGCGAACGGAAACAAGCTATCGATCGGCAGCAGGAGCCAGCCCTGCTGCCGGAAATGCTTCGTCAGGCGCGAGCAGCCCGGACCGATTGCGCGCATCGGCTTAATTCGGGGCAATTCTCGTTCCCTTCGGGGCCGCTTGTTCGTCGAGCGGTTTTAGATTTGGGATCGGATTATCGAATCCAAAGGAAGCGCAGTACTTCAGGAACTGCGGGGAATTCCGCTCGCTCGGGCTCGCATTTTTGCAGCGGTCGAGAAGAGCCGTCTGTGCTGACGCAATTTTAGCGCGCAACTGATCGAAGCGTGCTTTGTCCTGGGTCCAAACAGCGAAATTCGCCTTCATTTTTGCGGCCAGCGGGTCCATCGCGTTCTTGTATCGTGTTTGCTCGCCCTGAATTCTCGTCTTTTCGCCGTCGAGGTTTCTCTTGGCCGAATTGACGCCGTCAATCATCCGCTGCAACTGCGGGCTCTCGCCCTGGCACCTTTCGAAAGTAGGCCGCGGCAGCGTGCCATGACAAACGGCGTTGTGCGCGGCGACTGCGGCATTGACCCGCGCGGCATGCTGGTTATGGCTGTTCAACTGGGTATTGTAGTTGGTCACCATAGGACCGATGCGCGTTTTAAGCTGGTCGGCGTAAATATCGTATTCCTTCTTCAGACGTTCGTTTTCCGACGTCTTTTGGTTCATGTCCGTCTGCAGGCTCACCATCGTAACCTTGTCGGCTTCCATCGCCGACCCGAGCTGAGCGACATCTTGCGCCGACGCGTGGCCGGCCGCGAAGGTGAGCGTGCAAGCCAGCACACAACGTGCCATCCATTTCCTCATTGTCTCCCCCCGTTAAAACGTCCGACTTTGCGTCGTTTATTGTTCGGCACAATCGGATATCAAAAATCGATCGGCAGCAACGGTCCCCCTTTGGGTGCGGCATTCCCGTTGGCAGGCGCGGTCGCCGGCATTGGCGCGCTTGAGGCAGCGGCCTTGCGGGTCGTGCTCGAGACAGGCCACCAGATTCCAAGTCGTGTAAGACCCGCATTCGCTCCAGCAGGCGCCCGAGGCCCAGATCAATTCCGCCCGCTTGTTGAGCGGGAATGCCGGCTCCGGATTGTGCTTGTTGTAGCGCCAGATCGCGCCATCCGCGGCTTGTGCCGGCAACGCCGACAGCCCGCCAAGCAGCAAGACTAAAACGAGGGCGAAGCGTTTCATGGGCAGCCTTTCCGGTTGGCCGCAGCATAGCCGGGCCGGGCGCGCACGCCAATGCGGGCGTGGACGGGCGGAGCGCGGGCCGGAACTTCCGCTTCGCCCTGCCCGTTGCTATTGTGGCGAGGGGGCCTTGGCGCGCGTTTGCAGTGGAGTGCGTGGTGAGCGTCGCAGAACAGCCTGCCGAGAGCGTCCCCAGCCAGAACTTCGGTACCGCCGGCATCAAGCCGCTGAACCGGCCGAGCCTGGTCACGCGCGCGTTCATGGGCGTGGTGGCTTTCGTCGAGCGGCTCAATCTCAAATACAGCAAGGTCGGCAACCCGCCGATCTACGACAACGCGGTGTTTCCGTGGACGCGGGACATCGAGCAGGCCTGGCGCGCCATCCGCGCCGAACTCGACCAGGTGCTCACCCGCAAGGACGACCTGCCCGGCTTCCACGAGATTTCTTCCGACGTATCCGTCATCAGCACCGACCGCGGCTGGAAGACCTTCCTGCTCGCCGGCTATGGCTTCCGTTCCGACGCCAATATCGCGCAATGCCCGCAGACCTGGGCGGCCTGCCAGAAAATCCCCGGCCTGATCACCGTGATGTTCTCGATCCTGGAGCCGGGCAAACATTTGCCGCCGCATCGCGGGCCCTACAACGGCGTGCTGCGGCTGCATCTCGGGCTGATCGTGCCGGAGCCGCGCGAAGACCTCGGCATCCGCGTCGAGAAGGACGTCTATCGCTGGCGCGAGGGCGAAGCGGTGATTTTCGACGACGCCTATGAGCACGAGGCCTGGAACCGCACGCCGCACACGCGCGTGGTGCTGTTCGTCGATTTCCGCAAACCGCTGCGCCAGCCCGCCCGTTTCCTCAACTGGCTGCTGCTGCATCTCGCGGTGTTCACGCCCTTCATCCGCGAGGGCGTCGATCATCAGAAGGCCTGGGAAAAGAAATTCTATCAGGAAGCCGAGGCTTTGCGGAACCGCTGAGGCGACCCGGATGACGCCTTCGCCATCCGGGGCCGTTCGCTACCGGCCATTGATGAGCGGCCGGCGCCAGAGAAACAGTTCAGCTCATTGCTGATCGGGTGCGGCACAGTCGCGTTTGAAGCAGGATCGGTAGTCAGCGTCGCCGCCCAGACGAAAGCCCAAAACGATACTAGTAACAATTAAACTACAACCTCTGATATATATGCGGATTCCCTCGTATTTGGCTATTTCGTAAAATTACCGTCGCAAACCCAATCGCCGGCCTCGCGGCCGCGCGCCTTGATCTCGACCCGGATCGCTTGTAGCTCCTGCCGGGCATGCTTGACCCCGACAAGAAAACCGCCGCGCCCAAAGTGAGCTTCGTCTCGCTCGGCTGCCCGAAGGCGCTGGTCGATTCAGAGCGCATCGTCACGCGGCTGCGCGCGGAGGGCTATGAGCTATCGCGCGAGCACGCCGGTTCCGACGTGGTCATCGTCAACACCTGCGGCTTTCTCGACAGCGCCAAGGCGGAGTTGCTTGCCGCCATCGGCAGCGCGCTGAAGGAAAACGGCAAGGTCATCGTCACCGGCTGCATGGGCGCGGAGCCGGAGAGCATCTCGGCCGCTTACCCGGACGTGCTGGCGATCACCGGTCCGCAGCAATACGAGAGCGTGGTCGAGGCGGTGCATCGCGCGGTGCCGCCGCAGCACGATCCGTTCCTCGATTTGGTGCCGCCGGAAGGGATCAAGCTGACGCCGCGGCACTACGCCTATCTGAAGATTTCCGAAGGCTGCAACAACCGCTGTTCGTTCTGCATCATTCCGCGCCTGCGCGGCGATCTGGTGTCGCGTCCGGCCGGCGACGTGATGCGCGAGGCGGAAAAGCTGGTGACCGCCGGCGTCAAGGAATTGCTGGTGATCTCGCAGGACACCTCGGCCTACGGCGTCGACATCAAATACGCGGCGAGCCCATGGCGCGGCAAGGAGTTGCGCGCGAAGTTCATCGATCTGAGCGCCGCGCTTGGGCGAGCTCGGCGTCTGGGTGCGGCTGCATTACGTCTACCCCTACCCGCATGTCGACGCGGTCATGCCGCTGATGGCCGAGCGCAAGGTGCTGCCCTATCTCGACATCCCGTTCCAGCACGCCGCGCCCGACGTGCTCAAGCGCATGAAGCGGCCGGCGGCGCAGGAAAAGACGCTCGAGCGCATCGCGCGCTGGCGCGAGATTTGTCCCGACCTCACGCTGCGCTCGACCTTCATCGTCGGCTTCCCCGGCGAGACCGACGCCGATTTCGACTATTTGCTGCAATGGCTGGAGGAAGCCGCGCTCGATCGCGTCGGCTGTTTCAAATACGAGCCGGTGCGTGGCGCCGCCGCCAACGATCTGGCTGAGGCTGTGCCCGACGAGGTGAAGGAAGGGCGCTGGCATCGCTTCATGCAGGCGCAGCAGAAGATTTCCACCCGCCGCCTTAAGCGCAAGGTCGGCACGCGCCAGCAGGTCATCATCGACGAAGTGGGGCCGACGGTGTCGAAGGGCCGCTCCATGGCCGACGCGCCGGAGATCGACGGCGCGGTCTACGTCGCCAGCCGGCGGCCGCTGCGCGTCGGCGAAATCGCCACGGTGAAGATCGAGCGCGCCGACGAATATGATCTGCACGGAAGCGCGGTCGGATTCTAGCTTTTCGCCGCAATTATTTGCCGCGGTTCCGTCTGAAGTTCCAGTTCCCTCCATGCAACTTCGGAACGTGTATGCATGCGCCGCGTTACGCAGGCATCCAACATGCCATGGAGGTCATTCGCCATGCCGTTCAAAAGCACGATCTTTATTGCCGCGTTGACCGCGGCGACCACGTTATCGGCTGCCGCCTCGGCGGCAACAATCGCCGCGGCCACCACGCCGCTCAACATCCGTTCCGGGCCCGGCCCGCAATACAGCATCATCGGCGCCATCCCCGATCGCGGTCAGGCGACCGTGACCGGCTGCATCCGCGGCAGTCTGTGGTGCCAAGTGAATTACAACGGCCGGCAAGGCTGGGCCTATTCGCAATATCTGACGGCGCGCCTGTCCGGGCATTCGTTAGCGGTCGCCGAGGCTCTGAGCACGTTGCCGGCGGTGACCTATCAGGCGCCGGTTGAGACCGTCGGCACCGCCGTGCCGGCGCCGGCGGTTACCGGCACGCTGCTCGCGCCGCCGGCCGGGGCGCCGCTGGTGATCGCGCCGCCGCAAAGTGTCGGCAGCTACGTGGTCAGCCATCCGGTCGCGCCGGTCTATCTGAACGGCGAGGTTGTCGAGGGCGTCGGCTTGCCCGAGGACGTCGCGCTGGCTCCCGTTCCGGGCTACGGCTACCAGTACGCCTACATCAACAACCAGCCGGTACTGGTCGAGCCGCAAACCCGACGGGTCGAATACATTTATCGGTGAGTTGCGAGCGTCGTCCCTGCCGAAGCGGGGACGACGCCTGAGACTTACAACCGGTAAAACTTCACCGCATTGTCGTGGAATACCTTGCGCTGATCGGCCTCGCTGTATTCCGACATCACTTTGCGATAGAGGGCGATGAAATCCGCATAACTCGCGTGCAATTTCTCGAGCGGAAAATTGCTGCCGTAAATCGTGCGCTCGATGCCGAAAATCTGGATCGAATCGCGGATCACCTGGCGCGCCTGCGGATAGGTGAGCCCGAGGCTGAACATGCCGAGGCCCGACAGTTTGACGTGCACATTGGGGAACGCCGCCATCGCCGTGAGCGCCGCGCGCCATTGTTCGATCATGAGCGGCGAACGGTCGGTGAGCATGCCGGAATGCAGCAGGATCATGGGCACATTGGGGAATGCCTTGATCAATTCGACCGCGTATTTCACCTGGCCGGCGAAGACCTGCAATTCGAAGCTGAGCCCGTACTTCTCCAGGAGCGCAAAGCCGCGGCGGAAATCGGGCGCGTTACAGTAGTCCGGCCGGCTGACGCGCTGGCGTAACGGGTGGCTGTCCCAGAAGATCTGCTCGCGCACGCCGCGCAGATTGGGAAACTGTTTCTGCGCCTTCAGCTTGGCGTCGAGATCGGGATCGGTCATCACCGCCTCGCAGACGATGCCGTGCGGAAAGCCGTGCTGGTCGGCGACCGATTGCAGCCAGCGCGTCTCGTCGAGCGCGCGCGCGACGCCCCAATTGGCGGTGACATGCACTGACTTGGTGACGCCTTCGGGCACCACGTCGTTGATCCATTCCTCCGCCGGGTAATCGCGACGCAGGCCGAAATATTCGCCATACATGCGCGGGATCGGCGGATCGGCGAGCCAGGGGATATCCAAGCGCCGCCAGATGTGATGGTGGGTGTCGATCACCGGTCCGCTGTAGGCGGGCATGTTTCCCCCGATTATTGTTTCAGTGCGCCGACGACTTTAACGACCGCATCGGTCAATGTCTTGAGTTCGTCGGCGGCGATGGTGAAGGCGGGCGTGAGATAAACGATATTGCCGAACGGGCGCACGAACACGCCCTCCTCGACAAAACGCGCGCGCAAGGCGCCGAGGTTGTCGATTGACGCCCATCTCGACCACGCCGATGGCGCCCCGCACGCGCACGTCTTTCACGCCGGGCATGCTGCGGCAGGGTTCGAGGCCTTGCAACAAAGCTGAGGATAGCGCGGCCACTTGCCGCAACCGCGGCTCGCTCTCGAACAGATCGAGCGACGCGTTTGCGGCGGCGCAGCCGAGCGCGTTGGCCATATAGCTCGGGCCGTGCATTAGCGCCTTCGTGGGATCGTCCGACCAGAACGCGTCGAATACTTTGCGCGTCGCGACCGTCGCCGCCAGCGGCAGCGTGCCGCCGGTCAGCGCCTTGGACAGCGCGATGATGTCGGGCGCAACGCCCGCCGCCTCGCAGGCAAACATCGTGCCGGTACGGCCGAAGCCGGTGAAAACTTCGTCGAAGATCAACAACAGGCCATATTTGTCGGCGAGCGCGCGCAAACGCGTGAGCACTTTGACATCGTGGAATTTCATGCCGCCGGCGCCCTGCACCAAAGGTTCGACGATAATGGCGGCGATAAAGTCGCCACGCTCGGCGAGCAACCTGTCGAGCATCGCCGCGTGCTCGTCGCTATCCGGCAGATTGACGATATGGTGCTGCGGCAGCAGGCCGGCGAACAGCGCGTGCATGCCGTCTTCGGTGTCGCTCACTGCCATTGCGCCGGTGGTGTCGCCGTGATAGCCGCCCTTGAAGGCGACGAATTGGGTGCGCCCGCGCGCGCCGCGGTTGATCGAATATTGCACGGCCATCTTCAGCGCGACCTCGACCGCGACCGAGCCTGAATCGGAAAAGAACACACGATTGAGATCGCCCGGCAATAGCTCGGCAAGTCGGCGCGCCAGCGTCTGCGCGGGCTCGTGCGTGAGCCCGCCGAACATCACATGCGGCATCTGCTTGAGCTGCTTGGCCACCGCATGGCGGATATGCGGCTGGTTGTAACCGTGGCAGGCGGTCCACCAGCTGGCGACGCCGTCGATCAGTTCGCGGCCGTCGCCGAGCACGATGCGCGAGCCTTGCGTGCGCACGACCGGCAGCGGCGCGCCTGCGGTCTTCATCTGGGCATAGGGCAGCCAGACGTGCTCGAGACCGGCCGCATACCAGTCCGGCGTGTTTTTGCCACTGTCGCCCGCCATTTGGCGCTTCCCTTCGTCAGACCTTGGCGAGCATTTAGCCTTATGTGGTAGGGAAGGTCACCATGCCTTCGCTCGACGCTTTCGCGCAACAAAAGCTCGACGACCTGCAGCGCCGCCACCTGCACCGCGCGCTGGCCGAAACCGTGCGCGAGGACGGCATCTGGGTCGAACGCGGCGGCAGGCGGCTGCTGTCGTTTTCCTGCAACGACTATCTCAACCTGACCCAGCACCCGGCCATCAAGCAGGCGGCGATCGCCGCCATCGAAACCTATGGCGCGGGCTCGGGCGCCTCGCGCCTGGTCACCGGCAACCACCCGCTGTTTGCGCAACTGGAGACGCGTCTCGCCCGCATCAAGAAGACCGAGGCGGCCGTCGTGTTCGGCTCCGGCTATCTCGCCAATGCCGGCATCATCCCCGTTCTGATCGGCCGCGACGGGCTGGTGCTGGCGGACGAGTTGTCGCATGCCTGTCTGTTCGCCGGCGCCCAATTGTCGCGCGGCACGGTGATGACATTCCGCCACAATGACGTCGCGCATGCGCGCGAAATACTGGACCGCCATCGCGCCGAACATGATCACGCGCTGATCGTGACCGACGGCGTGTTCTCCATGGACGGCGACCTGGCGCCGCTCGCCGAACTGCTGGCGCTGACCGACGAGCATGATGCCTGGCTGATGTCGGACGACGCGCACGGGCTGGGCGTGCTCGGCGGCGGGCGCGGCTCCAGCTTTACGGGCAATACGCATATCCCGGTGCCGTTGCAGATGGGCACATTGTCGAAAGCGGTCGGCGCCTACGGCGGCTATCTGTGCGCTTCCGCGCCGGTGATCGATTTGATCCGAAACCGCGCGCGTACGCTGATCTATTCGACCGGCCTGCCGCCGGCTTGCGCGGCAGCCAGCATCGCCGCGCTCGACCTGATCGAGCGCGAGCCGGCCTATGCCGCGTTGCCGGTGCAAAAGGCCAAAGCCTTCACCAAAGCGGCCGGCCTGCCGGAGGCGCAAAGCCCAATCGTGCCGGTGATCCTTGGCGAGGAAGAAGCGACGCTTGCCGCCTCGCGCCTGTTGGCCGACGAGGGCTACCTCGCCGCCGCCATCCGGCCGCCCACAGTGCCGGCCGGCACTGCACGATTGCGGCTTACTTTCACGGCGCAGCATCCGGACGAGCAAATCGCCCGCCTCGCCGGTCTCGTCCGCGACAAAGTCATGGCGCACTGAGCCGTGGCCGCTTTTTTCGTCACCTCGACCGGCACCGACATCGGCAAGACCTTCGTCACCGCCGGTCTGATCCGGTATCTGCGCGAGGCAGGACAAGCCGTGCACGCGCTCAAGCCGGTGGTGAGCGGCTACAATCCTTCGGTCGTGGAGACCAGCGATCCCGCGGTTCTGCTCAAAGCGCTCGGGCGTCCGGTCGCCGCCGACGAAGTCGAGGCGATCGCGCCCTGGCGCTTCCGCGCGCCGTTGTCGCCCGATCTTGCCGCCGCGCGCGAAGGGCGCAGCATCGACTTCGGCGAGCTGATCGCCTTCAGCCGCAAGGCGATCGATACCGAAACCGGCATGCTGTTCATCGAGGGCGTCGGCGGCATCATGGTGCCGCTCGATTCCGAGCGCACGGTGCTCGACTGGATGGCGGCGCTGCAAATTCCCTTGCTGCTCGTGGTCGGCGGCTATCTCGGCACAATCAGCCACACCCTCACCGCGCTCGACGTGCTGACGCAGCGCCATCTGAAAATCGCGGCCATCGTGGTGAGCGAGAGCGAGCGCAATCCGGTAGAGCTCGACGACACCGTCGCCAGCATCGCGCGCTTCGCCCATGGCACCGGCGTGGTCGGCCTGCCGCGGCTGCCCGGCGGCATCAACCAGCATCCGGCCTTCGGCAAGATCGCCGCGCTGCTTTAGCCGCGCGCCGCCGGAATTAGTGCAGCCATTTCAAGTCGAGGAAGGTCTCGAACATGCCTTCGCTGTTGATCAGCCCGTGCAGGAGAATGGTCAGGATGGTCGAGCCGGTCGCCCAGCGCATCCAGCCGAGCAGCAGGCCGAAGGCGAATATCTGGCCGATCACGTACCAGTCGTATTGCACATGAATGAGCGCCCATAGCAGCGAGGTGACGACGATAACGGGCCAGGCGTTTTGCGGCGACTGCAGCCAGCCGCGAAACAGAAAGCCGCGGAACAGGATTTCCTCGCCGATCGGCGTGAAGACCACGACGGCGAGCCACAGCCAGAGCAGCCAGCCGCCGGCGCTCGCCGTGGTGTAAATTTCAAGTTGAAATGGCGTCACCAGACCGCGCCCAAGCAGCCAGCTCAACAAATTGCCCGCGATCATGAGCGCGATGGTCGCGCCGACGCCGAACACCACTTCGCCGCGCCGCGGCCAGATCAGCCCGAGATAGACGGCGGCGCTCGCGCCGGTGCGGCGTGCGAATAGCGCCATCAGCGCGACCTCGACCGGTGTCGACACCGCGATGACCAGGGTGATGGCGGCGCCATCGCCGCTGAAATCCGGCAAATGCCCGATGCTTTGGCCGAAATACCAGGTCAGCGCCAACAGCGCCGCCAATTGCCCGGCGAGCAAAGCGAAAACGCCGAGCGCCAGCGTCGCGCCACGTCCCAAGGGTTTGACCGTGTCACTCATGGCCCGTCATGCATTGCTCGCGCCCGACACGGCAAAAACGAAAACGGCCAGCGCTGCCGAGTGAGCGGCGCGGCCGTATTCACTTGCACGCGAGAACAATCTCGCCCGCTATGGGATCAGGATCGACGAGCCCGTGGTGTCGCGCTCTTCCAGGTCCTTGTGCGACTTCGCGGCGTCCTTGAGCGGATATTTCTGGTTGACCGGGATCTTCACCGCGCCGGAGCCGACGACATTGAACAGATCTGCCGACATAGCCATCAGATCGTCACGCTTGGCCGCGTAGTGATTGAGCGTTGGCCGCGTGGCGAACAACGAGCCCTTGGCTTGCAGCAGGTTGATGTTGAATGCGTCGATCTGTCCCGAGGCGCTGCCGAAGCTGACGAAGTAGCCGAGCGGATGCAGGCAGTCGAGCGAGGCCGGGAACGTGGTCTTGCCGATGCCGTCATAGACCACGTCGCACAGCTTGCCGCTGGTGATTTCCTTTACCTTGGCGACGAAATCCTCGTCGCGATAGAGGATGGTGTGGTGGCAGCCGTTCGCTTTGGCCAGAGCGGCCTTTTCCTTGGAACCGACGGTGCCGATCACCGTGGCGCCGAGATGATTGGCCCACTGGCAAAGGATGAGGCCGACGCCGCCGGCCGCCGCGTGCATTAGCACGATCGTGCCTTTGCCCACCTTGAAGGTGCGGTTGACCAGGTATTGCACGGTCATGCCCTTGAGCATCATGCCGGCAGCCTGCTCGTAGCTGATATTGGCAGGCAGCTTTACCGCGCGATCCGCTGCGAATACGCGTTCGGCCGCGTAGGCGCCCAGCGGGCCCACATAGGCGACGCGGTCGCCGATCTTGAGATCGGTCACGCCGGGGCCGACCGCGATCACCTCGCCGGCGCTCTCGTTGCCGGCGATGAACGGCAGTCCGGCCGGCGCCGGATAGCTGCCGTTGCGGAAATAGCAGTCGATGAAATTGACGCCGGCGGCGTGCGTTTTGATCTTGATCTGGCCCTGCCCCGGCGCCGGAATCGCTACGTCTTCGTAGGTCAGAACTTCGGGACCGCCCGCTTTGTGAACGCGCACTGCCGCGACCATAGTTTCACTCCCTCAATAGACTTGGATTGTTGTGTGGATGGTTTCGGCGGGGATCATAGGCAGCCGAGCGGCGAACACAAGGTGCATGAAGTTGCAGCTTGAGCCTAGCGCGCCCCCGAGACCCTAATGTTGGCGCCGTTGACGTAGGACGCTGCGTCCGACAGCAGGAACAGGATGGCTTCGGCCACCTCCTCCGCCTTGCCCGGCCTGCCCATCGGCAACATCGGCGCCACCCGGTCGATCCGGCCGGGCGGCTGGATTTCGGTATCGATGACGCCGGGAGAGACCGCGTTGACCCGCATGCCCTCCTTGGCCACTTCGCGCGCAGCGCCCACGACCATGGCGTCGACGCCGGCCTTCGCCGCCGCATACCAAACGCATTCATTGGCCCCGCCAATGGTCGCCGCCATGGACGACACCATCACCACGGAGCCGCCTTTGCCGCCGTGCTTGGTCGACATGCGGCGCATGCAGGCGCGCAGGCAGAGCATGGCGCCGTAGGTGTCGATATCGAGAACTTCGCGGATCGTCTGGGCGGAAGCTTCGTCGAGCCGGGAGGCGTCGCCGACAATGCCCGAACTGTGCACGAACTGGGTGAGCGGCCCGAGCGCACGCGCGGCCTCGTCGAACACGCGCTCGATCGCCTGTTCCGTCACCATGTCGCCCTGGATCGCGACCGCCTTGCCGCCAGCGGCTTTCACCGCATCGACCACGCTCGCCGCCGCTTTGGCATTGCTCTTGTAGTTGATCGCCACGTCGTAGCCGCGCGCGCCGGCAAATCTGGCGGTGGCGGCGCCGATGCCGCGGCTGCCGCCGGCGATCAGAAGAACAGGTCGTGCCATAAACGACTCCCGGAAAATTCAACCGCTAACGAGCACGATCAGGCCGGCCGGCGCAACAGGCCGGCGGCGAAAAAATAAATCGCGATGGCCGACAGCGGCCAGGTCACGTAGGGCCCGGGCGCAAGATTGGCTATCACCGCCAGGAACGCCAGCACGGCCCAAGCCGCCAGCAGCGCGATGTTGAGCACGCGCAGGCGCTTGACACGCAGCGGATGCAGGAACTTGATCGGCGCGAAGCTCAGCACGGCGAGCGCGACGATCATGGCGGCGGCCAGCCATTCCGGCGGCTCCAGCAGATAGAGATAGAACGCTGCCAGATTCCACACCGCCGGAAAGCCGCGAAAATAATTGTCGGCCGTTTTCATCTCGCGGTCGGCAAAATAAAGCGCGCCGACGATCGTCACCACGATTCCGGCGGGAACCGCCAGCGCCTTCGGCAGCATGCCGCTGGCGGCAATCGCGTAGGCCGGCACGAACACGTACGTGGTGAAGTCGACAATCAGATCGAGCGTCTCGCCCGACCAGCGCGGCAACACTTCGGCCACCTTGAATTCGCGCGCCAGCGGACCGTCGACTCCATCCACCACCAGCGCCGCACCGAGACAGAAGAACATCGCCGCCCAATGCTCGCCGGTGGCCAGGATCAGCGCGAGCAGCGCCAGCGCCGCGCCGCAGGCGGTGAAGATATGAACGGCGAAAGCGCGGATCGTCGCGAAGCGCGCCATTATGTTTCCTTGCGCATGGTCTTATCCGAAAACCGGTTCCCACTTTTCGGGACCATGCGCTATTGGTTGCCCCAGTCGAGTTTGACGATTTCGGCCGAACGGCCGGCCAAATTCCAGTTGCGCCCGTAGCCGCGGAAGCGCGACTTGTCGGCGCGCGAGACGATGACGTCGGGACCGATCCAGTATTCGCTGTTGCGGATGACGACGTTCTGCCCCTGCTCCTTGCCGCGCACCGGCGTGATGGCGCCGCCGCCGTATTTGTCGATGTTGACGATGCGCGTCTCGCCTTGCGTCTCGTAAGAGATCGGCACCTGCCGCACGCCGAGAAATTGCCCGACCAGGATCGAGAGCAGATGCGTGGTGCCGCCGACGCGGCCGGTAAAGATGCGGGTCAACCCTTTCACCGCCAGCGCCGAGGCCTTGTCGTCGACGAACAGCGCCGCGGTCCAGTTGCCGCGCGACATGATGCCCGGCAGATCCATCATCAGTCCGACGCGCAATCCGGACAGGTCCTCGCTGTCGATGTGGCCGTCGTCGATGCGCACGCCGGCCCAGGTCTGACAACGCTCTTCGGTCGGCGGATGATCGCCGAGCGACAACACGCAAGGACAAAACACCGTGCAACTGCACGACAGCGCCATCTCGCCTTTCAGGCTCCAGCTTTCCGTCACTGTTTCACTCCCGGTCTTTTCGACTTTTAACTCAATTCGCGTGCAGCGGCCAATGCGCCGCGAACGCCGTCGCCACGAAGACGACGCCGGCCACGATCAGGGCAACGCCAACGACGTGCGTGAAGCGCCGTCCGCTGCCGATCTTCTCGAACGTCATCAGCACGCCGAGCGCCGCCATCCAGAGCACGTTCATCACGCCGACCGCGAACATCACCAGCATCATCGCCCAGCAACAGCCGAGACAATAGAGGCCCTGCTTGAGGCCGAGCCGGAACACGCCGCGCGGCGTGGTCGCCCAATGGGTGAAGAAGAACGGGAACGGGCTTCGGCATTGCGTCAGGCAGGCGTGCTTGAGCGCGGAGAACTGGTAGACGCCGGCGCCGATGAAGATCGCGCCGGAGAATAGTCCGTTCGCCGATTGCATGCCGGTGTCGAGCAGCGCGGCGCGGGTGAAGGCGTATTGCGCCACTGTCGCTGCGGCGGCGAAGCCGAGCCACACCAGCATGTAGCCGGCGGCCAGCACGAAGGGTGACACGATGCGCTCGCCCTTGCGCGCGGCGGTGTCGGCGATTTCGGCGTAAGTGAGGATCATCGGCGCCGCGCTCGGCAGCATCATGGCGAGCGTCATGGCGGCCCACATCAGGGCGACAATGCCAAAGCCGCCGGCGCCCCAGGCGGCGCCCGACACGGTCAGCCCCCGGCAGATCGCCTCGACCGGGCTCATGCCGGAATACAGCAGCCCGAGCGCCAGCCAGCCGAGGCCGGCGAGCGCGACCACGCAAATCGCGGCAATCGCCTTCGGCCGCGCGAAAACGGCGCCCAGCCGGCTCGCGGCCGGCGGCAGATGGGGCAGATCGTGGCGGGCGGTTTCGGTCATCGGGCGTCCGTCAGTGCATAGCGCATTGCGCGCAACCTGGGTAAGCGGCGGTTTCCGCCCCGGCCCGGCACGTGCTAATCCCGCTACCGTTCAACAGGATCAAGCGCTTTGATGCCGGACAAATCGGGCGATCAGCCTTCGGTAATCGTGGTGGGCGGCGGACCGGCCGGTCTGACCGCGGCGATCACGCTGGCCGGCGCGGGCCTTGCCACCATCCTGGTAGGAAAGCGCCCGCCCCGCCCCGACAACCGCACCACCGCGCTCTTCGCCGGCTCGGTCACCGCCTTGGAGACGCTCGGCGTGTGGCCGCTCTGCGCGGCGCAGGCGGCACCGATGCGGGTGATGCGCATCGTCGACGACACCGGGCGGCTGTGGCGCGCGCCGGAAGTGAAATTCGAGGCCGACGAAATCGATCTCGACGTCTTCGGCTACAATATCGAGAATTTCCATCTGGTCGCGGCGCTCGAGCAACGCGCCGCTGGCCTGCCCTCGCTGCGCGTGATCGAGGACGAAGTGAGCAGCGTCGCGCCGGGCGACGACAGCGTCACGGTGACGCTCCGGAGCGGGCTCAAATTGCGCGCGCCGCTGGTGGTCGCCGCCGACGGCCGCCGTTCGCTCTGCCGCGCCGCCGCCGGCATCGCAATCGACGAGCGCGACTACAAGCAGGTGGCGATCACCGCGTGCCTGACGCATACGCGTCCGCATCGCGACACCTCGACCGAATTCCATACGCCGAGCGGCCCGTTCACTTTGGTGCCGTTGCCGGGTTTGCGCTCGAGCCTGGTGTGGGTGCTCGATCCGGCGCAAGCCGACGCCGTCAAGGCGCTCGACGACGCCGAACTGGCAGCCGAAATCGAGCGCGCCTCGCACTCGATCCTCGGCAAGATCGCGGTCGAACCGGGGCGCGGCGCGTTTCCGTTATCGGTCGCGACCGCCAAACGTTTCGGCGACAATCGCATCGCGCTGGTGGGCGAAGCCGCCCATGTGATCCCGCCGATCGGCGCGCAGGGACTTAATCTCGGCCTGCGCGATGCCGCCTCGATCGGCGAACTCGCCATCGCCGCGCAGCGCGACGGCCGCGATATCGGCGGCGACGATGTGCTCGATCTTTACGAAAAAATGCGGCGCGCCGACGTCGGCACGCGCACGTTCGCCATCGACCTGCTCAACCGGACGCTGCTCACCGATTTCCTGCCGGTGCAGGGGCTGCGCGGGCTTGGGCTCTATTTGCTCGACCAGATCGGACCGCTGCGGCGCGCGGTGATGCGCGAGGGCATCCAGCCGCAGGCCGCGCAGCCAAGGTTGATGCGGGGCGAAATCCTTTAGTTCTCGCCCAGCTTCAGCGCCTTTTTCGCGCCCGGTTTGCCGCGAAACTCCGGCGAAATCGGCACCGGTAGCGCCGGCATCATCTTGCCCGACGCGCTTTCGATTTTGGGGTCGAACAACCCGCGTTCGATGAAATGCGGATCCTGCATCGCCTGTTGCAGCGGCACCACGACGGTCGTGCAGCAATCGGCCGCGGCAAAAATCGGCCGCCATTCGTCCGAACTGCGCTCCGCGATGCGTTTCGCCACCGCGTCGCGCGTCGCCACCGGATCGCGCAGGTCGTTGGTGAATTCCGCCGGCAGGCCGATCGCCGTGCAGAACGCGACCCAGAATTTCTGCTCGATCGCGCCGCAGGCGACGATCTTGCCGTCTTTGGCCGGATACAAGTGATAGCGCGGCGAGCCGCCGGCCAGCATCAATTCGCCTGGCTTGGGAAACTTCCCGGTCGCCGCGCCAATCGCCAGCGCGTACCAGGCGAAGGTGAACATGGCGTCGGTCATGGCGATGTCGAGGCGGCAGCCCTGCCCGCTTTGGTCGCGCGCACGCAGCGCCAGCAGGATATTGATCACCGCCGGGAAACTGCCGCCGGCAATGTCGGCGACGAGCATCGGCGGCACCACCGGCGTCGCGGGCGGCCCCGGCTGCAGATCGAGCAGCCCGGTATTGCCGATGTAGTTGAGATCGTGCCCGGCTTCGTCGACGCGCGGTCCGCTCTGGCCGTAGCCCGAGATCGAGCAATAGATCAGCCGCGGATTGAGCTTGGCGACGTCGTCATAGCCCAAGCCCAGCCGCGCCATCACGCCGGGACGGAACTGCTCGATCAGAATATCGGCGCGCTTCATCAGCGGGATCAGCTTTTCCCGGTCGGCGTTGCGCTTGAGGTCGAGCGTGAGAACTTGCTTGCCGCGGTTGAGCAGCGCGAAGGCCGCGCTTTCGCCGTCGATAATAGGCGGAAACCGCCGCATGTCCTCGCCGCCCGGCCGCTCGATCTTGATCACCTCGGCGCCGGCTTCCGCCAGCATCAAAGCGGCGAGCGGCCCCGGCAACAGCGTGGTGAAATCCAGAACCAGAAGGCCGGACAGCGGTTGCATGATGTCACCGGAACAATAGTTGCGGCAGCGTACCGGTTTTCACCATCCACATCACGCTGGTCAGCGTCACCACCGACACCAGCGTGCCGATCAAGACCGCGCTCGAGGCCTGCTCGACCCAGACGTCGTATTGCCGCGCGAACACGAACACGTTGAGCGCCGGCGGCAGCGCTGCCATCAGCACCGCGGTGTAGATCCAGATCTGGTCGAACGGCCCGAAAAACGACAGCAGCAGAAAAACCAGAACCGGATGGAGCGCGAGCTTCACCGCCGCGAGGAACGGCACCTCCCAAGGCATCTTTTTCAACGGCCGCAACGCCACCGTCACGCCGAGCGTGAACAGCGCGCAGGGCGCGGCGGCGTTCTGCAAAAACTGCATCAGCCGATCGAGCGCGACCGGCGGCTGGAAATGCACCGCGGCCGAGGCCACGCCAAGCGCGCTGGCGATGATCAACGGATGCAGGACGATGCGCTTGACCACTTCGAGCGCGGTCGCGCCGAGGCTCACCTGCTGCGGTTTAGCCAGCGCCATCAGGAATGGCACCATGGTGAACAGGATAATGTTGTCGAAGCAAAAGATCAGCGCCACCGGCACCGCCGCCGCGGGTCCCAGAGTCGACAACGCGAGCCCGGGGCCCATGAAGCCGATATTGCCGTAACCGCCGGCAAGCCCTGCGATCGCCCCCTCGGCGATGTTGCCGCGCCGGATCGCCGTGCCGATGGTGAACGCCACCGTGAAGGCCCAGAACGTCGCCAGAGTGGTGGCGAAGATGAAGTCGACCTGGGCCAGCTTTTCGAGCGGGGTCTGGGCCAGGATGCGGTAGAACAGGGCCGGCAGTGATACGTAGAGGATGAAGAAATTCATCCAAGCCAAGGCGGTATCGGGGATCTGCTTGAGCTTGCCGCAGGCAAAACCGACGAAAATCAGCCCGAAAAACGGCAGCGCCAGATTGAGAACGTCGATCATGCCGCAAGGCCCCGGCCGGCCCGTGGGACGGCCCACTTGGCGCGGTGTTTGCATTCCTCTAAACGGCACCTAGGCCATTGGGAAGGACTTAAGCAGCCCATGAAATTGCCCCGCCAGTTCTTTGCCCCCCTCGCCATCGGCGCGCCTGCGCCCATGCGCGAGCTGCCGGTGCGGCTGGAGCGCATGATCCATTTCGTGCCCCCGCATCTGGACAAGCTGCGCGCCAAGGTGCCCGAACTCGCGCGCCAGGTCGACGTGGTGCTGGGCAATCTGGAGGACGCCATTCCGGTCGAGGCCAAAGAGGCCGCGCGCAAGGGCTTCATCGAGATGGCGAAGAGCGTGGACTACGGCGCGACCGGATTGTGGACGCGCATCAACGCGCTCAATTCGCCCTGGGCGCTCGACGACGTGATCGAGATCGTCGGCGCGGTCGGTGACAAACTAGACGTCATCATGCTGCCCAAGGTCGACGGCCCTTGGGACATCCATTATCTCGACCAGTTGCTGGCGCAGCTTGAAGCCCGCCACAAGATCAAAAAGCCGATCCTGATCCACGCCATCCTGGAAACCGCGCAAGGCGTCAACAATGTCGAGGCGATCGCCAGTGCTTCGCCGCGCATGCACGGCATGAGCCTGGGGCCCGCCGATCTCGCCGCCTCGCGCGCGATGAAAACCACCCGCGTCGGCGGCGGCCATCCGGAATATAAAGTGCTCGCGGACGCGCCGCAGGGCAACTCGCAATCAACCGATTTGATCTCGGGCAAGCCGAAGATCGATGGCGAGACGCCGCGCGCGGCCTATCAGCAGGACCTCTGGCACTACACCGTCGGGCGAATGGTCGACGCCTGCGCCGCCGCCGGCATCAAGCCGTTTTACGGCCCGTTCGGAGATTTCTCCGACGCCGCCGCTTGCGAGGCGCAGTTCCGCAACGCCTTCCTCATGGGCTGTCTCGGCGCCTGGTCGCTGCACCCGTCGCAAATCGCCATCGCCAAGACGGTATTTTCGCCCGACCCGGCCGAAGTCGCCTTCGCCAAGAAGATCGTCGCCGCCATGCCGGACGGCGCCGGCGCCGTCATGATCGACGGCAAAATGCAGGACGACGCCACCTGGAAACAGGCCAAGGTGCTCATCGACCTCGCCAGGCTGGTGGCGGCAAAAGACCATGAAATGGGGGCCCGTTACGGCCTTTAAGGGAAGGTCTAGCGAAGGCCGCGGCGATGTATTAAGTGGTCTCTGACATGGACAAGATACGCATCGCCAAATACCAAATCGGCCAGGTGGTCAAGCACCGCATCTATCCGTTCCGCGGCGTGGTGTTCGACATCGATCCGGAGTTCGACAACACCGAGGAATGGTGGGAGTCGATCCCCGCCGACGTGCGTCCGCGCAAGGACCAGCCGTTTTATCATTTGTTCGCGGAGAACGCGGAAAGCGAGTACATCGCCTACGTCTCCGAGCAGAACCTGTTGCCCGACACCTCCGACAAGCCGCTGCGTCACCCGCAGGTCAGCGAAGTGTTCGTGCAGGACGACAGCGGCGCCTATCGCCCGCGCAACAGCCAATTGAACTGATCCTGTAATCCGTCACCCTGAGGCGGCCGCCGAAGGCGGCCCTCGAAGGGCGACGGCCCGTGAGTCATTGCCCGTCATCCTTCGAGGCTCGCTTCGCTCGCTCCTCAGGATGACGGCGTCCCAAAACAAAAAGGCGCAGGCCTCAAGCCTGCGCCTTTGTTATTCGCCAACCGGCGAACCCGATTATTTTTTCGCTGCAGGTGCCGGAGCTGCCGCCGGTTGCTGCGCTTCCAGCTTCTTGCGTGCTTCTTCCGCGCGCTTCTGCAGTTCTTCCTGCAACTTCCGCTGTTGTTCCTCGACCACCTTCGGATCGGTCGGCGGGCCGTCATAGGCCTTGGCGAAATCGTTCAGCGGCAGCGGCAGGCTGATCGGCGTGCCCTGCATGTTGATCGCCTGCAGGGTAATAGTCTGCCCCTTCTTCATCTTGGCGATCATGTCGTCGGTGACCGGGTAGTCGGACATGCAGCCGACCGGGAAGCAAATCTTGTAGGGCTCCTGCGCCGGCTGACCCTGATCGATGATCATGCGGGTGCCGTGCTGCAATTGCATGCCGAGCGGCACCGTGACGCGCAGCACCTTCGCTTCGCCTTCCGGCTCGAACAACTGCACGATGGCGACAGGCATGCCGTTTTCCAGCCGGCCATCCTTGGTAAGGACACATACCTGCTTGTTGTTGGTTTCCGGACCTTTGCCGCACACCTTCAGCCACGGCGAATACATGAGCTGCGGCGGCGCGGCGGCGGCTTGCGGCGCCGGAGCGGCCGCCGCAGGCGCGGCCGGCTTGGCGGGTTGGGCTTTTGGCGCCGCCGGTTTAGCCGGCTTGGGCTGCTGCGCGAGCGCAGGGCCCGCCACGAGCGCGGCCGCAGCCAGCAATCCCGCGGCGAATGAGGCCGTCAGCATCCGCCCAAGGGGCCGAGCCGGTGCGTTCAGATGATTCATCGCAATTTGTCCCTTTTTCCCCTTGCCGCTCGCGGCCTTATGCCAGACCGAACGGCCGCCTCTGCATCCGGCTCTCTACCCCGCGAAATGCGGCGGGAGCGTGACACTTCCGGGCTGCCTGATAGCCGATATTGCTCCTGCAATAAAGCCACGAATGTGCCGAAAATGCGGGCCGGTCATAACCGAGGCCCTGTGATAACTTGCGTCAAATCCGGAACCGAATCGCATTCGACCTCTATTCGCGCCCTCCACTACCGCTCGTGCGCTGATGCAATGGCAGGCATCCCGGCGCACGCTGATGCTTGGCGCGCTGCTGACCGCGAGCGGCTTCGTCGGTTCGCGCGCCTGGGCGGTCGGCGCGCCGCACGCCATCGCCATGCATGGCGAGCCAGCCTGGGCGGCGAATTTCAGCCATCCGAGCTATTCCAACCCGGCGGCGCCAAAGGGCGGCCAACTGGTGCAAGGCGTGCTCGGCACCTTCGACAGCCTCAACCCGTTCATCGTCATGGGTCTGCCGGCGGCCAATATCCGCGGCTACGTGATCGAGAGCCTGCTCGCGCGCGGTTATGACGAGCCGTTCACGCTTTATGGCCTGCTCGCCGACGGCGTGGAGACCGATGCAGCGCGCAGCTACGTCACCTTCACGCTCAATCCGGCGGCGCGTTTTGCCGATGGCAAACCGGTAACGCCGGATGACGTGATCTTTTCTTGGGAGTTGTTGCGCGACCGCGGCCGGCCGAACTTCCGCACTTATTACACCAAGGTGGTGAAGGCGGTGGCGACGGCCGAGCGCACGGTGCGCTTCGATCTTGCCGGCTCCGACGATCGCGAATTGCCGCTGATCATCGGCCTGATGCCGGTGCTGGCCAAGCACGCGATCGATCCCGACAAATTCGAGCAGACGACATTCGCGCCCTTGCTCGGCAGCGGCCCCTATCGCGTCAGCGCGGTCAAGCCGGGCGAAAGCGTCGGCTTCACGCGCGATCCGAATTATTGGGGGCGCGATCTGCCGATCAACCGCGGCCTGTGGAATTTCGACACCATCCGTTTCGACTATTACCGTGACGGCAACACGCATTTCGAGGCGTTCAAGAAAGGCCTCTACGACCTGCGCATGGAGACCGATCCGGGCCGCTGGCAGACGGCCTACGATTTTCCGGCGCTGGCGCAAGGGCGCGTGGTCAAGGAAGAATTCCCCTATGGCCTGCCCAAGGGCATGGATGGCCTGGTGTTCAACACGCGCCGGCCAATCTTTTCGGATATCCGCGTGCGCGAGGCGATCCTACATCTGTTCGATTTCGAGTGGATCAACCACACCTATTTCTTCGATCTCTACAAACGCACCGCCAGCTATTTCGACGGCTGCGATCTTTCGGCTCATGGCGTCGCCGCCGATACGCGCGAGCGCGAATTGCTGGCGCCATTTCCCGACGCGGTACGCGCCGACATCATGGCCGGCACCTGGACGCCGCCGGTGACCGACGGCTCGGGCCGCGACCGGATCGGTCTGCGCAAGGCTTTCTCGCTGTTCGCCGAAGCCGGTTATGCGCTCAAGGGCACCCAATTGGTGCACACGGCGAGCGGCCGGCCCTTCGCCTTCGAAATCCTCACCACCACCCGCGATCAGGAACGGCTGGCGCTCGCCTTCGTGCGCAGTCTGAAACGCGCCGGCATCAACGCGCAGGTACGCAGCGTGGATGCCACCCAGTTCGAACGCCGCCGCATCGGCTTCGATTTCGACATGATGCAGTACCGCTGGGAGCAGTCGCTGTCGCCCGGTAACGAGCAGCTGTTCTATTGGGGCTCGGCGGCGGCAACGGAAGAAGGCAGCCGCAATTATATGGGGGTCAAGTCGAAGGCGGTCGACGCCATGATCGCCGCCATGCTGAGCGCGACCAGCCGGCCGGATTTCGTCGCCGCCACAAGGGCGCTCGACCGTGTGCTGCTGTCCGGCTTCTACGTGGTGCCGCTCTACTTCCCCCCCAAACAATGGATAGCGCGCTGGACGCGAATCAAGCATCCCTCACAGACCTCCTTGTTCGGCTACCTGCCGGAAACCTGGTGGCACGGAGACGCCAAATGATCCTGGGCGGCAAAGAACGCGCGGACGGCACCCGCGCCACGTTTGACGACTTCTTTCGCCGCGCCGGCGTGCGACACGCCGATACGCTGGCGCTGATCGATCCGCCCAATTGCGAGAGCCTGACCGGCCTGCCGCCGCGCAAGCTGACCTATGCGCAAGCCGACCGCGCCATATCGGCGATCGCCGCCCGGCTGCGCGGGCTCGGGCTGCAGACCGACACGGTGGTGGCGATGCAGCTTGCCAACACCGTCGACAGCGTCATCGCGCTGCTCGGCGTGATGCGCGCCGGCATGATCGCGGCGCCGCTACCGCTGCTTTGGCGCGAACAGGAGATGGTGGCCGCGCTCGGCCGCATCGGCGCCAAGGCGATCGTCACCTCGGCGCGTATCGGCGCCCACGCGCAGGCCGACATCGCCATGCAGGTGGCGGCCGAGATGTTTCCGATCCGGCACATTTGCGGCTTCGGGCGCGACCTCCCGGACGGCGTCGTGCCGCTCGACGATTGCCTCGCCTCCGGCACGGCAGAATTCTTCCAGCCTTCCGTGCGGCCGGGCCAGGCCGCCGCGCATGTCGCCGCCGTCACCTTCGACGTCACCAATGACGGGCTGATCCCCGTCGCCCGCAGCCAGAGCGAGTTGATTGCCGGCGGGCTCGCCGCCTTCCTGGAAGCCGGCATCGCGCAAGACGCCACGATCCTTTCGGCCATCCCGCTCGGCTCGTTTGCCGGTCTCGCACTGACTTTGGTGCCATGGCTGCTCGCCGGCGGAACGCTAACGCTGCATCACGGCTTCGATCCTGTCGCGTTCGCCGGACAGAGCCGCGCCCATACTCCCGCAGTCGCCGTCGTGCCGGGCCCGGCGCTGACGCCGCTCGTTGACGCCGGGCTGCTGGGCGGCCAAATCAAGAAGATCCTCGCGCTGTGGCGTGCGCCTGAGCAACTCGCCGCCGCCGCGCCGTGGCAACGCGACGCGGCGCTCATCGATGTCTCCGCCTTTGGCGAAGTCGGATTGCTGCCGGGCTTACGCGGCCCCGATGGGCTGCCGGTGCCGATCCCGAACGGCGCCATTGCCGCCCCGCGCGGCATTACCGGAGCACGCGCGGTGGGGCAGACCATGCGCAGCAAGGCCGGCACGCTGGCGCTGCGCGGGCCGATGGTGCCGGTGCAGGCTTTTCCGCCCGGCGGCGAGCAAGGCGACGAGGCTAACTTCGCGCCCGATGGTTTTCGCGACACCGGCTTTGCCTGCCGGGTCGAGCATGGCACCACGCTTGTTCTCACTGCTCCGCCCGCCGGTATCGCCGCGGTCGGCTATTACCGCTTCCGCCAAGGCGAGGTTGATGCCGCGGTGGCGGAGGCCGATCCCGCCGCCGTCATCGTCGCGTTGCCCGACGCCCAGCTCGGGCAACGGCTGGCCGGCAGCGCCCGCGAGGCCGGCGCGACCGCCGCTGGATTACAAGCGCGGGGCGTCAATGCGCTGATTGCCGGAGCCTTCCGCCCGCGCGGCAAAGCCGCTTGATCTTCATGATTTCGTTGACGGGGCATTAATCGCGCGCCGCTAGGGTCGCAGACCCTTTTGTCAACGCGTGCGTTCCCCCATGTCGCTGCAAGGTCCAATGATCGTGGTCGCCGACACACCGGCGACCGATCTGGTCGACGCGCTGGGTAAGGCCGGCGCCTTCCCGATCGTCGAAGCAGCGTGGGCCGATGCGTCGGCCGCCTTCACCGCCGTCAAACCCAGCGCCGTGGTGATCGCCGAGCCAGGCACCCCGCATGACGAAGCCGCCACCCGCAAATTCGCCCAGGCGCTTGCCGCCGCCAAAGGCGCCATCGTTCCGGTCGTCGCCCGTGTTCTCGGCAACCAGGAAGCCGCCATCCCAATCGCCCTTGCGGTTGACGCCGCGTTGCCGGTCGAGCGGCTGATCGCGCGCCTGCAATCGGCCATGCGCGTACGCGCACTGCACACGACCGTTCTGCGCCGCATCGAGACCTTCGCCTCGCATGACGGACGGCTGCCGGCATTTCCGGTCGGCGATCCGCTCGACGACGCCACCGTGCTGATCGCAGGCCGCGGACCGCTCTATCCCAAACTCAGCGTGGCCATGGGCGAACGCGTCAAGATGCTGGGTGCGCTCAGCGTCGAAAACGCGGCCAGGCACCTCAATGCACGCGACATCGACGGCATCGTGGTGGGCGACGGATTTTCCTCCCGCATGGTGGAAGCCTTCCTCACCGTGCTGGCGCAGGACAACCGCTTCCGCGACATTCCGGTCGCGGTGATCGGCGAAGCGCCGCCGCAATTCGCCGAGGTATTGCCGAACATCGATCACGTCGACGGCGATCCGGCGCGCCTGGTCGCGCGCATGGTGCCGCTGGTGCGCATGCACGCCTTCGAGGCGCGGCTCAAACGCATGCTCAAGTCGCTCGACGCCGACGGCATGTTCGATCCGCAAACCGGCCTGCACACGCGCGACACGTTCTGGCGCGAGTTCGGCAAGGCGATCGCCGAGGCCGGCGAGCGCAGCACGCCATTGTCGCTTGCGCGCTTTTCCTTCGACGGCGAGTTAGACGAACGCGCCGTCACGGATGCCGCCCGGCTGTTGACCCGCCTTATCCGCAACATCGATTTTGCCTGCCGCGACGACGACGGCGCGCTGCTGATCGCCTATACGCAGACCGATCTGCGCAGCGCCCATGTGGTGGCGCGGCGTATCGCCGGGCTGATCAAGAACACCATGCTGGTGCCGCAGCGCGGCCACGACCCGGTCGCCGCCAATGTCACGCTGGCGACCCTGAAGGCCGGCGACACGCTCGACAGTCTGATGGCGCGCGTGATGGACAGCCGCGTGGTTGCCGCCGAGTGACCGCCGGATCATTAGGAGTTAACTCCAAAAAGAGCCTGCAATGACTGAAACAGCCAGTCCGCATCGACGTCGTTTCCGACGTTGTCTGCCCGTGGTGCTTCATCGGCAAGCACCGGCTGGAGAAGGCGCTGGCGCTGCGGCCGGACATCCCGGTCGAGGTGCATTGGCGGCCCTATTTCCTCAACGACTGGATCCCGCGCGACGGCATTGCGCGCGAGGAATATCTCACCACTAAATTCGGCTCGCCCGAACGCTACAAAGGCATCGCCCAGCGCGTCACCGCGGCGGCGGCGGAGGAAGGTCTCGTTTATGCCGCCGACAAGATGACCCGCCAGCCCAATACGCTCGACTGTCACCGGCTGATCCGCTGGGCCGAAGGCATCGGCAAAGCCGCCGAGATGAAACAGCGGCTGATGGATCTCTACTTCACCGAAGGCGCCGACCTTACAAACCGTGCCGTGCTGGTGCAGGCGGCGAGCGACGTCGGCCTCGACCCGGAAGATGTGCGCGCGGCGCTCGACAGCGATCAGGACGTCGCCCAGATCGAGCAGGAAGTGCTTGCCGCCAAACAAGCGGGCATCGAGGGCGTGCCCTGCTTCATCTTCGGCGGCAAATTTGCCGTGTCGGGCGCGCAGTCGCCGGAATATCTCGCCGACGCCATCGACCGTATGGCGCAAGCGCAAGACGCGGCCGAGTAACCATATCGCAGATTTTGATCGGTCGCGTTTGGCAGATGGTTGCCCGTTACCAGTGCTTCACGATCCTGCATCGTCGTGCGGCGTGAAGCGATCGCACAGACAACGCTCGGCGCTCACCGTGCCGCGCGCATCCTGTACGGTAATCCGCACCTTGCCGCCGCCGGCGCGAAATTGCAGCGCCTCAGCAATGGCGACGCGCAAGGCAAACTCACGCGTCACATAAGGGCCGGCCGCACGCGTTTTCAGGCAGCTTGTCCAACCGCCGGCATCGCACGGACGAACGACATACTGTGTACATTCCGTATTGGCGGGCAGATCGAAAGACATAGTCGACGCCTTGGCACACACTTTTACTACCACGCAGACCGGTCCGATCGTTTGGACCGATCCTCACCGTCGCTGTCGATAGCATAAATCACTTAGCATCGCTTGAATGTGAATCCCCCAGATTTTAATCGTTGCATAAACCGCGGCAATTTCGCCCGCAGCGCCGTCAGGCCGCTTTCGCCTGCTCGGCGATCGAAGCGAGCCGGCGCAAAATTGCCGCGGTGCCTTTCAGGCGATCCTCCGGCTTTTCCCAATCGTCAAAGAACACGAGCTGCTGGCCTTTCGCGTCCTTCGGATCGGCGCGCATGCGCACGCCCGATCCTTGCTCGCGAATAAAGGCGATCAGCCCATCCGGATTGGCGAAAATATTGTCGCGGAACGACAGCACGACGCCTTTCGCTCCGGCCTCCAGTTTCTCGACATTGGCGCGCCGGCACAGCGCCTTGATCGCGACCACCTGCAACAGATGTTCGACCTCGCCCGGCAGCGGGCCGAAGCGGTCGACCATTTCCGCCGCGAAGCTTTCGATGTCGCGTTCGTCCTCGATTTCGGCCAGCCGCCGGTAGAGCGCGAGCCGCACCGACAGATCGGTGACGTAGTCTTCCGGAATGAGCAGCGCCGTGCCGATGGTGATCGACGGCGACCAGCGGTCGGCGACCGGTGCGCTGATGCCGGCCTTCAAGCTGACCACCGCCTCCTCCAGCATCTGCTGATAGAGTTCGAAGCCGACTTCCTTGATGTGGCCGGATTGCTCGTCGCCGAGCAGATTGCCGGCGCCGCGAATGTCCAGATCGTGCGAGGCGAGTTGGAAGCCGGCCCCGAGCGTGTCGAGCGAGTGCAGCACTTTCAGCCGGCGCTCGGCCTGCGCCGTGATCTTCTGCTGCGCCGGCAGCGTGAGCAGCGCATAGGCGCGCAGCTTGGAGCGCCCCACCCGGCCGCGCAGCTGGTAAAGCTGGGCCAGCCCGAAGCGGTCGGCGCGATGCACGATCAAGGTATTGGCGGTCGGAATATCGAGACCCGACTCGATGATGGTGGTCGACAGCAGCACGTCGTATTTGCCGTCGTAGAAGGCCGTCATGATGTCGTCGAGCACGGTCGGCGGCATCTGCCCATGCGCGACGGTCACTCGCACCTCCGGCACGTTCTTGTCGAGAAAGTCCTTGGCGCCGGCCAGATCCTCGATGCGCGGGCAGACATAGAAGGCCTGGCCGCCGCGGTATTTCTCGCGCAACAGCGCCTCGCGCACGGTGATCGGGTCGAACGGCGACACGAAGGTGCGCACCGCCAGGCGGTCGACCGGCGGCGAGGCGATGATCGACAGATCGCGCACGCCGGTGAGCGCCAACTGCAAGGTGCGCGGGATCGGCGTCGCGGTGAGCGTGAGAACGTGCACTTCCGAGCGCAACGTCTTGAGCTTTTCCTTGTGCGACACGCCGAAATGCTGCTCCTCGTCCACCACCAGCAGCGCCAGATCCTTGAACTTGATGCCTTTGCCGAGCAGCGCATGGGTGCCGATGACGATATCGACCTGGCCTGCGGCAAGCCCGGCCTTCACCTTGTTCAGTTCCGCCGTCGGCACCAGGCGCGAGGCCTGTGCGATGTTGACCGGAAAGCCGCGGAAGCGTTCGGTGAAAGTCTTGAAGTGCTGGCGCGCCAGCAGCGTGGTCGGCACCACCACGGCGACCTGCCTGCCGTTGATCGCGGCGATGAAGGCGGCGCGCAGCGCCACTTCCGTCTTGCCGAAGCCGACGTCGCCGCAGACCAGCCGGTCCATCGGACGGCCGGAATTCAAATCCTTGATGGTGGCGTCGATGGCGGCGAGCTGATCGTCGGTCTCCTCGTAGGGAAAGCCGGCGCAGAATTCGTCATAGGCGCCCGGCCCGACGCTAAAGCGCGGCGCCTCGCGCGTCAGCCGCTCGGCCGCGACCTTGATCAATTCGCCGGCGATCTCCCGAATGCGGCTCTTCATGCGCGCCTTGCGCGCCTGCCAGTTGCCGCTGCCGAGCCGGTCGAGTTCGACATTGCTTTGCTCGGCGCCGTAGCGCGACAGCAGGTCGACGTTCTCTACCGGCAGATAGAGCTTGGCGCTTTCGGCGTAGTGGATTTCCAGACAGTCGTGCGGCGCGCCGGCGGCGTGAATCGCCTGCAGGCCGACGAAGCGGCCGATGCCGTGATCGACGTGCACGACGAGATCGCCGGGCGCGAGGCTGGTCGCCTCGGCGATGAAATTATCGGCGCGGCGCATGGCGCGGCGCGGCCGCACCAGACGGTCGCCGAGAATGTCCTGCTCGCTGATGATCGCGGCGTCGGCGGTCTCGAAACCGGACTCGATGCCGAGCACGGCGAGCGCCACCGCGGGCTTGGGCAGGCTCAAGGCCTGCGGCCAGGAACCGACGGAGCTGAGATTGAGCAATTTGTGATCGGCGAGCACGTGACTCATGCGGTCGCGCGCGCCGTCGCTCCACAGCGCGATCGCCACGCGTTTGCCCGCTGCCTGCAGCGTCAGCACCCGCTGCGTGACCGCCTCGAACACATTGGCGCCGGGCTCGGCGCGTTCGGCCGCAAAATTATGCCCGGCGCGCGCGCCGACATCGATCACACGCTTCGCATCAGGCACCGCGAAGGGCGTCAACGTCGCCAGCGCCGAAGCGGCGAGCCGCTCTTTCCATTCGTTTTCCGCCAAATAGAGCCGCGCCGGCGGCAGCGGCTTGTAGGGCGGCATCATGCCGTCCTTCAACGCTTCGCGGCGCGCGTCATAGTAGTCGGCGATCTGCGTGAAGCGCTCGTGCGCGGCGTCTTCGTCCAGATGCTCGAGCGTCAACGGCGTCCCGGGCAGATAATCGAACAAGGTTTCGAGCTTGCCGTGAAACAGCGGCAGCCAGTGCTCCATGCCGGG
The DNA here is from genome assembly GCA_963749625.1 of uncultured Alphaproteobacteria bacterium. GTDB lineage: Bacteria > Pseudomonadota > Alphaproteobacteria > Rhizobiales > Xanthobacteraceae > Pseudolabrys. Next base: position 325,590 of record CAVVNY010000001.1, on the reverse strand, counting down.
ATAGCGGCGGCCCTCGCTCACCGCTTCGTAAAGCAGATCGTCCGGGGAGGCTGCGCCGAATTCGGCCACATAGCCGGTGCGGAAGCGGCGGATGGTCTCGGTGATAAGCTGGAATTCGGCCACCGGCACCAGATCGAGCCCGCGCAATTGCGTTTCGCTCAGTTGCGTCTGCGCATCGAAGGTGCGGATGGTCTCCAGCGCGTCGCCGAAAAAATCGAAACGGACGGGCGAGTCCATGCCGGGCGGATAAAGATCGAGGATGCCGCCGCGCACCGCGTAGTCGCCCGGCTCGCGCACCGTCGAGGCGCGCGTGAAACCGTTGAGCTCCAGCCACGAGACGATGCTCGCCATGCCGATGACGTTGCCCGGCGCGACCGACAGCGCGTGGGTGGCGACAAACTCGCGCGCCGGCACGCGCTGCAAGGCGGCGTTCACGGTGGTGAGCAACACCGACGGCTTGTCGCGGCCTTTCACGCGCGCCAGCCGCGACAGCGCGGTCATGCGTTGCGCCACGACCGACGCGTTCGGCGACACCCGGTCATAGGGCAGACAATCCCAGGCCGGGAATTCCATGGTCAGAATGTCCGGCCCGAAAAAGGCGAGCGAACGCGACAGCGACGCCATACGCTGGCCGTCGCGGCAGATCACCGCGAGCGAAATCGCCGGCGCGTTGGGCCGTGCCGCGATGGCGCGCGCGAGATCGGCCAGCACCAGCCCCTCGGCGCCATCGGCGACCTGGGCGAGCGTGAGCGCGTGGCCTGCTTGCAGCAGCGTGGCGGGAGATGTCGCCTGCGCGCTCACGTCAATCGGCACCCTTGTAATGGAAATCGCACAAGCGGCGGAACAGCGGGGTGTCGATCTCGGCGGGAGCCGTTTGCGTCCCGTTCACCCAGGAGAAAATCTGCTGATCCGGAACCTCGAGCCAGACTTCGTATTCATCGAGATCGGCATCGCTCAATTTCGCGATCTGCGCGTCGGCGAAACGGCCGAGCACCAGATCCATCTCGCGAATGCCGCGGTGCCAGGAGCGAAACAGCAGCTTCCGCCGGCGCTCGTCCAGTCCGTCGCTCGAAATCCCGATTCCAGTCATCGTACTGCTCCAACGCCAAAAACCCGGACGGGGCCGGGCCGGGGTTATATAGAGGGCTTCGCCGGCAAAGTCAGCGGCACTTTGCACAGGTCCGCATTGCGTCCGTACAGCGCGCAAGCCAGCATGGCGCCGGATGCGCCCGCTCGTACTCAGTCCCCTATTCGCCTCGCTGACCAGCCTGCCCGGCGTCGGGCCGAAGCTGGAAAAGCTCTATGCCCGGCTGCTCGACCGCGAGGCGCCGCGCGTGGTCGACCTGTTGTTTCACCTGCCTACCGGGGTCATCGACCGCCGCGCGCGGCCCAAATTGCGCGACGTGCAGCCCGGCCAGGTGGTTACCGTCGCGGTGACCGTCGAGCAGCATCGGGCGCCGCCCCCGCACCGCTCGCGCGCGCCCTACCGCATCTATACCTACGACGATACCGGCACGCTCACGCTTACGTTTTTCAACGCCCGCAAGGATTATCTGGAAAAGCTCCTGCCGGTGGGCGAGCAGCGCTACGTCTCGGGCACCGCCGAATTCTACGACGGCATGTTGCAGATGGTGCATCCCGACCGGGTGGTAGATGAGGCGGGCTTCGCCAGTCTGCCGCTGGTCGAGCCGGTCTATCCGCTTACCGAGGGCTTGGCGCTCGGCAATGTGCGGCGCGCGATGGACGGCGCGCTCGCCCGCCTGCCCGATCTGCCGGAATGGCAGGACGAGGCCTGGGTCGCGCGCGAACGTTTTCCCGCTTTCGCCGCAGCGCTTCGCCATCTGCACCGGCCGGCCGAGCCGCACGACATCGCGCCCGACAGCGCGGCCTGGACGCGGCTCGCGTTCGACGAATTGCTCGCCGGCCAACTCGCCCTGGCGCTGGTGCGCGCGCATATGCGCCGGCAGGCCGGCCGCGGTTCGGCCAGCGAAGGCCGCCTGCGCGCGCGCATCTTGAAGGCGCTGCCCTACGCCCTCACCCATTGGCAGCAGAAGGCGGTCGACGACATCACCGCCGATCTCGCCCGCCCGCAACGCATGCTGCGGCTGCTGCAGGGCGATGTCGGCTCGGGCAAGACCGTGGTGGCACTGACCGCCGCCGCGGCGGTGATCGAAGCCGGACGGCAGGCCGCCTTCATGGCGCCGACCGAAATCCTTGCACGCCAGCATCTCAAAACCATCGCGCCGCTGGCGCAGGCCGCCGGCATCCGCGTCGAAATCCTCACCGGGCGCGAGCGCGGCGGTGAGCGCGAGACCATTCTCGACCGGCTGGCGCTCGGCGACATCGATCTCCTGATCGGCACCCATGCGCTCTTCCAGGACGACGTCGCCTTCCACGATCTCGCGCTCGCCATCGTCGACGAACAGCACCGCTTCGGCGTGCATCAGCGTCTGGCGTTGGCCGGCAAAGGCGAAGCGGTCGACGTGTTGGTGCTGACCGCGACGCCGATCCCGCGCACGCTGGTGCTGACTTATTTCGGCGACATGGATGTGTCCGAACTGCGCGAGAAGCCGCCCGGCCGCCAGCCGATCGATACCCGCGCCATTCCGCTCACGCGCATCGCCGAAGTCGAGGACGCGGTCGGCCGCGCGCTGCAAGCCGGCCAACGCGCCTATTGGGTCTGCCCGCTGGTGGAGGAATCCGAAAAGATCGATCTCGCCGCTGCGGAGGAACGCTTCGAGGAACTACGCCAGCGCTTCGGCAAGAAAATCGATCTTGTGCATGGCCGCATGAAGGGCGCCGAGAAGGACGCTGCGATGGCGCGGTTCGCCGCCGGCGAGACGCAATTACTCGTCGCTACCACGGTGATCGAAGTCGGCGTCGACGTGCCGGAAGCCACCATCATGGTGATCGAGCACGCGGAGCGCTTTGGCCTTGCTCAGATTCACCAGCTTCGTGGACGCGTCGGGCGTGGCAGCGGCCACTCGACCTGCCTGCTGCTCTACAAGGCGCCGCTCGGCGAGACCGCCAAGGCGCGGCTCGCGGTCTTGCGCGAAACCGAAGACGGCTTCCGCATCGCCGAGGAAGACCTGAAACTGCGCGGCGAAGGCGACCTGCTCGGCACCCGCCAGAGCGGCCTGCCCGGTTTCCGCATCGCTCGCATCGAGACGCACGGCAAATATCTCGGCGCCGCGCGCGACGACGCGGCATTGATCCTGTCGCGCGACGCCTCACTCGAGACGCCGCGCGGCCAGGCGCTGCGGCATTTGCTCTATCTGTTCGGCAAGGACGAAGCGATCAAGCTGATCCGCGCCGGCTGAATGGCGATGCCGGTCTGACTAAAGCGGATCGGTGCCGAAACGGTTCGGCCCGGTCGTGCCTTTCATACAGTCCCAGACCAGCAGCACAATTGCGCCGATGCCGGTGAAAGCGAGCAGCAGCCACCACCCGGTGCGGTCGAGATCGTGCAGGCGCCGGATCGCGACGGCAATGCTGGGCAGCAGGAGCGCCAGGGACACCACCATTCCGACGAAACCCAGCCCTACGTAGAAATCGATGATCCCCGCCACGATGTAAGCGATAAACGTGAACAGCGTCCAAAACCAGTATTCGGAGCGCGCCGCGCGGCCCGAAAACCCAACGTAATTGCCGAATCCGGATTTGATGGCATCCACGAAATTCATTGTCGTCTCCCCCCGGTGAAAAACCCGATCTGCGACCCTAAGCCGCAGCTTTGCGCCGAACAATGGGCTTCGGCGGGATACATGGGGAGATTGGGCGGTTTAGATCCCCGCCTGTGCCGTCATAGCAACACGGCCCATCGCCAGATCGACGGCCTCGAGCACGCGGCCGACCGGCAATTCGTCCAGGCACCGGCTGTAACTTTCCAGATGTCGCTCGCAACCCAAGAGGTCGCACGGCATGCACGGCAAAGGATTCTGCACCACCCAAACATTGCCGCGGTTCTGGATATTGCCGGCGCGCGCCCAGCCATCGTGCAGACCTCCAACCGGCCACGGCCCCATGCCGTGCGGACTGGCCGGTCCATAGATCGCCACCGTGGGACAACCGGATCCCGCCGCAAGATGCGTCATCGACGTGTCCGGGCCGACAAAGACCGCAGCGCCGGATAGGAGTTGCGCCAGTTCGCCCCAGGCGAGGCGGCCGTCGGTCCGTTCCACCGGCGGCCGCACCGGATTCCAGAGCCGGTCGAGATAATCGCGCTCCTCCGCTGCCGGACCGCCGGTCGCGACCACGGCAAGTCCGCGCTGCGCCAGCGCCTCGGCGAGCGCACGCCAGCCTTCGTCGGTCCAGCGCCGGATGCGATACATTGGATTGGCATGCAGAACCGCGTAGGGAGCGCCGCGCGGCGCCATCGGCGGAATTTGTCTCGGCACTACGATGTCTGGCCGATCATCGATGCCAAGCGTGCTGGCCAGCCGGCCCAGTTCGATGACGCGATGCACGCTGGGATCGGCGGCGACGGCGCGGTTCAGCAACAACCGTTTCCAAGACGCGCCGGTTTTGTCGACCAGTCCCACACGAAATCGTCCGGCAATCGCGGCTAGCGCGGTCGGCCGGTCGCCGGCTTGCGTGGAAATCGCGATATCGTATTGCCGCCACAGCTTGCCGGCCAACGTCGCAAATTCAGCGGCACTGGGTTGCGGCGAAATTGTAAGCACGCGGTCGATATCGAGATTGCCGGCAAGCATGCCTTCGGTGCCGCGGAACACCAGCATATCGACACGCGCGCCAGGAATGCCCTGCCGCAAAGCGCGTGCCAGCGGCGTCGTCAGCAACACGTCGCCGAGCCGGCGCATGGTGATAATCAGAATGCGCGGTTCGGCGGAAAATTTAATGTCGCTGCCCATTCGTGACTCTCGCCGCAGCGCACGCCGGCGCTCGATGCTATGGCGCTCTACTGCGCAACGGCCGGATCTTTCGCCGCCTGCGCCGCCCGCGCAGTAGCGGCGAGCGAAGCGAATTTCTTCTGCGCCTCGCCATTGGGCTGCACCATGCCGGCCGAGATCAGCAGCGTCATCGCGTTCTCCACCGAGATATCGAGCACGACGAGGTCCTTGCGCAGGACGTAGAAAAAGAAGCCCGTGGTCGGGTTGGGTGTGCAGGGCATGAACGCCGAGATGTGCTCGCCCGGCGGCAGCTTCGCGGTCAGTTCGGCGCTTGGCGGCTGCGACAGGAAAACCAGCGACCACATGCCGGGCGCCGGAAACTCAACCAGCGCTACCTGCCGGAAACTCGATCCCGTCTTCGAGAACAGCGCCTCGAATATCTGCTTCATCGTCTTGTACACCGGCCGCACGATCGGCATGCGGTTGAGCAAGTCCTCGCCCCACCCGACCAGCGTACGCCCGACCAGGTTGGCAGTGAGGAAGCCGAGCAGCGTGAGCACGATGATGGCGAGCACCAATCCGGTGCCGGGGATCGGCCAGGGCAGATAGGTTTCCGGCCGGTACACCGGCGGGATGAGCGGGCGGACGAGATCGTCGACCCAGTTGACGATCGACCAGATCAGCCACGCGGTGACCGCCAAAGGTCCGGCAACGACCAAGCCGGTGAGGAAATAATTGCGGATGCGGCCGGCAAGACTAGTCTGCGACGGCGCCGCAGCGGCAGCCGGCATATCGTCCAGTTTCGGGTCGAACTCGGCCATGGCTTAGCGACTTTGCCTATTGCGCACGATCTTATCCGAAAACCGGTTCCCATCCCGGATCAAGTCCGGGACAGGCTTTTTCGGGATCATGCGCATCTTATTCCACCGTGACCGATTTCGCGAGATTGCGCGGCTGGTCCACGTCGGTGCCGATGGCGGCCGCCGTGTGGTAGGCGATCAATTGCACCGGAATGGCATAGACCAGCGGCGTCACCGTCGAGGCCATATCGGGCAGAACGATGATTTCCGTGGAATCGACGGGGGCCTCCTTGGCCCCCTTCGGGTCGGTCACCAAGATGATCTTGCCGCCGCGCGCCGCGACCTCCTGCATGTTCGACACGGTCTTCTCGAACACGCGGTCGAACGGCGCGATCACAATCACCGGCATGGTCTCGTCGATCAGCGCGATCGGCCCGTGCTTGAGTTCGCCCGCCGCATAGCCTTCGGCGTGGATATAGGAGATCTCCTTGAGCTTGAGCGCGCCTTCGAGCGCGATCGGGAAGCTGGTGCCGCGGCCGAGGTAGAGCACGTCGCGCACCTTGGCGAGATCCTGCGCCAGTTTTTCGATTTGCGGCTCGAGCGCAAGCGCCTCCGCCATCAGGCGCGGCACCCCAATCAGCGCGCGCACCAGATTCTGCTCGTCGTTGCGCCGACAATTCGCCGCGCGCGCGGCCGGCGGCGATCGCCAGGCACGCCAGAACGCTCAGCTGACAGGTGAAAGCCTTGGTCGAGGCGACGCCGATCTCGGGTCCCGCCAGCGTCGGCATCACCACGTCGCTTTCGCGCGCAATGGTCGAGGTCGGTACGTTCACCACGGACAAGACGTGCTGCTGGTGTTGCTTGGCATAGCGCAGCGTCGCCAGCGTGTCGGCGGTCTCGCCCGACTGCGAAATGAAGATGGCAAGATCGCCTTTTTCGAGTGGCGCCTCGCGGTAGCGGAATTCCGAAGCGATATCGATTTCCACCGGCAGCTTGGCGAAGCGCTCGAACCAGTATTTCGCCACCAGTCCGGCATAAAACGCGGTGCCGCAGGCCGACAGCGACAGCCGCTTGAGCTTCTTCCAGTCGAACGGCAATTCCCCAGGCAACGCGACCTGCTCGGTGGTCATGTCGATGTAATGGGCGAGCGTGTGGCCGACCACTTCCGGCTGCTCGTGGATTTCCTTGGCCATGAAGTGCTTGTGATTGCCCTTGTCCACCAGCTGGGCCGACGCAGTGGATTTGATCACCGGCCGCTCGACCGTGTGACCCTGCTCGTCGCGGATCTCGACGCCCTTGTGCGTCATCACCGCCCAGTCGCCGTCTTCCAGGTAACTGATGGTGTCGGTGAACGGCGCCAGCGCGATGGCGTCGGAGCCGAGATACATCTCGCCGTCGCCGTAGCCGATGGCGAGCGGCGAACCTTTGCGCGCGCCGATCATCAGGTCGTCTTCGCCGGCAAACAGAAAGGCGAGCGCGAAGGCGCCGCGCAATTGCTTGAGCGCGGCGGCGACCGCCTCGACCGGCGCTTTGCCCTGCTTCATCTCGTCGGTCACCAGATGGGCAACCACTTCGGTGTCGGTCTCGCTGCCGAACTTGGCGCCGCCCTTGATGAGCCGTTCGCGCAGCTCGCGGAAATTCTCGATGATGCCGTTATGTGCAACCGCGACCCGCTCGGTGGCATGCGGATGGGCGTTGCTCTCGGTCGGCTTGCCGTGCGTCGCCCAGCGGGTATGGCCGATGCCGATATTGCCGGCGAGCGGCTCGCGCGTCAGGCGGCTTTCCAGCGCGGCGAGCTTACCCTCGGCGCGCCGGCGGCCGAGCGCGCCGTGATCCAACGTGGCGACGCCGGCGGAGTCATAGCCGCGGTATTCGAGGCGCTTGAGCGCTTCGACCAAGTGGCCGGCGACCGGCTCACGCCCAATAATTCCGACGATCCCGCACATCCGTTTGGACGGCCCCTATTCTTTAGTTAAGGCTTTAACCGGCACCGGCAAACGTATGGAAATCAAAACGCATTTCGCCATGTGTCAAATGGCGGCTGCGGCGACTTGAGCTATTTCTTCGGCGTTTTCGCCTTCTTCTTGCCCAAGCTCTTGAGCGCCCGCAAGCGTTTAGCCCAACCAGGCTTAATCCTCTGTTCCGCGCGTTCGAGGGTCAGCGCATCGGCCGGTACATTCTTGGTTATCACGGAGCCAGAGCCGACATAGGCGCCGTCGCCGATCTTGACCGGGGCCACCAGCGCCGAATTGGAGCCGATGAAGGCGCCCTTGCCGATATCGGTGTGGTGCTTGGCGATGCCATCATAATTGCAGGTGATGGTGCCGGCCCCGATATTGGCGCCCGCACCTACCCGCGCATCGCCGATATAGCTGAGGTGATTGGCCTTGGCGCCGGCCTCGATCTTGGCTTCCTTCACCTCGACGAAATTGCCGATATGCACGTCGGCGCCGAGGTCGGCCCCCGGCCGCAGCCGCGCGAACGGCCCGACGCGGGCCCCCTTGCCGACATGCGCCCCTTCCAGATGCGAAAAGGCGCGGATCAACGCTCCGTCGGCGACCGTCACGCCGGGTCCGAACACCACGTTGGGCTCGATAGTGACGTCCTTGCCGAATTTGGTGTCGGCCGACAGAAACACCGTCTCCGGCGCGATCATGGTGACCCCGGCGTCGAGTGCCGCCACGCGCAAGCGCTTTTGCAGCACCGCCTCGGTTTCGGCGAGTTGCGCCTTGGTATTGACCCCGCGCATGTCGTCCTCCCCGGTTTCGATCGCAACCGCCTTCAATCCCATATCGTGGGCAATGGCAACCGCGTCGGTGAGATAGAATTCGCCCTTGGCATTGGCATTGCCGATGCGGCCGAGGATGGCGAGCGCCGTCTTGCCGGAAAGCGCCATCAGCCCGCCATTACACAGCGCGATCTTGCGTTCCTCCGGCGTGGCGTCGCGGTCCTCACGGATCGCCAGCAGCTCGGCGCCGCGGGTCAAAAGCCGTCCGTAACCCGTCGCATCCGCCGGCCTGAAACCGAGCACCGCCACCGCAGCGCCGCGCCGCAGCGCCGCGCGCAATTCACGCAGCGTTTCCGGCCGCACCAAGGGCGTGTCGGCGAACATGACCAATATGTCGTCGGCGCCGCGCGCGATCGCCTTGCGCGCCGCCAGCACCGCATGCGCAGTGCCGCGCCTTTGCGTCTGCTCGAAGATGCCCGCATTTGGCGCGAGCGCGTGCACCGATTGCACCACCGCGCCGTGATCCGGCCCGACCACCACCGCGATATCGCCGCCGCCCGCCTGTTTCGCCGTCGCCAGCACATGCGCCAGCAGCGTTCGTCCGCCGATCAAGTGCAGCGCCTTCGGCAGGGCGGAGCGCATGCGGGTGCCCTCGCCGGCCGCCAACACAATCGCAAGGCAAGTTCGTCGCTGCATTCTTTTTCCGCTCACGAAATTGCCACCCTTGAGGCGCGCGCGGCGGCGCGCGGCCGCTGCCGGCCAGGTCCGTTTCGTGCTTACCCGTTCGCGTCACGCAATGAAAGCGAGGATTGCCGGATTCTGCTAACGTTTTCAACGACGTGATTCGCCGTTCAGAGGCTGCCCATGGCGATCAAGATCGCCCCGCCGGAACCCAAATTGGCTATTGCCCCCAAACATCGGAACGCGCGCCCGTTTTGGCGGCTGTTCGGCTGGGGCGGCGCCGCGACCATGGCGCTCGCCGCCGCAGCGCTTGCCAGCCAAACCGATACCGGCAGCAAACGGCTGCAACTCGCGCTCGCCCTGACCAGCGAACCGGTGCAAGCGGTCGCCCAGATGCCGCCGCGCGCGGCCGAGACCGAGGCCGAGACCAAGCGTCTCGCCGCCCAGCTGCACGAACTCGCGGCCGACCGCGAACGGCTGACCAAGCGCATCGCCGTGCTTGAGCGCAATCTCGAGGACATGACCGGCTCCATTAAGCAGCAAAGCGAGGCGCAAAAGAGCGAGCGGTTCGCCGCCGACCCCTCCGCCATGATCAACGTCAACCCGCGACCGCCGGCGCCGAGCACCCCGGCTACGGTCGCGATCGCGGCGCTTGAACAGCCGCCTGCGCCGAGCGTGCTTGCCATCGCGCACCCGGTCGTTGCGCTCGCACCGCGCGCCGCGCCGATCGTACCGCCCACCACGCCGCCCGTTGTTGCCGTGCCGATGCCGCCCGCGCGCGCCATGCCGTCGCTGGCGCCGCTGGCGATGCCGGCGATCAAGGGAACCGCCGCGTCATGGCCACCGAAAGCGCCTGACGGCGCCGCTGAATTGCCTCCGGTGCCGCCGGTCCGCGTCGCCGCCGCGAAGTCGAACGAACCGGTGGCCGAGCCACCGCTGTCGCACGCTGAAATCGGCGTCGATCTCGGTGGCGCTGCCACCATCGATGCGCTGCGCGCCCATTGGCTGGCGCTGAAGGCCAATTATGGACCGTTGCTTGAGGGGCTGGAACCACGCGTCGCGCAGCATCCGAAGCACCCGTCCGGCGTCACCTATCGGCTGGTGGTTGGCCCCCTGGCGAATGCCGCCGAGGCGGCGAGCTTCTGCGCCCGCTATCCGCTCAAGCGGACCGGCTGCCATGCGGCCAAATTCTCCGGCGCGCAACTGGCCCTGCATTGATTGTCGGCGCGCGCGGGCGCCGGCATAATCTTCGCCTTTCGGAACCGCCGCCATGAAACTGTTCCTGCCGAGCGCGCGCGCGACCAACTATCTGCTGATCGTCGGGTTTTGCTCGCTCGGCTATGCGCTCTACATCCGCTATCTCGCCATCGAGCAGTCGACGGTCGGTCTTGCCTGCGCCGCCGGCCTCGACACCTGGCTGTGCTTCTCGCGCCGCATCGCGATCGCGTTATTCACCCATACGGTGCTCGGCTGGAGCGCGCTCGCCGTCGCCGCGCTCAATCTGCTGCGGCCGTCGCTGGTTTTGTTTGCCGCCGCGCTCGCGCTCGCCTGCTTCGGCATCGTGCTCTATAACGTCGCCTTGTCGGCGCTTGCCTTCGGCCTGTTGCTGCTCAGCTTTGCGCGTCGCGCACCCGAGCCAGACTGAACGCGAGCATGCAGAACGCCGCGCACAGCCAGAGCGACTGCCAATTCGCGAAACCTTCGTTGAGTGCGATGTAGGGCACCGACAGCGCGAGCACGGCGGCGGCGGCCCATTCGGCGGCACCAAATCTCGTAAAATCTTGGCGGCCGAGCGGGCGTGGCATCGTCACGCTGTGCACGAAAAAAGGCACGACCGCCGCGGTGAGCGGCGCGAACGGAAAATCCCGATAACGCGGATCGAAAACGAGACCGAGCGCGGACAAGATCGCGAGCAGCGTGACCGCGATCAACAGCGCGCCGGCGAGCCACGCGAGCGGATCGCGGATGCGCTCGGCGGCGGGACCGAGCAGGCGCGAAAATCGCGGCAGCGGCAGGCCGCGCAGCCTGGCCGCGCTTAAAACGGGCGGCGCCAAGAGCGCAACGCCGACAAAGGCCAGCGACTGCAGCCAGCCGCTCGGCCCCAAAGATTTAAGGGGGACATTGGCGACGCTCCAGCCGATCAGCGTGCCGCCGACGATCGCGTTGACCGATACCGCCAGCCAAATTCCCGGCGCCGGCACATCGCGCCGCAGCACGAAGGCGGTGCCAAATACGATGAGCGCGAACAGGACGCCCCCGGCCGCCTGCCACCGCCACAGCGGATGATTGGATACCGCCTGCCCCCACGCGAATTTCGGCGTGCGCGTGGCATCGTCGAGCAGTCCCCAATGGCCGCCGACGGTTCCCTCAAGCGCGCGCTTCCACGGTTCGTCAAACGCCTCGATGACATTGACGCGGAAGTTCTGCCGCTTCGCCAACGCCAGCACATCCTGGATGACGCGCGCCTGGTTCGCCGGCGAAGGCAGCGCGCCCTCGCGCATGCGCCCCGCGCTCGGCCAGCCCACCTCGCCGATGATCACTTCCTTACCGGGAAAGGCGGCGGCCACGCGGCGGCGGATCGAATCCACATGCGCCGCGGCATCGCGCGCGGGAATTGGAAAGTCTTCCCAATAAGGCAGGATGTGAATGGTGACGAAATCGGCCGCCGCGGCGACGTCGCGATTGCGCAGCCAGAACTCCCACACGTCGGCATAGGTCACCGGCACACTGACCCGCGCCTTCACCGCGCGGATGGTGGCGGCGAGATCCTCGGCCGACATTTCGCCGCGCAGCAGCACTTCGTTGCCGACCACGATCGAGCGGATCGTGCCGGGATATCGGTTGGCCAGCGCCACCGCGGTCTCGATCTGGAAGCGGTTTCGCTCCGGATAGCTCGACAGCCACAGCCCTTGCATCACCTTGAGGCCGTGGCGGGCGGCAATGCCGGCGATCTGGTCGAGACCGAAGTCGACCGAGTAGGTGCGCACGCAGTCGGTGATTTTAGCCAGCCGGGACAGGTCGTCCTCGATCTGCGCCGCCGAAATATGCGTGCTGAGGTCGAGCGGGGTCTGGCTGCCGCGGAACGGCGCATAGGAAATGCAGTAGAGCTTTTCGCCAGTTGCGAGCGGGGATGGCGGCATGGCCACCGGGCTGCCGAGCCAGGCCCAAGCGCCGGCGATAATCATCGCCGACAGGGCGAGGCAGGCTAGACCAAGGCGCATCGGCTTGAACCCGTTCCGGCGGCATCAAAAATCGACCGGAACGGCTTATAGCGGGGCTTTGCCGCTGCCAAGCTACGGAATTTAAGCAACCTCCTTCGAGGCGCTGGACAAGTGCGGGGCGTTGGGGCCAAGTCTGCAAGCCGAAGTCTGCAAGCCGAAGCCTTGCACGGCATGTCATGGCGCGGGGGCACCCTGCCCTCGGCTGCGGTCGGGTCGAGAGTGCGTGGTTTTAAGACGAGCATCGCCGGGGCGGCCGGCAGAAATCGCCGTAATCGTGTCCCAATCCGGTTGCATAGCAGACCGGATAGCGGGCGGGCGGCCTTCATTAAAACCGGCGGGACTATGCCGATAAGCTCCTTTTTGCGTCTATTGCGCGCCGCGCTTTGCGTGGCGGCCATGAGTTTCACGGTCACCGCGGCGTTCGCCCAGACCGGCGCCCCCAAACCGGCCGAGCCGACGAAGCCGGGTACCGACTCCGCCAAGGAAGGCCAGAAGAGCATCGACGAGATCGCCGAAGCGGCGCGCGTGCTCACCGGGCCGGCCGGCAACCCGGAATGCGTCTGGCTTGGCCGCCGGGTGGTCAGCCTGTTGTGGCGGGACGATCTCGATACCGCCTTCCGCCACCTCGACCTTTACGACCGGTTCGGCTGCCCGAGCTCGCATATCCAGGCGACGTTCCGCTGCGTGGTGCGCCAGGGGCATATCGACCCAAAAGCCCCGGAAAGCCTGAACGGCCGGGTGCATGCCTGCTGGCTCAATCCCGGCCTTGCCCCGACCCCGGCGGTCGCTGCCCAGCCTTCTGCCGCCACTTCGGGCGGAACCACTTCCCACTGACCTGCGTTTATCCGCGGCTGAAAATATTTTCGTGCGGCTATGCGCCCGTCAAGGATTTGCCATGTCCGGTCTTTACTTGAATTCCCACCTAACACCGAGCTATGCTGCACTGCCGCAGAAAAAGCATCGGCTGAGCCCAGGGGACGGGCTCAAGGGTCTGAAATCCCGCCCCATTTGGTTGTAAGTTTATGCGCTCCGTCGCTGCCGTGATCGCCCTTGTGGCGTGCGTGCAAGCCGGATTGTGGGCTCTCGCTCAGGATCACGTGACTGCGCCCAATTTCGACGGCCAACTCGCCAGCGTTTCCTATGCGCCGTTCGGCGGCACCGCCCATCCGGATTCCGGCACCCAGGCGCAAGCCGAGCAAATCCGCTCCGACCTCCAGTTGCTGGCGCCGCTGACGCGGGCCATCCGCACCTATTCGTCCACCGGCGGCGTCGAACTGGTGCCGGGCATCGCCCAGGAATTCGGCCTGCGCGTCACGATCGGCGCCTGGATCGACAAGCACGACGCCCGCAACGAGCGTGAAATCAACTCGGTGATCGATCTCGCCAAGCGCCACAGCAACGTCAACGGCATCATCGTCGGCAACGAAACCATCTACCGCGGCGACCAGACGGTCCCCGAACTGATCAAGAAGATCCAGCGGGTCAAGCGCTCGACCACGGTGCCGGTGACCACCGGCGAAATCTGGAACGTTTGGATCGAACATCCCGAGCTGGTCTCGGCGGTCGACTTTATCGCCGCGCACATCCTGCCCTATTGGGAAGGCTTCTCCGACAAGCAAGCGGTCGATCAGGCCATCCTGATATACGACAAGCTGCGGGCGGCCTATCCCGGCAAGCGCATCGTCATCGCCGAGTTCGGCTGGCCGAGCGCGGGCTACAATCTCAAAAATGCCGAGCCCGGCCGCGTCGAGCAGGCGCAAGTGCTGCGCGACTTCGTCTCGCGCGCCGAATCCTATGGCATCGATTACAACATCGTCGAAGCGATCGACCAGCCGTGGAAGATCTTCGAAGGCGGCGTCGGCCCCTATTGGGGCCTGTTCGACGCCTCGCGCCAGCCGAAATTCGACTGGACCGGCTCGATCAGCGACCCCGATCACTGGAAACTTGCCGCCATCGCGCTGCTGATCAGCGTGCTGCTGTCGCTGCCGCTCCTGACGATGAGCGCGGTGACGCTGCCGCAAGCGGTCATTTTGACCGGCGCGGCCAATGTGGTGGGCGCCTGGTTCGCCGCCGTGTTCGCCTATTGGAACGGGCATTACTTCGTGCCCGGCGCCGCCTTCGCGCTCGGCTTGGGCGTCGTGTTGCTGATTCCGCTGATCATCATCGCGCTGGCCCGCATCGACGAACTCGCCATGATTGCTTTCGGCCGCAAGCCGTTGCGGCTGATCGATGGTCCGCCGCTGGCGCCCGACGCCGTGCTGCCGAAAGTGTCGATCCATATTCCGGCCTATCGCGAGCCGCCGGAGATGCTCAAGCAGACGCTCGATGCGGTGGCGCGGCTCGATTATCCGAATTTCGAATGCGTGGTGGTGATCAACAACACGCCCGACCCGGCGCTCTGGCTGCCGGTCGAAGAGCACTGCCGCGCCCTCGGCGAGCGCTTCAAATTCGTCAACGCCGACAATCTGCAAGGCTTCAAGGCCGGCGCGCTGCGGCTCGCCATTGTGCACACCGCGGCCGATGCCCAGGTGATCGGCGTGATCGACGCCGACTATGTCGTGCGGCCGGACTGGCTCAAGGAACTGGTGCCGGTATTCCGCGACCCCAATGTCGCTTTGGTGCAGGCGCCGCAGGATCACCGCGATGCCGACCGCAGCCTCATGCATCACGCCATGAACGGCGAATATGCCGGCTTCTTCGACATCGGCATGGTGCAGCGGAACGAGGTCAACGCCATTATCGTGCACGGCACCATGTGCCTGATCCGGCGCGCCGCGCTGGAAGCGGCCGGCGGCTGGTCGAGCGATACGATCTGCGAGGACACCGATCTCGGCCTCACTCTGCTCGAGCTCGGCTGGCGCGCGCACTATACCAACAAGCGCTACGGCCACGGCCTCCTGCCCGACAGCTTCGACGCTTACAAAAAGCAGCGTCACCGCTGGGCCTATGGCGGATTCCAGATCCTCAAGAAGCATTGGCGGCGCTTCCTGCCCGGCGCCAGCCAGCTCACCGGCGATCAGAAACGCGAATTTTCGCTCGGTTGGCTCAATTGGCTCGGCGCCGAAAGTCTCGGCGTCGTGGTCGCTATTCTCAATCTCATCTGGGTGCCGGTCGTCGCCTTCCTCGACATCGCGGTGCCCGATCGCATTCTCACCATTCCGATCATCGCCAGCTTCGCCGTCTCGCTCCTGCATTTCGTGGCGCTGTACCGGCTGCGCGTGGGCGCCAATGCGGGCCAACTGACCGGCTCGGTATTCGCGGCGATGTCGGTGCAATGGACGGTGGCGCGCGCGGTCTGCATCGGCGTGATCAAGGATCATCTGCCCTTCGTGCGCACCTCCAAAGGCGGCCTGCGGCGCTCCACCGATTTCCACGCGTTCTGGGAGGCGGTGCTGGCCGGTCTGCTCATCCTCGGCGCGGTGGTGCTGGTTGCGACCAACATCAAGGACGTGCGCGAGATCAATATCTTCGCCGCGGTGTTGTTGGTGCAGAGCCTGCCGTTCGTCGCGGCGGCCGGACTGGCGCTGTTCGAGCGCACCCGGCTCAACGACTTCGCCACCTGGCGGGCGCTCGAAGCGCGCGTCGGCGAGCTCATCGCCCGGCGGCCGCAACCGGCGCCGGCACCGGCGAAACGCCCCGAGCTGGCGCCTTAAGCCGTCGCAGCAAAATCAGTATTGCCCGCACCGGTTATTGGCCGACGAGCCATCGCTGAGCGCAATCCCTGGCGCTTTCGTCCGCGACTATTACGCCGGCATAAAATTATTGTTGGCGTTTGGCGGTATTTATTTTTCGAGGCCTTGTCGCGGCAATAGCGGTCTGCTTAGAGGGCGCGCAGCCGCCTTGAAACCGGGAAAATCGAAAAATGGAACAGCCACGCGCACGGCGCAGCAAAGGCCGCTGGTATATCCTGGTACTGATCAGTCTGATGTACCTGATTACCTATCTCGACCGCGTCAACATCTCGACGGCGGCGCCGGTCATCAGCAAGGAATTCGGCTTCGACAAGATCACCATGGGAGTGATCTTCAGCGCCTTCGTTTGGGCTTACGCGCTGTTTCAGGTTCCCGGCGGCTGGATCAGCGACCGTTTCGGGCCGCGCAAGGTCCTCACGGTTATTGTCGGCTACTGGTCGGTCATGACGGCGGCGACGGCAGCGGCCACCGGCGCGACCTCGTTCATCGCGCTTCGCTTTCTGTTCGGCGTCGGCGAAGGCGGCGCCTTTCCCGGCGCGACGCGCGCCATGCAGCTCTGGTATCCGAAGCACGAGCGCGGATTTGTGCAGGGCGTCACCCACAGCGCGAGCCGGCTCGGTGCGGCCATCGCGCCGCCGCTCGTGGTACTCATCATGACGACGCTCGGCTGGCGCTCGGTGTTCTATATCTGCGGCGCGGTCGGCCTGGTGTGGTCGCTGTTGTGGTACTTCGCCTATCGCGATCACCCGGAAGACCACGCGATGGTGAACGCCGAGGAACTTAAATATATCCGCGGCACCGACGCCCAGGGCAACGCGCTCAGCGTCAAGACCAGCACCAAACCCACCGTGCCGTGGGGAATCATGCTGCGGTCTCCCAATATGTGGGCGATCATGTGCGCCTATTTTACTTACGTGTACTGCCTCTGGATCTTCCTGAGCTGGCTGCCGTCTTATCTGGTGGAATTCAGGCACTTCACGCTGATCAAGGTCGGCATCTTTGCGTCGCTGCCGCTATGGGCCGGCGTCGTCGGCGATACCGTCGGCGGGCTGGCGACCGACTGGCTGCTGGCGAAGACCGGCAACATCAAATTCGCCCGCCGCGCGGTCGCCATTACCGGCATGCTGGGCTGCGCAATTTTTATCGTGCCGGCGGCGATGACCGAGAGCGCCTATACCGCGGTCTATTGCCTGACCGCCGCCATGTTCTTCCTGGAATGCACCATCGGTCCGTCCTGGGCAGTACCCATGGATATCGGCGGCGAGCATTCCGGCACGGTGTCCGGCATGATGAACATGGCCGGCAATATCGGCGGCGCGCTGTCGCCGCTGGTCTTCGGCGTGCTGGTCCAGTTCGGCTCGTGGCAGGCGCCGTTTGTCGTTGCGGCCAGTCTGTTGGTGCTGGGCGCCGCGGTTTGGGCCTTCTGGCTGGATCCCGGCGCATCGGCGGTCGAGAAGAGCGATGTCCGGCCGGCCGCCGGCGTCGCGACCACATAGCATTCAGGTCCGGCTACTGACTGCGTGAGCCGCGGCTTCGCCGCGGCTCATCCCGCCACGAAGCTCCGAGCCGTGCTACCTGAACTTCGACAGCCCATCGAAATGATAGGCGGCCTGCAGGAAGACACCATAACGGTCGGTCTTGGCCGGCAGCGTCTGGCAAGGACAGGGTGCGCCGCCGAATTCGGTAACGGCGTCCTTCGTTGTCCACATCGCCCAGTAACGCCCGCCGAGGCCCAACGAGAACTGGTTCGTGACCAGGTATGAGAGAATGCCTTCGAGTTGCACGCCTCTGCCCGTGCCGGATTCCGGCGACACCAAAGCCCGTAAGACGTGATCGTCAATTCCACTGAATTTCACATAGGGCAGATAGGCGGCGTCCGCCTCCAGCTTGAGCTGATCGCCGATCATGACCTGGCCGTTGACGCCGACGCGCAGCGACTTCCACGTATCGTCTTCCGTGATGACGAGAACCGAGCTGGAAATCGCGGGCACGCAATCCGATAACGGATTGGCGATCTGGCTGCAGCCATAGGCGCTCTTGTTCTCGCGATAATAACTGTAGCCGGCGAAAGCCGCCCAGTTTGTAACCGGGCCCGCGGAAGAAATCGTAGCCGAGGTCCAGCGTCGCGTAGTTGATCTTGCCCTTCACGGGATCCGATAATGTGTTGGAGTACGGCACGGTGCCGCCAAAGATCACCCAATCCTCGTCATAGAGCTGGCCGCCGGCAAGCGAGCCCAGTCCAATGTTGCCTTTGATGAAGATGTTCACTGGCGCCTCGACGCGGCCGAAGAATTCTCCGGCGTTGGCGGTCGAGGTATAGGTCAGCCGCGAATTGAGCATGTCGGCCAAGGCAGGATCGGTCGTGCTGCCCAAATCCTTTTGGAATTTGCCGCGGCTATACCAATAGCGCGCGCCCGCCTCGAACTCCCAGCCGGGCGCGGCGATCATCATCGGCGCCTTGACCGGGAATGCCGGCGCCGCCGAACCCCAGCGCGCCCTTGGGTCCATGCCGATTTTGTAGTTCAGGCCCAGCTTCACTTGCTGGACATTCTGGCTCACGCGGGTCGTGTCCGCGGCCGTCAGGAAATAGGTTGCGGGGTCTCCTGGAACGACCTGAACGATGCCGAGCGGCGTGGCGAGATCCTTGCCGCCGAAATTGGCGTAGTCATACTCGAGTTTCACCGACCATGCCGGCGCGATCGCATGTTCCACGCCTGCGCCGATCGTCCAGCCGGTTTTGGTGTAGGTCGCGCTGGTCGATTGCGGCGGAAGGCCGACAAAGTCCGCGGTGGCGTTCGTGGTAATGTCGACCTGATTACGAATAAAGGCGACGCCGCCCTTGGCATAAAGAAGGCTGTGATTGGAATGGCCGTAGGCCATGCCCACGCGGGCCGTCAGATCGCCCATCATGCTGGGCCGCACGCGGCAATTGGCCGAGACAAAGAGGCCGGAGGCCGCCAGACAGGTGTTGGTTCCGTCGGAATCCAACCAGTCGAGATCGGCTTCGAGGCCAATCACCAAATTCGAATTCGGCGATTGCCAGTTGTAGCCGAACTGGCCGCCGGCCATGAAATTTGGCGTTGTAACCCTGTCGCCGTATATCGACGGTCCGAACGGATCGGAGAAGTTGGCAGTGCCCCAACCCGCCCCGGCGTGCGGGCCGAAATAAAATCCGTTCCAAATCGCCGGCTTTAAGCCGGTTATGGGCGGATGATAGGCAGAAGCGTAGCTCGCACGCGCCGCCGCTTGGTTGACATTGTAACTTTGGCCGTAGCGCGATGCGCCCGAGAGATCCGCCTCCTGCGCCGGCGTTTGGATCACCAGGTAACTGGAACCGGTCGAGCCGCGCAGAACATCCGCATTGCGTTCGCGCGCTGTGGCGCCATGCGCCAATCCAACCGCAGCCAAAAGAACTACCCACCGACGCATGACGCTCACCTGACTGGACTCAGCTCGGTGTGATAATGCCTCGTTAACCTTAAAAGATGACTAACCGGCGCCGGCATGCCGCCGATCGCAGCCGTCAGCGTCTTGATGCGGTGTTATGTTGCGGTAGCGGCGCCGCGTTGTTCAGCCCGGCAGCGCCGTCTCCACCAGCTTCACCCAATACGAGGTGCCGAGCGGGATCACGTCGTCGTTGAAGTTGTAGGCCGGGTGATGCAGGCCGGCGCTGTCGCCGTTGCCGACCCAGATGAAGGCGCCGGGCCGCTCGTTGAGCATGAAGGAGAAATCCTCGCCGCCCATCATCGGCGGCAGCGCGGTGTTGACCTGCGCCTCGCCGACGATTTGTCTCGCCACCGAGGCCGCGAATTCCGTCTCGTGTTCGTGGTTCACCAGCACCGGATAATTGCGGGTGTACGTGAGCTTGGCCTTGGCGCCATAGGCCGCCGCCGTCCCTTCCACCACCTGATGCAATCGTTTTTCCAACAGCACGCGCACATCTTCAGCCAAACTGCGCGCCGTGCCGCGCAACTGCGCGGTCTGCGGAATGACGTTGTCGGTATTGCCGGCGTGGAACATGCAGATCGACACCACGCCTGACTTGAGCGGGTCGACATTGCGCGAAACGATCGACTGGATGGCGTTGATGATCTGGGCGCCGACCAGCACGGTGTCGATGCCGAGATGCGGGCGCGCGGCATGGCCGCCGACGCCTTCGATGTCGATGGAACGAAATCGGTCGCCGCCATCATGGCGCCGGCGCGGATGCCGAATTGGCCGACCGGCATGCCTGGATAATTGTGCATGCCGTAGACCTCGTTGATGCGAAAGCGCGTCATCAACCCGTCCTCGACCATGGCCTTGCCGCCGGCGCCGCCCTCCTCGGCCGGCTGGAAGATCACCACCGCGGTACCGGCGAAATTGCGCGTCTCGGCCAGATAGCGCGCGGCGCCGAGCAGCATGGCGGTGTGGCCGTCATGGCCGCAGGCGTGCATTTTGCCGGGGCTCGTCGATTTGTACGGCAGCCCGGTTTCCTCCTCGATCGGCAGCGCGTCCATGTCGGCGCGCAGGCCGATCACTTTGTCGGACTTGCCCTTGCGGCCGTGGATGACGCCGACCACCCCGGTGCGGCCGAAGCCGGGCACCACCTCGTCGCAGCCGAAGGCTTTGAGCTTCTCGGCGACGGTCGCCGCCGTGCGCTGCACGTCATAGAGCAGCTCCGGATGGGCATGCAGATCGTGCCGCCAGGCGGTGATTTCGGCCGTGAGGTCGGCGATTCGGTTGACGATCGGCATAATTGGGCTCCTTGGCTCCCCCGCAGTGTAGCAAACCGCCGGGACCGGGTGCGAGTTCAAGAAATGGGCGAAATCCGCCTATTGACCGGGCGGAATTGCGCCCCTACACCGACCCGCGGCGCCTGGTCCCGAACGGCGAGAACCGGTTTTCGGCTAAGATCATGTGTCTGGCGACGAGCGCGTAGCTCAGTTGGTAGAGCACCTGACTTTTAATCAGGTGGTCATGGGTTCGAGTCCCATCGCGCTCACCATTCACGACGCCGCGACAGAATCATAAGATCGGCCATGGGTCGAGCAGCGCGGCTTATTGCAGACTTCTTCCGCCGCGCGAGCGGACCGTCGCGCATCTCAGTGCCGCCTTCGAGCAGGGCGTCCTGGCCGAAGACGGCGCGCCGCGCCCACTGAATTAAGCCCCGTCAAAGCGTCTTCTGCTTGTGCCCGCATTCCTTGCAGGTGAATTCCACGCGGGCCTGCCCGCGCGCCGCGGTGACGCGGTTGGGCGCGCCGCATTTCCCGCATTTGGTCTCGATCCGGGTGTCGCCCTGCTTGATGGCGACGGTTTTCTTCGCCAAGGCTTCTTTGATAAGCCGCTCGGTTTCTTCGCGCATCGCCTGTTTGGACATTGCGATCCTATTTGCCTCGTTGGCCCTATTCGAAGCCGTTCTCTAGCATAATCGGCTGTCGCAAGAACGGTCTCCCGTTAACAAAATCGTCGAAAATCTGATTGCCGCAGTGCACCGTGCGGCGGTGAAAACGCGGCGAATGAGTCGTGGCCGCGGCGTTTGTTGCACAAATTTCATTTTGGCGGCGTCAATGCCGTGTCACGGAACTTTATCGCTCCGGCCACTAAAGTTTCACCGCAGCGTCTCGGCATCGCCACGATGCGCCTCTAAGCCTCGGCGCGAGGGGACGATTACAGGAGACCGAGATCATGCTGCTACAGACCCGCTCGGCCAGGCTCGCCGGTATCCGTTCCTTTTCCGCGCCGGCACGTTGCCCACACTGCGGCGACTGGATGGTCGCCCCCGTGGTGTCCGAATTCGTCGAAGGCGGCGAAATCCGCCACCATTGGGAATGCGACGCCTGCGGCGAAGCCTCCACCACCGCCATTCCGCTCACGACCCATTGAGCGCCATTGCCGCGGAATAGGTGCTAGGATGCGGGGTTATAAAAGGCAGGCTGACAAGGCCTGACCCAAGGAGGAGCAAACATGACATCGACCATGCTGCGGTCCACGGTGGCCGCGTTCGCGTTTGTCGGCGTTCTGGCGATTGCCAGCCCATCCATGGCGGCGATGATGAATTTCAAAGCCAGTCTGAGCGGCAAGAGCGAAGTGCCCGCGAATACCACCGCCGGCACCGGCTCGGTGACCGCCACCTACGACACCGACAGCAAAAAACTCACCTGGAAGGGCAGCTATAGCGGCCTGACCGGCCCGGCCACCGCCGCCCATTTCCACGGACCCGCGCCAGCCGGCAAAAACGCCGGCGTGATGGTGCCGATCAGCCCGAACGGCCCCTCGTTCGAAGGCTCGGCCACGCTCACCGATGCCCAGGCCAAGGCGCTGCTGGACGGCGACATGTACGTCAACGTCCACACCGCCGCCAACAAAGGCGGCGAGATCCGCGGCCAGTTGGTGAAATAGTTCGTCATAAAACGCCGGCTCCGTCGGTGAATTAGATTGCGCAGCCCGCCGGTCCCGCGACCGGCGGGTTTTTTGTCGCATCAACGACGCCGCACCCTTGGCGTCCGGCAGGCCGCCGTTTAAAGATTTATACGGGGTACGATCCCTCAATCATCCAAAGGAGCGATCATGGCCGATTACGATGGTGACGCGGCGCCCATTCTGGTGGCCGGCGGCGGCATCGGCGGCCTGGTCGCGGCCTTCGCGCTGGCGCGCCAGGGTTTCCCGGTGCGCGTGTTCGAGCAAGCGCCCGAATTCCGCGAGGTCGGCGCCGGCATCCAGCTCGGCCCCAATATTTTCCGCGTGCTGGACAAGATCGGACTCAAGGAAGCCGTACTCGGCCACGCCCACGTCCCGCCGGCGCAGGAAATGCGCGACGCCGTTTCCGGCAAGCTGATCACCCGTATTCCGCTCGACGCCGCCTTTAATGCGCGTTTCGGCCAGCCCTACGCGGTTACCCACCGCGCCGATATCCACGGCGTCCTGCTCAACGCCTGCTTGGGCAACGACCTCATCACGCTGGAGACCAGCCGCCGGGTCGACGGCTTCGAAGATCACGGCGATCACGTCACCGTCACGCTCGAAAACGACGAACGGGTCGACGGCCGCGCGCTGGTCGGCTGCGACGGCATGTGGTCGACGATCCGCGAGCGCATCGTCGGCGACGGCAAGCCGCGCGTCTCCGGGCATATTGCCTATCGCGCCGTGCTCAAGCGCGAGGAAGTGCCGGAGGACCTGTGGCGGCCCGACGTCGTGCTGTGGGCCGGTCCGCGCACCCATTTCGTGCATTATCCACTGCGCAAGGGCGAGCTCTACAATCTGGTCGCGGTGTTCCACTCCGATCGCTACGAGGAGGGCTGGAACGAGGTGGGCAGCACCGACCTGCTCTGGCAGCATTTCAAGGGCCAGCGGCCGGAAGTGCTGCGCATGCTCGAGCGCATCAATACTTGGCGCATGTGGGTGCTGTGCGACCGCGAGCCGGTGAAGAACTGGTCGAAAGGCCGCGTCACGCTGCTCGGCGATGCCGCCCATCCGATGCTGCAATATCTCGCGCAAGGCGCCTGCATGGCGACCGAGGACGCGGTGGTGCTGGCGGAGAAAGTGGCTGCATCGCCGAACGATCTGCCGGGCGCGTTCAAGGCCTATGAGCAGGAACGCTACTTGCGCACCGGCCGGGTGCAGATCATGGCCCGCGTCTACGGCGATTTCTACCACGCGCGCGGGGTCACCGCCGAATTGCGTGACCTGGCGCTGGCCGGCCGCACGCCGCAGCAGAGCTACGAAGGCATCGCCTGGCTGTACGACGGACCGTAGGCGCGTTTTTACGATCGACCCTGCCGCGAAAACTTCGAACCTTGTCGTGACGAAGCTCGTCTAATCCCTTGGTGGATCGCCTGGGCACCGGACGATGAAGACAGCGTTTTGGTATGCGGCTTTGATTTGGATTGTCGCGCATCGCGATGGCGCCTGCCTGGGCGCGCGCGCAAGACAAGCTCCCGCTCAAGCCGCCTTACGAAATCGCACTCGACATCGATCACGACGGCAAGATCGATCGCGCCGTGCTGGTGGAACACGCCGACAGCGCGGGTGCCGACCTTTATATCTACCTGGGAACCGGTGACGAAAAACCGGATATTTCGCGCCCGCCGGCGATTCTCAAAAAGAACCTCGCGGCCGCCCACATTCTCCGGTTCGAAAGCGACGGCAAGGGATCGTTGATCGTCATGTCCGGCTGCGGCGGCTGCAGCAACGATTATGCGACGACGCTGACGATCGTCCACCGCCACGGCGAGTTTCTGGTCGGCGGCGTCACCTACGACTGGGACACGCGCAACGGCATGGGCAATTGCGAGATCAACTATTTCACCGGCAAAGGCGTCAGGTCCCGAGGGTTGGCCAAAGGCAAACCCTTCAAGACAAAATTTGCGCCCGTAAAGCTGGCGGACTGGTCGCCCGAAAAGCGGCCTAAAGCCTGTCAGTGAAGCGCGTGCCGGATTGACGGTCAGGCTTCCTTCAACTCCCTCACCTCGCCCAGCGTCAGCACGCGCGGCGCGCTGCCGTCGAAATAGACGAAACGCAAGCGCCGCCGGTGCGTGACCATGCGCGCCGGCAGCGGGTCGTAGCGCATGGCGCCGCCGCCGAGTTGCGGCATCAGCGCGCCGACATCGGTCACCGCGTCGCTCTCGACCCGCAGCATGACCAGCTTGGTGCCGGCGGCATCGACCGCTTCGAGTGGAATGCGCGCCAAACGCAAAAAGCTCGCCGGGTCCTTGGTCGTGGCGAAGCCTTCGACGAAAGCCATCTCCACCAGATCGAGGTCCGGCTCGCCATGGTCGTGCTCATGCTCCTGACCGTGCGGCAAATGCGGTGTCTGCCATTGCACCGTGCCGCGGATCGGCTGCACGTGATTGTGCCCGGCGCCCGCGCCGTTGCCGTGGTGATGATGATCGTGATCGTGTCCCTGATGCATCGTTGCCTCCCTAGTACACGACCGGTTTATCGATCAGCTTTTTGTGGCTGCCGAGCTTGCCGTGCGCCACCATGGAGCCGAGCGCCTCGACCACCACGCGCACGCCCACCAGCGCCGTGATGTCGGACGTATCGTAAGGCGGCGACACCTCGACGACCTCCAGCCCGCACAGCCCTTCCGCCGCGACCAGCCCCAAAAGCTTTAGCGCCTCGCGCGGCAGGAAGCCGCCCGGCTCCGGCCAGCCGGTGCCCGGCACGAAGCCGCAGTCGATCGAATCGACGTCGAACGAGATGTAGACCGCGTCGGCATCCTTCCAGGCCAGTTCGAGCGCGATCTCGGCGGTCTTCTCCAGGCCGATCTTTTCGATGTCGGCGATGGTGAGCACGTTGGTGTTGCGCTTGCGCGCCTCCTGCACGCCGGCGCGCGGCACCTGCCAGCCGCCGATGCCGAGCTGCACCAGGTTGGTCGGCTTGACGTTGGGCAGATTGGTCGCCCAGAACCACGGCGTCGTGTGCATGCGCTCGTCGAGATCTTTCTCCTGGATGTCGATGTGGCGGTCGAAATGGATGATGCCGATGCGCTTCGACGTGCATTGCGCGATGCCGCGCACGCAGGGGAAGCCGATCGAGTGATCGCCGCCGAGCATCAGCGGCAGTGCGCCGGACGAGAACACATGCGCCACGCCGCGCGAAATCTGGTCGAAGCTCTTTTCCAGATTGGCCGGAATGGTGAACACGTCGCCGGCGTCGCACAGCGTCATCTGTTCGCGCAGATCGACGCCGAGCTCGTAGTTATAGGGCGTGTAGAGCGCCGAGATGCGGCGGATGCCCTGCGGCCCAAAGCGCGTGCCCGGCCGGTAGGTAGTGCCGGAATCGAATGGAATGCCGAGCACGGCGGCGTCATATTTCGCCACGTCGCGCACGTTCTCGACATAGGGCGCCTTCAGGAAGGTGTTGATGCCGGCGAAATGCGGCAGTTCACCGCGTGAAAACGTCGGGATCGACTTGTCGGTCAGGCTGTCGGCGCCGGGCAGCCCCATGTCGAGCGCCCATTGCTGCTCCTTGCGCCAGCCGGCCTCGGAAATTTTGCCTTCCGCGTCGAGCGCCTTCCAGCCTTGCGTGTTCAGCTTGTCGAAATCGGGGTGATGGCGGTGCCCGCGTTCGGGCACGGGAAACAGCCCGGCCTTGCGCGAGGTGCGGATGAATGGATGTCGCATCAATGAACTCCTTTTTGTCGTTGCCCGGCTTTTGATCGAAAGGCCGCGCCTCAGAACAGGTGGCTGTAGCGTTCCACCTCCCATTGGCTGACGGTCAGGTGATAGCTCTCCCACTCCATCGTCTTGTACTTGACGAATTCGTCGCGCAGTTCCGTGCCGAGCGCCGCCTCGGTCAACGGATCGGCGGCGAAGGCCGCCACCGCCTCCTGCAGCGTCTGCGGCAGGAAATCGATGCCACGCGCGCGCCGCTCTTTCTCGCCAATGGTGTAGAGATTGTCCTCGTTGGGATTGCCGGGATCGATCTTTTCGCGGATGCCTTCGAGCCCGGCGGCGAGCGCCAGCGTCGCGGCGAGATAGGGATTGACCGCGCCGTCGGCGTTGCGCGATTCACAGCGGCCACCGCCCATCGGCACCCGCACCGAATTGGTGCGGTTGTTGGAGCCGTAGGAATTGAACACCGGCGCCCAGGTGAAATAACTCATGGCGCCCTGCCGCACCAAGCGCTTGTAGCTGTTGACGGTCGGCGCGAAGGCCGCGCACAGCGCGCGGCCGTGCTTCAGGATGCCGCCGATGAAGTGGTAGCCGGTTTCAGAGAGACCCAGCCCGCGCGGGTCGTCCTTCGGGTCGCGCTTGAAGACATTGTCACCGCCGGCGAGATCGTAGAGCGACATATTGAAGTGCGCGCCGTTGCCGGTCTTGTCGGCGAAGGGCTTCGGCATCATGGTCGCCAGCAGGCCCTCCTCCTTGGCGTAGTGCTTGGTCATGTAGCGGAAGAAGGTCAGCCGGTCGCACATGGTGAGCGCGTCGGCGTATTTGAAGTCGAACTCGTATTGGCCGTTGGCGTCCTCGTGGTCGAAGGAATAAAGGTCCCAGCCGAGATCGTTGATGCAGGTGGCGACCTTGTCGAGCCATTTGAAATTGTCGAGGAACGGCCGCAGGTCGTAGCAAGGCTTGATCAACTTGTCGTCGGGGTTAGGCACCGACAGCGTGCCGTCGGCGTTCTTGCGCAGCACGAAAATCTCGCATTCGATGCCGAGGTTGAAACCGAAGCCGAGTTCGGCGGCCTTGGCGAGCTGGTTCTTCAAGGCGACGCGGGTGTTGAGCCGGTACGGCTCGCCGCGGAACGTATTGTCGGCCGGCATCCAGGCGAGCTTGGGCTCCCACGGCAGCTGGATGATGTGATCGAGATCGGGCACCGAGGCGATCTCGTCGTCGTTCGGCGCCTGCCCCAGCCCGTCGAGCGCGTAGCCGGTGTAAAGCTCCGAACCATGCGCCATGTGTTCGAGATGGTCGAGCGGCACCACTTTCGCCTTCGGCACGCCGTGGATATCGACATAGGCGCCGATGCAATATTTCACGCCCTTGGCGCGCAGCTCGTCCTGCGTCTGCTTGATCTTGTCGCTTGAAGCCTGTGGTGAAAGCATTCTCGTCTCTTGTTGTACGGTTACACGGTCATTTCGAAATAGGACTGCGCCAGCGGCGGCGTCTCGCGTAAGCCCCGCGCGACCAGCCCGCTCAAATCCTCAACCATCCAGTCGAACCAGGTCCGCCCTTTGGCGGCGGTGGCGCGGCTCGGCGAGCCGGTGACGCCGTTCAAGCTGGTGCGATTGACCGGATGGGCAAAGACCAGCCCGCCGGTACGGTCGGCGTCGTCGGCGCCGGCAATCAGGCCGGAGCGAACCATCCCCGGCGCGATCGCCAGCATCAGCGAAGTCTCCGCGTCGTTGGCGTGCCAATCCGCCGCGTCGGCGTAATGGAATTCGTGCACGCGCGGGCTCAGCTCTGCCGAATTGAACAGCGCCACCATCAGGTCGTCGAATTCGGCGCGCAGCATTTCGAGCGCACAGCGCAGCGGCGCGGCATTGGTGACGTGGGTATTGACGATGAACAGCCGGCGCGCGCCGGAATGATAGGCGCCCGCGCAAATCTCTCTGACGATGCCGATCAGCGTCGCCGGCTGCAGCGGGATCGTGCCCGGCCAGCGGCGGCTATGCCCGAGCGAGCAGCCATAGGGCAGCACCGGCAGCATCGGCACCTGCGTGCGTTCGGCCACGGCCGCGCACAACCGGTCGGCCAGCACGGCGTCCATGCCGCAGCCCATGTGCGGGCCGTGCTGCTCGGTCGCGCCGACCGGCAGAATGGCCGCCCGTGCCGCGGCGGCAAGATCGAGGGGCAGTTCGGCCCAGGTGCGTTCGGCCCACAACATGACTAATCGACGCTGTCGCCGACGTCGGTGAGCCGGGCGACCATTTGGTAGGTTCCCGCGTCTTCTTCGTCGTCGTGCGCCGCACCCTGATGGATCAGTTCCTCGAGCCGCGCCTTGGTGGCGAGGAATTCCGGCGAGATGAACTGCGCAGCGCTGCGCGGGTGCGGCACGGGCACCTCGATCAGCTCTTGCACCCGGCCGGGATGCGCCGAGAGCACCAGAATGCGGTCCGCAAGAAAGATCGCCTCTTCGAGATCGTGGGTGATGAAGACGATGGTGATGTCGATCTTGCGCCAGATTTCCAGCAGATGCGCCTGCATTTTGCAGCGCGTCTGCGCGTCGAGCGCGCCGAACGGCTCGTCCATCAGCAGGATGCGCGGCTGATTGGCGAGCGCCCGCACGATCGCCACCCGCTGCTTCATGCCGCCCGACAATTGATGCGGATAGCTGTCGGCGAATTTCTCGAGCCCGATCAGTTGCAGCCATTGCCGCGCCTGCGTTTCGGCTTCGTAGCGGCCCTTGCCGTTGACCTCGAGCCCGAACATCACGTTCTTTTTCACGGTCAGCCAGGGGAACAGCGTGTAGCCCTGGAACACCATGCCGCGGTCGCTGCCCGGTTCGGTCACCGGCTTGCCCTGCAACAACACCTCGCCCGAGGTGTGCTGCTCGAGCCCGGCCAGAATGCGCACCAGCGTGGACTTGCCGCAGCCGGAGGGACCGACGACGCAGAGGAATTCGCGGCGGTGGGTCTCGAAATTGATTTTGTCGAGCGCCAGCGTCGAACCCTTGGCGGTGGTGAATACCTTGCTGAGGTTGTCCACCTTGAGAATGACTTCGCGCGCCTTGAGCCGGTCGAAGCGCGCACGCACCGCCGATGTCTGATCGAGATGGGACGGCAGCGTGTTGGGGGCGACAAGTTTGTTCACGGCCGGCTCCCTCACGCGCTCGTGTCCAAGGTGCGGTCCCACGGAAACAGCCGCCGCCCGAGCAGCGCCAGCACCATGTCGGTGGAAAGCCCGATGATGCCGATGATCATGATGGCGGCGTAGACCGTGGCGAAATGCTGGTAGCGCGCGTTCTGGGTGATGAAAAAGGTGATGCCCGGTGCTGGTGCCGATCAATTCGGCGACGATCAGGTAGGTCCAGGCCCAGCCGAGCAGAATGCGCTGGTCGCGATAGAGATCCGGCAGGATGCCGGGAATCACCACGCGCGACAGCACTTTCAATTTCTTGGTGCCGAGGGTGAGCGCCGCTTCGACCAGCGCGACATCGAGCTTGCGCGTGGTGTTGGCGATGATCAGCACCTGCTGGAAGAAAGTGCCGATGACGATGATGGTGATCTTCGGCCCGTCATAGATGCCGAGAATGGCGACCGCCAACGCGCCGAAGGCCGGCGCCGGCAGGTAGCGGAAGAACTCGATGAACGGTTCGTTGAGCCGCGCGAAGCCGGCATAGGTGCCGCACAGCACCCCGATCGGCACGCCGAGAATCGACGAGATCACGAAGCCCCAGAAGATGACCTGGATGCTGTGCCACAGGCTCTGATGCAGCCAGGGGCCGTCCTGCGTGGCCGGCGGCGTGATGAACGACGTGTAGAGCGCCAGCGCCACCTCGTGCGGCGCCGGCAGATAGATCGGATTGGACGGCACGCCCTGCGGCGGCTCCTTGTGGTCGCTGCGGGCCTCCGCCGCCGCGTCGGCGAAGGCCCGTTTGTCCATGCGCATCCCGGCTTGCAGGTAATCGACCGAGCCGGGATTGGTGATGAGGATCTGCGGATGCCAGACGGCGGGAACGTAGCTCACGATGCTCCAGACCACGACCGGCAGCACAAACGATAGGCTGCCGAGCAGAAGCCTGGCGCGCGGCGAGATCGGCCGGAGAACCTGGAACCAACTTGCCAGCATCATCATTGCCTGCTCCGTTCCGCGCCGCGCCGGTCTATTTGACCGCCTCGGTGAGCGACGGATTAATGTAGCTGTCGATCGCTTGGTGCTCCTTGTAGACGGCGTTGGCGACGTTGAAGTCGTCCGAGATCTTCGACGAGCCGTACAGCGACTTGAGACCGTCGGCTTTCTTGAACGTCTTCTTGCCTTCCGCCACGTCGATCAGGTGGGTGCCCTTCAACAGCGGCTTGTAGGCCTCCGGCGTTAGGCCGACGCGTTTCGCCATGATCGCGACCGCGTCGTTCTGTGTCTTGGGATCGTTGATGTAGTGCACCACGCGGTCCCACACTTTGATCAGCTTGATGTAGTCGTCCTTGTGCGCGGCAAGGCTGGCCGGGCTGACGGCGAGAACGTCGTAGATCAGGCCGGGCGCTTTTGCCGAAGTGTAGAGCGGGTGCGAGCCCGGCAGACCTTTCATCGCCTGACCGGCGATCGGCTGCCAGGCGCCGACCGCGTCGACTTGCCCGGATGAGAGGACCTGCGGCGTCTCGTTGGTCTTGGCGTTGACCAGCGTGACGTCTTTCTCGCTCATGCCGGCATCTTTGAGCCCTTGCAGCAACAGCAGGTGCTCGACCAAGCCGACCTCGATGCCGACTTTCTTGCCTTTGAGATCCTTGAGGCTCTTGGTCCCCGGCTTGCCGACGATGATGTCGTTGCCGTTCGAATAGTCGGTGAGCATGATCATGATGCCTTTGCCGCCGCCCGCGCCGGTGACGAGGGTGTCGCCATTGGTCATCAGATCGCCGTCGATCTTGCCGGCGGCGAAGGCGTCCATCGACGCCGAGTAGTCGAACCATTGGAACGTGACGTCGAGACCGGCTTCCTTCAGCCAGCCTTTGTCGATGGCGACCTGCCAGGCCACCCACCCCGGCCAATCGCTGTATCCGATGGTCAAGCCCGCGGCCGAACTCGGCTGCGCGCCCGTCGTGGCGAATAATAGAAGCCCGAGGATTGCACCAAAGGCACTTTTGCGAGTCATCGCGATCTCCTGGGTTACGTATTACGAAGTGGCGAACCTGTAATACTCATGAGCAAGCCCCATGCCCGACGCGGCCGCGAGGACGACAGCCGTTCAGAATCTGATCAGGAGGCTTTGCAGGCGTTACGTGATCCAGTCCTCACCGGTTTAATGTCCGTGGACTGGCCAAAGAACCTCGTTGCCAACCACGGCCACTGAGGTCTCCCGGGTTTTTATCCCGCCGTGCACCCGGGCTGAGTTTTGTCCCGGGCGGCAGCTCTCGGACCTGCCGCCTCCGCAACGCGGAAGCCGGAACCCTAGCCGCCAACTCGATCTGTAATCAGCAAAGTCCGTGCCAGCGCAGAACCGCGGATTTACGGGCTCCTTCGCGGGGCGCCGCCTATTCGAAAGGCAGGATGACAATTTTCAAGGCAATAGAAAACGGCGCGGCCGCCGGGCAGCCGCGCCGCAACGATTATCGCAATGCCGCTACTTCTTCGGGATGCCGGCCTTTTCGATGACCGCGTTCCATTTGGTAATGTCGGATGTCAGCCGGTCCATCAGCTCGCCCGGCGTGCTTGCCTGCGCCACCACGCCGACTTTTTCAAAGGCCGCCTTG
The DNA here is from genome assembly GCA_963749625.1 of uncultured Alphaproteobacteria bacterium. Taxonomy (GTDB): domain Bacteria; phylum Pseudomonadota; class Alphaproteobacteria; order Rhizobiales; family Xanthobacteraceae; genus Pseudolabrys. Next base: position 293,786 of record CAVVNY010000001.1, on the reverse strand, counting down.
ACCTCCGGCATCGCCAGCACTTCGTGCATCGCTTTGCCCATGGTGTCGATTGCCTCCTTCGGCGCGCCTTTGGGTGCGAACACGCCGTTCCAGGACGTCACCTCGTAACTCTTCACACCGGCCTCCTGAACCGTCGGCACGTTCGGCATGGAGGCCGAGCGCTTCGGACCCGAGGTCGCCAGAACCCGCAGGTCGCCGGCCGCCACCTGCCCTTTCACCGCGGGCGGAAACTCGACCAGCATCTGCACGTCGTTGCGCAGGAGCGCCACCACGATATCCGGCGAATTCTTGTAAGGCACGATCAGCACGTTCACGTCGGCAAGCGACTTGAACAGTTCGGCGCCGAGATTTTGCGTGCCGCCGACCGAGATGGTGCCGACATTGAGTTTGCCGGGCTGCGCTTTCGCCGCTTTGATGAAATCGGCCAGCGTCTTGTAGTCGGACTTGGCATTGACGCAGAACACCAGATCGAATTCGCCGAGCAACGAGACCATGTCGAATTGCTTGACCGGGTCGAACGGCAATTTGTTGAAAGCTGCGACGCTGATCGCCGTGCCATTGGTCACCAGCCCCATGGTGTAGCCGTCGGGCACCGAGTTCACCACGGCGCGCGCGGCGTTGATGCCGCCAGGACCGGGCATGTTTTCGATCACGACGCGCTGGCCGAGGATGGCGGTGAGCTTGTCGGCCATGATGCGCGAGGTGACGTCGGCAACGCCGCCGGCGCCGAACGGCAGAATGATCTTTACCGGCTTCTCCGGCCATTTCGCCTGCGCTTGGCTCAGCGGCGCCAGCGCCAGGATTAGTGCCGCCGGCAGAGCCAGCAGTCCGAATAATGCTCTTCGCATCGCGATCCTCCCTGGAAATTTGTGGGCGTTTCTTCTCATTGCGCAAAACCATAAAGCCGGGCCGGATTGTCCGCCAGCAAGCGTTGTTGCGCCAGCGGGGTTGCGGCAATTTGCGGCACCAGATCGACCAGATCGGCCTCGTCGGCCTCGTGCGTGGCATTGGGGTGCGGGAAATCGGTGCCCCACAAGACACGCGTTGGCGTAGCTTCCAGCAAGGCGCGCGCGATCGGCACGGCGGCTGTGTATGGCGGCATGGCGATGCGTTCGGAGCCGCATACCTTGATCCAGCAGTTATCGAGTTTGGAAAGTTCGATCAGCGCGCGTAGCGGCGGCTGGTCGACGCCCGCCGCCGACGGCACGCGGCCCATATGGTCGACAATGAACGGCACCGGCAGGCCGCGCATCATTTCCGACAGCGGCACAACGCTGGGCGCGTCGAGATGCAGCACCACGTGCCAACCACGGCCCTTGATACGGTCCATGACGCGGTTGAACACGGCCATGTCGGGTGCGCCGCCCAGATGCTTGACGAAATTGAAACGCACACCGCGCACGCCGCCGGCGTCGAGCCTGTCATAGTCGGCATCCGTGAAGCTGTCGTCGACGATGGCGACGCCGCGATACCGCTTTGGATCGGACGCAATGCAGTCGAGCATCGCGCGATTGTCGGTGCCGTGGCAGCTCGCCTGCACGATCACCGCGCGCTCGATGCCGAGATGGTCATGCAGCGCGCGCAGCATTTCCTTCGGCGCGTCTTCCGGCGTGTAGCGCCGGTTCGGCGCATAGGGAAAGCGGTCGCCCGGCCCGAACACGTGGCAATGGGCGTCGGTCGCGCCGGGCGGCAGTTTGAAGCGCGGTTTGCGGCGCTTGGCGAGAAAGGATGGGTGCACGTTCATGGGCTGGCTTTAGCCAAGACGCTCACCCCTGACAACCCCGGACGCCATCTCACAATGTGGCAATATCGCCCTGCGCCCAGCGGTCTTTGGTCGCGGCCTGGAAATCGGCGAAGCGGCCGGCCGCGATCGCTTCGCGCATGCCGGCCATCAGCGCCTGGTAATAGGCAAGATTAATGGTGGAAAGCAGTACCGCCCCCAGCATCTCGTTCGCCTTGGTCAGATGATGCAGATAGGCGCGCGAATAGGTGCGCGCCGCCGGATGCGCGCTTTCTTCGTCGAGAGGGCGCGGGTCGTTGGCATGGCGCGCATTGGCGAGATTGATGGCGCCAAAGCGCGTGAATGCCATGCCGTGACGGCCGTTGCGCGTCGGCAGCACGCAATCGAACATGTCGATGCCACGCGCCACCGCCTGCAACAGGTCGTCGGGCGTGCCGACGCCCATCAGGTAGCGCGGACGTTCCGCCGGCAGCATGGGTGCGGTCTCGGCCACGATCCCGAGCATGACGTCCTGCGGCTCGCCCACCGCGAGGCCGCCGATGGCGTAGCCATCGAAGCCGATATCGACGAGCGCCCGCGCACTTTGTTCGCGCAAGCCTTGATCGTCGCCGCCCTGCACAATGCCGAACAGGGCCCGCCCGCCGCGTACGCCTTCGAAGGCGCGTTTCGACCGTTCGCCCCAACGCAGCGACAACTGCATGGCCCGATCGATCTCGTCGCGCGCGGCAGGCAGTTTCAGGCATTCGTCGAGCTGCATGGAAATATCGGCGCCGAGCAGCGCCTGGATCTCGATGGCGCGCTCGGGCGAAAGTTCCACCATGGCGCCGTCGAGATGCGAGCGGAACGTGACGCCGTTTTCGCTCAGTTTGCGCAAGGTCGACAGCGACATCACCTGGAAGCCGCCGCTATCGGTGAGGATCGGCAGCGGCCAGTTCATGAACTTGTGCAAGCCGCCGAGCGCGGCGATGCGCTCGGCGGTGGGCCGCAGCATCAGGTGATAGGTGTTGCCGAGCACGATTTCGGCGCCGGTCGCCGCCACCGCCTCCGGCAACAGGCCCTTCACGGTGCCTTGCGTACCGACCGGCATAAAGGCCGGCGTCTGCACGCGGCCGTGCGGCGTGACGATCTCGCCGCGCCGCGCGGCACCGTCGGTTTTCAGCAGGTAGAAGGAAAAGGGCTGACTCATCGTTGTTCCGGATGCAGCAAACACGCATCGCCGTAGGAATAGAAGCGATAGCCGGCCGCGATCGCGTGCGCATAGGCGCGTTGCATGGTGTCCAGCCCGCTGAAGGCCGACACCAGCATGAACAGCGTCGAGCGCGGCAGGTGGAAATTGGTCAGCATCAGGTCGACGGCGCGGAACTTGTAGCCGGGCGTGATGAAAATCGCGGTTTCGCCGGCAAATTCGCGCAATTTGCCGTCCTCGCCGGCCGCGGTTTCCAACAACCGCAGCGCCGTCGAGCCGACCGCGACGATGCGTCCGCCTTGCGCCCGCGCCGCATTGAGTGCGTCGGCTGTTTCACGGGAAACTGTTCCAAACTCGGCATGCATCCTGTGCGCTTCGATCTCGTCGGCCTTCACCGGCAGGAAAGTGCCGGCGCCGACGTGCAGCGTCACTTTGTGCAGGGCGATGCCGCGTGCCTTGAGCCGCGCCAGCAGGGTTTCGGTGAAATGCAGGCCTGCCGTCGGCGCCGCCACCGAGCCCTCGGGAGTAGCAAAGACCGTCTGGTAGTCGCTGCGGTCCTGCTCGTCGGGTTCGCGCCGGGAGGCGATGTAGGGTGGCAGCGGCATCGCGCCGCGCTCGGCAATGGCCTGGTCGAGCACCGGACCATGGAAGGAAAATGAAAGGGTTACCTCACCCCCCTCATCTTTCTGTGAAACTTGAGCATCGAGCTCGCCGAGGAAGCAGACCTTGCCTTCGGTGCCGAAGCGCAAAGTGTCGCCGACCTGGACCTTTTTGGCGCCCAGGATGAAGGCCCGCCAATGCGAGCCGTCGAGCCGCTTGTGCAGGGTGGCCTCGATCGAGGGCTCGGCCGTACCGCGCCCGACCCGCCGGCCCGTCAGCCGCGCCGCGATCACCTTGCTGTCGTTGACCACCAGGCAGTCGCCCGGGCGCAAAAGGTCCGGCAGATCGGTGACTGACGCGGTCGTCGAGCTCCGGCGCCCCGCCCGGCCGCACCACCAAGAGCCGCGCGGCGTCGCGCGGGTTCGCCGGCCGCAGCGCGATGCGGTCCGCCGGCAGATCGAAGTCGAACAGGTCGGTTTTCATGCTCGTTTGGTGTCATCGCCCGCGAAGGCGGGCGATCCAGTATTCCAGAGCGCCGATATTTATAACCAGCGTCGGCGATTACTGGATGCCCCGCCTACGCGGGGCATGACAGCAGAATGTGGGTCGCGGGGAGAAGGAACTACGCCCCCATCGTCGCCTTGACGATCTTGTCCGGGTTCGCCACCGGCTCGCCGCGCTTGATCTTGTCGACGTTCTCCATGCCCTCGATCACGTTGCCCCAGGCGGTGTACTGGTTGTCGAGGAAACGGGCGTCGTCGAAGCAGATGAAGAACTGGCTGTCGCCCGAGTCCGGGCTGGCCGCGCGCGCCATCGACACGGTGCCGCGCACATGCGGCTCCTTGTTGAACTCGGCCTTGAGCTTCTGGCCCGAGCCGCCGGTGCCCGTGCCGTGCGGGCAGCCGGTCTGCGCCATGAAGCCGTCGATCACGCGGTGGAAGACGATGCCGTCGTAGAAGCCTTCTTTCACCAGTTCCTTGATGCGCGCGACGTGGCCGGGCGCAAGGTCGGGCCGCATGGCGATGACCACCTTGCCCTTGGTCGTTTCCAGCGTGAGGGTATCTTCCGGCTTGGCCATTTCACTTCTCCTAAGTTGCATGTCATGGCCTGGTTTGCCCGGGCGACGACAAATTGAAGACCGCTTTACGGCGCGATGGTTGCCTTCTTGACGAAGTCCATGCGCGGGAATTCCTTGGCAAGATAGGCGTTGCCTTCCGACTGCAGGCGGCCCTGGTCGGGCCCGTTGCCGCGCGGAGCGCCCTCGCCGTAGCCGGCATAGAGTCCGTCGACCACGTTCATGCCGGTCACGACCTTGCCGAACGGCGAAAAACCCATGCCGTCGAGATTGGAGTTGTCGGCGAAATTGATGAACACCTGGGTGGTGCGCGTGTTCGGCCCGGCGGTGGCGAAAGTGATCATGCCGCGCTTGTTGCTTTGCGTGACGCGGTCGTCGTTGATGTTGGCGTCGCGCCATTTGGCCGACAGCGCGGGATCGCCGTTGATGCCGAACTGCACCATGAAGCCGGAGATCACGCGGAAAAAGCGCACATTGTCGAAAAAGCCGTTCTTCACCAGATTGTAGAACCGATCGGCCCCTTGCGGTGCCCAGGCGCGAGTCACCTGGATGACGAAGACGCCTTTGCTGGTTTCAAACTTGGCCTTGTATGTTGCCGGCGCCTGCTCCGTCAGCGCGGCCGGGTTGGCGAGGTTCGGCGATTGCGCCAGCGCCGGCGCGGCCAGCGCGGCCGCGAGCAGTACAGAGGCGAGCGTCAGAATCGATCGGCGGCTTGTCATGAATCTCCTCGGGAATTTAAGGATGTCAGGCGCCGGCGCGTCCGGCGAATTTCTTTTTCAGGCGCTCGGCCACGGCGGCCGGCACGAAGGCGGTGACGTCGCCGCCCATGCCGGCGATCTGGCGCACCAATGTGGCGGTGATCGGGCGCGCCGCCGGTGAGGCCGGCAGGAACACGCTCTGGATCTCCGGCGCCATCGCCTCGTTCATGCCCGCCATCTGCATTTCATAGTTGAAGTCGGTCGAGTCGCGCAGGCCCCGGATCAGAATCGTGGCGCCCGCCTTGCGCGCGGCCTCCACCACCAGGCCGGAAAAGGTGACGCATTCCAGTTCGCATTTGGCCGCGCGCGCCAGCGGCGTGCAGATGTCCTTGAGCATGGCCAAACGCTCGTCGGCGGAAAACAGCGGCGCCTTGCCGGGATTGACCCCGACCGCCAGCACCAGCCGGTCGGCGAGCCCCACGGCGTGGCGCACCACGTCGAGATGGCCGTTGGTGACGGGGTCGAAAGACCCGGCGTAAAGGGCGATCCGCGGCATAAACCGGGGTCTAGCCCGCCCTCTTGCCGCTCGCAAGACTGTTACCGGCCCGCCCCGGACCTTTCCGGCCCGCGGCCGGTTGCCCCTTTGAACCAGTTGGCCTGCGGCCACGACCAACCCGCAAGACGCCAAAACAGGGGGCCATCATGTTCAAGACCACCACCGCCATTATGGTAGCCGCGGCCATCGCCGCCGCCGTCACCATACTGTCCGCGCCGACCACCCATGTGAACGCCAGTCCCTTGGCCGCGACCGTGGCCGAGCCGATGAACGCCTGCGTGCAACGGGCCTGGCCCTATCTGCGCTGCGTCGGCACCGAGTTCGGTAATCCGCACATCCGCCTGGTGACCACCGACCGGCTCAACTAGCCGCACGACCACCGGCGCGCTAGGCTCTCCGCTAGGGACAATCGAAGATCCCATAGGGAGGAAGTCATGCGCCGGCTCGCGCTTGCGGCCTTTGCGTTGCTGTTCGCCACCGCTGCTTTCGCCCAATCCTACCCGGACCGGCCCGTCCGCATCATTGTGCCGACGCCGGCCGGCGGCCCGGTCGATGTCATGGCTCGCCTGGTCGCCGCCGCGCTGCCGGCAAGCCTCGGCCAGAACGTCGTCATCGAGAACAAGCCGGGCGCCGGCAATATCATCGGTTCCAAAATCGCCGCCGAGGCAGTGCCCGACGGCTACACGCTGATGGTGTCGGCGGCGAGCGGGCTGATCATGAGCCCGATGATCTACCGCAACCCCGGCTACGACGCGTCGAGTTTCGCGCCGATCGCGCTGATCGCGGAGACGCCGCAGCTGCTGGTGATCAATCCGCAGCTTCCGTTCAAGTCCGTCGCCGACCTCGTGGCCTATGCCAAGGCCAATCCCGGCAAGCTCAATTATTCGACCGGCGGCATCGGCACGCTGCCGCATCTCGCCGCCGAACTGTTCAAGAAGACCACCGGCACCAATATCGTGCACGTGCCCTACAAAGGCGGCGGGCCGGCGCTGACCGGCGTGGTCGCCGGCGAAGCGCAGATGACCTTCGATCCGCTCGCCACCTCGCTGCAACTGATCAAGACCGGCAAGCTGCGCGCGCTCGCGATCGCCGGACCGGTGCGCAGCGACGCGCTGCCCGGCGTGCCGACCATGGCCGAAAGCGGCTACCAGTCCTTCACCGTCGGCGCCTGGACCGCGCTGCTGGCGCCGAAGGGCACGCCGGACGCGATCGTCGCCAAGCTCAACGCCGCGCTGAACAAGGCACTGCAATCCGAGCCGATGAAAAGCACGCTCGCCCGGCTCGGCGCAGAGCCGCGCGGCGGCACGCCGCAACAACTCGCCGATCACATGGCGGGCGAGACCAAAAAGTGGAAGCCGATCATCGAGGCGCTCAATCTGAAGCAGAAGTGAGCGCGCCCTAGCCCGGCCGCCGCGCCAGGCTAAGCCAGATGCCGCCGCCGATCAGCGCCGTGCCGGAGAGCCGGCCGAGCCATTTGGCATTGGCGCGTTGCAGGAAGAAGCTGCGGCCAGCGCCGGCCAGCACCGCCCAGGCGCAATCGGTCAGCGCCGCCATGGTGATCGCGACCGTGCACATCACCAGCAGCTGATGCCCCGCCGGCAGCGCCGGGTCGAGGAACTGCGGCAGGAACGCCGTAAAGAAGGCGATGGTTTTCGGATTGGAGATCGCCGCCAGAAAGCCGCGGCGGAAATAGACATGCCCGCGCGGCGGCGCCAGCGCCGCGGCCGCGCCCGAATGCCGCCAGGCCTGGATGCCGAGCCAGACCAGATAGGCCGCGCCGATCCAGCGCAGATATTCGAAAATCACCGCCGCGTATTGGATGACGATGCTTAAGCCCAGCGCGATGGCGCTGATCAGCAGCGCGTTGCCGGCGGTGCTGCCGGCGACCGTGATCAGCGCCGGCCGGGTTCCGTTGGTGGCGCCGGTCGCGATCACCAGCGTCACAATCGGGCCCGGCACGATAACCAGCACGAAGGTGATCAGCAGGAAGGCGGAGAAGAGCTGGTAGTTCATGGGGCACCGGTGTCGTCATCCGCGCAGCCGGACGATCCAGTAATCCCTGTCCTTTCGCTGATGTCCAGACCGGGGTACCTGGATGCCCGCTTTCGCGGGCATGACAGATAAAGCCTACTCGTCCTCTTCCTCGGAGAGCCGCTCGACCGACACGACATGCTCGTCCTCGGCGGTGTTGAGCACGATCACGCCTTGCGTCGAGCGTCCGGCGATACGGATGCCGGAAACCGGCGTGCGGATCAGCTTGCCTTGGTCGGTGACCAGCATGACCTGGTCGTCCTCTTCAATCGGGAACGAGGCCACCAGGCGACCGATCTTCTGCTTAATCTGGAACTTGCCGTCGACCTTCTCCCAGATGTCCATGGCGACGATGCCTTTGCCGCCGCGGCCGGTGATGCGGTACTCGTAGGACGAGGAGCGCTTGCCGTAGCCGCGCTCCGACAGCGTCAGCACGAACTGCTCGGCTTCCGAAAGCTCGACGTAACGCTGTTCGCCGAGTTCGATGTTGGCGCTGTCGGCGCTCTCCGGCGCCTCTTCGACCTCCGACGGCGCCGCCTCGACTTCGGCGCCGGTGCCGCGCCGGATCGCGCTGGCGCGCTTGAGATAGGCCGCCCGCTCGTCCGACGTCGCGTCGACGTGGCGCAGGATCGACATGGAAATCACCTTGTCGTCCTTGTCGAGGGCAATACCGCGCACGCCCATCGAGGTGCGGCCGGTGAAGACGCGCACGCCGTGTTCGATATCGCCGCGCTTGTCGGACACCGGAAAGCGGATGCACTGGCCGCCGGCCGAGGTGAGCAGCACGTCGTCCTTTTCGGTGCAGATAGCGACGTCGACGATCGCCTCTCCCGGCGACAGCTTCATGGCGATGATGCCGGAGCGCCGCACCTCGACAAAGTCGGAAAGCTTGTTGCGGCGCACGGTGCCCTTGGTGGTGGCGAACATGACGTCGTAATCGCCCCAGGTCTTTTCGTCCTCGGGCAGCGGCATCAGGCTGGAAATGGTCTCGCCCGGATCGAGCGGCAGGATGTTGATCAGCGCCTTGCCGCGCGCCTGCGGCGCCGCCAGCGGCAGCCGCCAGACTTTTTCCTTATAAACTTGCCCGGCCGACGAGAAGAACAGCACCGGCGTATGCGTATTGGCGACGAAAAGGCGCGAGACGAAATCCTCCTCGCGCACCTGCATACCGCCGCGGCCTTTGCCGCCGCGCTTCTGCGCACGATAGGTCGAGAGCGGCACGCGCTTGATGTAGCCGAGGTGCGAGACGGTGACGACCATGTCCTCGCGCTGGATCAGGTCCTCATCCTCGACCTCGGCCTCCTGCTCGGCGATCACCGTGCGGCGCGGCGTGGCGAATTCCGCCTTCACCTTCGCCAGCTCTTCCTTGATGATGGTCTGGATGCGCACGCGCGAGCGCAGGATCTCGAGATAGTCGGCGATCTCGATGGCGAGCTTGTCGAGTTCGGCCTTGATCTCGTCGCGGCCGAGCGCGGTGAGCCGCTGCAGGCGCAGATCGAGGATCGCTTTCGCCTGCTCGATCGACAGCCGCGCCGTGCCCTTGGACGACACTTTGTGGCGCGGATCGTCGATCAATTCGATCAGCGTCGCCGCCGTGGTCGCCGGCCATTCGCGCGCCATCAAGGCCTCGCGCGCTTCGTTGGCGTCCTTCGAGGCGCGGATCAGCTTGATCACCTCGTCGATATTGGCGACCGCGATGGCGAGACCGACCAAAATATGGGCGCGGTCGCGCGCCTTGCCGAGCAGAAACTTGGTGCGCCGCGACACAACCTCTTCGCGGAAGGCGATGAAGGCGGTGAGCAGATCCTTCAAGTTCATCAGCAGCGGGCGGCCGCCGTCGAGCGCCACCATATTGGCGCCGAACGAGGACTGCAGCGGCGTGAAACGGTAGAGCTGGTTGAGCACGACGTCGCGCTCGGCGTCGCGCTTGAGTTCGATCACCACGCGGTAGCCGTCGCGGTCCGACTCGTCGCGCAGGTCGGAAATGCCGTCGATCTTCTTTTCGCGCACCAGCTCGGCGATGCGCTCGACCATCGAGGCCTTGTTCACCTGATAGGGAATTTCGCTGATGATGATCGCTTCGCGTTCTTTGCGGATGGTCTCGAAGGCGACCTTGCCGCGCATCACGATGGAGCCGCGGCCGGTGAGATAGGCGCTGCGGATGCCGGCCTTGCCGAGGATGATGCCGCCGGTCGGGAAATCCGGGCCCAATACGATGCCGTTGAGGTCGTCGATGCTCAACGCCGGATCGCCGATCAATGCGGTGCAGGCGTCGATCAGTTCGCCGAGATTGTGCGGCGGAATATTGGTCGCCATGCCGACGGCGATGCCGCCGGCGCCGTTGACCAGAAGATTGGGAAAGCGCGCCGGCAGCACCACCGGCTCGTGCTCGTTGCCGTCGTAATTGGCCTGGAAGTCGACGGTGTCCTTGTCGATGTCGTCGAGCAGCGCCATCGCCGCCTTGTCGAGCCGGCATTCGGTATAGCGCATGGCCGCCGCCGGATCGCCGTCGACCGAGCCGAAATTGCCCTGCCCGTCGATCAGTTGCAGGCGCATGGAGAAATCCTGCGCCATGCGCACCAGCGCGTCGTAGATCGCCTGGTCGCCGTGCGGGTGATATTTGCCCATCACGTCGCCGACCACGCGCGCCGATTTGACGTATTTCTTGTCGGGCGTGTGGCCCTGCTCGTTCATCGAATAGAGGATGCGGCGGTGCACCGGCTTCAGGCCGTCGCGCACGTCCGGCAACGCCCGCGACACGATCACGCTCATGGCGTAATCGAGATACGAGCGCTTCATCTCCTCGGTGATCGAGATGGGGCGGACGTCGGAGGGACTTCCGTCCCCCGATTTCGGGTTTTCAGGTTCGGACAAAGATGGCTTCTCGCGCGTGTTTTAGCGGACCAATTTTCTTAGCCGATTCATTCCCGCAAGGCCACCTGAAATCGCGCCCGATACAGGCTTATTTATGTCGATATTTCAGATATTTAACTCCTACGACTGGGCCGCCTCGGCCGCCCTCAAAACGGCACGCGCAAGGCGGCGCGAATCGACTGCGCCTGCAGCGCGGCGGTGCCGCGCGACAGGCCATATTCCAGCTCGAGCGCAAGCCCTCCGTCCGCCCGCGCGCGCAAGCCGACGCTGCCGGTGGTCGTGCCGTAGCTGCCGGCCGGCTGACTGAAGGCGGACGCCGTGCCAGCGCCGAGGTCGCTATAGAACAGCGATTGGCTATAGGCGCTCTGGCTGGCCTGCCGGTATTCAAGCCGCGCCATCGGCGTCACCATGCCGAAGTCGGTCGGCACGTCGACTGAGCCGCGCAGCCCGACCGTCGCGGCTACGGCGTCGAAACGCATCCGGTCGTAGCTGAGCAGTTCGGCGCTGGCGCCCTGTTCGGAATAGCTGCCGAGCGTGGCCGAGGTGAAGTCGCCGCGCGCATAAGGCGCGAACTTAAACCGGTCGTGGCCCAGTTCCAGACTCGCCGTCATCGCGCCGAACCAATAGGAGCCCTGCCGCGTGCCGGACACGATCGTGCTGTCGTCACTCACCCAACGCCGATTGTCGTAGCCGAGCATGCCGTAGCCAAGCGCGGCATCGACAAACAACGGATCGAACGGGCGCAGGCTCGCATACAGCATGCCGTTGTAGCTGGTCGCGTCGCTGCGCGAGCCGTTCGCGCCGATATCGCTGCGGTCGGCGCCGAAGCCGAGCGCGGCGCCCGCAATCAGATGATCCGTCATGCGCACGTCGACGCCCGCCGTCAGGCCCGAGGTGGCGAAATGATTGCCAGTGACAAGGCCGCCCGGCGTCATCGATCCGAATTGGAACGTGCCCGCGGTCCAGAACGCCAGCGACGTCGCCCAGTCGAGCGGACAGTTTTGCTTGGCGGGTCGGCGGCGCCGGTCTTGCGGCGGCGCGGCGGCCCCATAATTTGCATAGGGCGAATAGAGCGCGTTCGGATCGGCGTAATTCGGAGCAGCCGCGCCGATGCGCTGGCCGCCATGCTCGCGCGGCGGCGCAACGGCGAATTTGACCGAGCACGGCGCGAACTCATCATGCAGGCCCTCAAGATGACGCGAGACATTGTCGATCTGGGTATTGGCAAACCGTTGCGCGGTCGCCACCTGCGCCGAGATCAATCCCTGCACTTCGGCATCGAGCGCGGGATCGGCACGGCTGCGGAAGGTGTAGGTCCGGCTGCCGGTGTCGCCGTTCGCGTCGGTCGCTACGACCGTGAACGTAAACGTGCCGCTGCCGGTCGGCGTGCCGCTGATGACGCCGGTCGCGGGATCGAGCGTCAGCCCCGGCGGCAGCGCGCCAGCGCCGATCGCATAGGTGTAGGGCGCGGTGCCGCCGCTGGCGATGACGGTCTGGCGGTAAATATGCCCATTGACCGGCGCCGGCAGGTTCGCCGGATTGACCGTCAGCGAAACGGTACCCGTGTTCAATGTGTACGTGCGCGTGCCTACGTTGCCGAGCGAATCCACTGCCTGAACGGTGAATATCGCCGTGCCGCCGGCGGTCGGCGTGCCGCTGATCACACCGGCGCTGCTGAGCGTGAGGCCGGCCGGCAGCGCGCCGGACAATAGCGAGAACGTGTACGGACCGATGCCGCCGCTCGCGCTCAGCGTCTGGCTGTAAGGCGCGCCCTGCGTTGCGGCCGGCACGCTCACCGGATTTACCGCGAGCGATGCTGTGCCGATGTTGACGCTGTATGCCCGACTGCCGGTGCCGCCGAGGGAATCCGTGGCGCCGATGGTGAAGCTCGCTACGCCGCTGCCGGTCGGCGTGCCGCTGATGATGCCGGTACTGGCATCGAGCGACAGTCCCGCCGGCAGCGTACCCGCCGTTACCGCAAATGTATAAGGCCCGGTGCCGCCGCTCGCGCTTACCGCCTGGCTGTAAGCCGTGCCCTGCGTGCCGTTCGCCAGGCTGGCCGGATTGACCGTGAGGGTGGCGGCGCCGCCGATCGTCACCGCATAGGCGCGGCTGCCGGCATCACCGGTGCTGTCGACGGCCTGAATGGTGAAGATCGATTGGCCAAGCGTGGTCGGCGTGCCGCTGATCACGCCGGTACTGGCGTCGAGCGACAAGCCGGCCGGCAACGCGCCGGATATCAGCGAGAAAGTGTACGGACCGGTGCCGCCGCTCGCGCTCACCGTCTGACTGTAGGCCGTGCCCTGCGTGCCGTTCGGCAGGCTGGCCGGATTGACGGTCAGCGAAACGGTGCCGACATTCACCGTGTAGGCTTGCGTCCCGATATTGCCGGCCGTGTCGACCGCCTGAATGGTGAAACTCGATGCACCGCTTCCGGTCGGAATGCCGGTGATCGCCCCGGTGTTTGGGTTGAGCGACAGCCCTGCCGGCAGCGAACCGGCAGCCACCGAATAGGTGTAAGGACCGGTCCCGCCGTTCGCCGTGACGGTCTGATTGTAAACGGCGCCGTGGGTGGCATTGGGCAGACTGGCGGGCGCCAAGGTCAGCGAATTGGTGCCGACGACGATCGTGTAGTCATGCGTGCCGGTCGCGCCGTTGAGGTCGGTCGCCGTCACGGTGAAACCGTAAGTCCCGCCGGCGGTGGGAGTGCCGCTGAGAATACCGTTGGAAAAATTGAGCGACAGACCGGGCGGCAACGCGCCGGCCGTCACCGTGTAAGTGAAAATGTCGTCGTTATCGAGCGGCCCGCTGCTATCGTCAGGGTCACTGTCGTTGGCGAGCACAGCCTGATTGTACGCGACACCGACGGTGCCCGGCGGCAGGCTCGCGGGCGTCATGACGATCTGGGCTCGCGCCGCGCCGTTACTCATCAACACCAGCAGCAGAATGAATGCCGGCCACGCGGACAGCAATTTGCGTAGCAAGTGGCGCACCGCGAACCCCCATTCGCTAAGTTTTCCCAGTGCGAGGCTTGCGGTTTATGCTTAATCGCTTCTAAACAGAGCGGCCGGCCGCCGCATTTTGGTATCATGCTGGCGCGTGGCTGGTTGTTAGCTACCGCGGCGTGATAATTTTTCGCCGCGGTTCAAACGACGCGCAGCGTCGTCAGCGAATTGTTTTGTCTGAATGGCGGTAACCCGCTGGCGACAATATCATCCGAAGAAGCCGCAACGGACGTGGCGATCAGGCCAAGCGCATGCCGGTAGAGTTCCTCATCTCCGCTTTGGTCACGCTCACCGTCGTGGTCGATCCGCTCGGCCTGGTGCCGAGCTTCGTGGCGATCACGCACGGCCTGCCGGATCGCTCGCGCCGCGCGGTGGCGCTGCGCGCTTGTTTGATTGCGGCGGCGATCCTCGCCGGCAGCGCCTTGATCGGCGACTGGCTGCTGCGCACGCTGTCGATCTCGCTGCCGGCCTTCCGCATTGCCGGCGGCCTGCTGCTGTTCTCGATCGCGTCCGAAATGGTGTTCGGCGTGCGCATCGTGCGGCAATCGAAACAGGCGGAGGAAGCGATCGAGGAGCACGTGCGCAACGTCGCCGCCTTCCCGCTCGCCATTCCGCTGATGGCGGGACCGGGCGCGATCACCGCCACCGTGCTGCTCGCCGGCCGCGCCGGCGGCGATGCGCTGCATCTCGGCGTGCTGCTCGGCGTCATCGCCGCCGTGATGATGCTTTGCTTTGTCGTGTTTACGCTCGCCGCGCGCATCGCGCGGCTGCTCGGCACCACCGCCAATGTGGTGTTGTCGCGCCTGCTCGGCGTGCTGTTGGCCGCGCTCGCCGTGCAATTCGTTATCGACGGCGTGCGCGCGGCGTTGGCGGGGTAAAGCGACTCAAAATGCGCGTCCCGGGCGCGGCGCAGCACGAAATGATGCGCCGCAGACCCGGGACCCCGATTAATTCGAAATCAAGCTGGGTCCCGGATCAGCGGCGCACCGCTACGCTTCGCTGCGCGCTGCACCGCATCCGGGACACGCGTCACAATTTCCGCTCAGAACGGAATCTCGTCGTCCATGTCGGACGATTTGCCGGCGCCTGCCAGCGCCGGCTTGCGTTCGCGCGAGGCGCTCGGGCCGCTCGAGCCGAAATCGTCGCCCGCGTCCATGCTGCTGCCGCCGCCGCTGCGCGTGTCGAGCATGGTGAGCTGCGAATTGAAGCCCTGCAGCACCACCTCGGTCGAGTAGCGCTCGTGACCGTCCTTGTCCGTCCATTTGCGCGTCTGCAACGCACCTTCCAGATAAACCTTCGAGCCCTTCTTGAGATATTGCTCGACGATCTTGCACAGGCCTTCGTTGAAGATGACCACGCGGTGCCACTCGGTCTTTTCCTTGCGCTCGCCGGTGGTCTTGTCGCGCCAGCTTTCCGAGGTAGCCACCCGCAAATTCGCGATCGGACGGCCGTCCTGGGTGCGGCGAATTTCCGGATCGGCGCCCAGATTCCCGATCAGAATGACTTTGTTGACGCTACCTGCCATCGTTCTCTCCTACCTTTCCGGTCACACTACCCCGGCCTGACCCGAGGTTCGCGGCTGCTGCGCGCCGCGCCCGCACTTGTCCCCGCAAAAACGCACATCGCGGCACCGTTCCCTCTTTGTTCTTACCACTTCTCCACTCCGCCAGCAAGCGCATGCCAGTGGCCGGCCCCTGCCCGGCACCAAGGACGATCGCGTTTTTGTTGGCGAGGCGCAGGCGTTCCTTCCGGCAAAAGGCCATCCGCCAGCCGCTTTTCGAGAGCCGGCGGTAACCTTTATTAACCATTTAGACATTTGTTTCAGCTCATAAATCCCGACGTTCTGTCGCGTAATGAGCACAGCTCAATTCATCAACAACCGCATGCCTTCCGCGGCCTGTGTAGAGGCGCGCCAGCGACATCAATTGGAGAACAACACATGAAGCGCTTCACTCTCGCGGCCTGCGCCGGCCTGTTGGCAGCCATGGTGGCCTCGCCATCGTTTGCCGCCGACATGCCGCGGCCGAGCTTCTTGAAAGCCCCCGCTTACGCCGCGTCGTTCAATTGGACCGGCGTCTACGTCGGCCTCAACGGCGGCTACGGCTTCGGCACGTCGAATTGGACGGATGCCGGCGGCACCACCGGCAATTTCGACGTCAAAGGCGCGCAGGCCGGCGGCACGATCGGCTACAGCCTGCAGACCGGCCTTTGGGTCTGGGGCGTGGAAGCCGACATCGACTACAGCTGGATGAAGGGCACCGACGCCACCGCCTGCTGCGAAACGAAAAACGATTGGCTCGGGACGGCGCGTGGCCGTGTCGGCTACGCCATGGATCGCCTGCTGCCCTACATCACCGGCGGCGCGGCGTTCGGCGACGTCAAAATGACGTCGCTCGGCTTCGGATCGGAAACCGCGACCAAGATCGGCTGGACCGCCGGCGCGGGCCTCGAATACGCCTTCATGGGCGCCTGGTCGGCCAAGGTCGAATATCTCTATGCCGATCTCGGCAAAGCGACCTGCAGCGCGGCTACCTGCGGTCTCGACACCGACGTCACCTTGAAGACCAGCATCGTGCGCGCGGGCGTGAACTACCACTTCTAGCCGCGGCGGCTTCGAAAACCTGAGCAGGGCCGGCCTTTGCGCCGGCCCTTTTGCTTTGCTGCGGATAGTTTTCAACCGCGGCCCGGCCGCACTGGCAAAAGCGGCCCGTTCTCACTACGTTCCGGCTACGCACCCCAGTGACCCGCAATCCGCGGCGCCGCGCGTGGATGTGTTTGCTCAGGTTCCAAGTTTAGCTCCCATGGCCGACCGTCCCGAACGACCCGCCCGCCACGATCCCCGTGTGATTTCGATCCGCGGCGCGCGCGAGCATAACCTCAAGAACGTCGACGTCGCCATTCCCGCGCGATGAGCTGGTGGTGTTCACCGGCCTGTCCGGCTCGGGCAAGTCGTCGCTCGCCTTCGACACCATCTATGCCGAGGGCCAGCGCCGCTACGTCGAGAGCCTGTCGGCCTACGCCCGCCAGTTCCTCGAGATGATGCAGAAGCCGGACGTCGACCAGATCGACGGCCTGTCGCCGGCGATCTCGATCGAGCAGAAGACCACCTCGAAGAACCCGCGCTCCACCGTCGGCACCGTCACCGAGATCTACGATTACATGCGCCTGTTGTGGGCGCGCGTCGGCGTGCCCTATTCGCCTGCCACCGGCCTGCCGATCGAAAGCCAGACCGTGTCGCAGATGGTCGACCGCGTGCTGGCGCTGCCGGACGGCACGCGCATTTACGTGCTGGCGCCGGTGGTGCGCGGCCGCAAGGGCGAATACAAAAAGGAACTCGCCGACTTCCTGCGCAAGGGCTACCAGCGCGTCAAGATCGACGGCGCCTTCTACGAGATCGCCGACGTCAAGCCGCTCGACAAGAAATTCACCCACGACATCGACGTGGTGGTCGACCGCCTGGTGGTGAAGAGCGACATCGGCACGCGGCTGGCGGATTCGCTCGAGCAGTGCCTCAAGCTCGCCGACGGCCTCGCCGTGGTCGAACTCGCCGACAGCAAGGCGTCGGGCGCCGCCGCCAACCGCGGCCGCAACGCCAATGCCGAGCGGCTGATCTTCTCCGAGAAATTCGCCTGCCCGGTGTCCGGCTTCACCATTCCGGAGATCGAGCCGCGGCTGTTCTCGTTCAACAATCCGTTCGGCGCCTGCCCGGAATGCGGCGGGCTTGGGCTGGAGCAGCACATCGACGCCAGCCTGGTCATCCCCGATCCCGACGCCACGCTGAAGAAAGGCGCCATCGCGCCGTGGGCGAAATCGTCGTCGCCGTATTACATCCAGACGCTCGACGCGCTGGCCAAGCACTTCCGCTTCACGCTCGACACCAAATGGAAAGACCTGCCGAAGAAGGTGCAGGACGCCATCCTCTACGGCTCCGGCGAGGACGAAATCAAATTCGTCTATGACGACGGCCTGCGCGGCTACACGACGAAAAAGCCGTTCGAGGGCGTCATCACCAATCTCGAACGCCGCTTCAAGGAAACTGAATCGGAATGGGCGCGCGAGGACCTGCATCAAATATTTCACCGATGTGCCCTGCGCCGCCTGTGCCGGCGCGCGGCTCAAGCCCGAGGCGCTCTGCGTCAAGATCGCCGGCAAGAATATCTCCGAAGTCGCCGAGCTGTCGGTGCGGCGCGCCGGCGAATGGTTCACGGAAATTCCGAAACAGCTCAATGCGCAGCAGAACGAAATCGGCGTGCGCGTGCTCAAGGAAATCCGCGAACGGCTGAAATTCCTGGTCGACGTCGGCCTCGATTATCTGACGCTGGCGCGCGCGTCGGGCACATTGTCCGGCGGCGAAAGCCAGCGCATTCGGCTGGCCTCGCAGATCGGCTCGGGCCTCACCGGCGTGCTCTATGTGCTGGACGAGCCCTCGATCGGCCTGCACCAGCGCGACAACGCGCGCCTGCTCGAAACATTGAAACGCCTGCGCGACCTCGGCAACACCGTCATTGTCGTCGAGCACGACGAGGACGCCATCCGCACCGCCGATTACGTGCTCGACATCGGCCCCGGCGCCGGCATCCATGGCGGCCACATCGTCGCCGAAGGCACGGTGGACGATATCATCGCCGCGCCGCGCTCCTGGACCGGCAAATATCTTTCCGGCGAACTCAGCGTGCCGGTGCCGGAGCGCAAAGCCCGCTCGCGCCGCGCGCTGAAGATCGTCAACGCCCGCGGCAACAACCTGAAGAACATCACCGCCGAAATCCCGCTCGGCCTGTTCACCTGCGTCACCGGCGTCTCCGGCGGCGGCAAGTCGACGCTGTTGATCGACACGCTGTACAACGCCGTGGCGCGCAAGTTGAACGGCGCCTCGCTCGCCCCCGCGCCGCACGACCGCATCGAGGGCCTCGAGCACATCGACAAGATCATCGACATCGACCAGTCGCCGATCGGCCGCACGCCGCGCTCCAACCCGGCGACCTACACCGGCGCCTTCACGCCGATCCGCGAGTGGTTCGCCGCGCTGCCCGAATCCAAGGCGCGCGGCTACGAGCCCGGCCGCTTCTCCTTCAACGTCAAGGGCGGCCGCTGCGAGGCCTGCCAGGGCGACGGCGTCATCAAGATCGAGATGCACTTTCTGCCCGACGTCTACGTCACCTGCGACGTCTGCAAGGGCAAGCGCTACAACCGCGAGACGCTCGAGGTGCTGTTCAAGGGCAAGTCGATCGCCGACGTGCTCGACATGACGGTGGAAGAGGCGCTGGAATTCTTCAAGGCGGTGCCGCGCGTGCGCGACGTGCTGGCGCTGCTGCACCGCGTCGGCCTCGACTACATCCATGTCGGCCAGCAGGCCACCACGCTGTCGGGCGGCGAGGCGCAGCGCGTCAAGCTCGCCAAGGAGCTGTCGAAGCGCGCCACCGGCCGCACGCTCTATATTCTCGACGAGCCGACCACCGGCCTGCACTTCCACGACGTGGCGAAGCTCCTCGACGTGCTGCACGAGCTGGTGGAGACCGGCAATTCGGTGGTGGTGATCGAGCACAATCTGGAAGTGATCAAGACCGCCGACTGGATCATCGACCTCGGCCCCGAAGGCGGCGACGGCGGCGGCGAGATCGTCGCGCAAGGCACGCCGGAGGATATTGCGAAGGTGGCGCGCAGCTACACCGGGCAGTTTTTGAAGCCGGTGTTGGGGAAGGGAGAGCAAGCGGAAGAAGGGGCAGCAGGCGGCGGAGTGAGGACTTTGGCTGAAAATCCAAAACATGAACTTTCAGCCGACATTGAGCGGTATCTTGCTGCGCTCTCCAAATTATACGCTCAAGACGGGAAACGCGAACTGCAGCAGATAATCGTCAACGCACAAATCCGCGTTGTCGAAGGCTGGAGCTTCGACAATTGGAATGGGGGCACTTATGGGCACGCACTTTACCTTACAATTCCTGACGCTCTGTTTATGCCGATCGCAAAAGAACGCGATCAAATTCAAAAGGAAATTGCACAGGATCTAAATAATCTTCACAATGTTCAAAATGAATTTATCGAGCAAGTCTTTATAGAAATGGAATTCAGCGATGACGGTGAATGGCGAAAAGATTCGGGTCTGCTTCTACCGGCAAATCGCACTGTTTCTCGAGAAGCGGTGAAACGCGTATGGCAAGATGATAGCTTTCGAATATTCTTGAGTCACAAGTCCGAAGTGAAACGTGAGACAGCTGCACTTAAGATGCGGCTTCATTTATTTGGCGCCTCCGCATTTGTCGCGCACGACGATATTCATCCGACGAAAGAATGGCAGGATGAAATCGAAAATGCGCTAGCAACGATGGATGCTTTTGTAGCGCTAATGACCGATCAATTTCACGATAGCGATTGGACCGATCAAGAAGTTGGCTATGCACTCGCTCGGGGTGTGCCAATCATCGCGGTTCGATTGGGGCGCAATCCATATGGCTTCTCAGGAAAATTTCAGGGCCTTTCGAGCGATTGGGATGACGCCGCTCAAGACATAGTCAAACTGCTGACAAATCAAGAGCGCATGATTTCCGCCTACATTCGCGCGCTGCGCATTTGCCCAAGTTTCGATACTGGTAATCTACTCTCCTTGGTTCTACCCAACATTCAGCATTTGAGCACATAGCAAATCGATGACTTAGTAGATGCCTACAATGCAAACGGCGAACTGCGGGGCAGTTTTGGCTTTAGCGGAACAAAGCCCTTTGCCTGGGGTGAGGGTCTTGTTCCCCACTTGCACCGACTTGGTTCTCGACGATTTAGAATGGAATCTAGCTGGCCTAGGCTCATAGAGCCGGAAGAGAAAGCACCGAGGAAAAAATGCAAGACTACGCAAGACGACGAAATTCCATTCTAGCCCGTAGCCCGTAGGGCGGATTAGCGAGGCGTAATCCGCCAGGAGAGCGAGCGCAGCGCCCTCCCTCGTCAATGAAACTTTTCTCCCCTCTCCAACATCTCCAAAATCGCCTTCATCCGTTTCTCGCGCGTCTCCGGCTTTTTCGCTGTCTGCAATCGAAACGTGATCGCATAGACGTTGGCACGGTTGAGCGTGGCGAAGAACGCCTTGGCCTTCGCGTTCCTTGAAAGCACCGTCAGGAAGTCCTTCGGCGGTTCCGACTTGCCCGGCGCGTCATAGGCAACCCTCAGACGGCCGTCCGCCTTCGCGGCCGCAACGGCCTGCAACCCGGCGGCTTTCATCTTGCCGGCCTTGGTCAAACGCGCAACGTGTTCGAGGTTTTTCTTCGACCAGATGCTTTTGGCGCGGCGCGGCGTGAACTTGCGCAGCCACGACTGCGCGTCATGACTTTTGAGTTGCCCGTCAATCCAGCCGTAACACAGCGCCGCGTCGAGCGCTTCGGCGTAACTGACGGAAGGCGTGGCCGACGTTTTTTTGAACAGCCGCAGCCAGATTCCATTCGACGTCTTGTGATGCTTCACGAGCCATTGCTGCCATGCTTTGGCCGATGCAAAGGCGAGGATTCGAATTTCGGTGGCGGCTTTCATGAAGCAATCCTTGGCGCCCGGCCTTCAGCTTCACGCCGCGTCCGCCGCTTCCCCTCACTTGCGCTCCACCACACCTTGCCTTGGCCCGTGCGGGCCGTCGCAGGTGCAGCTTTTGCCGATCGGCGCATAGGGCGGCGAGGTGCAGAAGCCGCCGCCATCCTGCGGCAGCACGCGGCAGACATAGAACCGCCGCACGTCCGGCGGGCCTTGCAACCCGTGCATCGCCACCGGTTCGGCGCTGAGCCCGCCCGGCAGCGCGGGCGGCGCGGTCCATCCCGCGCTCGCCAGCGCGGCAATGATCGGCAAAATCCGGGCGGCAATCGACATGGTCGGCCTCGCAAGCTTGGGACAGGCAATCTGCCGCCTTCTCTAGCGCGGGATTGCGGCGAAAGCACCGGCCGCCTGCTCCCGCAGGCCGGGTTCTAGGACTATAATCACATTCTCGTGAGACCTTATCCCCACCTTCCAAACTAGGCATATAATCCTCATCGCCCGACCCCGTGAGGGGACGCGAACCGGTTGCACCGTTCGTGGGGATCGGGCCGGCGCCCGCGGGCGCGGCTTCGCAGGCCGCGCTCCCGGGCGGCGCCGGGGCTCCGCCCGGGGGCCGAGAGGCCGCCCGCGAGGAGCTCGCTGACGGCGAGCGCCAATGCCGGTCAGAAAGCGCGGCCCGGCGCCGCAAAGACGCCGCGACGGCGCGCCGAGAGGCGCCACGCGGGCCAAAAAGCCTGCGTGCACATAACGGATTGGACGCGCCCCTTGGCGCGCCGTCCCCCTCGCCTTTTTGGCGGGGGCCACCTCGACAAGACCTCGGGCGCATCCGCGCCGCGAGAACGAAGGAGTTGCCCGCATGATTGAAATGACCGACGAAAATCTCGACCTCCACGACCCCGCCCTCGTCCCGGCCTTGCGCTGGATGGCGAACATGATCGGCCTGTGGGGCCTTTGCGCCAAAGCGGCCTGCCGCCGCGGCCGCGCCTGCAAGCACGATCCGCGCCAGTGCCTCAAGCGCTGTGCGCCGCTGGTGCCGGAGGACGCGCGCGACGGCGTCAAGGCCATGCTCGAAGGCCTGCGCGCCGGCGTGAGCTACGACGAACTGCGCGAGGACCTGCCCGACGAAGTCGCCGCCGCCGAAGCGTGGATCGCGCGCGTCGACAGCGCGGCAGGCAAGCGCACGCGCGCCACGCGTCTCAGCCGACGGTCGTATCGCTATAGTGCTCGATAGCGTGCATCGCCTCGTCGGCCAGCGTCTTGAGGATCAGAAAGAACACCAGGGCGAAATGCGGCCCCGAGGTGAAGGCGCCGGCCACGATGAACACATGCATCGGGATGATGCGCACGTAAGGGAAGAACATCATGCTGCCGATGTTCGGCAGGCGCTTGGCCGCGCTGTTGCGGTTCATGAAATAGGAAAAAAGATGGTTGGCGAAAAAGGCCAGCCCCGACAGCAGCACCTCCGGCCAATCCGGCCTGCCCTCGCTCAAAATGAACGCGGCATAGGCGGCGTGGAAAAATCCATAGTGCAGCAGAAAGAAACCGACGACCATGTGCTGCGTCGCCGGCGTCGGATCGACCGAATGGCTGTTGATCTTGAGCCCGTCGGTGCTGAAGACTTTCAGGTCGGCCATTTTCTTCGCCTGGAAAATGCCGATGATGACGCTCTGCAGCAGGTAGCTCGCCAGGATCGTGGTGAGCGACCATTCGTCCCGGACGGCGAAAACGATGACGCCGAGATTGACCGCCAGCAGCGACAGCGCCGACGGCGAAAACAGCGCGTGCATGATCACCCCTCGTTCGCCCTACCCGTTGGCGCCGCACCGACAACATTCGATTTGCTTAAAATTGTCCACATCCGCAACCGGGCTTTTCAATGGTTTTGTGCCAGCCTGGCTATGAACGGAAAGCTTCCCGCCGCCTGGGTCGATGAGACAACGACCGGCCGCATGCTGGGACGCGGGCAAGGAGTTCGTGCCCATGTTTATCCGCCGGTTCATTTTAGGCGTATTGCTTGGCTCCTTGTTTTCGTCGCTGGCGGCGGCCGGCGAGCCCGTGGTCAAGGGCTCCTTCCACACCATTCTGATCCTCGGCCAGAACTGCCTCACCGCCCCCGACGACGAGACCTATCTGCTGCCGGGCGCGCGCCTGCAAATGCGCGCTTGTCAAAAAAGCTCCGCAGCAGATCTTCGACTGGAACGTCGTCACCTTCGAAATCAAATTCCGCGGCCTGTGCGTGGATGCGTTTCGCGCCGGCGAAGGCAAGACCAAAGCCGGCGATCCGGTCGGCCTGTGGTATTGCAACAAGACGCCGCATCAAAAATGGTACCCCAACCACAGCAACGAAAGCTGGCTGGAGGCGTTCAACATTGTCGGCGGCGGCAGCCCGAGCAGCGAGCTCTGCCTGAGCATCGCCGACGAGAAAGGCGCCGACGGCGCGCCGCTGACCATCCAGACCTGCGACGGCGCCGACCGCCAGTGGTTCCGCATGTATCCGTGGCCGCCGCTGCAGGGTCAGCCGGTTTCGCAGCAGAACAATCCGATGTCGCTTATGACGATCCTGGCGACCGGCGCCGCGCCAAAACCCGCGCCGCGCCGCTAGCCTCGCCGCCCTAGCCACCATCCGGCCGCCATCAGCACCACGCCCGCCGCCCCCGACACCAGGCCGTGCTTGACGTGCACGCGCGTTACGCCCGCCTCGTGCCCAAGGAAGAAACTCGGCAATGAATCGGCAGGCGTCACGAAATAGATTCCGGCGATAACGAGCAAGGCGATGCCGAGCACGGTGCAAAGCTGTTTCATCAAGGTCCTTCCTTCCGTTCCAGGCGAATCCGGCGCCGGCGGAACATAGCAAGCACCGGCATCGGCGCAAACGAACGCCCAGACCGGCGGCTGCCGGTCTGGGCGTTGAACGCTTTGCGGCTTGTGCCGGTCTTCGGATCTTCAGATCGTCAGATCGGGCACGCCAGGATGTTCCAGAACCATTCGCCGTCGACATTGATCCAGCACGGGCCGACGCCGTAGTCGTACCAGCGGCCGTGCCAGCGGTGACGGTTGTGGCCGTACCAGATGTGGCCGCCATAGCTGCGCCCGACGACGAAGTTGCGGCGGCCACTGACGGTCTTGTTGACGCGAATGTTCCGGTTCACGTTGACCGTACGGTTTACGCGAACATTGCGGTGGACATTGACCGTCTTGTTGACATGAACCGTCTTGTTGACTGGCTTGGCGTCCGCCGGCGACGAGATCGCGACAGCGAACCCGAACGTGGCCAGGACGGAAAGAACCAGGGAAATCTTCTTCAGCATCTCATCGCCTCCTTGAGGTTGGGGCGTTATCGAGTTCCGAGGCCAGCGGCGGCACCGCCCTCCGCTCTCGTCCCGGGACAAGCCCACGATGCCGCACTATCGGAAGTGCGATGTGAATGCGCCCTGAACGGGGCGATACGTATCGTTCACGCCGCCCGACGGCGGTCCGCGTTGTTAATGGCCGCCTTGTGCGCTGCAACACAATCACTCGGGCGACAATCGCGCTATTCGGCGGCCGCGGATCAAGCCGCCTTCGCGCCCAACTCCTTGTCCTTCGCCTCCGCGCGTTGCGCCGCCGGACGCGCCGCGATGCGCGCGGCATAATCGAGAAATTCCTGCTGCGGCGGGATCATCTTGAACATCATGCCCCAACGAATTTGCGCGCCGATGATCACATCGGCAGCGGTGAACTGCTCACCCATCAGCCAAGGGCCCTTTCGCCACCGCTTGCGCCACCACGTTCATCACGCTGTCGAAATCGCCATAACCGAGCATGCCGCGCCTCGCCTCTTCCTTGCGCGGCGCCGCGCGGTCGATCACCGCCGGTTCGATGCAGCTCGGTCCGAAGAACAGCCATTTGAGATAGATGCCGCGGCGCGGCGTGCCGATCGGAATGTTCAGTTTGGCGTCGGGGAATTCGTCGGCCAAATAAGTGCAGATCGCCGCCGCCTCGGTGATCACGGTGTCGCCGTGCTTGAGCGCCGGCACCTTGCCCATCGGATTGATGGCGAGATAGTCGGGCTTCATGTTTTCGCCCGCGCACAGCGTGATGAGCTTGATGTCGTAGGGCTGGCCGAGTTCCTCCAGCATCCACAATACGATGGACGAGCGCGACGGCGAGGCATGATAAAGCGTGAGGTCTGGCATGAGACACCTTGCAATGGAGACGGTTCCAAACGACGTTATCGCTACGGCAAGATTGTGCAGGGATCGTGACCATGTCCAATAACGTTCGCGACAACACCGGACGCCACCGCTTCGAGCTCGACGCCGACGGCCATGTGGCGTTTTCCAATTACAGGCGCGACGGCGGCACCATCACCATTCTGCACACGGAAGTGCCGAAAGAGCTCAACGGCCGCGGCATCGGCTCCGCGCTGGTGCGCGGGCTGCTCGACATCGCGCGGGCGCAAGGGCTTGACGGTAAAGCCGCTCTGCCCCTTCGTTTCCGCCTATATCGCCAAGCATCCGGAATACGTCGGATTTGCTGGGCTAGCCGCGCTTTCCGCGCCGTCGCCTAACGCAATCTTTACCCTTCGGTAAGACATTGGGCCGGTCGCCTTATGTCAGGAGCGCCGCGTTGGATTTCTCGGCCGGCATTGCATTTTTCTTCGGCCAGTTGAACAGGCTGCTGTTCTCGCTCGGCTCGCATTTTTCGCTCACGTCGCTCGCCGCGGCGCTGATCGTCTCGGTGCTGTATTTCGTCTGGCAACGGCACAAGCGCGGCCGCCGCGTTCGGTTGCGCACGATCCTGCGCGCGCTGTTTCCGCGCCGCATCTTGCGCCCACGCCTCGAACCAAGCGGACATCGGCTATCTGTTCTTCAACGTCTTCATGTTCAGCATGCTGTTCGGCTGGGCGATCCTGTCCTACCAGTTCATCTCGAACGGCATCATCGCCGCCCTGGTCGCGCTCGCCGGTCCGGTGACGCCGATCGACGCTGCCGGTTTATGTGTCGCGGTCGGTCATCACGGTGATGCTGTTCCTCGCCTACGAGCTCGGCTACTGGTTCAACCATTGGCTCAGCCACAAGGTGCCGCTGCTGTGGGAATTCCACAAAGTGCACCACACCGCGGAAGTGCTCACGCCGCTCACCAATTTCCGCGTCCATCCGATCTACGGCTGGATCTTCGCCAACATCCTCGCCTTCTCGACGGCCGTCGCCAACGGCCTCGGCAATTACATGTTCGGCGATACCGCTTATCA
This sequence comes from uncultured Alphaproteobacteria bacterium, assembly GCA_963749625.1. Lineage (GTDB taxonomy): Bacteria > Pseudomonadota > Alphaproteobacteria > Rhizobiales > Xanthobacteraceae > Pseudolabrys. The sequence continues at coordinate 267,278 of CAVVNY010000001.1, read as the reverse complement.
ATACGCGCTGTCCGACACCAACATAATTCTGGTGCTGTTCATCCACGCCTATGTCCACCTGCAGCATACGCATATGTGGATTTCGTTCCGCGGCGCGCTCGGGCGCGTTTTCGTTTCGCCGGCGCACCATCAAGTGCATCACTCGGCCGATCCGAAACACTTCAACAAGAATTACGGCTCGTGCCTAGCGCTGTGGGACTGGATGTTCGGCACGCTCTATATTCCGGCGAAGCAGCGCGAGCCGCTGGTGTTCGGCGTCACGGATCACCAGAATGCGCACACGGTGAAGGCCGAGCTGGTGGACCCGTTCGTCAAAGCCGCCGGCCATCTCAAGCCGGCGCTGCCCAAGCCCGTGCCGGTCGCCGAACGCAAGCAAGCTCTGAATTTACCGGGCCTGGTGGCCGAGCGCCTCGACCTCGAGCAGCCATTCTTTGCGCTTTTCATCGCCGACCGCCTCGATCATGCCGTAGACGTTCGAACGCACCGGCGAGACCCCGGTGAAATGCAGCACGTTGCGCTTGAGCAGTTTGAGCGCGTGCGCGCCGTAGTACCAGCGGTAGAACCAGCCCGGCATGCCCATGGTCATGATGACGCGCGCCGATTTGCCCTTGAAGATTTTCCAGGTCGCTTTGCCGTGGCTGGTCTGGATCGCCAGCAGGTCGGGCTGCAGCACGCGCTCGATGAAGCCCTTCATGATCGCCGGCATGTCGCCGCACCAGAGCGGGAATACGAACACCAGGTGATCGCTCGCCTGCAAGGCCTGCCGCGCGGCCACCAGATCGGGCTCGAGCGGCTGCTCGCGCCGATAGCCTTCGCGCAGGATGGCGTCGAACTTCATACGCGCGAGCGCAAACAATTCGGCCTCGTGGCCGCCGCTTTCGGCGCCGCGCTGATAGGCCTTGCCCAACGCCTCGCAATAGCTGCCGGTTTGCGGATTGCCGACGACGATGGCGATTTTCGACATGGCGCGCCTCCAAAGTCGGAGGCAAAACGCTAGCGCTTTTGCGTGACCGGGCTTTGACATGGCGCAAGCGGCGCGGCATGGCTGTCGGCATGCGCAAACGCACCGTCATCGTCCGCGACAAGATGCAGCGCGGCTACCGCTACCTGCTGAGCGCGCCCGTTGGGCGCAGCTTCGATCCCGAATTCAGGCCGCAATTGACGCCGGCCGAGATGCTGCGGCTCGGCGTATTTGGCGGCAAATACATGACCGATTGCGCGCGCGAGTTTCCCAAGAGCTGGTTTGCCCGCGCCAAGCTCTCGCCGCGCGGCCGCGACCCGTCGCTCAATTTCTTCGGCGTCGATGCCAGCCAGCCGCTGTCGGAATGGCGGCGCAAAGGCTGGATCCACCCGGACGACCCGCGCGGCTGGTTCCAGTGGTATTGCCGCTATTACCTGGGCCGCCGCATGCCGGAGGAGGACGCGCGCCAGATCGGGCGCTGGAAGGCGATCCGCCGCCATGTGCGGCAAATTCAGAAGAACTGCGAGCCCGGCGACGTCTTTTGCCGCCCGCGCCAGCGCCAGGCGCTTTTGCACTGGGCCTATGACAGCCGGAAAATTTGAAGGGAATTCACTCCGCCGCGACGGTGCCGACGCGCGCCGCGCGGCTAGGCCAGCGCGCCCGTACGAAATCGATCGCCACCACCACAAGTCCCGCGGCCAGCACTTGCCAGCCCGGCCGCATGCCGGCGGAAAAATCGAACGCCACGTCGAGCACGCGCATGGGCGAAACGTGAAAGGCGATGCCGATGCCGACCGCTTCGCCGATGAAGGTGAGCAGCGACACCGCGATGCTCATCAACAGCAGCGTCAGGGTGGACAGCTCGCCGCTGCCTCGCCACCAGGCGACCAGCCGGTAGGCAAACAGCCAGAGGAACAGGCTGGCGGCGAAGATCGGCACCGTGACGTCGGCCTTGGTCTGCTGGAAATAATGGATGAGCGCCAAGAGCGCGATGCCGTAGACGATTTTGTGCAGGCGCCGCCAGCGCATGCCGCCGAGCCGCTGCACCATGCTGTCGGTCGAGGTCACTGCCAGCGTCGCCAGTCCGAGCCAAGCGGTGCCGCCGACGATGAGATACCAGCGATGGCTGATCTCGTGCACCACTTTGCTGAGGCTGAACATCTGGTCGGCGGTGAACAGCGTAAGATGCGCGGCGATATAACAGAACGCGCCGACGCCGAGCATGCGGCGCACCTCGAGCAAATTGCCGTAGCGCACGATGCGGCGCAGCGGCGTCACCGCCAGTGTCACACCAAGGAAAGTCAGCGCCCAGAAACCGGCGCGGTGGATCATATCGTTGAGCGGGCGCGCGCCGTGCAAGATCGCTTGTGCATCGACCAGCGCCTTGGCGAGCGGAAACAACAGCAAAGCCAGCGTACCGATGCGCAGCGCCGACAAGCGGCCGCGCCGGTCGCGCCAAATCTGCCAGGGAACTTTCGATGAATTCATCGCTCGCGCCTACCATGCCGCCGGCGGTCCGGTAAGAGCCGGCGCGGTTGCCCAAAATTCAATCGAACGACGGTGAAAGCCGCATAGTTTTCGAGCTGTCCCGGCCGCATGGCTGTTATACCGCGTTGCACAATTTTACCACCCGTTGATGCGGGATCGTGCTAACATTTTCACATTCAAACGAGTCGTCACAACCGATCACAAGGTTGCGTGCAATCAGGCTGCCGCGCGCAATGAACGCGCCGGTCAGCCATTCCGGGAGAAGGAGGAGCAGAGAAGAAACGAGTAACGCCGCGCCGGGCCACTTCGAGGAGGCCACCGATGTTGCGAAACTTGGTACGCTCACTGCTCGTGCTCGTTCTGTCCGTGTTTAGTCTTGCCGCGTTTGCGCACGACGTCTGGATCAACCGCGGCGCTTACAAAAATCCCGCCGGCGAATGGTGCTGCGGCGCCGAGGACTGTGGCGTGGTTTCGCCCGGAGCTGTGAAGGCGGGCGTCGGCGGCTATTCGCTGCGCGGTCCGGTCACCTATGGCGAGGCCGTCACCGGCAATGCGGCCGACGGGCCAACGCATACGGAAAACGTCAACGAAGCCATTCCCTACAGCCAGTCGCTGCCCTCGCCCGACGGCGCCTATTGGCGTTGCAAGCGGCCGGACGGCACACCGCGTTGCTTCTTCGCACCGCCGCCGGGAAGCTGAATGTTCGCTTAAGCGTTGGGATTGGCGCCGGCGCGCATGACGAGCGCCACCATGGCCGCGGTTCCAATCAACACGAAGGATGCGCCGACGCTATCGCGGCCGCAGAAATAGACGATCGAGGCAATCAGCAGCGCGGCAAATCCGAGCGACACCGACCACAGGCCGGCCCACTCGGTCGACTCGGCGGCTGGCAGATGTTTTACCCGCCGGTTCTGCGATCGTATTTTCTCGGGCAGCAAGGTCGGCACAAAATTACCTCCGGTAATTTATGCCATAGTGCTCGCAATTTCCGTGCCGGCATTGATTTAGCGCAAACGCAGCGCGCCATGAGTTCAAATGCTTACAGGCGGGGCAGCGGGCGTCCGCCGGCCGCGCGCGACGGCACCTTCACCCAGGCTTCGCCGTCGAGCACGGTCTCGCCATCGACCGCGCAGGTGCAGGCCAGCCGTGCACGAAATTTTTCCGGCATCAACTCAGCAACCACCACGCTCACCTCGACGGTGTCACCGATCTTCACCGGCGCGCGGAAATTCAAGGTCTGCGAGATATAGACCGCGCCCGGGCCCGGCAGCCGCGTGCCGAGCACCGCCGAGATCAGGCTCGCGGTATAGAGGCCGTGCGCAATGCGGGTGCCGAACGGCGTCTTGGCGGCGAAGTGCTCCGACAGATGAATCGGATTGCGGTCGCCGGTCACCTCGGCGAAGCCGACCACGTCGGACGACGCCACGGTCTTGTTCAGCCGCTCGGTCATGCCGACCGAAAGGTCCTCGAAATACAGCGTCTGCAAATTCAGCATCGTCACGCGCCCCGCACCCGGCACACCGCCCATAACACGCCGATCAGCACCACATTGATCAGCGCCAGCACCGTCAATACGCCGATGGTCGCATCGGCTCCACTCGCTTCGATCGCCAGCGCGCCGGCTGACGGCGCCAGCGCCTGCACGATCAGGCTCGGGAACGCCAGTTTGCCCATCAGGCGGGGAAACCGCAGCGGCCCGAACAGCGCCAGCGGCAGCGTGCCGCGGCCGATCCAGGAAATGCCGTAGCCGGCGCCGTAAAGCAGGATCACCAGCACCAGGATCGGAAAGCGGCCAGCCAGCAGGAGCAGCCCGACCGCCATCAGCGTGCAGGAACCGATCATGGTCCAGATCGGGTGATAGCGGGCCCCGAACAGCCGCTCCACCACGCGGGCGCCGACCTGCGCCGGGCCGAACAGCGTGCCGAGGCTCACGGCAAGCGCGAAGTCGACGCCCCTCGCCTGCAGAAAGATCAGCAAATGCACGACGACGATCGAGCCGATGCCGGCGGCGAGCGAGAGCACCAGCGCCAACAGCGTAAAGATGAGCGTTTCATTGGCGATGCGCGCGGGTGCGGCAGGTTGCGCAGCGTCGGATGACGCCACCGCGGCGGAAACCGGCGCGCGTCGGATCACCGCCATTTGCAGCGGCAGCGCGACCAGGAGATGCAGCGCGGCATAGACGAAGCATGCGTTACGCCAGCCGGCATGCTCGATCATGAAGGCGCTGAGCGGCCAGCAGACCGTGCTGGCGAAGCCGCCGAACAGCGTGAGGTTGGTGATCGGCCCGCGCGCCGCGCTGCCATACATGCGGCCGAGCGCGGCAAACACGGCGTCATAAAGCCCGGTGCCCATGCCGATGCCGAGCAGCACCCAGGCCATGAGATAAACCGGCAGCGCCGGCGAAAGCCCAATGCCGATCAATCCCGCCGCATAGAACAGCGAACTCGCCAGCAGCACCGGCCGCCCGCCATGCTGGTCGATGATGCGGCCAACCTGCGGCGAGATCAGGCCGGCGACCAGCAAGCCGACCGAAGTGCCACCGACCACCCAACCGAGCGACCAACCGGTATCGGCGACGATCGGCCCGGCGAATACCGCCGGAAAATAGAACGAGGTGCCCCAGGCCAGGATTTGCGCAAAGCCCAGCGCGGTGATGACGACGCGGCGATCGAGCGCCTGTCCTTGCGACGACAAACGCTTGTTCCCTAGCGCACTGGATCCATGCCCTTGGATTTAAGCACGGCGGCGGCATCGGGACCCGAAAGATACTGAATCAGTTCTTGCGCCGCGTCCTTGTCCTTCACGGATGAGCTCAAGCCGGCGGCGTAGGTGGTGGTGTTCTGGATTTCCTTCGGCAGCGGGCCGACCAGGGTCACGCCTTTCACCGGCACGATTTCGCTGATCTGGTGAATGCCGAGCTCGGCCTCGCCGCTGGCGATGAGATCGGCGACATGGCCGCCCTGCTTGAGTTTCGCCTTCGGCTTGATCTGGTCGGCGATGCCGAGTTTCACCAGCAGCTTGTCGATATAGATGCCGCTCGAGCCGCCGCTCGCCGGATCGATATAGGCGACCGTCTTGGCCTTGAGCAGCGCCTGCTTGAATTGGTCGACTGTCGCGATGTCCGGCTTGGGTGCGCCCTGTTTCACCACCACGCCGATGCCGACGCTGGCGAGATTGACCTTGCTGCCGGCGGCGAGCCTGCCGCTCGCGATCATTTCGTCGACCACGGCCGGGGTAATGACCAAAACATCAAAGGCCTCGCCGCCTTCGATGCGCTTCTTCAACTGGCCGGTAGTGCCGTTATCGACCGTCACATGGTTGCCGGTCTGCCGCTCGTAATTCGGCACCAGCGCCAGCACGACCTGCTTGAAGGCGCCGGCGGTCAGCACCTTGACCTCGGCGGCGGGCGCCGGCGCAGCCAGACCGAGCGCCCCGGCAATGAGGGCGGCGTAGCGCAGCTTCGTTTTCATGATTGTCCTCCGGTGCAGGCGGCAATCTACACGATCTGGCCCCTTTCGGGCGTCGGCTGGCCCGCCTTACGGACCGCGCAGAACAAACCGTCAATCGGCCGGGCCGAAAATGGCCAAAAATCGCCATTTGCATTAAGAATCAGTTGCTTAAGACATGCGTTTTCCGCATTGCTGCGGCGCAACATTATTGCTTTTCAATCGGGCGAATATCCCTATTTTGCGGGCAAATCAAATCGCCGGCGCAGCGCCGGATTCGAGAGAAAGAGCCCGCTATGTTTGCCAACCTTGTCCGCCTGATCCGGCAGTGGAAGCGATACAACCAGAGCCTGACCGAACTTTCGCGCCTCGGCGATCGCGAGCTTGCCGACATCGGCATCAGCCGCTCCGATATCCATCGGGTCGCCTGGAATGCCACCCATCGCAGCTAAACCGCTGCCAATCGCCTGAAAAGCGCCCGCGCCTCGCGCGGGCGTTTTCATTTCCTGCAGCTGGCCTCGGCAAAAGACTGGCCGGGCGGTTGCTGCTCCCGTCGCCACCGCCTAGTTTCCGCCCATGACCCTGAAACCTGTCCACGTCATCGGCGGCGGCCTCGCCGGCTCGGAAGCAGCCTGGCAACTGGCGCAGGCCGGCGTGCCGGTCGTGCTGCATGAGATGCGGCCACTGCGCTCGACCGCCGCGCATAAGACCGACGGCTATGCCGAACTGGTCTGCTCCAATTCATTCCGCTCCGACGACAAGGATCATAACGCGGTCGGCCTGCTGCACGCCGAGATGCGCCGGCTCGGCTCGCTGGTGATGCGCGCAGCCGACAGCCACCAGGTGCCGGCCGGCGGCGCGCTGGCCGTCGACCGCGACGGGTTTTCCGCGGCGGTGTCGGAGGCGCTCGCTTCAGAGCCGCTCATTACGCTCGCGCGCGGCGAAGTGGCGGTGCCGCCCGACGATTGGGACAACGTCATCATTGCCACCGGCCCGCTCACCTCGCCTGATCTCGCCGCCACGATCCGCGCGCTCACGGGCGAGGACGCCCTCGCCTTTTTCGACGCCATCGCGCCGATCGTGCATCGCGACAGCATCGACCTCGAGCAGGCCTGGTTCCAGTCGCGCTACGACAAAGTCGGCCCTGGCGGCTCGGGCGCCGACTACATCAATTGCCCGCTAACCGCTACGCAATACGACGCCTTCATCGACGCGCTGCTGGCCGGCGACAAAACCGTGTTCCACGATTGGGAGTCGTCGACGCCCTATTTCGACGGCTGCCTGCCGATCGAGGTGATGGCCGAGCGCGGCCGCGAGACGCTGCGGCACGGGCCGATGAAACCGTTCGGCCTGACCAACCCCCGCCAGCCCGACGTGAAGGCCTATGCCGTCGTGCAACTGCGGCAGGACAACAAGCTCGGCACGCTGTTCAACATGGTCGGCTTCCAGACCAAGCTGAAGCATGGCGAGCAGCTGCGCATCTTCCGCACCATTCCCGGCCTGCAGAACGCGGAATTCGCCCGGCTTGGCGGCCTGCACCGCAATACCTTCCTCAATTCGCCCAAGCTGCTCGACGAAACGCTGCGGCTGAAGGCCAATCTCGCGCTGGCGTTTCGCCGGCCAGATCACCGGCTGCGAGGGCTATGTGGAATCCGCCGCCATCGGCCTGATCGCGGCGCGCTTTGCCGCCGCCGAACGGCGCGGCGAAACTGTCGTGCCGCCGCCGCCGACCACGGCGCATGGCGCGCTGCTCGCGCATATTACCGGTGGCCATATCGAGACCATCGACGCCGGCCCCTCCTCGTTCCAGCCGATGAATGTGAATTTCGGCCTGTTCCCGCCGATCGCCGCGCCGGTCGCGCCCGAAGGCCGCAAATACGGCCGCGGCTCGGCCAAGAACCTGGCGCGCAAATCGGCGCTCAGCGAGCGGGCGCTCGCCGATCTCGATCGCTGGATTGCCGGCGAATTGATCGCGGCCGCGGAATAAAAAAACCTCCGGGCGTGCATGCCCGGAGGTTTTTCTGCGTTCGCGCTTCGGCGATCAGAACCGATAATTGATGCCGCCGCGAAGAATGTGCATGCGATTGTAGTCGCTACAGGAGAATCCCGGCGGGCTCGGGCAGGCAGGGATCGGCGCCGTGAGATTGACGATCTCCTTATCCTGCTCGAAATCCGCGTAGAGATATTCGAACTTCCAAGACCAATGCGCGTCGATCATGCTTTCCACGCCGCCGCCGAACGCCCAACCGGTCTCCGACATTAAATCGTTGTAATAGCGGCCGGGCTGGCCCTGGCCAAAACCTACGAACGCGGCGCCGCCAGTGATGTAGAACAGCTCGCGCTTCCAACTGACGCCGAGGCGGCCGCGAATTGTCGCGAGCCAATGTTCCTTGGTCTGGCAAGCCGGGCCGCAAAAGAACGGCGACTCCTGCCTGGCCTCAGCGTTACTCCACGAGCCATCACCCTCTACGCCGAGAACAAAGATCGAATTCGGTATCTGCCAATTGTAGCCGAGCGTGCCGCCGCCGATGAAACCGGTGCCGGTATAATCCCCGCTGTCGTTAAAGAGGCGCGACGAAACCTTCGTCACCCCCGCCTGGAGACCGGCGTAAAAGCCCGTCCAAGTGATGACAGGCGCAGGTGTAACCGGCGTAGCCTTGACCGGCTTATCCGCGGCGACCGCCACACCGCCCCCCACAAAGCCCGCAAGCGCGAACCCGAGCGCTAATCTGAGTACCCGTTTCATCGGGAACACCCCCAAACACGAAGAAACATACGACCAGCATATAAAAATTAGCATATCCACGCGGTTTCGCTGTTGCTGTCGTGCAACAGAATCGGATAATTCATATTTCCAATATATAATTCATAGACTTACGCCCGATTTTGCCTGTTCGTTTCCGGCCGGCGGCAAGCGCGGATTGCTTACGCCCGGAATATCCGGCTCGGATCGCGTGCCGCGCGCCATAGCAGCCATTGCCGGCGCCAGGGCGCGATTGGTTCGAACTGCAATGGCTGATAACCGGGGCGTTCCATGCGGCGAAGCTGCGGTCCGACCAGCGCGACCGGCAGGAATGCCGGCAGGATTTCCGGCGGCGCCGATTCCAGTTTCACTTGCGCCGCCGCGAGATGCCGCCGTGCAATCTCGCGCATCTCGGCCAGCGCGGCCAGCAACGGCGCGCTCATGCGTTCGGCAAAAATATCGGCCGGCTGGACCTGATGCCGGTCCAGGATTTCCAGCGGCACATAAAGCTGGCGACGCGCAGCATGCAGTCCGAAGCTGCGCAGGATCGCGCCAATCGTTGAGGCCACGCTGGCGTCGAGCGTGAACAATTCGGACGGCAGAGCGCCGGAGTTGAGAATTCCGGCGGCCATGGCGAAAATCGGCGATTGGGTACGGATCGCGTATAGCTCCAGCGCGCCGACTGTCGCCATTGGTTCGTCGTAGAGATCGAACGTGCGCTCGTCGATCAATTCGAGCAGCGGCCTTGCTACAAATCCGTAGCGCGAAAGCGTTGCCAATAGCGCCGCCGCCACCGGATGCGCGGCCGCTTCGCCTTCGCGCTCGCCGCCGAGCGCTTCGCGCCACCATTGCAGGCGGATTTCGCCCGGCAGCGGTTCGCGCGCCAAATCGCGCACCCGCGTGATCTCCACGTTGAAGGCATAGAGAGAATAAAGCGCGTCGCGGTGCTCCGCCGGCGCAAACAGCGTGGCGAGATAACGATCCCGGTCGGCTTCGCGCACCAGCGCGGCGCAGTGTTCGTAATTCGTCGGCATTTGATTAATGTACCTGTCATGGCCGGGTTCGTCCCGGGCATAACGGCCAGGATTATTCGACCGCGATCAACGCCGCGCCGACGCGGCGCTTTTCGCCCAAGAGGATATTGTAGGTCTGCGCCGCCGGCCCGGTGCCCAGGCAATCGACCGAAATCGACAGCGCGCGGAAACGCGCCCGTAGCGGCTCGGGCAGCGCATAAGGATCGCGACCGGCGCCGATCAGGAACAGATCGAGCGCTTCCGCCCGCGCGAATACCGGCGCCAGCGCCGCTTCGGTGAGTTCGCCCACGTTTGTGACCGGCCAGGCCCAAATGCCGTCCGGCAGGCACAACAGCGAGCCGCGGTGCGACATGGTGCCAAAGCGAAAGCCGCCATTGCCATAAGAGTCGATAGCCACCGGATGAGGCAGATGCGGGGCGTCGACGCCAGCCGCCATCGTCAGGGCTTTTTCTTCGGCGTATCGGACCCCGCTCGGGTGAGCGCGTCGCCGCCGCGGCCGACCCCGAGATAGATCAGAATCGGCGAGGCGATGAACACCGAAGTATAGGTGCCGACCAGCACCACGCCGAACATCATGGTAGCGGTGAACGAGTGGATCGCCTGCCCGCCGAACAGCAACAACGACAGCAGCGCCAGGCTGACGGTGACGTGCGTGATCACCGAACGCGACAACGTCTGGTTCACCGAGGCGTTGAGCAGGTCCGGCATCGGCATCTTCTTGTAGCGCCGCAGCATCTCGCGGATACGGTCATAGATCACCACCGTATCGTTGAGCGAATAGCCCAGAATCGTGAGCAGCGCCGCGATGCTGGTGAGGTCAAAATCGATCTGCGTCACCGACATAAAGCCGATCGTCAGCACGATATCGTGGACGTTGGCGATCATGGCGCCGAGCGCGAACTGCCATTCAAAGCGAAACCAGAGATAAATCAGAATACAGAAGATCGCCAAGCCAAGCCCGATGACGCCATAGGAAAGCAACTCGCCCGATACGCGCGGGCCCACCACTTCGACCCGGCGATAATCGTATTCGGTGCCGAGCGCGGCGCGCGCCTTGGTCACAGCCTTTTGCTGCGCTTCGTCGCCGCCCGGCTGTTCGGCGATGCGGATCAGCACGTCGTTGGGCGCGCCAAACTGCTGTAGCTGCACCTCGCCGAAGCCGAGCCCGGCGAGCGTTGCGCGCATCTTGGCGAGGTCGGCATTGCCGGCCTTGGTCTGCACTTCGATCAGCGTGCCGCCCTTGAAGTCGATGCCGAAATTCAACCCGTGAAAGAAGTAGAGCGAGATCGCCAGGATCGACATCAGCGCGGAAACAGGAAAGCTGATGCGCCGGAAGCGCATGAAATCGAATTTGGTGTCGTCGGGGACGATGCGAAGCAGGCGCATTAGTTTTCCTGGCGCATGATCTTATCCGAAAACCGGTTGCCACTTTTCGGAATCATGCGCGCTCCTAAATCGGTACGCGTTGGGGGCGCCGCCAGCGCACCCAGGTGGCGACAATCAGCCGCGTCAGGGTGAAAGCGGTGAACACCGTGGTGATGATGCCGATGCCGAGCGTGACAGCGAAGCCGCGCACCGGGCCGGTGCCGATATAGAACAGCACCGCGGCGGCGATGAAGGTGGTGATGTTGGAATCGAGAATGGTGGCGAGCGCGCGCGAGAAGCCGGCGTCGATGGCGTTGATGGGCGTGCGGCCGCCGCGCACTTCCTCGCGGATGCGCTCGTAAATCAGCACGTTACTGTCGACCGCGATGCCGACGGTGAGCACGATGCCGGCGATGCCGGGCAGCGTCAGCGTGGCGCCGAGCATCGACAGCACGCCGAAGATCATGGCGACGTTGATCGCCACCGCGATATTGGCGAACAGCCCAAACAAGCCGTAGGTCGCCAGCATGAAGACGATCACCATCAACGCGCCGACGTAAGACGATATCTTGCCTTTGGCGATCGAGTCCGCGCCGAGGCCGGGGCCGACGGTGCGCTCCTCGATGATGGTCAGCGGCGCCGGCAGCGCGCCGGCGCGCAACAGGATCGCCAGATCGTTGGCGCTTTGCACGGTGAAACTGCCGGAAATCTGCCCGGAGCCGCCCAGGATCGGCTCGCGGATCACCGGCGCCGAGATCACTTCGTTGTCGAGCACGATGGCGAAGGGCTTGCCGACGTTTTCCTGCGTCGCCTGCGCGAATTTGCGCGAGCCGCTGGTATTGAAGCGGAAGGTGACGATCGGCTCGCTGGTGCGCTGGTCGAAGCCGGGCTGTGCGTCGGTCAAGTCCCCGCCCGAGACCACGACGCGCTTCTCGATCAGATAGGGCGTCTTCGGCTGGCTCGCGCTGTACAGAAGATCGTCCTCCGGCGGCACGCGGCCTTGCACCGCCTGTTCCGCCGACCCGTTCGAATCGACCATGCGGAAATCGAGCTTGGCGGTCTTGCCGAGCAACTGCTTGAGCCGGGTCGGATCCTGCAGGCCGGGCACCTGGACCAGGATGCGGTCGGTACCTTCGCGCTGGATCAGCGGCTCGACGGTGCCGAGTTCATTGACGCGCCGCTCGATGATCTGGATCGACTGGTCGACCGATTGGCGCACGCGCTCCACGATCGCCGGGTCGGTCAGCGTGAGCCGGATCAACCCGCCTGCGTCGTTGGTGATGTCGATGTTGCGCTGTCCGGTCGCGCTCAGGATGCCGCCGAGCGGCTGCGACAAGGTGCGCAGCTTTTCCAGCGCCTGATCCGCACTGGAGTTCTCGCGGATGCGCACTTCCACGCTGTTGCCACGCACCACCAGACCGGTGTAGCCGATGCGCGCCTCACGCAGCACGCGGCGCATGTCGTCGCGCAGCGTCTCCAGCATTTCCTTGCGCACGGCCTTGGTGTCGACCTCGAGCAGAATATGCGAGCCGCCCTGCAGGTCGAGGCCGAGCACGACGTGGCGCTGCGCCCACTTCGGCCAGCTCGCCACCATCTTTTCGGGCAGGAAATTGGGAACGGCGAACAGGCAAATGAAGAGTGCCGTGAGAACGATCGCCGCCGCTTTCCAGCGCGTGAAATAAAGCATGACGTCCCGACTTAATCCGGAGAACTTGCGATGAGAAACTTGGCCGCCGGCATCAGCCGGCCGCCGCCTCGTCCTTCACCGGTTCCCCCTTGGCGCGAACGTCGGTGATCATCGACCGTATTTGGCGGATGCGTACCTCGTCCGCGATCTCGATTTCGATCTGATCGTCGTCGATCACCTTGGTGACCTTGCCGACCAGCCCGCCATTGGTGATGACGGTGTCGCCCCGCCGAACGTTCTTGACCAGTTCCGCGTGCGCCTTCACGCGCTTCTGCTGCGGCCGCAGGATCAGGAAATACATGATCACGAAGATCAGCGCGAACGGCAAAAGCGACATAACCATATTGCCACTGTCGCCGCCGGCCCCGCCGAACAGCGACCCTTGCGCGAACGCGGTCGAAATGAACATCGAAGCTTCCCTTGCGTGGTTTTTGGGCTACGCCAGGCAAGCGTCCCCGGCCCGGCATCAAATCCTAATTTCGCGCGGACTATAGCGGCCGCCGCCCCAATTGCAACGCCGCAAGACCCCTCAAAAGAGGCCGTTTTTAGCCCTTTTCCTGTAAGCCCGCTTGCGGGGGCAACGCCGCCCCGCTAAGAGCAGCGCAATTTCCGAAAGCATGGGTCCATGGCCAAATCGAAGTCCAAATCCAAATCCACGGTCGAAGCCGAAATCCAAGTCCAAGGTGACTCCAAGGCGCCTGCCGCGGGCGGCGGCGAGGTTCTCGCGCGCATCGCCGAAGCGCTCGAACGGCTGGCGCCGCTACGCGCGCCGGTGGCCGATTTCGACGCCGCCGACGCCTTCGTATGGCACCCGGACGGACGCCGGCTTGCTCCGGTCAAGCGCGTCAACCGCGTCGAGATGATGCTGCTCAAAGGCATCGACCGGGTGCGCGACGTACTGGTGGAGAACACCGAGCGTTTCGCCAAGGGCCTGCCGGCCAATAATGCGCTGCTGTGGGGCGCCCGCGGCATGGGCAAATCGTCGCTGGTCAAAGCGGCGCATGCCGGCGTCAACGCGGCCATGAATCAGGGGCCGGCCGGCAAGGCCAAGAGCACCCCGCTCAAGCTCATCGAGATCCATCGCGAGGACATCGAAAGCCTGCCCGACCTGATGGCGCTCATCCGCGGCTCGCATTTCCGCTTCATCGTGTTCTGTGACGATCTGTCATTCGACGCCGAGGACACCACCTACAAGTCGCTCAAGGCTCTGCTGGAAGGCGGCATCGAGGGCCGCCCGGACAATGTGATTTTTTACGCGACGTCGAACCGCCGTCATCTGATGGCGCGCGAAATGATGGAGAACGAGCGCTCGACCGCGATCAACCCGGGCGAAGCGGTCGAAGAGAAAGTATCGCTGTCCGACCGCTTCGGGCTCTGGCTCGGCTTCCACCGTTGCAGCCAGGACGAATACCTGGCCATGGTCGAAAGCTATGTCGCGCACTTCAAGATTCCGGCGGGCGGCGAAACGCTGCAACACGACGCGCTGGAATGGTCGACCACGCGCGGCTCACGCTCCGGCCGCGTCGCCTGGCAGTTCGTGCAGGATCTCGCAGGAAAGCTCGGCGTCGAGCTCAAAAATTAATTTTACGCGCCGCCGAGATATTTGGTCGGATCGACCGGGGTCGAGCCCTTGCGGATTTCGAAGTGCAGTTGCGGCGACGTCACGTTGCCGGTCTGCCCGGCATGCGCGATCACCTGCCCGCGCTTGATGGTGTCGCCGCGCTTGACCATGAGTTCGCTGGCATTGGCATAGGCCGACACGAAGCCGTTGGCATGGCGGATCAGCACCAGGTTGCCGTAGCCCTTGAGCTCATTGCCCGCATAGGCGACGACGCCGTCATCGGCCGCCTTGATCGGCGTGCCCGCCGGCACCGCCAGATTAATGCCGTCGTTCTGGCCGCCGTTCGGGCGCGGGCCGAAGCCGGCGATGATGCGGCCTTTGACGGGCCAGCGGAATGACGGCATGCCGCCCGCCGCTTCCGCCGTCTTGGTGACGCTTTCCGTGGTGGCGTGGGGTTCGGGCGTCACCACGCGGGCGTTCTGCACCGGCACGCTTGCGACCTTCTCAACCGGCACCGAACGCGGCTGCGCGACATGCGGCGCGGGCGCCGGCACTTTTGCCTGCACCTGGCGCTCCGCCACATGACGGCCGCCCGGAACCTTCAAGCGGTCGCCAATGTTGATCTTGGTATAGGGCTGGATCTTGTTCATGCGCGCCAAGGCGACGAGCGAAATGCCGTGTTTGTGCGCAATCCCGATCAGGCTCTCGCCCGGCTCGACGATGTGGACGTTATCGGCCGTCCGCTGCGGCTGCGCGACCGGCATTGCCTGCGGCGCTTGCGGCACCGGCGCGCGGGTGGCGCTGGCTGAAACATAGCGCGGAATGACCACGCGCTGGCCCGGCCGGAGCGCGGCACCGTCGCGGAAGCCGTTGGTCTCCCGGATGGCGGCAGCCGGCACGCCGTATTTGCGCGCAATGGTCTCGACCGTTTCGCCGGTTCTGACCGTGACCGGCGATCCGCCGTCCCAGGTCCAATGTCCGGCCGGCGCGGGTGCCGGGACAGGAGGCGGCGCGCGATACGCAGGCACCGAACCGGTGACGTCGGATCCGGTGGGCCGGTAAGCGCCGAGGCCCTGCGCGCCCGTCGAGACGCCGCCGGTCGCGGCCACGGTGGCGGGCCGGCCCGGCGCCGGCAGCGGCTGCGCCTCGACGCGCGAGCGGTACGCCGGGCGCGGCGAAATCGACCCAGTCGTCTCTTGCTGCACCGGACGATTGGCGGCGTATGGGTTGGAGTCGAAGCGCGCGGAATCCGAACAACCGGCGGCGGCAACACCCAGGATGGCAAGAACTGCAACGTGCAGCACAACACGCGAGCGAGACGGCACGTTAATGCACGACATGTGGTTACTCACTCATACGCAACAAAAGGAGACTTTGAAATAAAGCAGCAGTGAGTAAATAAGCTTTTAAGAATTAGCGGATCGTTACGCACGCATGCGGGTGTCCGGCAAAAATGCCACAGCGAGCAGCTTGATCGCCGAATGGCGCGCATTTCCGGAAAAGAACGGCGCGTAACGCCGAAAACGTCAGAGTTCCTGCGCCTGCCCGGGCAATAACGGCACGAAACGCACGGCGATCAGGTTTTCGCGCGCTATGCCCGTTGTCGATTTGGTAAGCTTGATTATGTGTTGCGACCCGCCATGCGGGCCGAGCGGTAAAACCATCACCCCGTCATCGGCGAGCTGATCGACCAAAGTCTGCGGCACCTGCTCCGCGGCGGCGGTGACGATGATGCGATCGTAAGGCGCCCCACCCGGCACCCCGGCAAAGCCGTCACCGACCACGACCTCGACATTGTCGTAACCGAGCGCGGCAAGCCGCGCCGTCGCCTGCTCGGCGAGCGTGCGATAACGTTCGATCGTCACCACCGAACGCGCCAGGCGCGAGAGCACCGCCGCCTGGTAGCCGGAGCCGGTGCCCACCTCGAGAACGCGATGATGCGGCCGCAACGCCAGTTGCTCGGTCATATAAGCCACCACATAGGGCTGGCTGATGGTCTGCCCGCAGGCGATCGGCAGCGCCTGGTCGGCATAGGCGCGGTCGGCGAAATCCGCATCGACGAAGTCGCCGCGCGGCACCTCGTCCATGGCGCGGAGCACCGCTTGGTCGCTGATGCCGCGGCGGCGCAGCGTCAGCAGGAATTCCATACGGTCCTCGTCTTGCCCGTTTTGCCCGTCGCTTGCCACGGCCCACCCCTGTCAGTGCGAATCTAGCACGTTTGGCGGCATTTCATGTAAGCTCGCGCGGTTGTGCGCAGCGCTTGAGCAAATGGAACCCGGCGCCGCCACAAACGTTGTTACCCGGGAGACGGCGATGAGCGACTCTTTGAATGCGACGCCGCGCCTTCTCGTCGTGGAAGATGAATATCTGATCCGCATGCTGCTCGAGGACATGCTCGGCGATCTCGGCTACGACGTGGCCGCGGCGGTCGGCACCCTCGCCGAGGCGAGCGAGCTTGCGGCGCATGGCGATTTCAACGCCGCCATTCTCGACGTCAATCTCGACGGCCAGGAGATCTTTCCGGTCGCCGACATTCTGGCCAAGCGTGGCCTGCCCTTCGTGTTCGTCACCGGTTATGGCGAACGCAGCCTGCCGGCGCCCTATACCGACCATCCGGCGTTGCAGAAGCCGTTCCAGGCCGAGCAGCTCAAGAAAATCGTCGGCGATCTGCTGGCCGGCGCTAGCTGAAGACATCCGCAAGTTTGGTCATGAACGGCTCGTCGGTGAGATCGAGCCGCAATGGCGTGATCGCAATACGCTTCTCGTTGAGCGCGTAGAGATCGCTGCCCTGCGCCGCGCCGGCAACGCCGCCACGGCCGAAGGCGATCCAGAAATAGGGATTGCCGCGCCCATCGTGGCGCGCGTCGATGCGCAGCAGTTCCTGGTCGCGCTTGCCCTGGGTGGCGATGGCGATGCCGGCGACTTCGTGCGGCGGACAATCCGGAAAATTGACATTGACCAGCACGTCGCGCGGCATGCCGGTCTTGAGTACGCGGCGGATCACGTCGGGCGCGAATTGAATCGCCGTCTCCCAAAAGGGATCGCGCCGGTTGGCGAAGGAATAGGCCTGCGACAGCGAGAACGACGGAATGCCGAGCACGGTGCCCTCCATGGCACCGGCGACCGTGCCCGAATAAGTGACGTCCTCGGCGGCGTTGCGGCCGCGGTTGACGCCGGACAGCACCAGGTCGGGCATTTCCTTCATCAGATGGCGCGCGCCCATGATCACGCAGTCGGTCGGCGTGCCCTTGACCGCGAAGTGCTTATCGGCCACTTCGCGCAGCCGCAGCGGGTCGTTGAGCGACAGCGAATGCGACACGCCGGACTGGTCGCTTTCCGGCGCCACGATCCAGACTTCGTCGGACAGCGTGCGGGCGATTTTCTCGCAGGCCTCGAGGCCCGGCGCATGGATGCCGTCGTCATTGGTGATGAGGATGCGCATTACACCCGCTCGATTCTTGTTATTCCACCCATATAGGGCTTGAGCGCCTCCGGCACCGCGATGGCGCCGTTCTCGTCCTGGTAATTCTCCATCACCGCGATCAGCGCGCGGCCGACGGCGACGCCGGAGCCGTTGAGCGTGTGGACGTGGCGCACGCCGTCTTTGCTGCGGTAGCGCGCGTTCATACGGCGCGCCTGGAACTCGCCGCAGTTCGAGCACGATGAAATCTCGCGATACATGTTCTGACCCGGCAGCCAGACCTCGATGT
Organism: uncultured Alphaproteobacteria bacterium; assembly: GCA_963749625.1. Lineage (GTDB taxonomy): Bacteria > Pseudomonadota > Alphaproteobacteria > Rhizobiales > Xanthobacteraceae > Pseudolabrys. The sequence continues at coordinate 249,283 of CAVVNY010000001.1, read as the reverse complement.
CGTAGGTCTTCTGCGAGGCGAAGCCCATGTCGCCGGTGCAGAGCGTGACGACGCGGTAGTGCAGATCGAGTTTCTTCAGCACTTCCTCGGCGCAGGCCAGCATGCGCTCGTGCTCTTCCTTGGATTTTTCCGGCGTGGTGATCGAGACCAGTTCGACCTTGGTGAACTGGTGCTGGCGGATCATGCCGCGGGTGTCTTTTCCCGCCGCGCCCGCCTCGGCGCGGAAGCACGGCGTGCAAGCGGTGTAGCGGCGCGGCAACGTGTCTTCGTCGAGGATGGACTCACGCACCAGATTGGTGAGCGGTACTTCGGCGGTCGGGATGAGCCAGAGACTCTCTTGTTTTTCTAAGAGTGAACTTATTACCTTCTCGTAGATTTCTTGCACTGTCGGTGCCAAAACATCGACCAAAGCCTTTTCTTTGGGCGTCAGCGTCTCCAAGTTTGTCGGCGACAATAATTGTTTCAAAGTCGTGCCAGCCTCAAACAGGCTTTTATTGACTTCGGTTTGATCGATTTCATGCGTTGTCTGAAATTGATCCTCACGAAACTTCGGTAATTGCGCAGTTCCGAACATCACATCGTCACGCACCATCAGCGGCGGATTGACTTCCGTATAACCGTGCTTCTCGCTGGTATGCGTGTCGAGAAATAATTGCCCGAGCGCGCGTTCCATGCGCGCCAGGCCCTTCTGCAACACCACAAAGCGCGCGCCGGAGAGTTTCGCCGCCAGCTCGAAATCCATCATCCCGAGCGCCTCGCCCAGTTCGAAATGCTGCTTGGGCGTGAAGGCCAAACCTTCCTTAGTTTTATAGTCCCGCTTGGCGCCGGACTTGTGATGCTCGACATTGCCGTGTTCGTCGCTGCCGTCCGGCACGTCGTCGAGCGGCATATTAGGAATTTGCGCCAGTTCCTTGTCGAGCTCGTCGCCGAGCTTTTTCTGCTCGGCCTCGAGCGCCGGCATGGTGACCTTGAGCTCAGTCACTTCCGCCATCAGCGCCTCGGCGCGCGCATTGTCCTTGTTCTTCTTGGCTTCGCCGATTTCCTTGGAGGCCGCGTTGCGCCGCGCCTGCGCCTGCTCGGACTTGGTGATTGCCGCCCGCCGCGTCTCGTCAAGCGCCAGGAGCTTGCCCGACAGCGGCGCAAGCCCGCGCCGCTGCAAGCCGCGGTCGAAGGTGTCCGGATGCTCGCGAATCCATTTGATGTCGTACATGGCGGCGCTTTTATCCCGTCATGGCCGGGCTTGTCCCGGCCATCCACGCATTTTTTGCGTGAAGCAAGACGTGGTTGCCCGGCATAAAGCCGGGCATGACGGTGTCAATACCTACTCCGCCGGCTTGGTGGCGGCATCGTCCGGCCCGCCGTCGGTCGGCGGCGGTGGCGCCTCGGCAGCGGCCTTCTCGGCCGCAGCTTTAGCGGCCTCGTCGGCCTTCGCCCGTTTCTCCACGATCCGCACCGACCAGATCGAGCCCTCGTAAAGCAGCATCAAGGGCACCGCCAGCGACATCTGGCTGATCACGTCGGGCGGGGTGAGCACGGCGGCCAGAATGAAGGCACCGACGATGAAATAGCGCCGCTTCGCCTTGAGCTGATCGGCGGTGATCAGCCCGATGCGGCCGAGCAGCGTCAGGATCACCGGCAACTGGAACGCTACGCCGAAGGCGAGCACCAGCGTCATCATCAGCGACAGATATTCGCCGACCTTGGGCAACAGCGCGATGCTCGCCTCGTTGGCAGTGCCCGGCTGCTGCATGTGCAGCGAGAACCGGATCAGCATCGGCAGCACCAGAAAATAGACCACCAGCGCACCGAGCGTGAAGAAGAACGGCGTCGCAATCAGGTAAGGCACGAATGCCTTGCGCTCGTTGCGGTACAAGCCCGGCGCCACGAACATGTAGATCTGCGCCGCCACCACCGGGAACGACAGGAAGGCGGCGCCGAACATCGCCAACTTCAATTGCGTGACGAAATATTCCAAGAGCGCGGTGTAGATGAATTTGGAATTCTCCGGCCCCGCCACCCAGACGAAAGGCCAGACCAGGACATTGTAGATGTCCTTGGCGAACACGAAGCAGAGCACGAACATCACGGCGAAGGCGAACACCGCCTTGATCAGCCGGGAGCGCAGCTCGATCAGGTGATCGAGCAAAGGCGCTTTCGATGCCTCGATGTCCTCTTCGCTCACACGCCGCCCCCGGCTTTGTCGGCAGGCGGCGGCGCGGCGGCGGCCACGTCTTCATGCGTGACGGCGACCGGCGGTTCCGGCGGCGGCGCCTCGATCTGCGGCAGCGGCGGCGCTTCCGGCAAAGCGCCTGGGTCGGCGGCCGGGCTGCCGGCGTCGGCGGTAGGCTCAGCGGGTGACGTGGTTTCGACTGCCGGCGTCTCCTCGAAGGCGCGTTCGACGTCCTTCTGCACGTCGCCGAGCGGATCCATGTTGGAGAATTCGCTGACCGAGCTTGAAATATCGTCGGCGTGCTTCTTGAGGTCGGCGAACTCGGCCTCGCGCAGCGCTTCCTGGAACTGGCCCTGGAATTCGTTGGCCATGCGGCGGACTTTGCCCATCCACTGGCCCAACGTGCGCAGAACGGTCGGCAGTTCCTTGGGCCCGATCGCGATCAGCGCGACGATGCCGATGACGACGATCTCGCCCCAACCAAGATTGAACATGGATAGATCAACTCCCGCGCACGATCCCGAAAAGCATGTCCTCGACTAGATCGGGGATGGGTACCGGTTTTCGGACATGATCATACGCAAGCAAAAATGCCGTGGCCGTTCCCACTTCACGCCGCCGCGGCAACGATTAAGAGCGCGCGCCCTCGGCGCGCTCGGTTTCGGACTTCGGCGCGGCGCCGGCGGTCTGATGGTCGATGCTCTTGGCCGGTTCGGTCTTGGCCTGTGCCGTGTCGTCTTCCGACATGCCCTTTTTGAACGCTTTGATGCCCTGGGCGAAATCGCCCATCAGGTTCGACAGCTTGCCGCGGCCGCCGAACAGAAGCATCACCACGACGATGACGATCATCCAGTGCCAGATACTTAACGAACCCATTGGCTAATCCTCCGCGGCGGCGGCTTGGAGCGTGCGCGTCCCCGCCATTGATTTCACCTGAAACTAGGCTCCGGAGGCGGCAAAAACAAGGACTTCGGGCCTTTGTAATGTGGCCGTCATGTCGCAGCATAAGCGGAAATGGCTTGAAGTTACTTGAACTTAAGGCTGCCTGCGCCGTTAAGCATACGGCCCGTCACCCTTAAGGTGGCCGCCGAAGGCGGTCCTTGAAGGGCGACGGCCCGCGCCGCGCATCCATCGCCGCCCGCGCTTCGCGCGCGCACCGCAGGATGGCGGTCCACAGGCTATTCCGTTGTGCTTACGATTCCCCGCGCGCGGGCGGCGGCGCTAACCCCAAGTCGAGATCGCCCGGGTCGAGCGGCTCCTCATCGTCGCGCAGCGTCGTGTCGTCGGACGGCATCGGCACCGAGAAGCCGGCCGGCAAATTGCCTTCCAGCAGGCCGGCGCCCTTGAGCTCGTCGAGACCGGGCAGATCGCCCACCTCCTCCAGCCCGAAATGGGTGAGGAACTGCTCGCTGGTGCCGTAGGTGATCGGCCGTCCCGGCGCCTTGCGCCGGCCGCGCGGGCGGATCCAGCCGGTGCGCAGCAGCACGTCGAGCGTGCCGGCAGCCGCGGCCACGCCGCGAATTTCCTCGATCTCGGCGCGGGTGACCGGCTGGTGATAGGCGATGATGGCGAGCGTCTCGATCGCCGCGCGCGACAGCTTGCGCGTTTCGACCGTCTCCTTGGTGAGCAGCCAGGACAGATCGTCGGCGGTGCGGAACATCCACTTGCGGCCGACGCGTATGAGGTTGACGCCGCGCGTGGCGTATTCGGCCTTGAGCGCGGCTAGCGCCACTTTCACGTCGACATCGTTGGGAAGCCGCCGCGCCAGCGTCGCCTCGTCGAGCGGCTGGCCGGCGGCGAACAGCAGGGCTTCGAGCAGCCGCAGCTCCTCAGGGCGTGCCGCGGTTTCCACCACCGTCTCGACCACCGTCACCGTCTCGGCAACCGCCACAATGGCCGGCTCAGCGGCCGGCGTGTCGTCGTTTTGAACAATAACGAGCTTCTTGGCCGCACTCGGCATCGAGTCTGTCCCCTTATGTGTTTTCTTTTGCGTCATAGTTCAAAGCACTTCCGTTCACACCGACCCGCTTGCGCATGTAGATCGGCGCGAACGACTCTTTCTGATGAATCTCGGCAACCCCTTCGCGCACCAGTTCGAGCGCGGAGGCGAACGAGGATGCCATGACGGTGGCAGCCAGCGCCGGCTCCACCACGAAGGAAATCAGGAACGCGTCGATGCGCGACCAGTCGTTCGACATGCCGATCAGGCGTTCGAGCGCAGCGCGCGCTTCCGCCAGCGACCAGACCGTGCGCTTCTTGAAGCGCACGCGCCCGAGCACGCTCTTCGCGCGCTGCGTCGCATAGGCGCTGAGCAGGTCGTAAAGCGTCGCGTTCCATTCCGGCTGCTTGATTTCGTCGATCGGCTCGGGCGCGCCGCGCGCGAACACGTCGCGATTGAGCTGCGGCCGGTCCATCAGCCGGGTCGCCACCTCGCGCAACGCCTCCAGCCGGCGCAGGCGGTGAGCCAGCGCCAGCGCCAGGTCTTCCGCGCTGGGCCCCTCGCCCGGCGCCTCGCTCGGCAGCAGCAGGCGTGATTTCAGATAGGCGAGCCAGGCCGCCATCACCAGGTAATCGGCGGCGAGTTCCAGCCGCAACTGCCGCGCCGCCTCGATGAATTTGAGATACTGATCGGCCAGCGCGAGAATCGAGATCTTGGCGAGATCCACTTTCTGCGTGCGCGCCAGCGCCAGCAAAAGATCGAGCGGACCTTCAAAGCCTTCCACGTCCACGATCATCGCCGGCTCGGTGGTGCCGCGATCCGTTTCCAGCGTGGTGTCGAAGTCCTCAGGCGTCATGAACCGGTCTTCCGTTGCGACGGTGGCTCGGCGTCCACCATCTGCGTGAATAGTTTGCGCGCGGCATCGACGTCGAATTCTTCCGGCGCCTTGCGCTGCGCCAGCGCAGCCTCCGCGCGTTTGGCCGCCTCGCCCGCCAGCACCGGCGCTTCGCCGGCGACCGCGGCCATCTCGCCGAGATCGCCGTTGCAATGAAGGACGACGTCGCATCCGGCAACGAACGCGGCGCGGCTGCGCTCCGCGATCGTGCCCGACAGCGCCTTCATCGAAACGTCGTCGCTCATCAGCAGGCCTTGGAAACCAATGAACCCGCGAATCACTTCGCGCACCATTTTGACCGAAGTTGTGGCCGGCGCGACGGGGTCGATGGCGGAAAACACAACATGTGCGGTCATGCCGAGCGGCAGGCCGGCGAGCGGCCGGAAGGCGGCAAAATCGGTGGCTTCCAGGGTGGCACGGTCGGTATCGACCACCGGCAGTCTATGGTGGCTATCGGCAGTCGCCCGGCCGTGACCGGGAAGGTGTTTGAGTACCGGCAGGACGCCACCCGCCAAGAGGCCGTTCGCGATCGCTCCGGCGATGGCCGCGACCTTGCCGGGCTTGGTTCCATAGGCGCGGTCGCCGATCACCGGGTCGGCGCCGGGGCTAAGAACGTCGGCCAGAGGCAGGCAATCGACGTCAATCCCAAGACGCCTGAGATCTGCGGCGATCAAGTGCCCTCCTAGCCGAGCAGCCGAAAGACCAAGCGAAACCTCTTGATCGTAGAGCGCGCCATAGCGCGCGCCCGGCGGATAGGCCGGCCATTGCGGCGGACCCAGCCGCTGCACCCGGCCGCCCTCCTGATCCACCAACACCGGTGCGGCCCAGCCAACCGCGTCGCGGAAAGAATTAGTTAGCTCAGTAACTTGCTGCGGCGTGTTCACGTTTCGCTTAAAGATGATGAGGCCCCACGGCTGGGCCTCGCGGAGAAACGCGCGTTCGTTGGCGGTAACATTAAGCCCGCTCAATCCGGTAATGAATGCGCGTGCCGCCATCGGCGCGGATTAGCCCGCGCCTGCCATAAGTTCAAGCAAAGGCGCGTTAATTTCGCTGGATAAGACACTGCGCGCCGGCCGCCCGGAGGCCGTTGCACAAAGAACTCGCCTCGCTGGCATTGGCGAACGGGCCGACCATGGCGCGGTAATAGGTGCCCTTGGCGCCGAGTTCCACTTTGTGGATCGAAGCCTGCCGATTTCCGAGCTGACCCGGATACTTAGCCTGCAGGCTGCGGAACGCGGCCCGCGCCTCGGCTTCGCTTCGTTGCGACGAAACCTGCACCGCATAGCCGCCGGTACGGGTCGTCTGCGCCTCGGGCTCATTCGACGACGGCGCGGCCACGGCTGCCGTGCGCACGGGAGCCCGAACCGTGGGCGCGTTTGGATTTAGCGACAGCGGCGCGTTACTGGAAACCGAAGCCGTCGTGTGCCGTTCTGGCCTGACGGCGCGCGGTTCCGCCGGGCGCGGCAGCGGTTCCGGAGGGTTTGCCACCGCGGGACCGCCGCTGGCGACATGCGCGGGCGCGGCGCGGGTGGCTGACTGACGGGAGCCGGCGCCTGCACGGCGGCCGTGGGCGGTTGGCTGTCGCCCGGACCTAACTGATCCGGGCGGATGGCAATGGTGTGGACTCGCTTCGGCTCGCCGCTAACGACCCCGTTGCCGGAAGCCGCCTGGGCAGGCATCAGCGGCGGATTGGCTTGCGCCTGGGGCGCGCCCGGATTGCTCCTAATCTCGACCGGCTTTTCCTCGCGCGACACCAGCTTTTCGTCTTGCGCGTGATCGGTCACCCGGTCGGTGATCAATTTGTTCGGCGTCTTGCTGGTGGCAGCCGGTACAATCTTGCTCGGGGCGGTGTCGGCTTTGATGACGGGGGGCGGGCTGGAATTGCGCGCGGGGCCAAACAGCGCGCGATAGCCGAAGGCGCTGGCGGTACCGATCACCGCCAAACCAACGACAACGGCCACCGCCACGATCGCCGAACGCTTCTTCGAGGTCGCTTCATCCTCGTAGTAGCCCTCTTCCTCGTCGCCGAGGTGGGCATTGCTCGGATGATACGGGTCTGCCTCGTAGCCGCCGGTTTCGTCCGCCGGATGGCGAGGCGGCTCGGCTGGCGGAGGATAGAGGTTGCCGGCGGCATAGGGTTGGCGCGGGCGGCTCGGCGGCGGAGGAATCGGCGGCTCCATCGCCACGGGCGGCGCAGCCGGAGCGGTCGTCGTACCGAAATATTCGTCGGCGCCGAAATTCCGCACCGGCGGCGGAGCCGCCGGTGGCGGTGGCGCAACGGCGCGGCGCGCGTTTTCGCGGCCGAATTCGGCGAACGGGATCGGTTTGTCCGATCAGGCGGGCCAGCTCGGCGAGCGGATCGCTACCGGAAGCGGGATTGGCGGCGGGCGCGCGGCGCGTCAGCGATTCATTCGAACGATAGGGTCGTTGATTCTGGTCGTCCGCCATTCGGTCCCCAGTTATTGACTGCGCCCCCGCCCCCACATCGCGAACCCGCGTCGAACGGGGTTCACGGAACGCAAATTAGCGCATTTCTTCCGGCGCTTCGACCCCGAGCAACGCAAGACCCGAGGCGAGAACTGTGACGATCCCCTGCACCAGGGCGAGCCGGGCTGTGGTTACTTCTGGATCATTCTGGATAATGAAGCGTAAATGAGGCGAGTCTTTTCCCCGCGTCCAATGCGCGTGAAATTCGCTTGCTAATTCATAGAGATAGAATGCAACCCGGTGGGGCTCGTGGGCCAGCGCCGCGGCCTCCAGCAGACGCGGGTAGAGCGCGATGCGGCGCAGGATCGAAATCTCGCCAGAATCGCTGAGCCGTTCGAGCGGGGCATTTTTCAGCCAGGCCGCGCGCTCATTCGCCGCAGCCGGCAGGCCGGGCATCTCCGCCCGCGCATTGCGGAAAATCGATTCGCCGCGCGCGTGACCGTACTGGACGTAGAACACCGGGTTCTCGCGGGTCGCCTCGATCACCTTGGCGAGGTCGAAGTCGAGCACGGCGTCGTTCTTGCGGTAGAGCATGTCGAAGCGCACCGCGTCCTTGCCGACCTCGTCGACGACTTCGCGCAGCGTGACGAAATCACCCGACCGCTTCGACATTTTCACCGGCTCGCCCGCGCGCAGCAGCCGCACGAGCTGCACCAGCTTGACGTCGAGCGCGGCCTTGCCCCCGCTCACCGCCTTCACCGCCGCCTGCATGCGCTTGATGTAGCCGCCGTGATCGGCGCCCCAGACGTCGATCAGATTACGGAAGCCGCGGTCGAATTTGGATTTGTGATAGGCGATGTCGCTGGCGAAATAAGTGTAGCTGCCGTCCGACTTGAGCAGCGGCCGGTCGACGTCGTCGCCGAAATCGGTCGAGCGGAACAACGTCTGCTCGCGATCTTCCCAATCCTCGAGATTGCCGCCTTTGGGCGGCGGCAGACGGCCCTCATAGACCTCGCCGCTCGCACGCAGCGACGCGATGGTGGCGCCGACCTGGTCGGCTGCGCCCTCGATCAGCGAGCGCTCCGAGAAGAAAACGTCGTGGCGAACATTGAGCGCGGCAAGATCGTCGCGGATCATGTCCATCATCATGCTGATGGCCTTGGCGCGCACGATCGGCAGCCATTCGGCTTCCGGTTTCGCGCTCAAGGCGGCGCCGTATTCGGCGGCCAATTCGCCGCCGACCGGCACCAGATAATCGCCGGGATAAAGCCCTTCCGGGATCGGCCCGACGTCCTCGCCGAGTGCCTCGCGATAGCGCAGGAAGGCCGAGCGGGCGAGCACGTCGACCTGCGCGCCGGCATCGTTGATGTAATATTCGCGCGTCACCGCGTAGCCGGCGAAGGCGAGCAGATTGGCGAGCGCATCGCCGAACACCGCGCCGCGGCCGTGCCCGACATGCATCGGGCCGGTCGGATTGGCCGAGACATATTCGACGTTGACCTTATGGCCCTGCCCGATTTCGCTGCGGCCATAGTCCTGGCCCGCCGCCAGCACGACGCGCAGCTCCTCGCCCCAGACCCGGGTGTGCAGCGTGAAATTGATGAAGCCGGGACCGGCGACGTCGACCTTGGCGATCAGATCGTCGGCGCGCAGCCGCTCGGCGATCTTTTCGGCGAGATCGCGCGGCTTCTGACCGGCGTCCTTGGCCAGCACCATGGCGGCATTGGCCGCCATGTCGCCATGGCTTGGGTCGCGCGGCGGCTCGACCAGCACGCGCGCAAGGTCCGCGCCAGGGCCGAGCACGTCGGCGCAGGCCGCGCGCACGCGGGCGAGCATCTTGGCGAAGAGGTGTTGGGGCGCGTTGGTGGTGAGCATATCGCGCTGCGGGCTAACGTAATTCCGGCGTCGAGTCAAAATACTTCGCGTGCTCGATCAGCGCGTAGCGGTCGGTCATGCCGGCGATGTAGTCGGCGATGCGGCGCGCGCGCGTGCTCTCGCCGGCAAGCGCGAAGCCATCCGCCCATTCCGCCGGCAGGTCGGCGGGCGTCGCGGCATAGTGGCCGAACAGATCGCGCAGCACGCCTTGCGCCTCGTTCATCACCCGCATCACGCGCTCATGCCGGTACATGCGCGGGCGCAGGAAGCCCTTGATGCCGGCGTCGGCTTTTTGCATCGCCGGGGAGAACGCCACCAGCGGCCCCCGCGCGAGACGCAGCTCGGTGAGGCTTGGCTTGTGCGTCGCCGCGCGCCGCTCCGTTTCGGCGATGACATCCTCGATCATGCGGGTGATCAGGCGGCGCACCACTTCATGCACGCGCCGCGCCGGCTCGAGCACGGGATATTGTGCGTCGATCTCGGCGACGATGTCGCCGATGATCGGCACCGCGGCGATATCCTCGAGCGTGAACAGATCGGCGCGCAAGCCGTCGTCGATGTCGTGGGCGTCATAGGCGATGTCGTCGGACAGCGCGGCGATCTGCGCCTCCGCGTAAGGCTGCGACCACAGCTCAAGGTCCTGGATTTTGTTGTAGGCGAGGATCGCCGCCGGCACGCCGCGTTCGCGATAACGCGCGACCGGCTGGCCGGCCCGGTCGGTGAGCGGCCCATTGTGCTTGACCAGTCCTTCCAGCGTTTCCCAGGCGAGATTGAGCCCGTCGAACGCCGCATAGCGGCGCTCCAGCTCGGTGACGATGCGCAGCGCCTGCGCGTTGTGATCGAAGCCGCCGAACCGGCTCAAGGCTTCGTCGAGCGAGCGCTCGCCGGCATGGCCGAACGGCGGATGGCCGAGATCGTGCGCCAGCGCCAGCGCCTCGGCGAGGTCCTCGTCGCAGCCGAGCGCGCGCGCCAGCGAACGGGCGATCTGGGCGACCTCCAGCGTATGGGTGAGCCGCGTGCGGTAGTGGTCGCCCTCGTGATAGACGAACACCTGCGTCTTGTGCGCCAGCCGCCGGAACGCGCTGGAATGGATGATCCTGTCACAATCGCGGCGGAAGGCGTTGCGGGTCGGGCTGACCGGCTCGGCGTAGCGGCGGCCCCGGCTCTGGGCCGGATCGGCGGCATAAACGGCCCGCGCGCGCCCGGTTTCGATCGCCATGCCTGCCCTTCCGCAGTTGCCCGCCGCATTGACTTGCCGTTCCGCGCACTTAACTATCGGTTAGGCCGGTTGCCAATAGCATCGCGGTCAAAGGACGCGAAGGATGGACGTGAACGTCACAGTCAGCGAACGCGCGGCGCGCCGGATCGGCGAGATTCTCAAAGCTGAGCCGGCCGGTTCCATGCTGCGCGTCTCCGTCGAAGGCGGCGGCTGCTCCGGCTTCCAGTACAAATTCGGCGTCGAGCGCGCCAAGGCCGACGACGACATCGTCATCGCGCGCGAAGGCGCGGTGGTGCTGATCGATCCGGTCTCGGTCAATTACATGGCCGGCTCGGAAATCGACTTCGTCGACGACTTGATCGGCGCCGCGTTCAAGGTGAAAAATCCGAAGGCCACCGCCTCCTGCGGCTGCGGCACCAGCTTCGCGCTGTAAGATTTCCGAACAATTACGCTGTCGTCCCCGCGAAAGCGGGGACCCATACGCCCTGCCCTATCGATAGACTGCGGAGTATGGGTCCCGGCTCGCGCTCGCTCGAGCTCGCTTGGCCGGGACGACAGGTATTACTCCGCCGCCACCGCGGGCGGGGCTTCCGACACTTCGGCGAGTTGCGGCTCGAGCCGGCGCTTGAGCATGCGGTCGACGCGGTCGAGATAGAGATAGATCACCGGCGTGATGTAGAGGGTGAGCAGCTGCGACAGCACCAGGCCGCCGACCACGGCGACGCCGAGCGGCTGGCGCAATTCGGCGCCGGCGCCGGTGCCGAGCGCGATCGGCAGCGAGCCGAAGATCGCGGCGAAGGTCGTCATCATGATCGGGCGGAAACGCAGCGTGGCGGCTTCGCGGATCGCCGCTTCCGCCGACAGGCCGACGCGGCGGCGCTCGATGGCGAAGTCGATCATCATGATGGCGTTCTTCTTGACGATGCCGACCAGCATGACGATGCCGATCATGGCGATCACCGACAGATCCATCTTGAACAGCATCAGCGTCAGGATCGCGCCGATGCCGGCCGACGGCAGGCCCGAGATGATGGTGATCGGATGGATGAAGCTTTCATACAGGATGCCGAGCACCACATAGGCGGCGAAGATCGCGGCCAAGATCAAGATGCCCTGCCCGCGCAATGAATCCTGGAACACCTGCGCGGTGCCCTGGAAGCCGGTGGTGATGGTCGCCGGCAAGCGGTCGTCGCGTTCCAGCTTGGTGATCGCATCCACCGCCTGGCCGAGCGAGACGCCGGGCTGCAAGTTGAACGAAATGGTCACCGCCGGCTGCTGGCCCTGGTGGTTGACCTGCAGCGGACCGACGGTCGGCACGAAATGCGTCACCGCCGAGAGCGGCACGGTCGTGCCGTTGGTGGTTTTGATGTAGATGCGGTTGAGGTCACTCGGGCTCTGCTGGAACTCCGGCTTGGTTTCCAGGATGACCTGATAATCGTTTGCCGGCGTGTAGATGGTGGCGACCTGGCGCGAGCCGAAGGCGTTGTAAAGCTCCTGGCGCACCTGGTCGATGGAGACGCCGTAGACCGCGGATTTTTCGCGGTCGACCTCGACCGTCACCTGCGGATTCTTCACGTAAAGATCGGTGGTGACGTCGAGCAGGCCCGGGATCTTGGCGATCTTGTCGCGCAGTTCGGGCGCGACGCGATAGAGCGTCGCCGTATCGTTGGACTGCAACGTGTATTGATACTGGCTCTTGGCCAGCTTGCCGCCGAGATTGATGTTCTGGATCGGCTGGAAGAAAATCTGGATGCCGGTGACGACATTGGCGGTTTTGCGCAGCCGCGCGAGAACCTGCTGCAGGCTGCCGCGCTCGTCGCGGTCTTTCAGCGCCACCAGCATGCGGCCGGAATTGCCGAGCGGATTGGGACCGCCGGCGCCGACGGTCGAATTGACGTAAGCCACCGCCTTGTCGGCGCGCACCAGGTCGGCCACCTTGCGCTGGCGCTCGGCCATGGCTTCAAACGCGATGTCGGTATTGCCTTCGGTGATGCCGATAACGTAGCCGGTGTCCTCGGTCGGGAAGAAGCCCTTGGGCACGACGATGTAGAGCCAGATCGTGCCGGCGATGGTCGCCAGCGTTATGACGAGCATGATCGACTTGGCCTTGAGCACGCGGTCGAGCGTCCACTCATAGGTCTTGAGCAGCATTTCGAACATGCGCTCGAACCCGCGCAGCACGAAGTTCTGCTTCTCGTTGGCCTGATGGCTCTTGAGCACGCGCGCGCACAGCATCGGCGTCAGCGTCAGCGAAACGAAACCGGAAATGATGATCGCCACCGAGATCGACACGGCGAATTCGCGGAACACGCGGCCGACCATGCCGCCCATCAAAAGCACCGGGATGAACACCGCGATCAGCGAGAAGGTGATCGACACGATGGTGAAGCCGATCTCGCGCGAGCCTTTCAGCGCCGCCTCGAACGGGCGCATGCCGCCTTCGATGTGGCGCACGATGTTCTCCAGCATGACGATGGCGTCGTCGACCACGAAGCCGACCGACAGCGTCAGCGCCAGCAGCGTCATGTTGTTGATGGAGAAGCCGAAGGCGTACATCGCCGCGCACGTGCCGATCAGCGATACCGGCACGGCCAGCGCCGGGATGATGGTGGCCGAGACCTTCCGCAAGAAAAGGAAGATCACCATGATCACCAGGCAAATCGCGATCGCCAGCGTCTCCTGCACGTTCGCGACCGCGGCGCGGATCGAGAGCGAGCGGTCGAACAGCGGCTGCATCTGGATCGCCGGCGGCACCTGCGCGCGGATGGCGGGCAATTTGGCGCGCACCATGTCGACCACTTCGACGGTGTTGGCGTCGGGCTGACGCTGGATCGCCAGCACGATGGCGCGCGAGTCGTTGAACCAGGTGGCGATCTTGTCGTTCTCGGTCGAGTCGATGACGTGCGCCACTTCATTGAGCTTGATCGGCGCGCCGTTGCGATAGGCGACCACCACGTCGCGGTAGTCGGCGGCGTGTTGCATGGCGCCGGTCGCAAGCAGCGTTACCGTCTGGTCCTTGCCCTGCAAGGTGCCGACCGGCGCGCTCGAATTGGCCTTGGCGACCACGCTGCGGATGTCGTCGAGAGAAATGTTGCGCGCCGCCGCCGCCACCGGATCGACCTGCACGCGCACGGCGAATTTCTGCGCGCCGTAGACCAGCACCTGGGCGACGCCGGACAATTGCGAGATCTGCGGCGCCAGCACGGTCTCGGCGTAATCGTCCACCGCCGACAGCGGCATGGTGTCGGAACGCATGCTGACATAGAGCACCGGGAAGTCGCCCGGATTGACCTTGCGGAAGAACGGCGGCGTGGTCATTTCCACCGGCAGGCGGCGCTGCGCGACCGCCAATGCGGTCTGCACGTCGAGGGAAGCGCCGTCGATGTTGCGCCCGAGGTCGAACTGCACGGTGATCTGCGACGTGCCGAGCGAGGACGACGAAGTCATCGACGAGATGCCGGCGATGGTGGAGAGCTGCCGCTCGATCGGGGAAGCGACCGAGGCCGCCATCGTCTCCGGGGCCGCGCCCGGCAAGGTCGCGGTGATCTGGATGGTCGGGAAGTCGACCGCCGGCAGCGCCGCCACCGGCAACAGCCGGTAGGCGAAGGCGCCGAACACGATGAGCGACGCCGTCATCAGCGTCGTCAACACCGGCCGGCGAATACAGAGTTCCGAGAGGTTCATGGATCAGCTACCGGCGGCTTTTGCAGGGCGCGTATTGACGTGCGTTCCGTTCGACAGCAGCAATTGGCCGTCGGTGACGACAGCCTCGCCGCCCTTTAGCCCGCTGCTGATAACCGACAGGCCGCTAACCGCACGCTCGACCTTCACCGGCTGCACCTTGGCCACGTTGTTGTCGGTGACCACGAACACGAAGGTGCCGGTCTGGCTGACCTGAACGGCAGTCGACGGCACCACCACGGCATCCTCGATCCGCAAGGTCAGTTCGGTATTCACCAGGGTTCCGGGCCAGAGCACTTCATGCTCGTTCGGCATCGTGGCGCGGATCATGGCCATGCCGGTGGCCGGGTCGATCGTATTCTCGATCATCGTCACCTGGCCGTTGGCGTGCTTCTGGTCGCCGGGGATGATGGCCTCGATGGTGGCGGTTTCCGCCGCCAGCGCCTGGCGGATTTCCGGCAGCACCTTCTGCGGCACCGTGAAGCTGACATAGACCGGGGCCATCTGGTTGATAGTCGCCATCGGCGTGGTGTCGGCCTGGCGCACGAAATTTCCGACCTTGACGGCCGCCGCGCTGATGCGGCCGTTGATCGGCGCGGTGATGGTGCAATAGCTGAGTTGGACTTTGAGATTGTCGAGCAGCCCGGTGTCGGCCTTGATGGCGGCGCGGAAGACCTCGGACTGGGTCTTGGCATTGTCGAGATTGACCGTCGGCGTGGCGTTCTTGGCGACCAGGTCGGTGTAGCGCGCCACATCGCGCTCAGCACCGGCGAGCTGCGCGCGATCGCGCGCGATGGTGCCTTCCGTCTGCGCAATCTGCGCCTCGATGGCGCGGCCATCGAGGGTGAACAACAGGTCGCCCTTTTTGACCGCCTGGCCGTCGTGGAAATGGACCGCCGTGATCGCGGTGTCGACGCGCGCCTTGATGGCGACGCTGGCGATCGGGGTGACGGTGCCCAGCAATTCGACGCGCACCGGCACCGCTTTGCGCTCGGCCTTGGCGACCTCGACCTGCACCACGCGGGCCTGCGCTTGCGAGCGCGCGGCGACGCCATCGCTGGTCCACAGACCGCGGACAAGCAAGACAATGCCAATCAGGGCGAGCGCCGCCACCCCAAATAGCCACTTTCGCTTCGTCATCGATGATTGCCGGCCCGGGCTCTTTATCGCCCTGCCCAGGCGCTCCCTAATTCCGCGGAACTACTTTTATTGCCACCATATCCAAGGGGCCGCGTTGGCCGCCTTCTAGCATATAAACGCCGCCCAGTGCATATCCCTGCGCTCACTGGTAAACACGTAAAAACTGGGTTTATTCGGGCCGCCTGCCGGAGCCGTGGATGCGCATCGCCACCTGGAACGTCAATTCGATTCGCCAGCGGTTGGACAACATGCTGGCCTGGCTCAAGGAGCGTGAGCCCGACATCGTTTGCCTGCAGGAAATCAAGTGCGTGGACGAGGCTTTCCCGCGCGAGGCGTTCGAAGGGCTCGGCTACAACGTCGCCGTGCATGGCCAGAAAGCCTTTAACGGCGTGGCCTTGCTCTCCAAACTGCCGTTCGACGAGGTGAAGTCCGGCCTGCATGGGGGCGATGGCGACGTGCAGGCGCGCTTCCTCGAGGCGCTGGTGTCGACCAAGACCGGCGTGCTGCGCGTGGTCAGTCTCTATCTGCCCAACGGAAACCCGCCGGACACCGATAAATATCCGTACAAACTCAAATGGATGGACCGACTTATTGCTTTTTCACGTGAACGGCTGACGCTGGAAGAGCCGTTTGTTTTGGCGGGCGACTACAACGTCATCCCGACTGCGGCCGACGCCAAGAGACCGGAAGCCTGGATCAAGGACGCGCTATTCCTGCCGCAGACCCGCGAGAAGTTTCGGGCGCTGACCAATCTCGGGCTCACCGACGCCATCCGCGCCGGTAGCGACGCTGGCGGCCTCTATACTTTCTGGGACTACCAAGCTGGCGCCTGGGCCAAGGATGACGGCATCCGCATCGACCATTTGCTGCTGTCGCCGCAGGCCGCCGACCGCCTCGTCGACGCCGGCATCGACCGCCATGTGCGCTCTTGGGACAAGCCGTCCGACCACGTACCGGTGTGGATCGATCTCGATATCGCGGGGCGGTGAACGCTTGTCCCGGGCGCAGCACAGCACGAAGTGGTGCGCTGCAGAACCGGGACCTTCACATATTCGGATTTCGATAAGGCCCCGGATCAGCGTCGCACCACTTCGCTTTCGCTCGTGCTGCGCCGCATCCGGGGAACGAGGCCTACTCCCGCCGCGTTTCCATCCAGCGCTTGAGATAGACCAGCGCCAGCGCGCGTTCGTCTTCGGTCGCCTGCTGGAAGGCGCTGTCGTAGAGCCGGTTGATCCAGGCCTGATCGGTACCGGCGCCGTCCTTGGCGCTGTCTTTGGCGAGCGTCAGCCACATCAGCCCGCGCGCCGCCTGGCGCGGTACGTGGTCGCCGGCAAACAGCATGGCGCCCAGCATGGCCTGCGCCTGGCACTGCCCCTTCTGCGCCGACAGACCGAACCAACGCGCCGCCTGGCGCGGATCGTGCGGCGCGCCGACGCCGTCGAGATAAAGCCGCGCCAGATAATACTGCGCTTCCGGATCGCGGAAATACGACGCCGCATAGCCGAACATCTCGCGCGCGCGATCGGGATCGCGCTTGATCGCGGTCTTCGGGATGCCGTCGAGATAATATTGGCCGAGCGCCACGAAGGCGTTGGCAACGAAACGCGCCTGCGGCGTATCCGGGTTGTCGTCGGCATGGCTGTCGGCAATGCCGCGGAAATATTCGAACGCCTTGAGGTCGTCCTGCACCACGCCGTCGCCTTCGGCGTACATGCGCGCGAGTTTCCATTGCGCCAGCGGGTGGCCCTTTTCGGCGGCATATTCGAGCGAGTGCACGGCCTTGGCCTTCTCGCCGGCCTTGAGCCAGTGCGCGCCGGAACGGAACGCCTCCATCGCGGTCAATGGCGGCGCCGCCGCCATCGCATTGGTCGATTTGGTGCCGTCGAACGCCATAGCGGGCGCGGCCATCAGGCAAGCGCTTAGAAGACCTGCACCGATCACCACTGCGCGCAACAGGAACTCAGCTATCCGCATAACACGCCTTCTCGCCCGCCCCGCCCGGATGGGTGACCGCGCCATTGACGGCCGGGCCCACTTGCTGGGCGTATTTCCACAAATAACCGGAGCCGTACTCGGCTTCGCGCGCCTTCCACTGGCTCTTGCGCTTGGCCAACTCGTCGTCCGAAAGCTTGACGTTGATGGTGCCCTTCTCGGCATCGAGCTCGATGATGTCGCCGTCGCGCAGCAAGCCGATCGGCCCGCCGACCGCCGCCTCCGGCCCGACATGGCCGACGCAGAAGCCGCGCGTGGCGCCGGAAAAACGGCCGTCCGTGATCAGCGCGACTTTCGCGCCCATGCCCTGGCCGTAGAGCGCGGCCGTGGTGGAGAGCATTTCACGCATGCCGGGGCCGCCCTTCGGCCCTTCGTAACGGATCACCAGCACGTCGCCTTCTTTGTATTTCTTGTTCTTCACGGCGTCGAAGCACGCCTCCTCGGTGTCGAAGCAGCGCGCCGGACCGGTGAACTGCAGCGCCGTCGTCATGCCGGCCACCTTTACGATCGCGCCCTCGGGGGCGAGGTTGCCCCGCAAGCCGACCACGCCGCCGGTCGCCAGCAACGGTTTATCGGCCGGACGCACCACGTCCTGGTCCGGGTTCCATTTCACCGACTTGAGGTTCTCGGCAATGGTGCGGCCGGTCACGGTCAGGCAATCGCCATGCAGATAGCCGTGATCAAGCAGCGTCTTCATCAAATTGGGCACGCCGCCAGCTTCGAACATATCCTTGGCGACATAACGGCCGCCCGGTTTCAAATCTGCGATATACGGTGTCTTTTTGAAGATTTCGGCGACGTCGAACAGGTCGAACTCGATGCCGCACTCATGCGCGATCGCCGGCAGATGCAGCGCGGCATTGGTCGAGCCGCCGGTGGCGGCGACCACGGCGGCGGCATTTTCCAGCGCCTTGCGGGTGACGATATCCCTGGGCCGAATGTTCTTGACGATCAGATCCATGATCATCTCGCCCGCCAGCATGCAAAGCTTGTCGCGGATTTCGTAAGGCGCCGGCGCGCCGGCCGAGTAAGGCAGCGCGAGACCGATCGCCTCGGAGACGGTCGCCATGGTGTTGGCGGTGAACTGGGCGCCGCAGGCGCCGGCGGAGGGACAGGCGTTCTCTTCCAGCGTCTGCAGATCCTCGTCCGACATCTCGCCGACCGAATGCTTGCCGACCGCCTCGTAGACGTCCTGCACGGTGACGTCCCGGCCTTTGAATTTTCCGGGCAGGATCGAGCCGCCATAGATGTAAATCGACGGCACGTTGAGCCGGCACATCGCCATCATCATGCCGGGCTGCGACTTGTCGCAGCCGGCGACGCCGATCAGTGCGTCATAGGCATGGCCGCGGATGGTGAGTTCGACCGAATCCGCAATCACCTCGCGCGACGGCAGCGAGGCCTTCATGCCGGAATGGCCCATGGCGATGCCGTCGGTGACGGTGATGGTGCAGAATTCGCGCGGCGTGCCGCCGACCGCGGCAACGCCCAGCTTGACGGCCTGCGCCTGGCGCATCAGCGATATGTTGCAGGGCGCGGCTTCGTTCCAGCAGGTCGCGACGCCGACAAACGGCTGATGAATTTGTTCGGCCGACAATCCCATCGCGTAATAGAAGGCGCGATGCGGTGCGCGGTCCGGCCCTTCGGTGGCGTGCCGGCTCGGCAGTTTGGCTTTCAGATTGCTTTTCTTATCGACTTTCGCGTCCATAACCTTGCCGTGCCCCCAGCCCCAATTTTCGCCGCCGGATTGCCCCGGTCGGCTTATTCGGAGGCCCCCCGGCCCCACGCTGAACTTCTGTTGCCGTGCAACGCGTTGCCCGCTGCCTGGTACCTTCGACTTCGGAGAAGGGTATGGCCAAATCGCGGCGTAGCGGGGATGATGAAGGCGTAAAGCTTAAATGTTCTAAACGTGTTGCAGCTTAGCCACAGCCCCGCGCAGCCCAAGATGCCCAAGCCCCTCAAGCTGCGGCGACGCTTTTTCGACCGGCCGGTACTGGAGGTCGCACCCGACCTGATCGGGGTCTCAGTGTTGGTTAACGGGGCCGGCGGGCGGATCGTCGAGGTCGAGGCCTATCACCACACCGACCCGGCGGCGCACAGTTATAACGGCAAGACCGAGCGCAACGCCGTCATGTTCGGCCCGCCTGGGGTCGCCTATGTCTACCGCTCCTACGGCATGCACTGGTGCCTCAACTTCGTCTGCGAGGAGGAAGGCTCGGCCAGCGCCGTGCTGATCCGGGCGCTCGAACCGGCCGCCGGGATTGCTGCGATGCAGCGAAGGCGCGGATTGGCCGACGAGCGGACGCTGTGCTCGGGGCCGGGCAAATTGTGCGAAGCCCTCGGTGTCACCCACCGCCACAACGGCCTGCCGCTCGACCGGCCGCCTTTCGAATTGCGCGAGCGCGCGGAAAAGCCAGAAATCGTTACCGGTCCCCGCATCGGCATTACCAAAGCGGTCGACGAGCCCTGGCGCTTCGGGCTGAAGGGATCGCGGTTTTTGAGCAAGCCGTTCCGCTAATTTTAGTACGAAATCACGAACTCGCAGCCCGCCGCGGTGTCGAATTGCCGCGTAATACGGCCGCTCGCCAATTCGAATTCCAGCGTCACCGCGGCGTCGTGGCAGCACAGAAAGGCGTGGCGGCCATCGGCGGCAAAGCCGAAACCCATGGGCGCCTTCGGCGTGGCGAAGCCGGCGATCTGCTTGAGCGTATCGGCCTCGTAAACCGCGGCGAAATTGTCGATATGCGAGGAGGCGCAGACGTATCGCCCGTCCGGCGACACCCGCACGCGGCGCAGTTGATTGGCGTCGCCCGGCGCGCCGTCGATGGCGACGGTTTGCCGGTGCGCCAGGGTACGCGTGTCGAACACATGCACCACGCCCTGCCAATGCGCGCAGACGAACAATGTTTCGCCGTCGGGCGAGACCGCGATGCCTTCGGCGCCGTGCGGGATGGCTACCTTGCCGGTCATGTGGCGCGAATTGAGGTCGACCACCGCGACCGCTTCCTTGGTCTTGAACGAGGCGAACAGCCGGCCGGTGTCGTGACTGACCGCGATCCAATGCGGCGCGCCGCCGAGGTCGATGCGCTCGACCTTGCCGCTGTCCGGATCGATCGCCAGCACGGCGTTGCCGAGCTCGGCCGTCGACCACAGCGTGCCGCGCACGTCCATCATCACCGAGTGCGGCGCGACTTCGGCGCCGGCGTCGATGGTGCGTTCGAGCTTTTTCGCCGCGAGGTCGATCACCGCGATGCGGCGGTCGGGGTCTTTGTTCTTGCCGAAGATGCCGCCGCCATAGACCGAGGCGTAGATTTTTTTACCGTCGGGCGAGCGGATCATCTCATGCGTCGAGGCCGGCATGTCGATCTCGCCGGTCTTGGCGAGCGTCGCGGCGTCGAAGAATTGAATTTTGTTGGCGCTCTTGGCTGTCAGCACCAGCGCCGGCCCGCCCGGGCGGTTGTTGGGATCGATCATGATCTAACGTCGTCCCCGCGCATGCGGTGACCCATAGTCCCTGCGCTATCGATCATACACGGAGAATGGGTCCCGGCTCTCGCCCGCTTTCGCCCGCTTGGCCGGGACGACAAGGATTAGACCGCCAGCGGATCGGGTCCGTATTGGTTCGGCCCCTCTTGGCCGACGCGCACATAGACCAAGATCAATTGCGCCAGCCCGATGAGGAAACCGATGCCGCCGAGGATTTCCGCCAGCAGCCAGGCCATATCGATGAACCGTACGGCGAACAAACCGACCGAGAAGATCACGGCCGCGGCAAAGAACGGGACAAGATAGACCAGGCTGTACCAGCCCGGATAGCCGAGATCGTGGAACCGCTTGAAGCCGAGACAGATGCTGCCCCAGAGCAGCACGAGCGAAATGAGCTGGCCGAGAATGGGAATCCATCCGAGTACGACGTTGCCAATGACGATCGGCAGCACGCCGTGCAGCCAGAATTGCCGGCGCGAGACGCGGCCCGACGGCGAGGTGAACAGTCTGATCCAGTAATCGCGCGACGACGGAATGGCGCCGACCCCGGGCACGGCGCCGGCAAAGCCGGCCGGCGCGGCGGCATAGCCCGCGGGAGCCGCGGCGTAGCCAGCGGGTGCGGCCGCATAGCCCGCCGGTGCGGCAGCGGCGGCGCGCTGTTGCGGAACGGCAGCCCGTTGCGGCGGTGCAGCATTCGGCGGCGGCGGATTGTTGACGACGAAAATGTCGACCGGCTGGCCTTCCCACATCTGGAATTCGACCGTTTGCCCGACCTTCACTTGGCCGTTGCGAACTTCGCTGGTCCAGTAGCTGAAACGCTGCCCGTCTTCAGCCGAGATCTGCCCATAAGTTCCATCGGGTACGATTCCAGAAACGACGCCACGCATCCTTAGCCCCCCTGCCTTACCCCGTCTGATACTGCGCTAGCGCCCGGCCCTGTCAAGGTCACGATGCGTTCTTAAGCCGCTCCAGCGCCTCGGCAATCTTCGTCTTGCGGGCGAGCGCCTCTTCGCGCTTTTCCTTTTCCTCTTCGACGACCTCTTCGGCCGCGCGTTCCATGAACTTCGGATTGTTCAACTTGGCGTCGCTGCGGGCGATGTCGGCGTCGGCTTTTTGCATTTCCTTGGCCAGGCGGGCGCGCTCGGCGGCAAGGTCGATGACGCCGATCAGCGGCAGCGCCGCCACCTCGCCGCGCACCAGAAGCTGCACCGAGCCCTGCGGCGCGGCGGCGGCGGAAGAAATCTCCGACACGCGCGCCAGCCGCTTGATGAACTCCGCCCAGCGTTCGGCGCGCGCTTGCGTTTCCGCCGCGGCGCCGGCCAGCACCAGCGGGATGGCGGCGGTGAGGTTCATCTCGGCGCGCATCGAGCGGATGGCGGTGACGAGATCGATGACCCAGCCGATCTCGGCTTCGGCTTTGTCGTCGGCGAGGCCGTCGAGCTTCGGCCATGGCGACAGCGCCAGCAGGTTGGCCCGCTTGGGCCCCTGCTCCGCGGTCACCGCCCAAAGCTCTTCGGTGATGAAGGGCATGAACGGGTGCAGCAGCTTGAGGATTTCATCGAGCGCCCAGGCCGCCATCGCGCGCGTTTCGTCCTTGGCCGCGCCATCGGGACCGGTCAGCAGCGGCTTCGACAGTTCGACGTACCAGTCGCAATAGACGTTCCAGACGAAGCGATAGGCAGCAGCGGCGGCCTCGCTGAAGCCATAAGTCTCGATCGCCTGGGTGATCTCGGCGGCAGCCTTCGCCGTTTCGTGCGCGATCCAGCGGTTGAGCGTTTCCTTCGCCGATTTCGGATCGAAGCCTTCGACCCGCGCCGCGCCGTTGAACTCGACGAAGCGCGCCGCATTCCACAGCTTGGTCGCGAAGTTGCGGTTGTTCTCGACGTCTTGCGGCCCGAGCCGGATGTCGTGGCCGGGCGCGACGTTGCGCATCAAGGTGAAGCGCAGCGCGTCGGCGCCGAATTCGTCGATGACGCCGAGCGGGTCGACGACGTTGCCCTTCGACTTCGACATCTTGGCGCCGGAGGCGTCGCGCACCAGGCGGTGGATGTAGATGTCGTGGAACGGGATTTCCGGCGCGCCCTTGCCGTCCTTCATAAAATGAAGGCCCATCATCATCATGCGGGCGACCCAGAAGAAGATGATGTCGAAGCCGGTGACCAGCGCCGAGGTCGGGTAGTAGCGCTTGAGCTCTTTGGTCTCGTCCGGCCAGCCGAGCGTCGAGAACGGCCACAGCGCCGAGGAGAACCAGGTGTCGAGCACGTCCTCGTCGCGGAAGATGTGATTTTTCTTTGTTCCGATCCACGACGTATCGGCAGCATCCTTTGTGACAAGGACCTCTCGTCCATAATATTTTTCGGCAGCGGTAACTGCTTCTTGACTCGGTTAGCGCGACAAATATTTCACAATTTTCTGGCCGAATTTTTCCCGCGTCTTCTTTTGTTGAAAATTGAACTGAGCCGTCTGAATTCTTCTTCGGCCCATACCATGCCGGAATTTGATGGCCCCACCAGAGTTGGCGCGAAATGCACCATGGCTGGATGTTTTCCATCCAATTGAAATAGGTTGTTTCCCAATTCTTCGGGACGAATTTCGTCTTGCCCTCGCGCACCGCAGCGATGGCTGGCTTCGCCAACTCCTGCGCGTTGACGTACCACTGGTCGGTCAGGAACGGCTCGATCACGACATTGGAGCGGTCGCCATGCGGCACGCTCAAAGCGTGCGGTTCGATCTTGTCGACCAGCCCCATCTCTTCCAGACGCGCGACGATCTGCTTGCGCGCCGCGAAGCGATCCATGCCGTGCATAGCTAGCGTGGCGTCGAGATCGGCTGACTCGGCAACGTAACTAAGGAAGGCCTCATTACCCTTCAGCGCAAGTTTAGCTTCAACGCTGAAGATATTGATCTGCGCCAAGTTATGCCGCTTGCCGACCTCGAAATCGTTGAAGTCGTGCGCCGGCGTGATCTTCACCGCGCCACTGCCCTTCTCGGGATCGGAATATTCGTCGGCGATGATCGGAATTTTCCGCCCGACCAGCGGCAGGATCACGTTCTTGCCGACCAGCGCCTTGTAGCGCTCGTCGTCCGGATGCACCGCCACCGCGGTGTCGCCGAGCATGGTCTCCGGCCGCGTGGTGGCGACGACAATGAATGTTGTCGGATCTTCGGCGTTGAACGTCTTGCCCTCGATCGGATAGCGCAGGTGCCAGAGGTGGCCCTTGGTCTCGACCTGCACCACTTCCAGATCGGAAATCGCGGTCAGCAGCTTGGGGTCCCAATTGACCAGCCGCTTGTCCTTGTAGATCAGCCCCTCGCGGTAAAGCTCGACGAAAACTTTAAGGACCGCCTTCGACAGCCCCTCGTCCATGGTGAAACGTTCGCGCGACCAATCGCACGAGGCGCCGAGCCGCTTCAACTGATTGACGATGGTGCCGCCCGACTCCGCCTTCCATTCCCAGACGCGCTTGAGGAACGCCTCGCGCCCCATCTCGCGCCGGCCGGGCTGCTGGCGTTCCATCAATTGCCGCTCGACCACCATCTGGGTGGCGATGCCGGCGTGATCCGTGCCTGGCTGCCACAACACGTCCTTGCCGCGCATGCGCTCGAAGCGGGCGAGCACGTCCTGCAGCGTGTTGTTGAGCGCATGGCCCATATGCAATGAGCCGGTGACGTTGGGCGGCGGAATGACGATAGAGTATGCGGGCGCGCCGCGCGCTCGGGCCGGCCGGCCTTGAAGGCGCCGGCCTGCTCCCAGGTCCGGTAGATGCGGCCCTCGACGTCGGCGGGCTGATAGGTCTTATCGATCATTGTCGTTTGTCTTGATCCTGTGGCGCGGTAGAAAGCCCGCCACACCACCGAGTGTCAACTTTTGCCGGAAAATTCATCGAAAACGAGCGGCAGCGCCACCAGCGCCATCATCCTGCTGGCCGTCGCGGGCTTTGCCGCCCAGGGCATGGTGCGCTCGACCGATTCGCTGCTGCCGCAGATCGCCGCCGACCTGAACGTCACCGTGGGCGCGACCTCGGTCATCGTGACCTTCTACCTGTTGGCGCATGGCTCGGTGCAACTGGTGATTGGCCCGATCGGCGACCGCTTCGGCAAATATCTCTGCACGGCGATCGCCGCCGCGGCCGCGTCGGTCATGGTGGCGCTGTGCGGCCTGGCGCCGTCGCTGCCGCTGTTGGTCGCGGCGCGGCTCGGCAGCGGGCTCGCCACCGGCTGGATCATTCCTTTCGCCTTGGCCTTCGTCGGCGACGTCACCCCCTACGAGCGCCGCCAGCAGGTGCTCGGCCGCTTCCTGTCCGGGCAGATCCTCGGCCAATTGTTCGGCCAGGCCGCTGGCGGCGTGCTCGGCGACTATTTCGGCTGGCGCAACGTGTTCTTCATTCTCGCCGCGCTGCTCGCGATCGCCACCGTGGGCCTGTTCTACGAACTGTGGCGCAACCCGATCACCCGCGCCGGCCACGCCTCGGCGCAGCCGGGGCGCGGCTTCGTCGCCGATTATACGATGGTGCTGCGCTCGCCATGGTCGCGCGCCGTGATCGCCTTCGCCTTCGTCGAGGCCGCCGTGCTGTTCGGCGCCTTCACTTTTGTCGGCGCCGATCTGCATTTGCGCTTCGGCGTCAGCTTCACGCTGGTCGGCATCTTCGTCGGCACCTTCGCCATCGGCGGTTTGATTTACAGCCTGTCGGTGCGCGTGCTGGTCAACCGCCTCGGCCAGAGCGGGCTTGCCACCGGCGGCGGCGTTCTGCTGGCGCTCGCCTTTGTCACGCTCGCAATCGAGCCGCATTACTGGATCGCGCCCTTCGCCATCCTCGTCATCGGGCTCGGCTTCTACATGCTGCACAACACGCTGCAGACCAACGCCACCCAGATGACGCCGGAGGCGCGCGGCACCGCCGTCGCGATATTCTCCTCGGCGCTCTATCTGGGACAGACCGCCGGCGTCGCCGCCGGCGGCGTGGTGTTCGACCGTTTCACCGCGGTGCCGCTGTTTCTGGGCGCGGCGGCCGTGCTGCTGGGATTGGGATATTGGTTCGCGCGGCAACTCAAGCAGCGGCGCGACGAGGAACGGCCGGTGTGACGGCTAGCGGCCGCGCGAGACGCGTTCGATCTCGGCCCGCACGATGCGGTCGACCACGCCCGGCAGATTGTCGTCGAGCCAGGACTTGAGCAGCGGCCGCAGCATCTCCTTCACCAGGTCCTCGAGCGTGCGCGCATTCTGGCCGATCAAGGTGTGCGCCAGCGAATTGAACGCGCTGTCGACGGCCGCCACGGTCGACGCCGAAATCAGCCCGCCGTCGAGCGCCGGCGGCGCGGGCGGTGGCGGGGCTGGCGGCGGCGGCCGGCGCGCCTCTTCGATGATGCGCACCATAGGCTCGGGCGGCGGCTCCGGCACCCGGTCAGGCGCGCGGTCGGTGAAGATGACGTCGGACGAGGCGTCGATGGTGCGGAAGGCCGGCGCCGGTTCCTCATCGGCGGCGGGCGCCTTTGCGGCCATCGCTTCGGTCAGGTCGAGAATATCGGAGCCCGGCGGCGCGGCCGGGATATCGAGGTTGGCGAGCATCGCATCGATGTCGTCTTGGCTATTGGCGACTTCAGCCGGCGGCGGCGGTGGCGGCAGCCCCGCCTCGCCAGCCGGATTAGCCACCTTACTGGCGTCGTCGTCGGCAATGATGCGCCGGATCGAGGCCAGGATTTCCTCCATCGAGGGCTCTTGGGCCTTTGCCGTTTGGTTCATTCCTGCAATCCCGACCGCCACTTTCGCACCCCTGCCGGTCGATACGACCGACCGGCGTCGGCATGAACGAATCGCCGCTTGATTCCCTTTTATACGCTAGCGGCCAGCAGGTGTGGCAGGCAGAAATTCGCCTTGCCGCAATGACCTGTGGACATAAGCCGCCCGCTCTTGGAACGCACTTGGGACACTCTTTGGACGCGGATTGCGGCCTGCCGTCAGGCCAATACCGGATCGCGGCTCAGCGGCCGTCCGGCGTGCGCACGCCGACCCAGCTGTCGCGCACCTGCTGGTAGTGGACGGTGGCGTCATAGGCCGGAACCCGCAGGCCGAGCACCTGGGGCGACAGCCGGCCGACCGCCGACAGCAGCGTGTAGGACGCCACCACCCGGTCGTGCTGGGCGGTAACCAGTGCAACGCGCGCGTTCACCAAAGTCTGCTGCGCCGTCAATACGTCGAACGTGGTGCGCTGGCCGACGCGGGCTTCCTCGCGGATGCCATTGAGCGCGATTTCCGATGCCTGCACCTGCGCTTGCGTCGCGTTGATGTTCGCTTTTGCCGCCTCGAGCTGGCCCCAAGCCTGCACCACGTTCTGCCGGATCTGATCGCGCGCGGTGTCGAGGTCGAGACGCTTCTGCCCGAGTGTTTCCTTGGCCTGGCGGATCAAGGAGTATTCGGCTCCGCCTTGGTAGATCGGCACGCTCAGCGTGCCCAACACCGAGGCGTTGTAGCTTTCCATGACACTGAGGCTCTGCGTGCTCAGCCAGTTCTTGTGTGAAAGCGCCCTGCACCGTCACCGTCGGATAGAGCGCGCCTTCGGCCACTTTTACCGCCCGCAGCGCCACGTCCACATTGTATTCCGCTGCGGTGACCGCCGGATTGGTGGCGCTGGCTGTTGCCACGGCGCCCGCCAGATTTTGCGGCGAGAAGCGGTCGACCGGCGTCGCCGGCGTACAGCTTGCCCGGATCGTTGCCGATCACTTGCCGGTAGGTCGCGGCCGAGGCGGTGTAATTGGCTTCGGCGAGCAGCACCTGCGAGCGGCCGGCGGCGAGACTGGATTCCGACTGCGCCACGTCGGTGCGTGTCACTTCGCCGACATTGAAGCGGTCGCGGGTCTGCCGCAGCTGTTCCTGCAGCACTTCGACGTTGCGCCGCTGCAGGTCGAGGATCGCGCTGTCGCGCAGCAAATTCATGTAGGCGGTCGCGGCGGCGAGCATCACGGTCTGCTCGGTGACGCGCAGCGCCGCGCGCGCCGCCAGCACCGCGCTCTCGGCTTGCCGCGTTTTGTTGGCGGTCTGGAAGCCGTTGTAGAGCGTCTGCGAGATGGTGGCGCCGGTCGAAGCCGGCGAGTTGTAGCCGCTCAATTGTGCGAATAGGTCGAAACGCCGCCTGCCGTGGACTTGCGGGTGGTCGACGATGACTGCTCGCCGCCGGTTCCGGTGATCGTCACGCGAGGGCGATAACCGGACAGCGCCTGCGGCACGCCCTCGTCGATGGCGCGCGTGGCGGCGCGCTGCGAATTGAGCGATGGGTTCTTCTGGTAGGCCTGCACAAGCGCCGACTCGAGCGTCTCGCCGCGCGCGGGCAATGCCGCCAACGGGACTGCCGCGCATGCAGCCATTGCTGCGCCAAGTCCGCCGAACCAGATTTGCCGAACAATACGCGACATTCCCACCCTACCAGTACGCGACCGGCGCATGGCACCCTTCACGTTAAACCGATGAGCCGGGAACCTTATTCGCCCCAGCCCGGTGTTAAAACCCCCAGACGGCCACTGCCCACTTAAAAGGCTATGGCTGGGGATTTTGCGCCACGTTTGGAACCGGCGGCGGTGTCAGAACGCGAAAACGGGCGTTTCCGCGAAACCCGGCAGCAGCGCTGCCGGCGCGTCGAAGATCGGCCGGCCGCCAACCTCGGCGCCGCTGCGACGGTACAGCATGGCTTTGGAGCCGGGACCAGAACCGAGGATGCAGACGAGCCGGCCGCCGTCCTTGAGCTGCTGGCAGAGCGCGTGCGGCACGACCTCCGTAGCGCCCTCGAGTACCACTACGTCGTAAGGCGCGCCTTTCGCCCAGCCTTCGGCGAGCGCGCCGCTCACCACGTCGACCTTGGGCTGCGGCGACAGCGAATCACGCGCCGCTTTGGCGAGGCCGGCGTCCTGTTCGAGTGCGACGACTTGCCCCACGATATGGGCGAGCACGGCGGCGGTATATCCGGTGGCGCAGCCGACATCGAGCACACGGTCGGCTGCCTTCAATTCGGCGGCCTGGAGCAGCTTGGCCAGCACCATCGGCCGGAGCAGGCTCCGGGATCCCCCGACTGGGACGCCAAGATCGAGATAGGCGAGCGAAGTCGACGCCGCCGGCATGAATTTCTCGCGCGGAACCTCCAGCATGGCTGAAATCACGCTCAGATCTGTGACGTCGGTGGTGCGGATCTGGCCATCCACCATGTGGCGGCGCGCGGAGGCGAATTCGGTCATCGGAATCCTCGGCGAAAGCTGGAGAATGCGCGGCTTTTGTGCGGCAAGCCTTGGCAAAAGGCAAGCGAGGCTGTGGCGTTGTCGTTCGTCGCCGGGTCCTATATAGCCTTGCATCTTGGGGAAACGCGGCCCGCGCATGCGAGGGCTGCGTCTCCGGATGGCCACGTGGCGGAGTGGTTACGCAGCGGACTGCAAATCCGTGCACGCCGGTTCGATTCCGGCCGTGGCCTCCAGCTTCCCCTAAAGCAGAGATTCGGTGCGGCAAGCCCCTGGTTAAGTGGTCTGCCGCGAGGTAGCCCCTGACAAGGCGAGCATTTGGCGGCAAATCAGCCGGCCGTTCATGCTTTGCAAACCAGCCGGGCTTTGTTATAGGCCCGATGCGTAAAATCCGCCTTGTTCCTCGGTAGCTCAGCGGTAGAGCGTTCGACTGTTAATCGAAATGTCGCTGGTTCGATCCCAGCCCGAGGAGCCATTCTTCCCCGCGCCCCGACTCCAAATGCCCGCCTATTGCGAGGGGCCATGACGCCCGCCACCAGTCCGCTCACCACCGACCTCTACGAACTCAACATGATCCAGGCCTACCTGGACAAAGGTGAGGACAAAGAGGCGGTGTTCGAATTCTTCGTGCGCCGGCTGCCGGCGCGGCGCGGCTTTCTGCTCGCCGCCGGGCTCGAGGATGCGCTCGATTATCTGGAGACGCTTGCATTCTCCGCCGCCGAGATCGATTGGCTCAAAAGCACCGGCCGCTTCCGCGACAACCTGCTCGATTACCTGAAGGCCTTCCGCTTCACCGGCGACGTGCACGCCATCCCGGAGGGCCGCGTCTGCTTTCCCAACGAGCCGCTGATCCGCATCACCGCGCCGCTGCCGCAGGCGCAGCTGGTCGAATCGCGGCTGATCAACATTCTGCATTTCCAAACGCTGATCGCCTCGAAAGCCGCGCGCATGGTGCTGGCGGCGCCGGGCAAGATCCTCTCCGACTTCGGCCTGCGCACCGCGCACGGCGCCGAGGCCGGGCTCTATTCGGCGCGCGCCAGCTACCTCGCCGGTTTTGCCGGCGCCGCCAATGTGCTTGCCGGCGAGCGTTACGGCGTGCCGATCGTCGGCACCATGGCGCATTCCTACGTGCAGGTGCATGACGACGAGATGACCGCGTTCGAGAATTTCGCGCGCGCGCGGCCGCAGGGCGTGATCCTCTTGATCGACACCTACGACACCGAACAAGGCGCGCGCAAAGTGGTGCAGCTCGCGCCGCGGCTCAAAGCCGACGGCATCGCCATCCGCGGCGTGCGCATCGACTCGGGCGACCTCACCGCGATGGCGCGCAAAGTGCGCGCGATCCTCGACGACGGCGGCCTAAGCGACGTTATCATTCTCGTGAGCGGCGGCATCAACGAGGACGTACTGCAACAGATGATGAAGGAGAAAGCGCCGATCGACGGCTTCGGCATCGGCGTCAACCTCGCGGCTTCCGTCGACGTGCCGGCGCTCGATTGCGCGTACAAGCTGCAGGAATATGCCGGCACGCCGAAACGCAAATTGTCGGAAGGCAAGGCGACCTGGCCGGGCCGCAAGCAGGTGTGGCGCGCCTACGACGCCGATGGCCGCATGCGCGGCGATATCCTGTCGCTCGAAAACGACAAACAGCCCGGCGAGCCCCTCATCATACCGGTGATGCGCCACGGCAAACGTATCGCGCCCGCACCAACGTTGGCGCAGATCCGCGAACGCGCCGCGGGCGATCTCAAGCGCCTGGCCGGGCCGTTGGCGCGGCTCGAACAGGGCTTTGAGTATCCGGTGAACGTCGCGGAAGCCCTCACCGCGATGGCCAAGCAGATCGGCGGCAAGACGCGAGGTTGACGAACGTGTCCCGGGCGCAGCGCAGCGTGAAGCGAAGCGGAACGGCGCGCTGCAGAACCGGGACCCCGGCTATTTAAGCTGGGCCCCGGATCTGCGTCGCACCACTTCGCTACGCTCGCGCTGCGACGCGTCCGGGGAACGCCACATCTACCGAGCCGCCGTCGCCGCCTTGTTCCACCCGCGCGCGCCCTCGCCGTAAATCTCGTGGCCTTGCTCGGTCACCACGACCGTATCTTCCAGCTTGATGAAGCCGCGCGACGGATGCTTGAGCGTGGTCTCCACCGACACCACGGCGCCGACTTCCAGCGGGATATTGGCGTCGTCGGCCGGATATGGCACCGGGCCATGGTCGGTGAGCCTGGGTGCTTCGTGGCTGACCAGTCCCATGCCGTGCGCCAGGAACTCGATGTTGTTGTGGTACTTCGACTTCATCACCAGCGGTTCGGCGGCGCCATAGATCTCGCGCCCCAGCGCGCCCGGGCGCGTGGCGTTGAACGCAGCGCGTTGGATGCTTTCGATCTCGGCCAGCAAGTCATTGAGTTCGGCGTCGGGTTCGCCCTGGATCGCCATGCGGCAGACGTCGCCGATATAGCCGTGATAGTTGCCGCCGCTATCGATCGACATGATGTCGCCCTTCTGCCATTTCTGGTCGGAGGGCGCGCGGTTCATGCTGGTGCCGGCGGTGATCAGACAATATTCGAAGGTGAGACCGCGCAGCGTCTCTTCCTTGCGCAGCATCTCGACCACCTCGGCCTTGGTGACGCCGGGCACCGACTTGGCGATGGTGGCCAGCATCGCGTCGATGACCGCTGCCGAGGCTTGTTTCAACATCGCGAGCTCGGCGGCGGATTTCTTCAGGCGCTGGCGCTCCAGCACATAGAGCGCATCGACCCAGTCGGCGTCGGGAAATGCGGCGCGCAGCACCCTGGACGCATCATAAGGCAGGAAGCCGAATTCCGTGGCGATGCGCTTGGGCTTGAGGCCGGCTTTGCGGACATAGTCCATCGCCTTCTGCATGGCCTCGACAGATCCGTTCGCCGTGGTCTGCACCTCCGGCGCCCACAGCGGCTTGGCCTGATGCTGGAAGGTCTCCAAGCGATGGCCGATATAGGCAGCCTTTTCCGGCGCGCCTTTCGGATAGATGAACACCGGCAGATAGCGGGTGACGCCGGTCGCATCCATGTAATCGAAGAAATTGGCGCGGTGGCCGCCGAGCAGATACTGCACATTGTGCTTGGAGGTCGCGAGCAGGAGGTCGATGCCGGCCGCGTCCATCAGGCGGTCGAGACGCGCGTGATCGAACGGAATCGCCAGACTGCCTTGCGGCTGAGCGCTGATATTCATGGGGTAGCTCCCTGATCGCCGGCTTCTTCGAACCAGTCAGCAATCAGACTAAGACCACAGTTCCTGGCTCGCAAGCCGGGCGCCCTGGCTCAGCGCCTCCAGTTTCGCCCACATGATCGAGGGGTGCACGCGGCGATGGAACGGCCCCTGGGCGAAGCCGCAATCGGTGCCGGCGATGACGTTCTCGCGCCCGACGATCTTGGCCAGCCGCACGATGCGCTCGGCCACCAGCTCCGGGTGTTCCACCACATTGGTGGCATGGCTGATGACGCCGGGGATCAGCACCTGCCCGTCCGCTAGCTTGGCGCTCTTCCACACTTGCCATTCGTGCTCGTGGCGCGGATTGGCGCCCTCGATCACATAGGCGCCGACCTTCACCCTCAGAATCAGGTCGACGATGTCCTTGAGCGGCACGTCGCTGACATGCGGGCCGGGCCATGAGCCCCAGCACACGTGGTAACGGATGCGGTCGGCCGGCAGCCCTGCGATGGCGTGGTTGATGATGTCGACTTGACCGCTGAGCCAGCGCCGGTAGTCGGCGAATGCCGCCGGCGGTACCATGCGATCGTAAGTAACCGCGTTGCGCGCGTCGTCGAGCTGCACCAGAAAGCCGGCGTCGATGATCATCTTGTATTCGGTGCGCATCGCCTGCGCGATGGCCGCCTGCAATTCTTCGTCGCTCTTGTAATATTCGTTCTTGCGATCGGGGATCACGCTTGCAGGCGCGGCCACCGGCAAGAAGGCCTCTTCGACTTTCACGTCCTTCAGGGCCACTTTGAAGTTAGCGATGTCGCGCGCGAGCTCCGCCTGGCCTGTATAGGCGATGGGGCCGGTGCAGATCGCTTCGGTGGTGGTGGCGACGCCTTCGCGCGCATCGAGCTCGGCGTAGAAATCGGCGAAGCGCTCGCGGTCGGCGCCGCGCTTGAACGGGTTGGCGGCGTCCTGCTGGATCGGCCGCCGCTCGAAGCCGCTCAGGCGCTCCAGCGCGTATTGCGACCAGCTGATCGATTTGCCGAACTCCCCGTCGCTCGGAACGTCGATGCCGGCTTGCGCCTGTTGCCGCACGACGCCGGCAACGGACTCCGTCAGACATTTTTCAAAGGCCTGCTTGTCGTAGGGCTTGCCGGCCTGTTTGGCGCGCAGGAATTCCTGCAACGCCGGCGGCCGGATCAGGCTGCCGACATGGGTGGTGAGAATGCGGTTGCTGCTGCGCTTCATGGACCGGCTCATCGCGTTTTTCCGCCATCGCTATGCCTGCGCGAGACGCTAAACGCAATGCATGGGCAAGACGCATCGGCGTGGGCAATGCCCACGGCGGTCGCAATCATCGGCGGCAATGAAGGGGTCGCGGTAGGCCGGATCGTTATCCGCGCTAGGCCGCGGACTTGGCGGAAATAGCGCCAGCCGATGCGGCCGAAGCAGCAGAAGCAGCCGCGGCGGCACTCTCGTCCCGGCGCTTGAGCATCATTTCGAGGGATGCGACTTCGACCCGGTTGCGCCCGTGTTCCTTGGCGAAATAGAGCGCCTGGTCGGCCTGCGCCAACAGCTCGGGCACGTCGAGCACGACATCCTGACAATGCACTAGGCCGATGCTCACGGTCGCGCCGACCGGGCGGCTGTCGACCTCCAGGGCCGCTTGGGCGAAACTCGCGCGAATGCGTTCGGCCACCGCCACCGCCTTGTCTTGGCTGGTGTTGACGAGCACCGCAGCGAACTCCTCGCCGCCCAGGCGCCCGACCAGATCGGACGAGCGCACGGATTGGCGCGCGGCTTCGGCGAAAATCTCCAGCGCGCGGTCGCCGAGCGCATGGCCGAAGCGGTCGTTGATCGACTTGAAGTGGTCAAGATCGATCAGCAGCACGGCGGTCGGCCGCGGATTGGCGGCATGGCGTTTCGCCAGCTGCGCGGCGTCTTGCAGGAACGAGCGGCGGTTGGCGATGCCGGTGAGCGGATCGACCATGGCGGCGGTGCGGTGACGCAACTCGGTGCGTTCTTTCGCCATCGCCAGCAGAATGAAAGCGATCGAGATCGTGAACAGCAGCGCTTCGAACGAAAGCACGGTGAGCCACACGCTGCCGAGCAAATGGTTGCTCGGCGACCACGGCAGCATGGCGGCGAGCGGCGTGCGCAGCAGGAACAGCGCGCCGTGCGCGAACAGCATGAAGATCGCCGGCCAGCGCGACACCAATGGCTCGCTGCGGCCGCGCCAGAATTCATAAGCCGTAAGCCAAGTATAGGTGGTGATGATGCCGGTGGCGATCAGCGCCCGCGTTTCGACGGCATCGGCGAGCACCGGCAGGCGGCACACCAGCAGCCAAAGCACCGCACCGGTCACCAGATAAACCGGCTCGACCGGACGGCCGTCGAAAACCCGCGAGCCGGTCCAGGTGACGGCGAAGGAGGTGAACAGCAACGCGTTGGCGAGATCGATGCTGATCAGATCAGGCGCCGAGCCGTACATGCCGAACAACACGACCGAGGCGGCGCGGATCAGATGGGCAAAGCCCCACCACGCGACGGCTTGGATCGCCGTGTTCTGCACCCACGCGAACAACAGCAGCAATCCGAGGATAGCCTCCACATAGATCGTCACCATGAACAGGGTATTGACGTCGAGGGTCATCGATTGACACCGCCCAATCTATGCTCGGGCCTAGTTATTCTTGCGTCCCTGACCGTGACGATTAGACCGCGCGGGGTAAAAAGTCGTGAATGTGCCCTATTACCATCGGCTATTGCGCCGATATGGTTTCGGGAAGGTTTCCGCTGAACTTGGCAATTGAATTGAGCGGCCAATAATGCGCGCGAAACGAGCGATCGCGGGTTCCACCCGCACCGGCGGCCCATAATTTGCGCGGAATTTGACCTCCAATTCCGGCCATCGGCGGTCTTGTCGCCCCAAAAGGGGTCCACTAGGGTCGAGATATGCAAATTCGCGACGGCATCGTTGAGGCCATCGGCCATACGCCCCTGATCAAGCTCAAACGCGCCTCCGCGGCCACTGGCTGCACCATTCTCGGCAAGGCCGAGTTCATGAATCCGGGCGGCTCGGTGAAGGATCGCGCCGGCCGGCAGATGATCCTGGAGGCCGAGAAACGCGGCGAATTGCGTCCCGGCGGCCTGGTGGTGGAGGCGACCGCCGGCAATACCGGCATCGGTCTGGCCTTGGTCGCCAATGCGCGCGGTTATCGGACGATGATCGTCATGCCGCAGACGCAGAGCGAGGAAAAGAAGGACATGTTGCGGCTGTGCGGGGCCGAGCTCGTGCAGGTGCCGGCCGCGCCGTTCAGCAGTCCGAACAATTACCAGCATATCGGCCGACGTCTCGCAGAACAGCTCAAGAAGACCGAGAAGAACGGCGCGATCTTCGCCGATCAATGGAACAACCTGGACAACCGCAAGGCCCATTACGTCTCCACCGGTCCCGAGATCTGGCAGCAGACCGGCGGCAAGATCGACGGCTTCATCTGCGCCATCGGCACCGGCGGCACGCTGGCCGGGGTGTCGAGCTATCTGCGCGAGATGAAAAAGGAAATCGTCATCGGCGTGGCCGACCCGCGCGGCGCCGCGATGTACAATTGGTTCGCGCATGGCAAAGCGAAAGCGAGCGAAGGCGGCTCGATCACCGAAGGCATCGGCCTCGGCCGCGTGACGCCGATCATCCAAGACGTGAAGGCAGAAAAAGCCTACCTCGTGCCAGACGAAGAGGCCGTCCCGATCATCTTCGACCTTCTTCTGCACGAAGGCCTCTGCCTCGGCGGTTCCTCCGGCATCAACGTCGCCGGCGCCATCCGGCTGGCGAAGGAACTCGGCCCCGGTCACACCATCGTGACGGTGCTTTGCGACTCCGGCTCTCGCTACCAGTCCAAGCTGTTCAATCCGGAATTCCTGCGTTCGAAAAACCTGCCGGTGCCGGAATGGCTGGAGCGCAAGACCGCGGTTTCAATTCCGTTCGAGAAGACGTGAGCGCGCGATGGCCACCGATTGCCTGTTCCGCGACGATAGCTATCTCAAGCAATGCGACGCGCGCGTGGTCGCGGTCACCGCGCAAGGCGGCATCGTTCTCGATCGCACCGTGTTCTACGCCAATTCCGGCGGCCAGCCCGGCGACACCGGCGCGCTCACCACGGCGGACGGCACGCGCATGACGATCGACAACGCGATCTACACCGATGCCGCCAAGAGCGAGATCGCACACGTCCCCACGCCCGGCTCCCCTGCCCTGAAACCCGGCGACACGGTGACGGCGGCCATCGACTGGGACAAACGCTATGCCCGCATGCGCATGCACACCGCGCTGCACCTTCTCTCGGCCGTGCTGCCTTATGCGGTGACCGGCGGTTCGGTCGGCGAGAGCGAAAGCCGGCTCGACTTCGACATTCCCGAAGCCGGCCTCGACAAGGACGCGATTACGGCGCGCGTCAACGAGATGATCGCCAGCGATGCCGCCGTCAGCAGCCGCTGGATCAGCGATGCGGAACTCGAAGCCAATCCCGGCCTGGTCAAGACCATGTCGGTGAAGCCGCCGATGGGCACCGGCCGCGTGCGGCTGATCGAAATCGCCGGCCTCGATCTGCAGCCCTGCGGCGGCACCCATGTACGCGCGACCGGCGAAATCGGCGCCGTGCGGGTGACGCAGATCGAAAAGAAGGGCAAACAGAACCGCCGCGTGCGTCTGGCGTTGGTATAGTGACGCCCTGTCCATTCATGAAAGCGAGACGTCAATGAGCGAAACCGCCCCCGTGAGCCCAAAACCGTCAAGCCAATGGCTCAAATCCGCGCAATGGCTCGCCGACAATCTCGGCAAGGTCGTCGTGGTCGACGCCTCCTACTATCTGCCGACGCAGAACCGCGACCCGAAGGCGGAATATCTCGCCGCGCATATCCCGGGCGCGGTGTTCTTCGATCTCAACGGCATCTCCGACACCTCCACCGATCTGCCGCATATGCTGCCGGGCCCGGCTCAGTTCGCCGCCGCCGTCGGCGCGCTCGGCATCGCCGACACCGACAGCATCGTGGTCTATGACGCGACCGGGCTTTATTCGGCGCCGCGCGTGTGGTGGACCTTCCGCATCTTCGGCGCCAAGAACGTGTATGTGCTCGACGGCGGCTTGCCGGCCTGGAAGGCGCAAGGCGGCGCCAGCGAAGCCGGCGAAGTGAAGCGGCCGCCGGCCAAGTTCAAGGCGGTGATGGACACCGGCGCGGTGGCCATGGTTTCCGACGTGCAGATGGCGCTCGCCGACGGCAGCGCCCAGGTGATCGACGCGCGCGCCGCCGACCGTTTCGCCGGCAAGGCGCCCGATCCGCGCCCGGGCCTGCGCCCCGGCCACATGCCGGGCGCGTTCAACGTGCCCTTCGCCGACATTCTGGACAACGGCCGCCTCGCCTCACGC
This sequence comes from uncultured Alphaproteobacteria bacterium, assembly GCA_963749625.1. Taxonomy (GTDB): domain Bacteria; phylum Pseudomonadota; class Alphaproteobacteria; order Rhizobiales; family Xanthobacteraceae; genus Pseudolabrys. The sequence continues at coordinate 211,642 of CAVVNY010000001.1, read as the reverse complement.
GAAAAAATCGCTGCGGCCTTCGCCAAGGGCGGCGTCGATCTCGACAAGCCGGCGATCACCAGCTGCGGCTCCGGCGTCACCGCCGTGGTGCTGGCGCTCGGCCTCGACGCGCTCGGCAAGCCGCTGCCGCGCATCTATGACGGCTCCTGGTCGGAATGGGGCGGCCGGCCGGATTTGCCGGTGGTGAAGGATTAGGGGGCGCGCTCACCCCGCCATTTGGCTGATCGTGATGATGACGAACTCCACGGGCCTGAGCGGCGCGAAGCCGACAACGATATTCCCAACGCCCCGGTCGATGCCGCTCTGGGTCGTGGTGGCCGCGTCGCATTCGCTGCGCCCATAGCGGTTCGGCGTTCGGCCCGAACACCGCCCACACCCCGCAAGTTGGTAGCGTCAACTTCGCCGCGCCGCCGAGTATAGCGTCCGCGTCGCTTTATGCGTACACGGCTCTAGGCATCCCGAGCGGCTGCATTATATATTAAAAGCCGTATATGACTCGCCGCGCCGGCAGGAGGCTTCGATGATCTTCCGCCAATTGTTCGACAGCGTTTCCGGGACCTATTCCTATCTGCTCGCCAGCGCGCAGCCGGCGGCGAGGCGCTGATTATCGATCCCGTGCTGGAGAAGGTCGACCGCTATCTGCAATTGATCCGCGAACTCGACTTGCGCCTGGTCAAGGCGGTCGACACCCACCTGCACGCCGACCACGTCACGGGCTTGGGCGCGCTGCGCGACCGCACGCATTGCATCACCGTCATGGGCGAGAACACCAAGGCCGACGTCGTCTCCATGCGGCTCGCCGAAGGCGACAAGCTCACCATCGAAGGCATGAGCATGGACGTGCTCTACACGCCCGGCCACACCGACGACTCGTACAGTTTCCTCATGGCCGACCGCGTCTTCACCGGCGACACGCTGTTGATCCGCGGCACCGGGCGCACCGATTTCCAGAACGGCGACTTGCGCGCGCAATATGAATTGCTGTTCGGCAAGCTGCTGCGGCTGCCCGACGAAACTTTGGTGTTCCCGGCGCACGACTACAAAGGCGACACCGTGTCCACCATCGGCGAGGAGAAGCGCTACAATCCGCGCCTGCAGGTCAAGTCGATCGACGACTATGTGACGCTGATGGCCAACCTGAAACTGCCGAACCCGAAGATGATGGACGTGGCGGTGCCGTCCAACATGAAGATCGGCCTGGCGCAGCAGGAAATCGCGCGGCGCGGCTGGGCGCTGACGCCGGTGCAGGCCATGGCGCTGGTCGGGCGGCCGGACGTCGCCTTCATCGACCTGCGAGAAACCGGCGAGCGGCAGAAGCACGGCAGCATCCCGGGCGCGCTGCACGCGCCTTACGGCGACCTGCCGCAGAACATCCGCGCCGGCGGCATCCTGCACGAACTGGCGCGCGCGACCGACAAGCGCATCGTGTTCTACTGCGCCTTCGGCGAGCGCTCGGCCATGGCGGTGCAGGCGGCGCACGACGCCGGCATGATCGCTGCGCTGCATGTCGACGGCGGCCTCGACGCCTGGAAGCGGGCGCAAGGCCCGCTGGTGCATTAGGGCCATGGAGCCGATTCCACACTCCGTTCATTCCCGCGCGAGCGGGAATCCAGGGCAACGATGACAGGCACTAAAGTTCGGCCCTGGGTCCCCGCTTTCGCGGGGACGGGCGGGTTGAGGGCCCGCGCTGATGCAGGATCTGACTCGGGAACAGCTTGGTGCGCGCGCGCCGCGCTCAACCGGGCTGCTGGAATCCCGCGGCTTTGAGGACCGGCATCACCTTTTGCATTCTTTCCAGCACCATCTTGCGATAATCCGGGCCGCTTTCGAAAGCGCCCGTGATGCCGACTCGTTTGGTGACTAACTGATATTGCTCGGATTCGGCTGCCGTGTGACAGGCGCTCTCCAACTTCGCGACGATGGCGTCCGGCGTTTTCGCCGGCACGACAATGCCCGCAGACGGCGTGAAGCCGGTCACGTCGTAGCCCGCCTCCTTCACCGTCGGCACGTCGGGCATCGTCGGGATACGCTTGTCGGCGAAGACCGCCAGGACGCGAAAGCGGTTGGCAATTGCAACCGAAGGCGCTTCGATCACGACGGAAATGGTGTGCGCCATCAACGCCGGCGCCAGCGCTCCGCCGCCGTTGTAAGGAACGTTCAAGCCCTCCGCGCCGATCGCCTTGAAAAGGGCAATCGCCGTCAAATGCGGGTCGGAGCCCGGACCGACGGTGCCGTAGGAAATGGCTTGCGGCGCGGCCCTGGCAGCGGCAACGAAATCGGCAAACGTCTTTAATGGCGAGTCCGGATTGACCATCAGGACGTAGGGCGAAAGATAGATGTGACAAACGTATTTGAAGCTGTCGATATTGTACGGCAGTTTCTTCGTCAGCGGCTGAACGACAAGCGGGTTGAGCGGGATAAGCCCGATCGTGTACCCGTCGGGGTGTGCGAGCGCGACGGCGGTAGCTCCCAGCGCGCCTGAGGCGCCGCCCTTGTTGAGGATGACGACCGTCTGACCAAGCGCTTTTTCGAAAGCCGGCTGTAGCCCGCGCGCCGCAAAGTCACTGTTGCCGCCGGCAACGAACGGCACGACGAACGTAACCGGCCGCGTCGGATAGTCTTGGGCGTTCGCTGCGCCTGCACCGAAGATGCTGGCGATCGCGCCGATGCCGGCGGCGATCAATCGGAGTTTTCTCGGCAGCATTTCGTCCTCCCTGCCTGTTTTATCTTTATCGATTGTTCTTCCGCGCTTGTGAGGCATCATTGCAGCGTCGCAGCCTGAGTCAATTCGAAACAGAATCAATCGCGCCTGCCGCTGCAGGCGGTGTCCACGATTCGGACATCGCATCATTCAAATTGTCGATCGATATTCGCGGTCGTCTTTACAAAACGACATGACGCACTCACTGTAAGACCGTCTCGACCGCGCTCATTCGCGTTCAAGAAATAGATACAGGGAATTCGACATGGTTCGCGCGGCGATCGTTGGCCTGGGTTGGTGGGGCCAGAGACTGGTCGATGCCGTTCAAGGCAAATCCAAAGACATCCAATTCGTTACGGCCCACACCCGCAACCGCGAAAAAGTCGACGCGTACTGCTCAAGCCGCAAGATCGCATGGGTCGCCACGCTCGACGAAATATTGAACGATCCGGACATCGACGCCGTCGCCTTCGCGACACCGCACTCTCAGCATGCCGAGCAGGTCATTCAAGCAGCGGTAGCCGGCAAGCATGTCTTCGTCGAAAAGCCGCTGGCGCTGACCGGCCACGACGCCCGCCGCGCCGCCGATGCCGCCAAGGCGGCCGGCGTCGTCCTCGCCGTCGGCTTTAACCGCCGGTTCAACCCGTCGATGAAACTGCTGCGCGAAACCATCCGGGAGGGCAAGCTTGGCGTCATCAGCTCGATCATGGCGGAGCAAACCGCGATTTCCGGCCTGTCCCTCGCCGCCGGCAACTGGCGCGGCGACCCGCTGGAGACGCCGGGCGCCGCCTTGACGGCAACCGGAATCCATCCGCTCGACGGCATGATCGAACTCATGGGCCGCGTAAAACGCGTCTACTGCGTCATCTCGCGCCGGGCTTGCAAGTCGGACGACACGACGAACGTCATGCTGACATTCGCGAACGGCGTGACAGGCCAGTTGTTTTGCTCCATTGCGGTGACGCCGACCTATCGCATGGCGGCCTTCGGCACGCTCGGCATCGCCGAAATCTCCCATCACCAGATGGAAACCTTCAAGATCGTGCACTCGCCGGCAAAACACGGCGATCCGATGAATTCGACGATCATCAATACGCTCGGCGTCAATATGCTGAATGCCGAGCTCGTCCAGTTCGCCAAGAGCATCGCCACCAAGACTCCGTTCACGACCGATCCGGAGGAAGTGGTGCATGGCGCTTACGTCTTCGACGCAATCATCAAGTCGGCCGCGACGGGAATGCCGGTCGACATTTAGGCCGCGGATTAAAGCTGCCGCCTTGGCGGCCAAAGGGAAGGAACAAGGCGTGTCCGAGAAGTTCGACCGTTATGGATTGACCGCTGCGCGCAAGCATCGTCCCGCCGGCCAGCGCCAGCGGCCGCCGGGACAGGTGATCGACGTTCATGCCCACGCGCTGGTGGATAAGGCCACCGAGCTTGCCAAGCGTTACCTCGATCCGGACAAAACGAGCTTCGTGCGCAATTCGACCGAGGAAACCCAGCGCCTCAATAAACAACAGGAGACCGACCGGCGCATCAACCTGACCGATATTGCCGTGCGGCTGCGCGACATGGATGCGATGGGAGTCGACATCCAATTCCTGCTGCCGGGACCGTCCCAAGCCTATTACGAGGTCGATCCTTCCCTTGCTCCTGAACTCGCCGCGATCGTCAATGACGGGCTGGCGGATTTGGCACGACAAGCGCCGGACCGATTCATCCCGTTCGGCACCTTGCCGATGCAAAATCCGCAGGCCAGCGTCGTCGAAATGGCGCGTGCCGTACGCGAGCGCGGCATTCGCGGGTTTCAAGTCCTTACGAATGTCAACGGCAGAGAGATTTCAGCGCCCGAGTACGAAGATGTGTGGCGCAAGGCGGAAGAACTCGGCGTCCCGGTGCTTGTCCATCCGCTAGGATTCACGCAGCCGGACCGCTTGGCCCAATATTATTTCAACAATGTCATCGGCCAGCCGCTCGAGACGACAATCATGCTCCACCACATGATTTTCAGCGGCGTGCTTGAGCGTTATCCGCGGCTAAAACTGATCGCCGTGCATGGCGGCGGCTATGCCGGCGCCTATGCGGGCCGAATGGATCATGCCTGGGGAGCCCGCTCCGATGCCCGGCGTGACATCCCCAAACCGCCGACAACTTATTTGAAGCAGGTTTACGTCGACACCGTTGTATTCGCCAACGATCAGCTCCGGCACCTTGTCGAATTCTTCGGACCCGATCGTGTGCTGTTGGGCACCGACTATCCCTACGACATGGGCGAATACGATCCGGTCGGCCATGTCGTCGACAGCCTTGGCGTTACCGAATCCACCAGCAAGATCTGCGGCGGCAATGCGCTGGCGATGCTGGGCTTAGTGTAAAATCTGGCTGAGGAACAATTTCGTCCGCTCGTGCTGCGGATGATTGAAGAATTCCTCCGGTACGTTGGCCTCGACGATCTGCCCCTGGTCCATGAACACGATGCGGTTGGCGACCTGGCGGGCGAAGCCCATCTCGTGCGTCACCACCAGCATGGTCATGCCGTCTTCGGCCAAGCCCACCATGGTATCGAGCACCTCCTTGACCATTTCCGGGTCGAGCGCTGAGGTAGGCTCGTCAAACAGCATGATCTTCGGATTCATGCAGAGCGCACGCGCAATCGCGACGCGCTGCTGCTGGCCGCCGGACAACTGCCCGGGATATTTGCCGGCCTGCTCGGGAATCTTGACCCGGGTGAGGTAGTGCATGGCGATCTCTTCGGCGTCCTTCTTCGGCGTCTTGCGCACCCAGATCGGCGCCAGCGTGCAGTTGTCGAGTACGGTGAGATGCGGAAACAGATTGAAATGCTGGAACACCATACCGACCTCGCGGCGCACTTCGTCGATTTTCTTGAGGTCGTTGGCGAGCTCCATGCCGTCGACGACGATCCTGCCCTGCTGATGCTCCTCCAGCCGGTTGATGCAGCGGATCATGGTCGACTTGCCGGAGCCCGATGGCCCGCAGATCACGATGCGCTCGCCGCCCATGACCTTGAGATTGATGTCGCGCAGCACGTGGAATTCGCCGTACCATTTGTTCACGCCGACAAGCTCGACCGCCACCGGCGTCGTGAGCTGGCTTGGCTTGAGCAGCGCGCTGTTGGCGGTTGCGTTCATCACTTCAGTTCCATTTTGTTGCGCATGATATTATCTGAAAACCGGTTCCCACTTTTCGGAATCATGCGCTAGCGTCTGTCAGTTTTAGCAAGGCGGGCTTCGGTCGCGCGCGCGTAGCGGCTCATGGCGTAGCAGAAGATCAGATAGAAGATCGCGGCGACCGCATAGCCGGTCGTCGAGGTGACCGGCGTCGCCCACTTCGGATCGATGCGCGCAACCTCGACCGTGCGCAGGAAATCGAAAATCCCGACGATGAACACCAACGTGGTGTCCTTGAACAGGCCGATATAGGTGTTGACGATGTTCGGGATGGTGATCTTGAGCGCCTGCGGCAGGATGATCAGCCGCATCATCTGCCAATAGCCCAAGCCCACCGCCATGGCGCCTTCGAACTGCCCCTTCGGGATCGCCTGCAGGCCGGCGCGCACCACCTCCGCCATATAGGCCGAGGCGAACAGCGCGATGCCGACCAGCGCCCGCACCAATTTGTCGGGCGAATATTCTTCCGGCACGAACAGCGGCAGCATCACGCTCGCCATGAACAGCACCGTCACCAGCGGCACGCCGCGCACGATTTCGATGAACATCACGGAAAACAGCCGCACCGCGGGCATGCGCGAGCGCCGGCCGAGCGCCAGCAAGATGCCGATCGGCAGCGAGCAGACGATGCCGACCGAGGCGACCACGATGGTCACCAGGATGCCGCCCCACAGCGAGGTATCGACCGGCGGCAGTCCGGCGGCGCGCCAGCCGGTCAGCAGGATGAACGAGGATACCGGCAGCACGACGAAGAAATAGACCGAGCCGAGGTCGCGCCGCGGCGCTTCCAGCCACAGCATCCAAACCACGCCGAGCGCCAGCATGGCGAAAAAGACATCGACGCGCCAACGCTGCGGGATCGGATAGGAGCCGTAGACGAAATAGGACCAGCGCTCCGCGACGAACGGCCAGCAGGCGCCGATCTCGCGGTGCTGCACGATCTCGCGGCAGGCGTCGCGGTCGCTGCCGGTCCACACCGCGTCGACCAGCAGGAACTTGACCAGTTCGGGGATCGCCCAGGCCAGCAGCAGCACGATCAGGATCGTCAGGGCGATGTTGAGCGGGCTCGACAACAAATTGGCGCGCAGCCAGCCGACTGTGCCGGTCATCGCCATCGGCGCCGGCCGCCCCACGATTGTTGACTGGCGGACAAATCTGATTTCGGTGACGGCGAGGTCGCCTTCCGACATGGTCATGGCGCCGCCCTCACCGTTCCACCAGCGCGATGCGGCTGTTGTAGAAATTCATCGCCAGCGAGGTCGCCAGGCTGATGGTGAGATAGACCGCCATGGTGATGGCGACGACTTCGACCGCCTGGCCGGTGTTGTTCAACACCGTGCCGGTGAACACCTGCACCAGATCGGGATAGCCGATGGCGACGGCCAGCGTCGAATTCTTGGTCAGGTTGAGATACTGGCTGGTGAGCGGCGGGATGATGACGCGCATGGCCTGCGGCACCACGATCAGCCGCAAGGTCGGCCCCGGCGTCAGGCCGAGCGAATAGGCCGCTTCCGTCTGGCCGCGCGACACCGCGGTGATGCCGGCGCGCACCACTTCGGCGATGAAGGCCGCAGTGTAGATCGTCAGACCGAACAAGAGCGCGGCGAATTCCGGCAGGACTTCGATGCCGCCATTGATGTTGAACCGGCCGGACTGGGGATATTCGAAACCAAGCGGGAACCCGGCGAGCGCCAGCGCGACGAGCGGCAGGCCGACAATCAGCCCCAAGGCGACCGTAAAGACCGGAGCCTGCTGGCCGGTCTGCTCTTGCCGCTTGCGCGCCCAGACATAAAAAGCGATGGCGCCGATCACACCGACGGCAACCGCCGCCAGCACGAAGCCGAAGCCGCTCTTGAACACCGGCAGCGGCAGGAACAGGCCGCGATTGTTGAGATATATGCCGCCTGGAACGACAAAACTTTCCCGGATTTCCGGCAGTGCCTTGAGCACGGCGTTGTACCAGAACAGCAATTGCAACAGCAGCGGAATATTGCGGATGGTCTCGACGTAGCCGGCGGCGGTTTTGGCCACCAGCCAGTTCTTCGACAGCCGCGCGATACCGACGATAAAACCGAGAATGCTCGCGAACACAATGCCGAGCCCGGCCACCAGCAGCGTGTTGAGCAGTCCGACCCAGAAGGCGCGGCCATAACTGGACGTCGCCGAATCGAAGCTGATCAAAGTCTGGCTGATGTCGAAGCCGGCCGTGTGGTTCCAGAAACCGAAGCCGGAGGCGATATGCGCGCGCTCCAGATTGTCGATGGCGTTGCGGGCGGCCCCATAGACGAGAATGGCGACGGCCGCGCATAGCGCGACCTGATAGGCGATGCTGCGGACCTTGGGGTCGTTGTAGAACGCGACCCGCGCGGGGGGCGACCCCGTCGGAAGGTCAATCGACATTTGCCCCTCGTCGGCCTCGCGACGCCCCTGACGGCGTCGACCGCCGAACCGCCGGGGCCGCACGCGGCCGTCGGCGACGCGGCTTCAACTCACGCTTAGCGGATCGGCGGCGCGTATTGGATGCCGCCCTTGCTCCACAATTTGTTCAGACCGCGGTCGATCTTGAGCGGCGAGCCGGCACCGACATTGCGCTCGAACGCCTCGCCGTAATTGCCGACCAGCTTGATGATGCGCACCGCCCAATCCTTGGAGAGGCCGAGCTGCTCGCCGTAATTTCCCTCGGTGCCGACGAAACGCTTCACGTCCGGGTTGGTCGATTTCATCATGTCGTCGACGTTCTTGGAGGTGATGTTCAATTCCTCGGCGTTGATCATGGCGAACAGCACCCACTTCACCACCGTGAACCATTTGTCGTCGCCCTGGCGCACGACCGGGCCGAGCGGCTCCTTGGAAATGATCTCGGGCAGAATGATGTGGTCGTTGGCGTTGGCAAGGCGCAGCCGCTCGGCGTAGAGACCGGAAGCGTCGGTGGTGTAGGCGTCGCAGCGGCCGGCGTCATAGGCCTTCACCGCTTCGTTCGCGGTCGCGAAGGTGACCGTCTTCAGCTTCATGTTATGGGCATGGAAGTAGTCGGCGAGATTGAGTTCGGTCGTGGTGCCCTGCTGCACGCAGACCGAGGCGTCGCCGAGTTCGAGCGCCGAATTCACTTTCAGCGACTTGCGCACCATGAAACCCTGGCCGTCGTAATAGTCGACGCCGGTAAAGCTTAAGCCCAGCGAACTGTCGCGCGACGAGGTCCAGGTCGTGTTGCGCACCAGCACGTCGACCTCGCCCGATTGCAGCGCGGTGAAGCGATCCTTCGCCGACAGCGGCACGAACTTGACCTTGCTGGCGTCGTTGAACAGCGCCGCGGCGATGGCGCGGCAGACGTCGACGTCGAGGCCGGTCCATTTGCCTTGCGCGTCCGGCAGGCCGAAGCCGGCCAGCGTGCCGTTGGCGCCGCAATTGAGGATGCCGCGGTCGGTCACCGCCTTCAAAGTCTGGGCCGATGCACTCTGCGCAATGACGACAAGGGCAAGAGCAAGCAAACTGGCGAAGCGTTTCATGACGCGACCTCTTTGACGCAAAATCGGTTACGGGATCGTCCAGATCGGCCAAACATTTCAACCATCGCCGGGCCCGAGCCCCGCCGCGGATAAATGCAAGATTCAGGCCTTTGTCCCGAGCCCCTCGACGCCGGGCATCTCAGAACGATCGCGTTCCCAGGTCAAGGGGTTGACGCTTCCCGCCGATGCAGCCGTATATGGCGGCCGGCGACGCGGTTCCGCGCGCCTGCAAAGGACTGGACTGCCGACCGCCATGGCGAAGACTCCCAAAAGCCCGCTCAAGCCGGAAACCCGACTGGTCACCGCCGGCCGCGACACCAAAGGCCAGCACGGTTTCGTCAACCCGGCGGTTTATCACGCCTCGACTGTGCTTTATCCCACCGCCGAGGACCAGGTGGCGCACCGCTCGCGTTATCAATACGGGCGGCGCGGCACCCCGACCTCGGAAGCGCTGGAACAGGCGCTCGCCGCCATCGAAGGCGACGGCTGCGCCGGCGTCGCCCTGATGCCATCCGGATTGTCGGCGATTTCAACCGCGCTGCTCGCGGTCGCGGGCGCGGGCGACCACATCCTGGTCACCGACAGCGTGTACCGGCCGACCCGCAATTTCTGCGAGGGCGTGTTCAAGCGCATGGGCGTTGCGACGACCTATTACGATCCGCTGATCGGCGCCGACATCGCCAAGTTGTTCAAGCCCAACACCAAGGCGGTGTTCGTCGAGGCGCCCGGTTCGCAAAGCTTCGAGATGCAGGACATCCCGGCCATCGCCAAAGTCGCCCACGACAAAGGCGCGGTGGTGCTGATGGACAATACCTGGGCGACGCCGCTTTATTTCCGCGCCTTCGAAAAAGGCGTCGATCTGTCGATCCAGGCCGGCACCAAATATATCGGCGGCCATTCCGACATCATGTTCGGCTGCGTGTCGGCCAATGCCAAGACGCTGCCCGCGCTCAAGACCGTCATGCAGCAGACGGGCCTGTGCGTCGGGCCCGACGACATGTTTCTCGCGCTACGCGGCTTGCGCACCATGGCGGTGCGGTTGGCGCGTCACAACGAGTCGGGCTTGCGCGTCGCGCGCTGGCTGGAGAACCGTCCGGAAGTCTTGCGCGTGCTGCATCCGGCGCTCGAAAGCAATCCCGGCCACAAGATCTGGCAACGGGATTTTACCGGCGCCTGCGGACTGTTCAGCATCGTGCTCAAGCCGACCAGCGAGCCATCCGTGCTCGCCTTCATGAACGAGCTTTCGCTGTTCGGCATGGGATTCTCGTGGGGCGGCTTCGAGAGCCTGGTGATCCTGTTCGATTGCAGCGAATACCGCACCGCGACCCAATGGGCGCCGGGCGGTCCGACGCTGCGCTTTCACATCGGACTGGAAGATCCCGACGATCTCATCGCCGATCTGGAAGGCGGCTTTGCGGCGCTGGCAGCAGCAAAATAATTTTAGGCGGGCGCGCCCTGCCCGCCGCTGCGGATGACGAACTGAAGATTGCGCAGATAGACGAACACGCCGAACGCCTGGCCGATGATGAACACCGGATCCTTGCGGTAGATGGCGTAGCCGAGCAGCATCAAGCCGCCGCCGATCGAGAACACCCAGAACGCCGTCGGCACCACGCTCTTGCCCGCGCGCTCCGAGGCGATCCACTGCACCACGAAGCGCATGGCGAACATCCCCTGCGCTACGTAGCCGACCAGGATGCCCCAATCGGTATTGCCGAGAAAAACGTCGTGCAGATAGCCGCCGACGGCGCGCGTGATATCGACCAACATTCGACTCTTCCTTTAGTGGCGCGTGATCTTGTCCGAAAACCGGTTCCCTACCCTCGGATCAAGTCCGAGGGCAAGCTTTTCGGGATCGCGCGCTAGTCCTCTAATATTTCCGGAACTCGTTTCTTACGCCGGATCAGCCACCACACCCCGGCGAGATCGAGGATGCCGACCCACAGCCGGTCCCACATGCCGTAATTCGACACGCCGGCGCCGCGCGGCCGGTCCACCACGTCGACATAGCCGATCGCGTAGCCCTCGCGTTTGACCAGCGCCGGCAGGAAACGATGCAAGCCATCGAAATACGGCAGTCTCAAGAACACATCGCGGCGGAACGCCTTGAGGCCGCAACCGGTGTCGCGCGTTCCGTCGCGCAGCACCGCGCCGCGCACCGCGTTGGCGATGCGCGATTGAAATTTCTTGAAGCCGCCCGACTTGCGCTTGACGCGCTGGCCGGCGACCAGCCCTACGCTTGGCGCGCCGGCTTCGAGCACGCGCAGCATCGCCGGAATGAAGGCCGGATCGTTCTGCCCGTCACCGTCGAGCGTGACGACGAGCGGCGCGCGCGCCGCGGCGACGCCAGAGCGCACCGCCGCCGACTGGCCGCAAGATTGCTTGTGCCGCACGCAGCGCAGGTACGGGTATTGCGCCATCAGCCGCTTGAGCTCGGCCGCGGTGCCGTCGCTCGAGCCGTCATCGACATAGACGATCTCGAAAGGCCACCGCCCGTCGAGCGCCTTGGCAATTTCCGCCACCAGGGGCGCGATATTGCCGGCCTCGTTGCGCACCGGCACCACGACGGCAACCGCTGGATCGCTTGCATTCATTCTTGAGGCCCCGCCGGCCGGCCCAGCGCCGGTTGCGCCCGCTTCTTATTAAGCCAACAGCGCGCGCGCAACCGCCTTGATCCGCCGCAGCGAAGGCCCCGGTTTTTGCCGCAAAACGCCTTGCGCATCGATCGAAAAGCCCAGCCCGCGCAGCGCGAACCAGCGCCGCACCAACAGCGCCCCCGTCACGCCGACCAGGGCGCCGGCCAGAACGTCGCTCGGATAATGCGCGGTCACCACCACCCGGCTCACCGCGATCACCAGGGCATAGGTCCACACGACGGTGCGCGCACGCGGCCACAGCGTGCCGAAGGCGACCGCGACGGCAAATGCCGTGGTGGCGTGGCCCGACGGCAAGCCGGCATATTCGGCGGTCCATTTGAACGGACTGAACAGATACGGATCGAGACTGCCGCCGACCAGCGGCCGCGCCCGCCCGATCATGCGCTTGATGATGGTGTCGAACAGGCTGGGCGCGCCGATCGCGGCGAACAGGAAGCCGACCCGCACCATGATGGATGTCAGCACGAGTTGCGGCAGGCGCGGCAGGCTCGGCAGCGCCGCCAGCCCCAAAAACAGAAAGCCGAGCGGAAAAAGAAACCAGCCCGACTTGCCGAAGTCGGTGATCTGGTCGAAAGACCAGGCAATCCAGGGCGACAGATGGCCGACCCCCCGGATCGCCGCGGCGTCGATCAAGAACATCACCAGCAGGAAGATCGCCAGCGCCGCAGCGGCTGCGATGGCAAGCTGGCGCGGCGCCAGCGGCCAGGCGTTCGGTCCATGAATGCGCGCGGGACGCACCAGCACCGCAACAGCCGCCGCCACATTGGCGGCGCAGCGGCGCAGCGCACTTTGTCCCGCACCGCTGTCGTGATCGATGCCGTTGGCCGCCGTCATGGCTTTTCCGCCGAGCGGAATACGGTGAGCATCACCGGCCGCCCGATACTGATGTTGTAACCTTCGACGCGCTGGCTGAGCGCATAATGCAATCCGATCGCGTCGGCGCGCTGCACGAAGCTGCGTTCGCTGCGGGCGTCGACCAGCGCGAAGTGGCACGGTCCCGAGCGCAGGAATTCGGCGGCGCCGGCGCCGTCGGTGAAGCGGGTGTCGGTGCCGAGCAGGAACACCAGACTCGGCTCCTCATAATAGCCGGTCGAGGCGACGTGCGGCTCGGCGCAGCCGCTGCCGCGCAAGTTGTCGGCAATCAGCGCGCTCGGGAACAAGGCGGGCAGCGAGGGAAACGTCACGGCATAGACCGTGATAGCGATGAACACCGACGCCACGATGCCGCGCAGCAAGGAACGCTCGGGCCCGTCCACCTCATAAAGCCACCAGGCGAACAGACCGAGGATCGCTGCGGCGGCGGCGGTTGGCCAGGCCACGATGCCGAGATCGCGGCCGACAATAACGAAGAGCACGACGACGCCGATCGCGATCGCGGCGGGAAAGGCAAACCACCACGCCGTGCCGCGCACCAGCCAGCGTTTGTTGTAAAGGCCGCCGCCCTCGAGAATGCCGGCGATCAGAATGGCGATCGCCGGATAAAGCGGCAGCACGTAATGCGGCAGCTTGGTGACCACCGCCTCGAACACCGCCCAGGACGGCAACAGCCAGGCCAACAGGAAGCGCGCGCCCGGTTCGCGCCGCGCCTGCCAGATCTTCGGCGCGGCCAATCCCGCCAGCACGGCGCCCGGCCAGAACGTTATCCAGAACAACACGAAATAGTATCCCGGCGGCGCGCCATGCGACTCCTGGCCGCCCATGACCTTGGCCAGCATGTCCTGGCCGACGGAGTCGGTCAGGAAAGTCGTACCCGCCTTGGCAAGGATGGCGGCGAACCAGGGCAACACCAGCACGATCATCCACGCAAAGCCGGCGAACGGCTTGAGCGACCAGATCCAGCGCCCCGAACGGTCGGCAATCGACAACGTGAGCGCGGTGAGCCCGACGAACATCAGGATCAAGGGTCCCTTGATCAAGACGCCGGCCGCCATCGCCGTCCACAGGATCGCCGGCAGCCGCCAGCCGACGGGTACGTCCGGCGTGCGGCGGGTCGCCAGGTAAATGCGCGCCATCGCGCCCATCGCCGCCACGCAAGTGAGCAGCAGCACCGCGTCCGTCTTGGCGAGCCGCGCCTCGACGCCGAGCAGCACCGAGCTCGCCATCATCAAGCCGGCGAGCAGCGCGGTGCGCCGCGCGGCAAAAGCGAGCCCGGTCCAATAGGTCAGCAGCACCGCGCCGATGGCGCCGAACAGCGACGGCAGCCGGTAGAGCCAGATGGTGGTGCGCGCCTGCGGGATGCCGACCGCCTCGCCCGCTTTCACCGCCGCCGCCTGCAGCCAATAGATGCCGACCGGCTTCTTGTAGCGGACCTCGTCTTGGAAATGGATGTCGACGTATTGGTGACTTTCCAGCATCTGCTTGGTGGCCTGGGCAAAGCGCGCCTCATCGCGGTCGACCGGCGGAATCTGGAAGAAGCCCGGCAGGAACGCGATCAAAGCAAAGACGATCAGTAAGCCGCAGGCGCGCCGGTGCGTGGCGCCGGCATAGTCGAGCACCGCGGACAGGCCGCGCGCCGGGTGAAGCGATTGCCGCGCGTCATTGGTAGCCGTCATGGGACCGTCTTCGGCTCGTCTTGGGACCGTTTCAGCGTCGATTCCGCGCCCTGGCCCGGACCATAAGCCCAAGCCCCGGTGCTGTCATTCGGCGGGCTTACGCCTAGCGCATGGCCCCGAATAGTGGGACCCGGCTTTCGGCTAAGATCATGGCAAATATAAAATCTATTGCAGGCGGACGCTGACGCTGTCGCTGGCGCCGCGGGCGTCCATGACGGTCAGCCGCACGAAGCCCGGACCGTCGGGCTCGAAGAACAAAGTGCGCCGGCTGCCCTGCGGGGGCAGCGGCACGCCATTGACCATGACGGTGAGCGGCGCGGCGCCGCCGGCGATCTTGAGCGCAACTGGCTCGGGGGCTGCCCCCTTGCTCGCGGCCTTGGTGAGCTCGATGCGCGCGCCGTCCGGCGGGAACATGATGCGCGGCGGCTCGGAGACGGCGCTCGGGCCGGGGTCGGCGCTGAAATGCTGCAGCGGCGGCGGCAATTTGTTGGTAGCGGCAAAGACCGTGCCCTTGGGCGCATGCGCCAGCGGCGCCGGCGCGTTGCCGGAGCGCGCGAAAGCATCGAACAGGATCGGCGCCGCCGAGCCGCGGCCGAATAGTCCGGGCACCGGCGCGCCATCGGGCCGCCCGACCCAGACGCCGATGGTCATGCGGCCGTCATAGCCGACCGCCCAGGCGTCGCGATAACCGTAAGAAGTGCCGGTCTTGAACGCGATGCGTCCGGCCACCGCATTATCCGGCGGCGGCGCGCCAATTAGGATATTACCGACATACCAGGCGGCGACCGGATCGAGCAGCCGGCGCGGGTTCTGCGCAATCTCGCCTTGCCGCTCGATCAGCGGCACCGCCGAGCCCATGCGCGCCAGCCCGGTATAGAGCATCACCAGATCGGTGAGCTTGATGCCGACGCCGCCGAGCCCCATGGCGAGACCGGGCGCCTCGCCCTTGGGCAGCACCAGCGCGGCGCCGGTTTGCGTCAACCGCGCGCTCAACCGGCTGACGCCGACTTTGCCGAGCACCGCGATGGCGGGAACGTTGAGCGACATTTGCAGTGCGCGGCGTACGGTCACCGTGCCCTGGAAGGTCAGGTCGAAATTTTCCGGCGTATAGTTGCCGTAGCGCACCGGCCTATCGTCGATCAGCGTTTCCGGATGCAGCAGGCCGTCCTCGAAGGCGAGACCGTAGATGAACGGCTTCAAGGTCGAGCCCGGCGAGCGCAGCGCTTGCGTCATGTCGACCTGGCCGGCCCGGCGCTCGTCGAAATAGTCGGCCGAGCCGACGCGCGCGCGCACCTCGCCGGTTTCATTGTCGACGGCGAGAATGGCGACGGAAATCTGCGGCCCGAGCGCGCGCGCCCGTTCGCGCGCCAGATCCTGCAAGGTCCGCTGCAAGCCGGCGTCGATGGTCAGCCGGTGAATATGACTACCGGGTTCGGCCGTGACCACCTGATCGGCGGAATGCGGAGCCAGCACCGGCAACGGCTTGCGCTCATGCGGCACGCCGACCGTTTCCGCGCGCGCGACTTCGTCGCGCGGCACTGCGCCCGCCGCCGCCGCGCGCTCGAGCACGCGGTCGCGCGCCGCTCTTGCCGCTTGCGGATAGCGGTCCGGCCGGCGCAATTCCGGCGACTGCGGCAAAGCCACCAGCAACGCCGCTTCGGCAAGCGAAAGCTTGCGCGGCTCTTTGCCGAAATAGGCGAGCGAGGCGGCACGGATGCCTTCCAGATTGCCGCCATAGGGCGCCAGCGTCAGATAGAGCGACAGAATCTGGTTCTTGTTCAGCGCGTGTTCGAGTTCGAGCGCGCGCGTGATCTGGCGCAGCTTGGCATCGAGACTGCGATGCTCGCGCGGCTCCAGCAGGCGCGCCACCTGCATCGTCAGCGTCGACCCGCCGGACACGATGTGTCCCTGCGTGACCAATTGAAATGCCGCCCGCGCCAAGGCGAGCGGATCGACGCCGTCGTGCTCGTAGAAGCGCTTATCCTCGTAGGCGAACAAGAGCTTGAGGAAGCGAGGATCGACATCCTTCACCGTCGCCGGCAACCGCCAGC
Organism: uncultured Alphaproteobacteria bacterium; assembly: GCA_963749625.1. GTDB lineage: Bacteria > Pseudomonadota > Alphaproteobacteria > Rhizobiales > Xanthobacteraceae > Pseudolabrys. The sequence continues at coordinate 194,990 of CAVVNY010000001.1, read as the reverse complement.
GCCCTTCCGTGGTGGCGTAGGCGCGCAGCAGCTTGCCTTCGCGGTCGAGCACCACATGCGAGGTCTCGAGATCCTTGCCGAGCGGCGGCCGGCCGAGCGAATAGACCCACGCGCTCCCGGCCAGCGCGGTCAGGAAAGCCGCGCCGGCAAGGCTCGCGAGCGTGAGACGCCAATGTTTCATGCCGGCATCATTTTGCCGCCGTGATGTCGATCGCGCCAGTGGCGGTCCGTCCGAAACGGTCGGGCCGGTACATGTCCTCGACCACCGCCTGCGGCAGCACGTAGTGGCCGGGCGACACCGCGCGCACCACATAGGCTACCGTAAACACCGGCGCCGAGTCATGCTGGCGGTCGAAGGCCGCGGTGAAGCGGTCGTCGCGGAACTCGCTGTTGACCGGATCGGCCGCATCGGTGATCCAGCCCAGCGTTCCGGTGTCGCCCGACGATACCAGCTTCGGATTGTCGATCTCGAATCCGGCCGGCAGATAGTCGGCGACGATGACGCGGCCGAACTGCGGCTGCGGCTCCGTCATCTTCAGCACCACGACGAAACGCTGGTTCTGCTTCGCCTTGGTCGCGTCGGCCGGCTCGCCGTCGAGCGTGAAGTAGCTGCGCTCGATCTTGAAGCCGCGCTCGGCGGCCGGTTCCGGCGTCAGCGGCGAGCCGCTCACCGAAATGACCGCCTGCACATTGCCGTCGCCCTTGTTGCTGACCGCGAGCGGCGCCGTCAGTTCTTCGGCCCGCAGGCTGCGATACATCGTGCCCTGCCGCGCTTCGCCGTTGACCGAGAGCGAAATGGCGTTGAGCTGCTTGGCAAGCGCGCGCGCGGCGAGCACCAGCCAGGCATCCTCTTGCGTCGAGGTCCGGCTGGTGAGCGCGCGGGCGGCGTCGATGCGGGCGACCGCGTCGTCGATGGTGCGCTGGGTGGCGCGCCCTTCCGAGGCGAGCGTCACCAGCGCGGCGCTATCGCGCAGCGCCGAGCCGTAATCGGCGCGGCCGAACTCGAGCTTGGGCTGCGGCGCTATGGCATCGAGTGCGGCGAGATAGACGCGGTCGGCGCGCGCCTTGTCGCCGAGCATGGCGAGCGCGGCGGCCACTTGCGCCTTGGCGATCGGCGTCGCCAGTTCGCTGAGCTTGGTGTCGGCGATGTAACGCAAGTCGCCAACCGGCGCGACGCCATTGCGCGCCAGTACGTAGAGCGCATAGGCGAGATCGCGGCCGCCGTTCTTGCTCGGATCGGGCGTGCGCGCCACGTAATTGCGCAGCCGGTCGAGCGCCAGATTGAACGCCGGCTGCGGCACCTCGAATTTGCGCTCCCGCGCGCGGGTGAGGAAGTCGGTGACATAGGCGTCGAGCCAGGGATCGTTGCCGCCGACCGACCACAGGCCGAACGAGCCGTTCGAATCCTGCCGCGCCAGGAGCCGCTGGATGGCGTCCTTGATGCGCTGGTCGATGTCGCCGTCGAGCGCGAGCTTGGCCTGCGCGGCGAGCTCATTGATGTAGAGCATCGCCACCGCGCGGCTGGTGATCTGTTCGGAGCAGCCGAACGGGTAGCGGTCGAGTTCGCTCAACAGCGTGGCGATGTCGAGCGAAGCCGAGATCGCGACCGACAGGCCGACGCGGCCGGTGCCCGGCACGAAATCGGCGAACATATCTTTCGACAATGTCAGCGTTTCACCGGGCGCCAGCGAGCGCACGGTGCGGCGGGTCAGGATCTGGTTGGCCGGCCGCACATTGAGCGCAAATGCGCGTTCGAGCGTGAAGCCGTTCGGACCGGTGACGCTGACTTTGACCGTGCTAGTCCCCGCCCCCGCAGCCGACACCGGCACCGCGACGCGGTCGCGCTGTTTGGCGGCGAGCTTGAGCGTGAACGGTTTGTCGCCGTCGAGCTTGACGGCGCCGTCGCTGCCGACGGCGATTTGGTAATCGCCGGCCGCGCCTTCGACATTATCCAATTCGAGCTGCACCGCGCCGCGGTCGCCGGTGCGCAGGAAGCGCGGCAAGGTCGCGGTCAGCACCACGGGATCGCGCACGATCACGTCGCCGGAGGCCTTGCCGACCTTGTCCTTGCTCCAGGCCACCGCCATCACGCGGACGGTGCCGGCAAAGGCCGGGATATCGAACCTTACCTCCGCAATGCCGTCGGCGCCGACCTGCACGATGCCGGAATAAAGCGCCAGCGGCGCCTGCGTCGGCGGCGAGCCGGCCAATTCGGCGCCGCTGTCGCCGCCGGAGCGGATCGCGCCGCGCACGCCCTGCATGCCGTCGATCAATTGCCCGTAGAGGTCGCGGATCTCGGCGGTGAGCTGGCGCTGGCCGAGATAGTAATTGTCGGGCGCCGGCGGCTTGTATCGGGTGAGGTTGAGAATGCCGACATCGACGGCGGCGACGACCACGTGCGCTTCCTCGCCGGCGGTAAGCCCGGCGAGCTTGATCGGCACGGTGAGTGCGCTATCCGGCCGCATGGTGGCCGGCAGCTTCATGTCGAGCGCGAGCGTGCGCGCCGAACGGTCGATCGAGAACCACTGCACTCCGATGGCGCGGCCGGGCATGCGCTGCGCCGGCGCGTCGAGCGGGCGGCGCAAGGTCGCGACGAGATAGGCGCCGGTGCCCCAGTCCTTGCCGACGGTGAGCGGCACGCGCACGCTGCCCGCTTGCACCTCCTGCGACGTCGAGGCGACCAGGCGGTCGGTGAACACGTTGAGTGTGAGGCGGCCGGCGGTGCGCGCGGTAACCGAGGCGGTCATGGCGTCGCCGGATTTGTAATCGCTCTTGTCGAGCGCGACTTCGAGCAGATCCGGCGTGTCGGCGCTGGACTCCGCATAGAAGCCGGCGTCGAAACTGAGCGAGGTGACGGTGCCATTCGGCGTGCCGGTCGACACTTCGAGGCGATAGCGGCCCCATTTCACCGGCATCGAGATGCGCGCCGGCTTGTCGGCGGTCGTGTCCACCGTACCGTTGGCCACGCGCTCGGTGCGCTTGACCGGCTCGTATTCCCAATTGCCGTTCTGGCGATACCACTGATATGAGGTCTCGACCCGCAGCAACTCGTAATGCAGGCCGTTTTGCGCCAGCAGTTTGCCGTCGGGCGCGGCCATCACCACGTCGAAATCGGCGTTGGCGCCGTCGGCGAGCGAGCGGCCGGCAAAGGCCGGCTTGACGCCGATCATGGCGGCATCGGGCGCGATCGGCAGCGTCAGCTTGCGCTCGACCGCGCGGCCGCCGGATTCCGCCATGCTCACAGTGATGGTCGCTTCGAGCGGACGGGAGGTTGCCGGAATCTTGTCGAGCTTCACCTGGAAGCTCGCCTTGCCGGTGGCGTCGGTCGCCGGCATGTCCTCGAGTTCCTGGCGCGAGGCCGTGACTTCGTCGTCGGCGAGCCCGAACGAATAACCGGCAAAGCCCGGCCGCGCGCTGGCCGCCGCAATCGTTGCCGCGCCGGTCAGATCGAGATTGGAGGCCGGTGCGCCATAGAGGAAATGTCCATCGACACTCAATTGCGCCGGCGCGCCGCGCGGAATGACTTTGGCCGCCGAAGTGAGATCGAATTCGATGCGGTCGGCGACGTAATCCTCGACCAGGAAGTTTGTCTCGCCAACCGGCGGACGCTTGGGATCGGTATAGGCGACCACGCGCCAGGTACCGGTCGAGGCAGACGAAACGATCGGCACGCTCCAGCTATGGCCGCCGAGGCCCTGATCGGCGATCACGGCGCGGCGATATTCGACGCCGTCCGGGCGCTCCATCACCAAAGTCAGCGGCGACGCAGCCGCAATGCCGCGCGCGTCGCGCAACAGCGAGGTCACATGCACCGTCTCGCCGCTGCGGTAGACGCCGCGCTCGGTATAGACGAACGCGTCCAATCCGGTCGGCACTTGCCGCCCGGCGACGCCGCGGTCGGACAGATCGAAAGCCGTCGTTTTCAGGCTGAGGAAGGCGTAATCGGCCTTGTCGGCCGCAACGACCGCGGCCGGCGCCTGACCGCCCTCGCCGCGCGTCAGACCGGCTTCGAAATGCACGAAGCCGTCTTTGTCGGTCGTTTTGTTCGCCAGCACCTCGTTGTTGCGCGCGACCAGCTTGACCGCGACAGCGGCGCTCGGCTCGGCGCTCGCCAGCGAATGAACAAAGACATCGATGCCGTCATGGCCGCTATAGGCGGTCAGACCCAAGTCGGACACGATGAACCATTGGCTGGCGCGCTGGCCGTAGTCGTCGGCGATCTGGTCTTTCGGCGCCGCCGTCATGACATAGACGCCGGGCTTGAGCTCGCCGAGCGCAGTATCGACCGGGAACGCGGTGGCGACTTCGGTATTGAGCTTGGGCGTGACTTCGAGTTCGCCGCTCCACACCTTGGCGCCGCGCTCGTTGGCCAGCCGTTCGGCTTCGTATTGCCGCAAATTGCGCTGGAAATCGTAGCCCAGCACGGTGTCGAGCAGATTGCGGTCGCCGATGCGGTAGACAGACAGTACGACCGCGCTGGTGTTGACGCTGAGCACTGGAATGCCGCGCTGGCCGGTGCGCGGCAGCACATAGGCCTTGCCGGAGAAGCGCACGAACGGTTTGCGGTCGCGCACGAAGATGGTGAACTGGGCCGATTTCGACAGCGTCTCGCGCACCGTCGAGGGCAGCCCGGCACGCAGCGTGATCTCATATCGCTCGCCGTGCTTGAGGCCTTCGACGCAAAGCTGCTTGTCGTTGGCCGAGATCGCCGGCTTGTCCTGGCCCGCCACCGCCACGAAGGGCGAGAAATCGGTGCGCCGTCCGGGCAGTTCCTCCGAGAACTGGAAGCACGCGCGCGGTGAGACGGCGTCGGAGTTGACCGAATAGTCGAGCATGCGGAAGCCATATTCGCTGCGCAGCCGCTCGTATTGGCCGCGCAGGTCGGCGGTTTCGCGCAGGTCGAGGGCAAAATGCATGGCGTCGAGCGCCGGCCGCCACTGCTTGCGGTCGGCGAGCGCCTTGCCGAGCACCGCCAGGCTGTCGGCTTCGAGGTCGCGCGCGGTAGCGCGGTTGTAGGCGATATAGGCCGCGGTCGAGGCGCGATCGAGCAGCAGCGCCTTTTCGCGGTCGTCGCGCGGGCGGATCTGCAGCACCGTGCGCGCCAGACGCAGCCAATTCGTCGCGTCGGTCGGCGCCACGGTGACAAGCTGGCCGAGCACCGTCATGCCGGTGCGGAAATCGTTTCGCTGGAAGGCGGCGTCGGCCTCGCGCCGCAAGGTGGCGGCCGGCTTGGTGACCGTGCCGGCATCGCTCTTGATCTGCGCTTCGAGCTTGATCGCCGCGTCGTCGAGATCGCCGCGCTTGAAGGCCTTGTCGGCCGCCAATGCTGAAATACTGGCTGGGAAGAGGGTAAGGGCGATGAACGCGGCGGCAAGGCCGGCGCGGACGAACGTGAACATCGGGGGAGCCTCCCAGTATGGCGACGGGTCGTTTTTGTTAGTCGCCGGCCGCCACTATTAGTTCAACGCGGGAAGGTGTCGAGGTCGTGGCCGCGGCGTGAAGGTATTATGAGCGAGAGCGTACCAAGGCGAGCGATCGCGCGGTCGGACGGTCAAGAAGCATAACGTTCTGTCTACGCAGCCCACTAGTCGCAATCTCTGAGAAATTGGATTAATTGCTGCAGTATCTATATATAACAGTTTGATTTATAAGAAAAAAATAGATTCAGGGGGCGCCGGATAGCCGTGCCATCGGCAGTGCCTTTTCGAGCGCCCGCGCCGCCCGCAGCACTATCTGGTCGGCGCCGAGCGGACCGACGATCTGCACTCCCATCGGCAAGCCGTTGCCGGCGAGCCCGCTCGGCACCGAGGCTGCAGGCTGCTGCGTCAGGTTGAACGGATACGTATAGGGCGACCAGCCCGTCCACTCGTCGCCGTAGCCGCCGCCCTCCGGCGTCTCCAGCCCCACTTTCAGCGCGGTGATCGGCATGGTCGGCGTCAGCAGCAGGTCATAGCGCTGATGGAAACGCAGCATGGCGTTGTGCAGCTCGGCGCGCGCGGTATAGGCAGCGAGATAGTCGCCGACCGTGAAACGCCGGCCGCGTTCGGCCAGCACAAGGATGCCCGGATCGATCTCGCCGCGCCGCTCCGGCGCCACGGCATCGGCCAGCGCGGTCATGACCGGCCACCACATTTTCTGGATCATCTCGCGGGTGTGATCGAGCGGCGGGTCGGCCTCCTCGACGATAGCGCCCTGCTCCTGCAACGCGCGCGCGGCCCGGCGCGCTGCCGCTTCGATCTCCGCATCGAGCGCGAAGTCTTGCCCAAGCCTGGGCGAGAACGCGACGCGCAAGCCGCGCACGCCGTCATCGAGACCGGCGCTGAAATCCGGCGCCGGCGTATTCCAAGCCGCCATGTCGCGCGCGTCCGGCTGAGCGATCACCGACAGCATCAATGCGGCATCGGCGACGGTGCGGGTGATTGGTCCCTGGTGCGAGAGCACGTTGAGCATGAGCGCAGGATAGACCGGCACGCGTCCGAAGCTCGGCTTCATGCCGAACACGCCGGTGAACGCCGCCGGAATTCGCAGCGAACCGGCGCCGTCGGTGCCGAGATGCAGCACGCCCAATCCAAGCAATGCGGCCACCGCGCCGCCGCCGGTCGAGCCGCCGGGTGTGTATGCGGGATTCCATGGATTGCGCGTGATGCCGGTCAGCGGACTGTGGCAAACCCCGATCCAGCCATGCTCGGGCATGCAGGTCTTGCCGAGAATGACGGCGCCCTGCTCGCGCAACCGCGCCACCGCCGGCGAATCGGCCGGCGCCGGCGCGGCGTCGCTGGTTTTCGAGCCGCGCCGCGTCGGCAGGCCATGCACCCAGATATTGTCCTTGACCGAGGCCGGCACGCCGTCGATCGGGCCGAGTGGGCTGCCCGCCCGCCAGCGCTTTTCCGATTGGGCGGCCGCCGCCAACGCGCTCTCGGGCGCAACGGCAACAAAGGCATTCAGCGCGGCGCTTGCTTCGATGCGCAGGAGACAATCGCGCGCGACATCGACCGGCGAGAGCGCGCCGCGGCGGTAGGCCGCGGTCAGATCGGCGCAGGTCAACTCGGCAATAGCGGCCATCGCGGGTCCTCGCGCCGGTCACGTTAGCCGGGCAAACCGCCGCACGCACCTTTCAATAGACGCCCGGCGCAGGTAAACCTTGGGTCCGGCATGACCCCGTAGCTCAGCCGGATAGAGCACCAGCCTTCTAAGCTGGGGGTCGCTGGTTCGAATCCAGCCGGGGTCGCCACTACCTTTTGTTTGGCCTTTGTTTTCAAGGGTATTGCTCTCGGTTAGTCACTGTTTCCAAAAAGGTTAGTCACTGGATGTTGCCCTTTTGGCCACATAGGGCACCACCTTGGTCATGGCGTTGTCGGCCATGAACTCCTGCTCGATCTCCTCCAGGTACTCTTGAAGTTGCTTGGCCGAGCTATGGCCACCCAATGCCATCAATTCGTGCAAGGTACATCCGGCATGGGCCGCCGCTCTGAGAGCGGCTTTCCGTAGCCCATGGGCACGGTAGTTACGGACGCGACCATCCTCGCACCGGACAGGTTTCAACCCCGCCGCCCGGCACCAGTCGGCAAACTTATTGCCGAAGGCAGCCGCCGAAGCGAACGGTTTGCCGTAGTCGTTGGTAAGGAAGGCCAACGCTCGCTCGTTCCCATTTTCCGGCTTGGGCACAGCATCGAGCGCCGCTTGCAATGTCGGGATCATCGTGATCTTGAGCATCTTGCCTGTAGTACGCAGCGTCTTATGCGGACGCCAGCACAGTTTTTTCTTTCCGTCCTTGTTGCTGATGATGACGTGCTGCGATCCGATCTCATGCGCGTCGTAACGGCGCGCGGCAATGTTGAGCAGCAATTCGAGCGCAAGCCGGGCAATGGTGCCAAGCGGGTGATGCTGGCGATATTGTTCGACCTGCGGTTCGAGCCATGTCATGTGGCCCATGCTCTTCGGGCCTTTGGCCAGCTTCACGCCATCGCACGGATTATCGGCCCGCGCGCCCTCCGCAACAGCGAACGTCATCAGACCCTTGACGGTCTTGAGCCAGTTTTTCTTGGCGTGCTGTTTCTTGCCTTCTAACAGCTTGGCGACATGATAGCTCTGCAAGATGGCCGCGCGCTTATCGCCATGTTCAACGCGAAAGCGTTCAAGGATATTGCGCCGCATGCGTTGCGTTTCGGGCGCAAGCGCTACGATGAAAGCATCACTCTTGTAATAGCCGACGATGAGAGCGTTGATCGTGCCCCCTTTCGTCCGGCGTGCGCCGATCTCGACCGGCGATCCGCCGCTTTGCACCAACAACGCTTGATAAGCGTCCATGAACTCTGCCGAGCCTGGCACGCCCGGCAATGAAACGCGCTTGTGGCCGTTGCGCCGAAATTGGTGCCGCAACTTGCCATGCCGATCATAGAAGCTATTGACGTGTTTCAGCTTGATCTTTGCCATCGAAAACCTCATCCCACTCGTTCGTCTCAGCCGCGCCATTTTCAACCGGCTTCCCGGCGAAGATGGTGATCTTGCCGTCCTTGTCGATCTCGACGCGCCCGATTTCGACGCCCGATTCGCGCACCGCCTCAACTGCGGTCTTAACGTCGCGCTTTTTGAAGCTACAAGGGCCGTGACTTATGACGATAACTCACATACTCGTAGCCTGTTCGTTCCTTACGTTTAATCCGTAGCAGCAAGCCCCGATTATCATATTAGCGCCTGACCAACCTCGATGAGCGTCCGATGTGAAATTACTGTTCGTTCTTTCCGGTCACCTTGATCACTTTTATTCCGCGCTCGCTGAGCGCCTCGGAAACTAATGTGGTTCATTGCAAAAGAAGGAGCGAACGTTTCAATTTGGATTAATACAGACGGCTCTGGCTTCTCAAATTCGATGCGAAGCCGATAATGGTCCAACGGCAACGCTCGCCGTCCCAGAAAATTTCGTGAGGAACCAAAATCGCGAACAGAGTTGAGGATAAATTCGGGAATATCGCTATTTCTTGCAGCAAGGATTGCCTGCTCAAAGTGGTTTCCGAAATCAACCGTTCGCTTTTTCTTCCTTGATTCCAACGCTCGATATCGCCCGACTATTTCGGGCGCATTTCGTGCGATGTCGGCAGTATTCACAGCGATCAGCAAGTTTGCGGCGTCGCGCTCGGTCATTTGCGCCGCAGATGGCCCTCTCCCACCGGTCGCAACTAATCCGGCCTCCCGAACAGCCCGCGCAATCGCGGTAACACGTTCGGGATCGATACCCTCAACGGCGGCAACAACGTCGACAAGTTGGCTTAGGGTTGCCATACCATCTGCAATAAATTCAAATGGCAGTGCTAGTCAAGGCATATCGGAAAAACTTGCAAATGGCATGAAAGTGGCCTCCAGCCACCACCTTTCGATGCAATGCATTGATGGGCCTTACTGAAAATTGTAAAATGGTTTATGATGTTGCGCGAATAGAAGGTTCGCAGTCATGGGCCAGCTTTTGGTTATGCTGACAGTTCCCCCTATCGTTGGTGTCGTCGCCTACATCATTGCCCGACGCCTTTGGGAACTCGAAGAAAATAGCGCCAGTGAAGTTGTTGAGCGACATGATCCTTCCGCTGCGGTGCCAGCGGAAACGATGAGGACAGATACCTAGACCATGTGCGGTCGCTTCACTCGGATGTACACTTGGCGGGACCTCGTCGCGCTCTACCGGCTGACCGATCCCTCGCCGCCCTCGAACCTTCAACCACGCTATAATATCTGCCCCACAACAACGATTGACGCGGTGATCCAGCGCGATAGCAGGCGCGTGTTGGAACAAATGCGCTGGGGCCTGGTACCCGGTTGGTGGAATAAGCCGCTCAAGGAACTGCGGCTGGCCACCTTCAATGCGCGCGCTGAGACAGTGGCCGAGAAGCCGTTCTTTCGGTCGGCGTTCAAGCACACGCGCTGCCTAATTCCGGCATCCGGCTACTACGAGTGGCGTACGGTCGGAAAGGAAAAGCAGCCCTACTATTTCACGCGCCGTGATGTCCAAATCATCACCATTGCGGGGCTATGGTCGGAGTGGAAAAGCCCAGAAACCGGCAAACTGCAAAACACCTGTACGATGATCATCACCCAGCCCAATAAATTCGTCGCTGGAATACATGACCGCATGCCGGTCATTCTGGAGGAAAAGCAGTTTGACGCTTGGCTTGATGACAGCGCGGAACCGGCATCGCTTGTGAAGATGCTCAAGCCTGCTGGTGAACGAGTCCTTGCGTGCCACCCGGTCAGCAAGAGGGTCAATAGTTCGCGGGCGGACGGGGATGACGCGACGCTGATTGACGAGGCTGCGCTGTAAGATGCGGCCCATTGCGCTCGTTTGGTTTAGAATCAAAGACCTCGCCAACTGAGGGGACTGAAATGCGTCTAGCGTCACTACTGATGATGCTAACGATCATCCTCATTTCGGGGTGTCCTTGCCAAATTTGAGCGTATGCGGTGCCAACGGATTGCCATATGATGGTTGGGCCGGTGTGTGAACAGTGGAGAGAGATTGTGGCAACGGGTACCGTGAAGTGGTTCAATCCGACTAAGGGATACGGCTTCATTCAGCCGCAGAGCGGCGGCAAAGATGTGTTCGTGCATATCTCAGCCGTGGAGCGGGCGGGATTGAGCACGCTCAATGAGGGCGCTGTAGTCGAATATGAGGTCGTTCCGAATAAGGGCAAGGAATTTGCGGAAAACCTCAAGGTCAGATAGTATCAAACGCAACTTCGAAATTCTTAGCCCCGCCTCTTCAGCGGGGTTTTGTTTATGAAGCCGATAACGCCGATGACCCTATTCAATATGCGCGCCAACGGTGTGCGGTCGCTGCTGATCCATTGCTCGAATGTGTCCTGCCGACACGAAACAATCGTGAACGTCGACGCCTACGATGACGATGCATTCGTGCCATCATTGGGCCTGCGAATGCGCTGCCAACTCTGTGGCCACCGTAACGCAGACGTCATGCCGAATTGGAATGAGCGCCCAAATGCCGGGGCATTTTATAGCCGCAGATGAGGCCGTCATAAAAACCCCGCCTGGCAGGAGTGGCGGCCTACCAGGCGGGGAAGTCGGTGTTTTGGCTTGGGAAGCAAAACCACCGTTCCCGATGGGTAGGCTACGGCGGACAGCGCCGCTGTGATGGCCATCACAATGACTCTACGGCGGTCATGCATTCGATTTGCTGGCTTTCGCCTACCGCCAAGTGATGCCGAGTCTCCGGATGATCGCGGATACGCGGCTACGCGCGAGGCGGCGTCGGCGGATTTCAAGGCGGCGTGGGAAGCGCGAATGGCGCGATAAGCCAAGGACGGAACTTCGGTCTTCGATATGCGTTGGGTCGGTGCGGTTGCCCATGGAGGCACCACAATGCACACCAATCACCGAGAACTGGAAGCAGGCGTAGATTGGCCGGAGACAATATTGATGTTTTCGGCGCTCGCCTTTTTGGCGATTGTCGCCTTTTGGGTCCTAAATTCTTAGCCCGCCGCTATCCGGCTACGCGCACGGTAGCGACAGCAGCGTTCAAGGCGGCGTGGGAGACATATTTCAGTGTCATGGACCCGACCAAGGTCACTGCGCTGGAAAGCCCTTTATTGCTCGTCAGCGCCGTAAGGACTGTTAGTCGGTCGAAGCGATTGAAGCAGGTGCCCCCCTGCTCTTTCAGCCATGGTCGCCAATTTTCTCGTGATTTGTCTGTGATTTAAATGCACTGCAGCGGGGCGTTCCGGCCGGCCGGGGGAAACTCATATTTAACCAGTTTGGAACACCAATAGAGTTCCTCGACAGTCCGTAATTCGCAGTTGGAATGCGCATAATTTCCATGCCCGCGTCCGCAGCAGAATCACCGACCCAGACCGACTCCGCGCTCGCAGATATCGTTGAGGCCCCGTCGCTTGCACCGAGCACCGGCACCGCCCCGCTCTGTTACGTGGTCGACGAGGACGCCAGCATCCGGCAGTTCCTGTCGCTGGTGTTGCACGGCTACGGTATCGACACCGTGGAATTCGCCGACGGCGCGGCGCTGCGCCAATCGGCGGAAAAGCGCGTCCCCGATCTCATCTTCCATGACGTCGCGCTCGAATCCTCCGACGCCGTCGAATCGATGAACGCGCTCGGCACGCGCGGCTTTCGCGGTCCGGTACAATTGACCAGCAACCGCGGCGGCGCTGTGCTCGAGCATGTCAAAAGCATCGGGATCGCGCGCAAGCTCAACATGCTTCCGGTGCTCAAGAAACCGTACGAGACGGAAGCGGTCATCAAGATCATTCAGAATCTCAAGCTCGGCGTGGCGGCCGCCGCCGTCCGCATCGAGCTCGATGAAGCGCTTGCCAATAATTGGATCGAATTTTGGTATCAGCCCAAGATCGACCTGCGCAAGAAACAGCTCGCCGGCGTGGAAGCGTCGAGCCGGGCGCGCCATCCGCAACACGGCATCGCAATGCCCGCGGCCTACATCCCGGGCGCATCGGAAACGAGCGTCGTCAGGCTGTCCGAACTCGCTTTATCGAACGCACTCAAGGCCGGCGAAAGTCTTTGCCGGCTGGGAGTCAATATCCCGGTGACGGCCAATATCCACGCTGCCGCGCTGGGCAAGCTGCCGATCGAGGACATCGTGACGGCGCATCACCGGGGGGCCGATAAATGGCCGGGCCTGGTCATCGACATACGCGAGAACCAGATCATCGCCGATCTGCGGCTGGCGGCCGAGGTCGGCAAGCGGCTGGAGCCGCATAATATACGGCTCGCCATCGACGAATGCGGCCAGGGTATTTCGACGCTGGCGCAATTCGGCGCAATGCCCTTTGCTGAGATCAAGATCGATCGCGCCTTTGTCGCCGACTGCGCCACCGACAAGACGAAACTGGCGCAGTGTAAGGCGACGATCGACCTTGCCCACAGCTACCGGCGCCACGCGGTTGGCTTGGAGATTGAAAAAGCCGCCGATGCCATGACGCTGCTCAGTCTGGGCTGCGATTACGGCCAGGGCTTCCTGTTCGGGCAGCCGATGCCGGAAGAGCGCTTTATCGCGCTGCTGCGGCAACGCTCCGGCGCGCTGGCGGCGGCGCGCTAGCTTAGCCCGTGAGGCTGACCCACGAGGCGGCAAGCCATCCGATAATCGGCCTTTAGTGGGTCCAGGCGTCGCGGCGCTTGAAGGAGAAATTGTCCGAATAGGACATGCCGTGCCGGATCTGCGGCGTCTCCTCGGTCACCTGGTAAGCGATGCCATGGCGCTCGCAATAGGCGATCGCCTCTTCCTTGGTGGGAAAGCGCATGCGTACCTGCTGGCGCATGTCGCCGGACGAGGTCCAACCCATCAGCGGCTCCACCGTGCGCGGCGCCTCCGGCTCGAAATCGAGCATCCAGTCCTTGGTTTTGGCGAGACCCGACTGCATGGCGGTCTTTGCCGGCTTATAGATGCGTGCGGTCATGGCGGAAAATCCGTTGGTCCGCGCCGGTATAATGCCAACGCCGTGCGCTGGCAATGCGCCCGTCCGATACCACCTTTGAATGAGTTGCGCGGCCGCAAAAGCGGTTCAGACGCATGGCAAAAGTGACAATAGCGAGCCTCAGGCGCGATAGGCCGTCGAACGATGGCTGATCGCCGTGACGCCCAGATGCGTGCGTGCGGCGTGATGCCGCCGTGACTGAGTCGTGGCCGGTTGGTCGAGCAAAGAGGAGCGAACGCTCACCCGGAAGCCGCCGTCGGCCAAATCCTCGAATTCGACGCCGGCTTCGCGCCAGACTTCTTCGATCGCGCGAACGGTGGTCCGCCGCGGTTCGGTGTCGCCCTGCTCGATCTTATGGATGGCCCGCTGGGTCAAGCCGACGCGAAAGCCGAACTCGCTCTGGCTCCAGCCGAGCACCGCCCGCACCACCCGGATCTTGGCGGCAAAGGCAAGCCGTTCCACCCGGATAAGCTCAACCAGGTCGCGCGAACCGTGCTGTCCAAGCTGCATCGTCATCGACGCCGATGTCCGGTTTTTAGGAAGAACCCCCGGCGGTTTGCCGCCGGGGGTCGTTATCGTCAGATCAGAACTATCCGATCAGGGATAGAAGTTGCGATGGAAGCGGAACTCCGCCGTGAACGCGCTCTGATCCGAGAGCGTCCTAACCCCAGCTGGCTGGTTGCCAGCTTTAAGCGGGGTGACAGGAACTCCGTTCGACGCCGATTGCAGGGCTGTATAGACCACGTCCAAACCGATGTAGGTCTGGCTGTCGACGTTAAACTGGGTCCGGGAACCGATGTTCCAATAGCTCCAGTCGTTGTTGCAACCGTTTGCTACAGTCATACCTGCCAGGGCAGTGGTCCCGCGATCGACGTTCCCGCTCATGCGCAGAGGTTAGCCATTGGCAGTGCTGTTGTAGCTGGTCTTGATGTACGACCCGTAGAGCGACGATTGCCACTTGGCGTTCCAGTGATGCTCGTAGGCACCACCGACGCCCCAGGTGGTCGTCAGATCGATCCCGCCAGCCATGTCCCGTAGACGCCATCGCTGATGATGCCAAAGCCGTAGTTGCTGCCACCGCCGCCATTATAGCGGAGTAGTAACCGCCAGCGGCCGGAGGGAGACGCGCACCGCCGTTGGTCGCGCCATCGATCGCGTAACCAGAAGCACCATCGGTGTAGTTGAACTGAGCGGAGATGTTGTCGCCAGGTCCAATCATCGGCGTGTTGATCTTCAAGCCCACGCCGCCGAAGTAGCCGGTCTCATAGCTGGGACCAACGCTCGCCGTGGTCGAGCCGTAGTACGACGGAGCGACATCATGAATACCACCCATGATCTGAGCGGCGCCCCATGAGGCGTCCATACGCAGGTTGGCGACGATGTCCGGATAACGAACAGTGCCAGACGGATTGTGCCAGTGCGCCGCTAACGCCGGTAGCTTGCAATAATGCCCCCGTCGCACCTTCAACGGAGCCAACGGCATTGAACACCGTCGTGGTACGCGGCGCTTCGAACGACAGGGTCGCCGACAGGCCGTTGCCGAACTGCGCGGTGTAAGCCGACACCGTCTGACCGCCGTCGCCGGTGTCGGACGACGGATTGATCATGCCGCCGAAGTACGACAGAGCCGGTGCCGGGTACAGGTCGTAGAACGACTGCGCCACACCGAAGGTGAAGCCGGCCAACTGGATGAAGGCGCGGTTGCTGTTGAACGAGCTATTGCCCGTCTGACCTTGCGTGCTGCCGCCGACGGCGATGTAGCTGCGCAGGGTGCCGAACTCGGTCTGGGTACGGGCATCGGCGGTGATGTAGCCACGCGCCTTCCAGTTCCAGCCATTGTTGCTGGCCCGGGTGTTGGTGTTGAGCGAACCGAGGTTACCGTTGGTCAGGTTACCGTTGGCGTTAACGCCCAAGTACTGACGGACCCAGCCGCCGACTTTCAGACAGGTATCGGTGCCGGGGATGTAATAGAACCCTGCACCATATAGACTGCAAATCTTCACGTACTGGACCGGTTTGCCGTTTGGCACGCGAAAAGCCCAATACTGGTGGGCCTTCTCGAGAATGCCTTTTGCAATTCTCGCTATCGCCGGTCCTTCTCCGCTCGGGATACCGTGGGTGCGGCGGAAAACTAAGCGCTTGGCTGCGGACAAGTTTTGCGGCTACGGCACGTGCCGAAGAGGCATGCGGTCTCGGTATAGCCTAGGTAGCCGGCCTATCGAGTTGCGTGATGCGCTTGGATCGGCGCCGCGCCTAGCCTCGATGATTCCCGTTTGTTTTCCATAAACGCGGTCGCGCGCAGGCGCGCTGCGCATGCGATCTGCCCGCGCTTGGCGCGAGCAATGACAAAAGAAATTTGCTTATCGGATTTCTGCGCGCCGCGTCGGCGAGCGGCCTAGTTCGATCGTTGCGCGGCCGGCTGGAACGGCGCGACGGTCTCACCTCGGCGCAGCCCGGCGACATCGACACCGGGAAACGCGACGACCTCCTGGATCAGGTCGGCGGCGCCGGTCAACGTTTCCTGGGTGAGATGGGCGTAACGCTGGGTCGTACGCGCGTGCAGATGGCCGAGCAGGCCTTGCACCACATAAAGCGACACGCCGCGGTTCACCAGGAAGCTGGCGAAGGAATGGCGCAAGTCGTGCAGGCGGACATCTTCGAGACCGGCGCGCTGGCGGATACGGTCCCAGGGAAAAAACAACGACGCCGAGGGCCGCCCGGTCACCGGCGACGGGAAAATGTAAGGGTTGCCCTCGATGCGCGGCGTCGCCGTCAGCAGCGCGATCGCCGACTGGTTCAGCGCGATGACGCGGGCGCGGCCGGATTTCGATTTCGGCACCAGCAGCGTCTTGTTCTTCCAGTCGACGTAGTCCCACTTGGCGAAGGTGATCTCGTTGCGCCGGCCGCCGGTGAGCAGCAACAACATGATCGAGCGCGCCGCGGTTTGGTTCTCGTCGACATGGATCGCGTGCATCAGGTTTCCCGCCTCCAGTTCCGTGAGGAAGCGGTTGCGCTGCACCTCCGGTCCGGCGCTCAAGCCCGCGGCCGGGTTCTCGATGACCCCCGGCACTTCCCACTTGCGCGCCAGATTGTAGATGTAGCGCAGGATGACGATGACCCGGTTCATCGTACCGGCGGCATAGCCGTCCGCGCGCATGCGGTTGATCAGATCGGAAATGGCGTCGGTCTTGATCTCGTCGAGCGCCAGCGCGCCCAGCTTCGGCAGGATGTGAATGCGCAAGACCGTCTCGTCGGTTTGCCAGCTGTTTTTGTAAGTCTGCACGATCGGCAAATAGCGCTCGTGCACGAAATCCTTGAGCTGCGGCACCGCGCGCATTTCCCGGCGTTTCTGCTGCGGATCGGCTCCGAGCAGCGCCTCGGCACAGATCTGGCGGGCTTTGCGGCGAGCCTGTTCCAGGCTGATCACGTCGGCCGGCCCGATCTTGTATTGCCGCTCGCGGCCGCGTTCGTCCGTATAGCGCTGGTAATACGTGGTGCCGCCCGAACAGCGCACCTCGAGCATGAAACCGCGCTGCGTCTGGTCGAAATAGTCGACCTTTTTTCGCCCAGGCAAGCACTGGGCGTTACGCACGAACTGGGCAGTCAACGCAACGGTTGGCATAACTCGACTACTGTTTGACGGCTTATTGTTGCCAGCATCCCCTTCTACGCGCCCCCCGGCCCGAAAAGGTTGTAAATTCGAAAGCTTATCGCATTAATTTCTCCTTAACTTTTACGTATTGGGGCACACTAAGCAAGCAAAAATCATAAATTATGAACCGGAGAACGTATTTATATAAGCATAGCCAACAACCGTGCGCGATTCCAATGCTTTATACCAAATCTCTGAAGGCGTGACTCGTCGGGGATTCCAAAATCAGCGGCGGTCTGATTCAAGGTGGCGAACCAAGGAGGTTCGCCATGTCGGTTCCGATACCGTTGCGGCGGGATTTCAGCGCGTCTCGGCTGCGCAGTTTAGCAAAGAAGACCAAGGATGGGCCGCAGGCACGGCGACTTCTGACCCTTGCCGCGATCTATGATGGCGCAACCCGCACCGAGGCAGCCAAGATCGGCGGCGTCGGTCTCCAGATCATCCGGGACTGGGTGTTACGGTTCAATGCGCAGGGCCCTGACGGGCTGCTGGACCGAAAGCCGCCAGGCCAACCCTCCAAGCTCAATGATGGCCAGCGCCAGGCCGTCGCCCAGATGATCGAGAGCGGCCCAATCCCGGCGGTGCACGGCGTGGTGCGCTGGCGGCTGATCGACCTGGCGCAATGGATATACGAAGAGTTCCGCATCACCATCGCCAAGCAGACGTTGAGCCGGGAACTGCGCGCCATGGGCTATCGCAAGCTGTCGGCTCGGCCACGTCATCACGCGCAGGCCGCGGGTGCGATCGAGGATTTTAAAAAAACTTCCCCACGCGTCTGGAGGCAATCGCGCACGAAAAGGCGGTCGACATCGACAAGATAGAGATCTGGTTCGCAGATGAGGCTCGTATCGGCCAGAAGAACAAGATCACCCGCCGATGGGCCAAGCGTGGCACCCGCCCCAGCGCTCCCCGTGATCAACGGACCGCCTCGACCTACATCTTCGGCGCCGTCTGCCCAAAGGAAGGCAAGGGCGCGGCCCTGATCCTGCCGGCCTGCAACACCGAGGCGATGAACTTGCACCTCGCCGAGATCGCCGCGATCATCGCGCCCGGTGCCCACGCCGTCCTCTTGGTCGATCAGGCTGGCTGGCACATATCGACGCGCCTCGTCGTGCCGTCCAACATCACCATTATCGCCCTGCCGCCGAAATGCCCCGAGCTCAACCCGGTCGAGAACGTCTGGCAATTTATGCGCGACAACTGGCTCTCCAACCGTATCTTCAAATCCTATGACGATCTCGTCGATCACTGCTGCGAGGCATGGAACAAGCTCGTCGACCAACCCTGGCGCATCATGTCCATCGGACTGCGCCAATGGGCGCAGCGCTGTCGGCCAAACATACTGCGACAATCTGCGCCATTCGCAGCCGATCGCGGGATCGGCGCGTTGTTATGGGCAATAACGACAATAATTTTATATTTAGCGATTACAGAATTGTTGGAAGAATTACTTATCACATCATAAAAGCAGCAAGCTTTCGTCGACCGGTAACATGATCGGGACGGCAGGATTCGAACCTGCGGCCCTCTGCTCCTCAATAATACCAGCGGTCATGGAGCCTGACCGATGTTTGCCCAGTCGCGGATTCCGATCGATGTGATCGTTTGCGGTTGGGCGATGAGCTTTCGCCAGGCATCGCAGGCTGCGTCGATGATCGCGTCGTAGGTTTCGAAGACGCGATTGGAAAGCCAGTTGGCGCGCATGTACTGCCAGATATTCTCTACCGGGTTGAGCTCCGGCGCGCGCGAAGGCAGCAGGATTAGCGTGATGTTTACGGGCATACGGAGCGCACCTGTCGTATGCCATCCGGCTCGATCGAGCAGCAGAACGGCGTGTGCGCCCTCGGCGACGTGGCGCGATATCTCGTCGAGGTGAAGCTGCATGGCGAATGTGTCGGCGACGGGTAGCGCGAGCGCCGCGCCTTTACCCCGCGCCGGGCAGATCGCGCCGAAGAGATAGGCGTTGTCGTAACGCTGGTCGGCAGGCTGGCGCGGTCGCGATCCGCGTCTAGCCCATTGGCGGACGAGACCGTTCTTCTGACCGATGCGGGCCTCATCCTGGAACCATATTTCGATAGGAGTTTCCTTCGGTAGATCAGGCAGATGAACGCTCAGCGTGCGGGCAAAGTTTTTTTATAAGCGGCAACTGTCTCGGCATCCTGGGCCGGATGGCGCGGCCGCGCGGAGATGTGCGAGAAGCCGAGTTTTCTGAGGAGCGTTCCGACGTAGCGCTCGCAATAATCGATGCCGAACCGTTCGGCTATGACGCGCTTGAGGTCAATTCGCCGCCAACGGACGATCCCATCGACTTCTCTGTCGGGGCCTATTTCGACGATCCTGGCGAACTCCGCTTTCTGGGCTGCCGACAGGCGCGACACCGGCCCACTTGCCCAATTGTCGAGAAGCCCATCCGGACCGGCCGCATTGAACCGATGAACCCAGTCACGAAGGGTCTGGCGGTCCATGCCGCCCATCATGGCCGCTTCGGCGCGGCTCATGCCGTCGACAACGGCCGCCAGTGACAGCAATCGCCGGCTTTGGCTGGCATCCTTAGCTTTCTTGGCCAGACGTCGAAGCTCGCCGGCCGTAACATCCGTCCGTAATTTCACCGCTGATGGCATGGCGCGAATCCTCCTCGCGCCAATGAATCACTAACCCCGCCAAGACGGAATCCCCGGAGAGTCAGAAAGCAGAGCCGTTGGTATAATGCGCGACGCGAAGGGCCCGATATCACCAAAGCCTGATTTCGCGCAAACGATCAGAGAATGGTTGTGCTTACGGAGACGCTCGTTGGGAAAGCCAAGCTTCGTCATAGCGCCACGTTTTAGATTCTGGATTGAGACGTCGGCCCGCTTGAGCGGGGCCGTAAAAGAGACC
This sequence comes from uncultured Alphaproteobacteria bacterium, assembly GCA_963749625.1. GTDB lineage: Bacteria > Pseudomonadota > Alphaproteobacteria > Rhizobiales > Xanthobacteraceae > Pseudolabrys. Next base: position 175,016 of record CAVVNY010000001.1, on the reverse strand, counting down.
TGTCCCAATCCACGCCAAGATCGACAACAACCGATTCCTTGCCTCGGTTCAGCCAGACGAAATATGCGCTCTCGCCGTGCACCACAAGGTCACAACCGCGCGCGATATCGCCTCCGGCCGTTCGGTCTTGATTCTGCGCGCACCGGCGTCCGTCAACCTGCAGGAACACATTGGCGCGGCAACCGCCTGCTCCAGAGAGACGGCCAGCAATCCGTCAAGCAGCAAAGGCATGCTGATTTAATACGATCGCGGCAAGTCGAGCACGTGCTCGGCCAGGCAGGACAAGATCAGATTGGTCGAGATCGGCGCCACTTGATAAAGCCGCGTTTCCCGGAACTTTCGTTCGATGTCGAACTCCTCAGCAAAGCCGAACCCGCCATGCGTCTGCACGCACATATCGGCCGCCGCCCAGGAGGCATCCGCCGCCAGCAGCTTTGCCATATTGGCTTCGGCGCCGCAGTCTTGGCTGGCCTCGTACAACGTAGCAGCTTGCCGAACCATGAGCTCCGCCGCCCGCATCTGCGAATAGGCACGAGCCATCGGGAATTGCACGCCTTGATTCTGTCCGATGGGACGTCCGAACAAAACACGCTCTTTCGAATAGTCCACGGCCTTGCGGATGAACCATTTCGCGTCGCCAATACATTCCGATGCAATCAGAATGCGTTCGGCATTCATGCCGGACAGGATATAGCGAAATCCCTTTCCCTCTTCGCCGATCAAAGTTTCCGCTGGCACTTTCAAGTTGTCGAAAAAGACTTCCGTCGTCGCGTGATTCATCATGGTGCGGATCGGGCGGATCGTCAGACCGTGCCCTTTGGCCTCGCGCAGATCGATGATGAAGACCGACAGCCCGTCGCTGCGCTTGACGATCTTGTCGCGCGGTGTGGTGCGGGCCAGCAGGATCATCAGATCGGAATGTTCGATGCGCGACGTCCATATTTTTTGGCCGTTCACCACATAATGGTCGCCGTTTCGCACGGCCGTCGTTCGCAGACTTAGCGGGTCTGTGCCCGACGTTGGCTCGGTGACGCCAAAGGCTTGCAGCCGCAGCTTGCCCGCCGCGACCTCGGGCAGATAGCGCCGCTTCTGCGCGGCATTGCCGTGACGCAAAAGCGTTCCCATGGTGTACATCTGCGCGTGGCAGGCCGCGCCGTCGCACCCGGCGGCATGAATTTCCTCCATGATCGCGGTGGCGGCACTCATCGGCAGGCCGCTGCCGCCGTAGTCCTCGGGGATCAGTGCCGCCAGAAAGCCTGCTTGCGTCAACGCCTCGACGAACTTCAATGGGTAGCCGCGATCGCGATCAAGCGCGCGCCAATATTCGCCTGGAAAGCGCGCGCACAGATCACGGACGGCCGCGCGAATATCGTCGTATGCGCCTGGAGCGCTTGAACCGGTTGCCAGCATTGAGCTCACCGCATGACGAACGGATTGGCGACGGAATCCGCAGTCGATATCCAGACGCTCTTGGTCTGCAAGTAGCCCCAGATGGCGTCTTGTCCATTCTCGCGGCCAACGCCGGAACGCTTATAGCCGCCGAACGGCGACATGTAGCTCACGGCGCGATAGGTGTTGACCCAGACGGATCCGGCTTCCAGCCGTTCGCTTGACCGGATCGCGCGCTTGATGCTCGTCGTCCAAACGCCGGCCGCAAGACCATAGGGGCTATCGTTGGCAATCGTGATCGCGTCCTCCTCATCCTCAAACGGAATGATGGACAGCACCGGGCCGAACACCTCCTCGCGGGCAATTCGCATCTGATTGTTGACGCCAGAGAAGATCGTCGGCTCGACGAACCATCCTCCCCGCATTCCGGACGGCTGGCCGGCTCGCCGCCGAGTGCAAGGTGAGCTCCATCCTGCTTGGCGATGCCGATATAGCTTAAGATTTTCTCATATTGCTGCCGCGTGGTAACGGGCCCGACCTGCGTCTCAAGGCTCATCGGATTGCCCATGCGCGCCGTTGACGCGAGCGCGATGAGTTTTTCCGTAAATTGCTTTTCGATGGTCTTCTGGACCAGCAAGCGTGAACCGGCGATACAGGTCTGGCCGGTTGCCGCAAAAATTCCGGAAATCACCCCTTTCACCGCGTCGTCCATTACGGCGTCATCGAATACGATGTTGGGCGACTTGCCGCCGAGCTCGAGTGTGACCGTTTTCAGCCCCCGCGCGGCGCTTTCATAGACTTTCTGGCCGCCAAACTCGCCGCCGGTAAAGGCGACTTTCGCGACCTTCGGATGCGCGACCAACGGCTCGCCGATTTCGGCGCCAAAGCCGGTCACCACATTCACAACGCCCTTCGGAAAACCGGCTTCCTCGATCAACTTACAGAACTCGAGCGCGGAGACTGACGTATGTTCGGAAGGTTTGAGCACCACCGTGCAGCCGGCGGCGAGTGCCGGTGCAAGCTTCCATGCGGACAGCAGCAGCGGCGAATTCCACGGCGTGATCGCAACCACGACGCCAATCGGTTCGTGTCGCGTGAAGTTGAAGGTATCCGCCTTGTCGATCGGAATGACCGCACCTTCGATCTTGTCGGCAAGGCCGCCGTAATAATAATACCACTGCGGCAAGTAGCGTACCTGCGCGCCCATCTCGGCTAGCAGCTTGCCGTTGTCGCGCACCTCGAGCGCGGCGAGTTTGTCGGCATCGCGTGCGATCAAATCGCCGAGACGACGCAAAAGCGCGCCGCGCTGGGTTGCCTTGAGCTTGGACCATTCGCCGCATTTGAGCGCCGTATGGGCCGCGTCGACGGCGTTGTCCGCATCGGCCTTGGCGCCGCGCGCGACCAGCGCCCAGGGCTTGCCCGCATAGGGGTCAAACGACTCGAACCAATCGCCCGAGACCGCAGCGACCCATTCGCCGCCAATGAACATCTTGTATTTAGGCAAATTCGACATCTGAAGAATCCGTTTTTCTGTCTAGGCGGCGGATTTCTCGCCGAGCAGCGCATGACGGAAACGCGCCTTCTGCAAGGGACCATCCCAGATCGGGAGGACCAGCGAATCTTTTGCAGTCGAGACTTTGAACACGGCGATGACCGGCCCTTTGCCCTTGTGAAGCATCGCGACCGCGCTCTCGACCTCGGCCATTTTGCGCACGGTCGCGGCCTGCTCAAATCCTGCTGAACGCGCGATACCCGCCAGATCGACACCGGAGCTGGTGTGGGTACGCTGCATTCCGGTTTCGCCGTAGCGTTCATTGTCAATGACGGCGATCGCCAAATTATCGGGTTTTTTCACCGCCACTGTCGCGAGCGCACCCATTCCCATCAGCAGTTCGCCATCACCGGTAATCACAAGTACGCGGCGTTTAGGCTGCGCGAGCGCAAGCCCCAGGCCAACGGTGGTGGCGCTGCCCATGGCACCCCAAAGATAGAAATTGAGCAGATGATCGCCCGCCGCGGCGCAGTCATAAGTCGTCGAGCCGAGACCCGTCACCACAAGGATGTCGCCGCGGTCGGCGAGGATTTGAGCGACTACGTCGCGACGCATGAGCTTGTCTTGTTCTTGCATGGGTTCAATCCTTGAAAAGCTTCGTTCCGAGCATCCGCTGCGACAGCAGAACAGCCGCCGTCAGCCCGCCGTTGAAAGCGATCCGCGCGGCCGCTTCAACCGCCGGCGCCGCCATGTCGCGTTCATTGACTTCGTAGACCACCGCACCCGCAAGCCGCAGATTTTCGGCCGTGATCTGGCCCATCGGCACCTGCCAAGGATTGGTCTCCCCCCATTGCCCGCGCATCGTGACGATCATCACCAACGGAAAGCCGCAGACCTTGGCGAGCGAGAGCGTGTTGATACAGTTACCGACGCCGCTGCTTTGCATCAGCAGAACGCCACGCTCCCCGCCAAGCCAGGCGCCCGCCAGAATACCGATGCCCTCCTCTTCGGTTGTAAGCACCGTGCACTTTAGGTCGTTGGCCTGGTGGCACAGATCGATCAACCGCGCGTGGCCGGCGTCGGGGACATAAACCACTTGGCTGATCTCGGCCTCGCGCAGTTTTTGAAAGATCTGGTCCGGCCAGTCCGACGTGTCCGCCTGCTCCACCCGCTTGCCCGGACTCTGATCCGCCCGCGTTTGATCCATGGTCTGTGTACCCATTTCGTGTCCTCTCACACTGATAACCGTTGCCGGATCGCATCGTCAGCCAGCACATCTGCCGGAACGCCGTGCTTGATAATCCGGCCTTTCTCGATGACGTAACATGAGTTGCTTATTGCCGAGGCGCGGCGAACATTCTGTTCCACGAGCAGAACTGCAATCCCCGCGTCCCGCATGAGCGACAGCGATTCGAAAATCTCCGTCACCACCATCGGAGCGAGACCTTCGGAGGGCTCGTCAACCAGCAAAAGCTTGGGGGATCCAACCAAGGCGCGGCCGATAGCGAGCATCTGCTGCTCGCCGCCCGAGAGCGTCTTGCCCAGTTGCGCGCGCCGTTCGCGCAGGCGCGGAAAGAGTTCAAACACGCAGTCGAGTTCGCGGCCTCGCTGCGCACTTGTTTGCCAGCGGGTGAAGAGCCCAAGCATCAAATTTTCTTCGACGGTGAGCGTCGCAAAAATGCGACGATCTTCCGGAATAAAGCCGACGCCTTTGCGGAAGATACGATCGGGCGACAATCCACCGATTTCTTCGCCGTTGAATACGACGCGACCGTCGGAAGGGCGAACCCAGCCCATGATGGTCCTCAGGATCGTCGTCTTGCCGGCACCGTTGCGCCCAAACAGGCCGACGATTTCGCCGCCATCGACGGCCAACGAGATACCCTGCACGATCGGTGCGCTTTCGTAACGCGCATGGAGGCGGTCGATTTCAAGCAGCGGCATGGTCGACCCCCAGATAGGCCTCACGCACCAGCGCGCTCGAACGCACCATGCCGGGGCTGCCTTCGAACAGCTTCGCGCCCTGATGCATGACGATCACGTGGTCCGACAGGCTCATCACCAACTCGATATCGTGCTCGATCAAAAGGATCGTGACGCGACCGGCCAGCGATTTGATCAAGGCATCGAATTCCATGGTTTCCGCGGGCGACATGCCCTGCGTCGGCTCATCAAGCATCAGCACTTTGGGATCGAGTGCCATGCAGACGGCAATTTCGACCCGGCGTTGATCGCCGTGGGAGAGATTTCGCACCAGTTCATCGGCGCGGTCCAACAGGCCAAACTCCTCGAGAAGGGCTTGGGCGCGGACGCGCGGGCGCAAAAAACGATCGAACTGAACGAGAAAGCGGCCGCGCTTTTCGAGCGATTGGCTGGCTAGCCGCACATTTTCCAGCGCGCTCAGCCCAAAGAATAAGTTCGTAATTTGAAATGAGCGGGCGAGGCCCATTCTGGTCAAAGCATAGGGCGCCTGCCCCGTGATGTTGCGGCCTTCCATCTCGATGCAGCCGGAATCAGGCTGTATCGCTCCCGAAATGAGATTGAACGCCGTACTTTTTCCGGCTCCATTAGGGCCAATGATCGAGGTGATACGGTGACGCTCTGCCTCGAAGCTGAGATCACTCACGGCTCTAAGCGCGCCGAATGCCTTGTTGAGTGCGGTCACCTTGATCATGGGCGCGCACTCCGGCGCTTTGCCGACAGACGGCGCATAAGCCCCACGAGGCCTTCAGGCATGAAGATGACGAAGACAACGAAGATCAGGCCGAGCACGAACAGATGTCGTTCGGTATAGCTTCCGACCGCGGATTCCAAAAATGTGATTATCACGCTGCCGACAAGAGGGCCGATGAGCGTACCGATACCGCCGACAAGCGAAACCACGACCGCTTTGGTCGAAATTTCGAAGCCAAATAGATTGGGCGCCACGAAGCCGCGCAACAACGGATAAATTAGACCGCCGAAAGCCGCGATCTGCGCGGCCATGACATAGGCAGCCAGCTTGTACCAGAATGGGTTATAGCCCAGATACGGAACACGGTTTGAATTGTCGCGAATGCCCCTGAGCACGCTGCCGAAACCGGTATCGAGAACGCGGCGCGTAGAGAGATAAATAAATACAATTCCCGCCAAGACGACGTAATAAAATACGAAATTGCTGTGCAGATCGATCGCCACGCCGGGGAGCAAAGGAATGCTCGGCACCGGTATTCCGATTAAACCATCCGATCCACCGATCGCACGCGTATTGTGGGCTATTTTCGACAGGATCTCGGCGGCACCGAATGTGATCAAGGCGAAGTACACGCCTTTAGCGCGAATTGCGATCGCTCCGAGAAGAAATGAGAAGACCGCGACTGTCGCGCTGACCGTGATCGCCACCAGCCAAAACGACTGCGTGACATGCAGATACATCAAGCTTGCAATATACGCGGCCAGGCCGAAATACGCGGCTTGCCCGAGTGACAACAGGCCAGCATAGCCGAGAAGGATATCGACGCTGAGTGCGACCGCGCCGAGCAAAAGCGCCTCGATCGCGAGCCTCGTAAAGAATGAACCGGCGAACCACGGAAAGATCGTTGCAAGCGCCAGCATCGCAAGGCCGAACCACCGCAATTGCCCAGCCCCACAAGGCGCGGACTTGAGCACGCGCATGAGGCGTTCACCGACAGTCTGCCTCGGTGCTTGCACCGGCAGCGGCTCAGCATCGATGCGTGAAGCTTTCGCTTGCAGCATCATGCTTCTCCGATCCGGTTGAAAAGCCCACTCGGCCGAACCACAAGCACGAGCAGCATCAGGCCATAGATGAGGGTGTCGGCCCAGACTGGCGGCATCCAGAGACTGGCGAGGCCTTGGACTTGCGAAAGCAATAAAGCGGCGACGACGGCACCGGTTATGCTTCCCATTCCGCCGACGATCACGACGGCGAAGGCCAACACGAGAAAATCGTGGCCCATCGTCGGAAACACGGCATAGATCGGGCTGAGCAGAACGCCGGCAAGACCGGCGAGCCCGCAGCCATACATGAATGTAAATCCGTAGACCAAGCGGATCGGAATGCCGAACGAGGCGACCATCGTCGGGTCGACGGCAGTGGCCCGCAGCACCGCGCCTAGGCGCGTGCGATAGACCAGCCACCACGTGGCGGCGATCGCCACAAAACCGACGCCGAAGATAAACAGGCGGTAGGTCGGCACGAACACTTCAGCGAGGCTCGCCATGCCCGCGAAAGGGGCCGCGACGGAATGCGTGTCCACGCCCCAAACGACTTGCGCGGCGTCGCGCAACATTAGACCGACGCCGAAGGTGAGAAGCAGGGTCACCGTAGCCCGGTCCGCCCTTGGCAGCAGCGGGCGGATACCCAATTCTTCCAGACCCCAACCGACGAGGCCGACCAATATCGGCACCAGCACCAGGGCGCCCCAATAACCGGCACCCCATCCCATCAGCGTGAACGCGGCATAGCCGCCCAACATATAGAGATCGCCGTGAGCGAGATTGATGACGTCGAGCAGGCCGAAAATCATGGTGAGTCCAAGCGCCACGAGCGCGAGCGCCGCCCCGATGATCAACGCGTCGATCATCTGGGGCAGCACCACGAAGTGCAGATAAGACAACAAGTCTTGCATCAAACCGCTCGCGTCGCCTGCATTCGATCAGAACTTCTTACAGTCGTCGGGACCGATCGCGTCTGCGCCAGGGACAGTGCCGACAGTCTTGAAGGTGCTGCCCTTCACCTGAACAACGACCATATCGACCATCGCCTGATGATCGCCCTTTCGAATTGTCTTTGTGCCTTGCGGCGTATCCCAGGTGGCGCCTTCCATCGCGGCACGCAGTTTCTTGGTGTCGGTGCCGCCGGCTTTTTCGATCGCCTGCTTGAACAGATAGAAGAGCCCGTAAGTGTCGGCCCCAAAAAGGTCCGGATCGCTCCCAAAGTCCTTCTTGAACGCGGCGACGAACTTCTTGTTGGCCGGCGTGTCGAAATCGACCGCGTAATCGGCGGCGCTCAGGAAACCTTCCGCCGCCCCGCCCATGGCACCGATATTCTGTTGCGTAACCGCGCCGGCCGCGCCGGCGAGCGTGAGCTTGGTCGACAGAATGCCGTATTCCTTGAGCTGGGTGAGAAGGCGAACGGTATCGTTGCCCGCCGTTGCGGTCATGATCACATCCGGATGGGCCGCGCGCACCGGCCCGATATAAGGCGTGAAATCCTTGGCGCCGAGCGGCGGAAAGCTGCTGCCGGTATTGGTCGCGCCAAGACGTTTGACATCACCTTCAAACGCGGAGATTGTGCTGCGGCCCATCACGTAATCGGGACCAATGAAGTAATAACGCTTGCCCTCGATGTTTTTGTGCAGCCAGCCGGTCAACGCGATCGATTGCATGGCGGCGTTCGCATTCACGCGAAACACATTCGCATTGCATTGCGCGCCGGTAATCGACGGCGCATAGGAGACCGTCGTCACCAGAATGCGGTCATTGCGCTCCGCAAGCTGGCCGACAGCCAGCGTCGCACCGCTGTTGACGGTACCGGTCAACAGATCGACTTTGGTCTCCTGCAGCAATTTCTCGGCTTTTCGCACTGCGACCGGCGGATCGGCTTCTGAAATCTTCGAATAGAAGTTCAAACTTTCGGCCGTTCACGCCGCCGGCGGCATTGATCTCCTTGACCGCGAGTTCGGCGCCCCAGCGCACTTGCTTGCCGATCGGCGCATAACTGCCGGAGAGCGGGGTCACAACGCCGACCTTGATCGGATCGGCGGCATAAACATTCGATGCGAATGCCATAGTGAGCGCGGCAATCGCCGTACTTCCGCAGATAATCAATTTTTTCAAGATTTCCTCCCGTTGTGTTCAGACGTTTAGACACCATTGAAGTTTGGTTTGCGCCTTTCGGAGAAGGCAGCGATTCCTTCCTTGTAGTCTTTGGTTTCGCGGAGCTTTTCGTAGGCGTGCCCTTCGACCTCGAAGCCGACACTGAGACTCGTGTCGTAAGCGGTATTGAGCACGCGCTTGACGGTCTTGAGCGCGAGCGCCGACATTTTGGTGAGAGTGTCGATCATCTCATCGAGAATCTTATCGAGCGCTGCAGTGTCCTCCGCCACGCGCGTTACCAGACCCCAGGCATGCGCTTCCGGCGCAGGAATACGGCGCCCTAGCATCATCATGTCGGCGGCTCGCGTAAGCCCGGCAATCCGCGCCACGCGCTGGCTGCCGCCACTGCCAGGGATCTGCCCAAGTGTGACTTCGGGGAGTGCGAGCAAGGTTTCTTTCGTCGCGATCCGGAAGTCGCAGGCCATCGCCAGTTCGAGGCCCACCCCCATTGCGTACTTTTCCAGCACGCAGATCACCGGCTTCGGGCAGCGCTCGGGCGAGGCGATGTTCCATGCGAGGTGGGACATGCCATCCAACTCGATTTGCGGAAACGCCTTCACATCGCCACCGGATGTGTACACGCCGCCTTTGCCGCGGATCACCACGACGCGCACATCCGGGTCCTGGCCGAACGCCTCCATGATGGCGTTGACCTGGCTGCGGCCGCGATAGGACAAGACGTTCAATGGCGGCCGGTCGAGCCACAGAAATCCAACTTTCCGCTTGGCATCGACTTCGTAATGCAGCCCGTCGAGGTCCCGCAAGATCGAGGCGCGTTGCTCGGCATAATCTTTGCTCATGGCTTTTCCTTTGCAGTGCCGTTGCTGTTTTCGAATGGCTCGTATTCTCCGCTGCGCAACATGCGGCGTAACAGTTTGCCGGACGCGGATCGGGGAATGGCTTTAACGAGGACGTACTCCTTCGGCCGCTTGAAGCGGGCGAGTTCGCTGTTCATGCACACCTCGTCGAACTGTTCGGGGCCGAGGCCGGCGACCGCCGGCTCGATGAATGCCACCACTTTGGTGCCGAGGCGCTCGTCCGGCATGCCGACCACGGCGCATCCGGCGACGAGCTTGCTGCGGATCAGCGTGTCCTCGACTTCTTCCGGAAAAATATTTTCCCCGCCACTGATGATCATGTCGTCGACGCGGCCGACCACGTACAACTCGCCGTCGTCGTCGAACTTTCCGAGATCGCCCGTACGATACCAGCGGCCCTGAATGGCCTTGGCGTCGGCGTCCGGCCGTTTCCAATAGCCTTTGAAGGCTTCCGGACTGTTCATGCTGGCGACGATCTCGCCGGAAACTCCGGGCGGCAAGTCGATCTCGATATCGTCGTCGCGCGACGACGAGACCACGCGGATGATCTGGTTCATGCCGGCGCGCCCGGCGCAGCCGGGCTTGCGGTCGAGATGATCGCAATAGGCAAACGTGTAGATTTCGCTGGAACCGTAATAGTTCACGAACAGCTCAGGTTTGAGCTGCTCGAAGCAACGCTCGATCAGCGCCGGCGTCATGGTCATTCCGGCGTAACCGACGCGCGACAAGGAGCTTAGGTCGTAGGAATTGAACTTCGGATGCCGCAGCACGTCGTGAAACATGGTGGGTACGAGGTAGAGTGTCGTCAGCCGCTCGGCGGCCACAAGCCGCAAGACTTCCTCGGGATCGTAGTTCGGCAGGCACACCATTCGGCCATTGAGCAAAGCCATACCGAGCAGGATGCGCACGCCCATCGTATGGAAGTACGGCATCACACCGAGGCATGAATCCCCCTGCCGATACTGGTTCTGGGCGATATGGGAAATCGACGCCGTCAGTTCGTTACGATGGCTTCTTGGCACGCCTTTCGGGCGTCCGGTTGTGCCCGAAGTGTACAGCATCAAGCACGTGGAGAATTCGCTCACCCCCACGGGCCCGGCAATCGGCCGCGCATCCAACAATTGCGCGAACGCCCTGCCCTCGCCCTTCCCGTCCGCCGCGATGATCACGCGGCCTGGGTCAATTTTCAATCCCGCGGCGGCCTGCGCTGCAGCACCGCCGGAAGCACCGTCGAAAGCCACGGCCGCCGCTTCGGCATCTTCGAAGCAAAATTTGATTTCGTCCGCGGAGGCGCGCCAGCTTACTGGCGTGAAGATGATGCCGATCATATGGCACGCCCAGTAGAGCGTCGCCATTTCATACCGGTTGCGCATGACAACGACGAGATGATCGCCGGCCCGCAAGCCCATTTCCTGCAATCCGCCGGCTACCACTTTTATCTGGCGATACCAATCGCCATAGGTCACACGGCGGCCGCCTTCAACGAAGGCTTCCTGCCCGGGTTGGCGCAAGACCGCCACGGCGAATGCACTGCCGAGATCCATCATCATTGACCTCTATTCATGTCGTTCGCCGCTTCGAGCACGGCGGCGACGACCGAAGCATAGCCGGTGCACCGGCAGATATGGCCGGAGAGCATGTCGCGCACCTGAGCTTCCGTGGGTGACGGCGTCTCCTGCAGAAAATGCGTGACCGAACACAAAATGCCGGCCGTACAGAATCCGCACTGCAACGCATGATGTTTAGCAAAGGCCCGCTGCACGACGTTCAACGTGTCTTGCTCGGCTAGCCCTTCGACCGTCACGATCTCGGCACCGTCAGCTTGCACTGCATACTGGGTGCAACTGCGCACCGCCCGACCGTTGACCAGAATCGTGCAGGCACCACAGACGCCGTGCTCACAGCCAACATGCACGCCAAACGCCTGCAACTCGTGGCGAAGGAAATCGCACAGCAGCAGACGTGGCTCGGCCTGCCCCGTGCGGCGCTGCCCGTTCACCGTCAACGCGATAGTGACGCGTTCGCCCGCCGGTCGATGGAGCACCGTCATGGCCGTTGCTCCCCGTGCCGCCTGGCATCGGCAAGAGCGTCGGCGAAGACCTGCTCCACCAGAACTCTCGTCAACGCAATCCGGTATTCGGCGCTGGCGGCATGATCCTGCATCGGTGTCACGCTGGCCGCGGCGTGCTCCGCAAGGGCGACCGCGACTTCGTCGGCGGGCCGACCAAGAAAATTCATCGTATCGATGACGATCGGCCGGTTCTCCACACCGCCGAGACCAAGCGACAAATCCGTAACGCGGCCGTCCGCCCCTAACCGCAGACAGCAAGCGGCCGCAGCAATGGCGAAGTCGCCATGACGCTGCGCGATTTCGGAGAATGCGCAACCGGCGTCCGGTTGCGTGCGCGGCCATTCCAGCGCGGTGATGATCTCATCCGGCTGGCGCTGCGTCGTCAGCGCTCCGAGGAAGAATTCCTTTGCCACGACCCGCCGCTCACACCGGCGCGACTGCAGCACAACCGTTCCGCGGCAGACGACCAGGGAGAGCGCGATTTCGGCGCTTGGGTCCGCATGCGCCACCGAGCCGCCGAGCGTACCGCGGTTGCGGGTCTGAAAATGGCCGACCCACGGCAGCGCCATGGCCAGTAACGGTAAATCGCGCCCGACGACGTCGGAGCGTAAGGCGTCGCATTGCACCACCCCCGCCCCGGTCGTCACAACATCCGACTTCAGCGAAATCGTCTGCAATGCTTGAATGCGAGAAATGTCGATCACCGCACGCGGCCGCGCCAGCCGCATGTTCAGCATGGGTCCGAGCGTCATACCCCCGGCGAGCACGGCCGCCTCCTCCCGCAACTCGAACAGCAGCGCGGCAGCTTCAGACACCGTTTCCGGCCGATGATAGTCGAAGGCAACCGGCTTCACGGATGGCCTCCGTTACGCCTGCGCCACGGCAGGTATTTCGACCAGCCCTTGTGGTTTTGCGGAGCAATCCGGCGTTCCAGTGCGGAAAAAAATTGCGAAATGAGATAACGCGTCACGGTGCCAAGCATGCGTTGGCCGACAGCCGCGACCTTGCCGCCGACGTTGGCCTCATACCGATATTCGAGGCGCGTGCGCCCATCCGGCTCGCCTCGCAGCGTAACCAGGCCAGAACCCGAGCCAAAGCCCAAAGCACCCGACGCCTTTCCGACAAGACGGAGCGAACTTCCCTCCGTCTTGTCACGCATTTCGATTTGCGCGTTGTAGACGCCGCGAATGCCAGCAACGCCAATCATCACCTGCGCCGAATAGCGGTCCGGTGCGTCCTGCGTGAGGCTGCGGCACCCGGGAACGATCGCGGCAAGTTCCTTCGGATCGATCAGTCTGCGCCATACCTCTTCGACCGGAGCCGAAAGAACGACTTCGCCAGTGCCGGTCAACGCGCCTTTACCGATTGGCGCCTGAATCCCCTCCGACGCGGCCACACGCCGTTTGAGCGACGGATCGCCGCCGTTGGCCAGTACCCATAGGCGCTGAAGGTTCAGCGGCAGCGAGATATCGTCACGCCCCAGGGCATCGGCAACCGCATTCGCCATCGCCGCGGGAGTCAGCATCGAGCTGCCGTCGCCCATTCCCTTGGCGCCAAGCGCGTTCATTGGAGACGCCGTTTCGACGTGACCGATCGCGACTGGAGGCACCTCGAAGGCGGTCGGGCAGAGATAATCGGCAAACGAACCGGACAGAAAATTGCCGCGCTCGTCATAGGCGAGTTCCTCGAACAAGGCCGCGCCGAGACCATGCACGAAGCCGCCGTGGATCTGGCCATCGACGATCTTCGGGTTGATCTGGGTCCCGACGTCGTGAACGGACGCATATTTATCGATACGGAGCACGCCGGTCTTGGCGTCGACCTCAATGGCGGCGACGTCGATAACAAAGCCGAATGTCGTGGCGGAAGCGACCCGATCCTGAGCATCCGGAGAGCCGAGCACGGACGGCGAGACGATGGCGATTTCGAAAATGCCGGGCGCGACATTGTCCGGCAGGCCGGCCGGGTCCCAATGGGCGCGCGCCGCCGCCTTGCGGAACGGCAGCCCCTTGTTCGACTGGCCGCGCACGCGCGCATAACCTTCGTACAGTTCGATCTGGTGGGGCGGCACATCCAGCGCCTCGGCCGCGAGAATTCTTATTTTCTGCGCCACCTGCTGCGCCGCTTTGGCGACGGCGTCGACCACGATCGAGGCGAAGCGGTTGGAATAATTGCCTGAGGCGATCGACCAAGCGCTCGTCAACGTGTCGAGCTCGGTGACCACGTCGATATCGGTCGGCTTCAGGCCGAGCGCGTCCGCCACGATCTGCGCCGCCACTGTCGCGTGGCCCTGCCCGCTCGGCGTGCTGTCGAGGCGCAGCGTCACCTGCCCGCTCGGATCGACCGAGATCACCGCGCTGGCATTGGCCCCCGATTTACTACCGCTACGGCTGCGCTCCTCGGCCGTCTGCGCGAGCGACACGTAGGCCATGTTCGAGCCTGACGGCTCGACGCCGGCCGCAAAGCCGATGCCGAACAAGCGTCCCGCCGCCCGGGCTTCCTCGCGCCGCCGCTTCAGCCCGTCGTAGTCGGCGATCCGCAACAGCTCCGACAACGCCGCGTGGTAATTCCCCGCGTCGTACACCGCGCCGGCCGGCGCCCGGTAAGGGAACGCGTCGGCGGCGATGAAATTACGGCGGCGCAACTCTGCAACGTCGACGCCGAGCCCGCGGGCTGCGATTTCCATCACCCGTTCAAGCGCGAAATAGAATTGCGGCCCGCCATATCCGCGATTGAGGCCGACAGGCGTACGATTTGTTACGACGATCTCGTTGTCGATCGCAATGTTCTGCACATCGTAACAACCATTCGAGGCGGCGTGCATCCGGTACAGAGACGCTGGCTCGGGCGCGCGGATATAGGCGCCCATGTTGGCGACGTTCTTGAATCTCAGGCCCGTAAGTTTGCCGTCTTTTTGGAAGGCGGCGGCGATGGTTCCCAAGCGATCGCTCGAGGCGGATGCCGCGGTGAGATGTTCGGCCCGGTCTTCGATCCACTTGACCGGCAGCCCGGTCTTGCGGCTGACCGCGGCGAGCAGGACGATGTAGGAGAGCACCGCCTGCTTGATGCCGAAACTGCCGCCGCTACTCGGCGGTGTGATCAGGCGCAGCCGGTTGCCAGGCACGCGCAGCGCGCCGGCCATCAGCGGCTGGATCACGAACGGGCCCTGGAAATTCGACCACACGGTGAAGCGGTCGGGCGCGCGTTCGAAATGCGCGATCACGCCGTAGGTTTCCATCGGAGTCGAGGCGTAGCGCGGATAGGAATAAGAGAGTTCGAACACCTTGTCGGCCGCGGCGAACGCCGCGTCCGGATCACCGTATCGGAAACTGCGCCGGCTGACGACGTTGGAGCCGGCTTTCTCATGGATCACCGGCGCGTCAGCCGCCATCGCACTTTGCAAGTCTGCGACTGCCGGAAGCTCGGCGTATTCTACTTTGATCAAGTCGCAAGCGTCTTCGGCGATATAGCGCGTGCCGGCGACGACCACCGCCACTGGCTCGCCGACATAGCGCGCGCAGTCGGTGGCGATTGGATAATAGGCGATCGGCGCCTTCACGACGGTCGGTATTGGCCCTATCAACTCGGCAACGTCCTTGCCGGTGACAATGGCGCGAACGCCGGCCAGATTCATTGCGCGCGAGATGTCGACGCTCAGGATACGCGCATGGGGATGGGGAGACCGCAGGATGGCCGCGAAGTGAATTCCGGCTACCGGCGACAGATCGTCGATGAACCGTGCCCGCCCGGTGAGGAGCGCCTCATCCTCTTTGCGCGGGACAGGTGCGCCGACCCACCCCTGAGATGCGACCCCATTTTCCGTCAGCAAGACCCTGTCCACCTACGCAGCGAGACCTCACCCAATCCGTTTTTATCGTTATTCACCGATCTATAGGCCCCGGCACATGTCACCGCAAATAATAATTGACAATAAGCAAATTCATTTGTCGTTATAGTCTGGCTTACCCGCGCAAGGCATGCGTCGAGGCCCTCAAATGATGTTGGACCTGCGGCAAATTCAATATTTCGCCTGCTTGTACGAGCAGCGCAGCGTGACACGCGCTGCGCGCAGCCTGAATGTCGTGCAGCCCGCCTTGAGCATGCAGATCAGCCGGTTGGAAAAGCGTTTAGGCATAGACCTGTTTGAACGCACCGCGCGCGGCATGATCCCGACGTCTGCCGCCGAAGCGATGTATCGCCTTTATTTGCCGATCCTGCTCGATCTCAAGCACGCCAATCAGCAGGTCATGGAATTGAGCGGAAAAGTGCTCGGCAAGATTGCCGTCGGCATTATCCCGTCGATTACAAATTCCGTCTTGGCCGACGTCTTGCGCCGTTTCGGCGCGAAATATCCGGATGTCGAAATTAGGATCGATGAGGCGTATAGCGGAACATTGATCGACTGGGTGATTACGGGCGACCTCGATTTCGCGGTCGTCAACAGCACGCACCGCAAACCCGGCGTCGCCATGCACCCGCTCATTAATGAAGAGCTTGTGCTGGTCGAGCGCGGCACGTCGAAGAGCCCTCTGGCACCGATTCCGTTCAAGCGGCTCAAGGAACTGGCTCTGGTGCTGCCCTCCCACCGGCATGGCATTCGCAGCATCGTCGATACTGCCGCCGAGGGACTTGGAATTGACATCATCCCGCAGATCGAGGTTGACGCCCTGGCGCCAACGCTGAGGCTTGTATCCGAGACCGCGCTCGCCACGGTTCTGCCCGCCATCGTTGCGCGAAAATCGACGTCGGAGTTGCCGCTTCAGACGCGCCGCATTGTCGAACCCGTACTGGAGCGCCAACTGGTCTACGTCTACCGCGCGCAGCGTCCGCTCTCGCGGGTCGTCAACGCTTTCATCGAGGTACTGAGCGAAGAACTGAAACAAGGATCCGCGGCGATTGGCGCTCAGAAGCGGGCAACCAGCAGGCGATAGTTATTGGGTAACCGGTTGCAGCCCGCTGACGCCTACGATGGGCGGGTTCCTACACGCCCGGCGGCTTACGACTCATGAGCCAACTCCCGAAAGCGCGATAGTCCTCATTTGCGCGCCGTCTTGCGGCCGCGCATTTGTCAGTGGCCGCGCTTCCACGGCAACAGCCATTGTTCGACTTCGTCAAGAAAAAGAGTAAGGACGTAGCCAATGAATGCAATGACGACCAGACCAACATACATCGTCTCGACGCTCAGCGTCTGCCATGCGTTCCAGATCATGTAGCCGAGGCCGCTATCGGCACCGATCATCTCCGAGATGGCAATCAAAACGAGGCCCATGCCGACGCCGAGCTTGATGCCGGCAAAGATCGACGGCAGCGCGCCAGGCAGCGCCACCGTGTAGAACATCTGCCGGCGACTAGCGCCAAAGTTTTTCCCGACGTCCAAATAGATTCGTTCGATCTGCATTACACCGCTCATGGTGTTGATGATCAGCGGGTAAAAGACGCCCAGAGCAACCATCACAATTTTTGAAGATTCGCCGAGGCCGAAGATCAATAGAATAAGGGGAAAAATTGCGCTCTTGGGCAAGGGATAGGTCGCGGCGATCAGTGGATCGATCGCTGCGCGCACCGAACGTGACAGCCCCATCGCAATCCCCAACACGATGGCAGGTATGCCGCCGGCCAGGAAACCGATGCCCAAGCGTCTGAGACTGACGCCGATGTTCAGCCATATCTCGCCGGAACGCGACAGCACCACAAACTGTCGAGCGATCAGGGTCGGCGACGAAAAAAACCGCGTGTCGATCAAGCCCAATCGAGCGCCGATCTCCCACAGCCCGAGCAGCACAATCGGCGTCAGGATGCTGATGAGCCGATCTCGGGTCAAAAACCGCAACGCCATCAAACCGACTCCCTGGCAGCCGCGAGTTCGACCTCCTCGCGCAGATAGCCCCAGATACGGAAGACAAGCTCGCCGTAATCGGGCTGCGCGCGCAGTTCCAGCACGTTTCTTGGGCGCGGAAACGGCACGTCGATCATCGCCTTGATGCGGCCGGGGCCTGCGGTCATGACCAGAATCTTGTCACCCAAGGTCACGGCCTCGTCGACGCTGTGGGTGATGAAGAGCACGGTCTTGCGGGTTTCGTCCCAGATTCGCAACAGCTCTTGCTGCAGCATGGTCTTGTGCTGTTCATCCAACGCCGAGAACGGCTCGTCCATGAGCAGCACCTCTGGGTCGGTGGCGAAGGCGCGCGCGATCGACACTCTCTGGCGCATGCCGCCCGAAAGCTGAAACGGGTACCGGTCGGCGACGCGGCTGAGACCGGTACGATCGAGATAGTATCCAACCACATCCTTGATGGTCGCTTTGTCGTCGCCGCGCAGCCGGAGGCCGTAGGCCGCGTTGTCCCAAACCGTCATCCACGGAAAAATGGAATCGCCCTGGAACACCATGGCATTGCTCGGCTTTGACATATCGGTGCGTGCCACCTCCACTGTGCCTTCGCTCGGGGTGTCGAGATTGGCCAAAATGCGAAGCAGCGTGGTCTTGCCGCAGCCGCTCGGCCCCACGATCATGACAAAACTGCCGCTTTCGACATCGAGTGAAAAATTCTCGATCGCCGAAACTGACCCGAAGCGCCGCGAAAGATTGTTGATGCGAATTTTTGGCGGCCCTGCCGTGGCAGGCGCCGCAGATTTTTCGACTATCATCATGACTTCGGCTTATAAGGTCCAATAATCTTGAGTGCCCGGTCGACGAAGCTATGATCGACCAGGGCGCCGACCGTCGTGCTTCCTTCAAGATAGCCGTGCGCTTTATAGAACCCGTAGTCCTTTGTCAGGCTCGGCAAGTCGACGTAGCCGTCCGGGTTGCAGCCATTCGGCGTCATGTCGGCGTATAGGGCGCGATCCTTGAACTTTGTATATTCGACAAGAATGTCGATCAGCTCCCGCGCGTTCGGGCCGCTGAAATGGCCGTCCTTCAGGGCGCCGTTGTAAAAGCGGACGCCTTCGAGATACGCGACCATGAATTTGGTCGCCACATCGCTATGGCTCTTGATGAACTGATCGCCATACAGGAGCACGGCGATCTGCTGGTTGGGGTAGAGATCGGGGGCCGAGAAGCGGACGGCGTAGCCTTTTTTTATCGCCAGAGTGGCAGCCGGCTCGGCGGTGACGCCGATATCGATGGCCTTGTTGGCCAAAGCCAGAACCTGCTGCGGGTAGCCCAAGTTATAAACGTGCTGGACGTCGTCGTAGTTAAGTCCGCCCCGCTTGAGCCCTTCATTGAGAATCGGGCCGGGCGTCCCGCCCTTGCCTGCTTCGGCGATTTTGAGTCCTTTGAAGTCGGCATAAGTCTTGACCTTGCCGTCATCGATCAGGTCTTTACGCACAATGATCGGCACATAGCTGTAGCCGACCGGCGCTGATCCCTTGTCGGCGACAATTTTCAAACCGATGCCGCGCGCAACGGCGTTGAACAGACCGGCAGACGACGCACCGGCCGCGACGTCAATCTGGCCGGTGCCGAGCGGCGCCACCATCTGTGGTCCCGAATCGAAGTGAATCAATTCCGGCTTGATGCCCTGTTTCGCGAAAAAGCCTTTGCGCTCCGCGATAAAAAAGGCGGCGTCGCTGACCACACCGTTGACGCCTATTTTGACGACTTCATCGGCCAGCGCTGCGCGGCAAAAGCACGAACTCACAAGCATGAATAGAATAGCGGCTATCCAGCGTTTCATGTGGCGTCCTCCATTGTCCGTAATCTGTTCGGATTTTATTCTGGGCCCGTGCGCTGCTTCCGATTGCGCGAACGGTTCAATTCAGTCGACGCAAGATCGGCGGCTCCATGGCATCATGGTTCGACGTTCCGGCGCCAATCGCTGCCAGACACGGAAGCGACAACGCGTTCGAGATCGACTTCATCTTCGCCGGGCACCCGGATGCGTTTGTAACGCATGGGCGGAGCATCCAGCGGCGTGGTCGCGTCGATGCCCATTTTTGCGCCGATTCCGTCCACTGTTGTCGGATCGAGGCGGGACCCTTGCGCATCGGCAACGATGAGGACGTCGCGATCGGCCCGGCTACGGGTCGCGACGGCCCACTCTACTTCCGCCGGATTGTGGATATCGACGTCGTCGTTCACCACGACCACGTGTTTGACGTCGTAGTGCCCGGCGAAGGCGCCCATCATGATATTTTTCGCTTCGCCGCCGAAGCGTTTCTTGATTTTGACGTAAAGATGATAGCGGCACATCCCGCCCTTCGAGAGATGTACGTCGATAACGTTGGGAAAAGTCCTTTTGAGATGCGCGAGCAGTGTTGCCTCGCGCGGAATCGCACCGAGCATGAGATGCTCCAGGCCGCCACCGGTGATAGTGTGATGAATCGGATTTTTCCTGTGCGTCACCACATCTACCTCAACCACGTGGCGATTCTCGCGTTCGCCGTAGTATTGAGGAAACTCGCCGAATGGTCCTTCCGGCTCGCGCACTCCCGGCAGGAAACGTCCCTCGATCACGATCTCCGCCTCGGCCGGGACACGCAATTCACTGGACTTGCATTTGACGACGTCGAGCGCTTTGCGATGCAGCGCGCCGGCAATCTCCAGTTCGTCGCGGTCGATCGGGACGATCGCCTGCGACGCGAGCAGCGTCAGCGGATCGACCCCAATGACGATCGCTACCGGCAGCGGCTCTCCAGTCTGTGCCGCCATTTCATAGAAAAAGTGCGTGTGACGTTGCAGGACGCACACGCCCAGACGGTTCGGACCGCTGAGTTGGCAGCGAAGTATCGAAACGTTTTGCACGCCTGTCCGCGGGTTTCGCGTAATAACGAGCCCGGCCGTGATGTAGGGCGCGCTGTCGTGCTCATTGTGAGTGACCAACGGCAGGAGCCGCGTCAGATCGACATTGCGATGGACGACCTCCTGCGCGGGCGCGGACTGCACTTCGCGGCAAGGAAGTGGCGCAATGGACGCCTGCTGGAACGTCTCCAGCAATTGAGATTGCGGAACGCCCATCGCTTCGGCCAGCCAACCGCGATCCGACACTAAATTGGAAACGACCGGCACCGGGTGGCCATCGGGGCGCGGGAAAAAGGTCGCCTTCTGACCGTCGAGGCGCTTTGCGATAGCCGCCACTTCAAACCGCAAGGCCACGCCCGGACGCATGATCGCCAAACGATCACGCGCGGCGAGATGATCGAGCCATCCTCTGAGCGTAGTGACCGGTTGATCCGCGCGATCATCCGACGAAGACGTCACGCTTTTCACCGCAACATTTCCGATCGTGGCTGCACTCATGACCTCTTCCTGTTCTTCACGATGAGGCCGGAAAACCAAGTTGGGTATCCACAGCCGTCAAAGCCCCTCACGGCAAATGCAAGCCGCGCGACCGCCAAGTGATTGGACAACGGGGAAAATACCGAAATACGAACCGAAGGCGCAAAGAACGTGAGATCTGTATCGGTCGACCCGGCATGTCCTCCCATTGAATACTTTTCTGCCGTGCTCACGATTTGGCGGCGTTTCGACCATGGTCGGGCGAGATGCGGTATAATGTCAAATTACGGTGAGCTATTTTCGTTATCATTATTTTTGATTTCGTGCGCTCGGGCACGTGTAACCGCTCGCATCAAAATCAAATCACGCCAATTCAGGGCGCGCCTGGCGACGCGGCCCAAGTTGTCGCGATTGGATACTGCCGGTTCGTGCCATCGGTCGGCCCCCCGTTTGGGTGTTGGGTTGCCCGAAGGCGGCCAGGTCGGTAAGGCGGCGGGTGCTCCGCGGCGCGGATAACGCCGGCTGGGCATTCCGAATTGCTTGCAAAAGCGCTCGATTGCCCGCCAGCAGTCCCCCATCATCGCCGACGCGGCTATTCGGTGGCGACGCTTGGGCTATTGCGTCAAGATGCTCGGCAAGCAACTTGTTGCCAAGCCCCTGTAACTAAACGCGATAAAGTGGTCGGGGCGGCAGGATTCGAACCTGCGACCCTCTGCTCCCAAAGCAGATGCGCTACCGGGCTGCGCTACGCCCCGACGAATGACGCGATACATGCTTCGTCCGAGACCGGCAAGCAAGCCTCAATGGGCGTTGAAAATCGGTGCAGCCACCCGGTCGCCCGGGGCGATGCCGAATTTCCGGACGGTTCCGCCGATCACTTCCAGCACCGCACGCACCGGGCCATTCGACGGAATAACCCGCGTCGACAGCGGCTCGGTGTTCTCGGCGATGCGAAGGATACGGCCATCGCCGCGGATAAAGATCATGTCGAGCGGGATGTAGGTGTTCTGCATCCAGAAGCCGACTTCCTGGTCGCGGTGGAAGTCGAACAGCATGCCGTGGCCTTCCGGCAGTTCCTTGCGGAACATCAGGCCCTTTTCCCGCTCGGCCTCGGTTACGGCCATTTCGACCGCAAATGCATGCACCCCGGTCTTGCTGGCGATTTCGAGCGTCTGCGTTTCGGCCGGCCGGACCGGACCGGCGGCAAAAAGCAGCCCGATGAGAACGAAGGCGGTCCAGCGGAATGCGCGCATGCGCTCGCCTTTACGCGGAGGAACGCCGCCCGGCAATGGGAAAAACGGCCATAGGCCCCCGGCAGGAACTGGCCGGGCGATCAGTGCGAAGCGGGACCGAGCGATCCGCTGTCCGGGTGCACCTCGGCCGCCATCAAGCCCTTCGGTCCTGGCCCGAAACGGACCAGCACGGTCTGCCCTGGGCGCAGTTCGGCCAAGCCGTAGCGGCGCAACGTCTCCATGTGGACGAAGATGTCGGGCGTACCCTCGCCGCGCGTGAGGAAGCCGAAGCCGCGCAAACGGTTGAACCACTTCACTTGGGCACGTTCGAGACCGCTGGTCGCCGTCACGGTGACATGGGTGCGCGGCGGCGGCATCTGCGCCGGGTGCACGGCGGTGGATTCGTCCATCGACAGAACGCGGAACGCCTGCAAGCCCTTGGACCGCTGCTGGACCTCGCAGACGATCCGCGCGCCTTCATAGGCGGTCTGGAAGCCGTCGCGGCGCAGGCAGGTCACGTGCAGCAGCACGTCCGGCATGCCGTTGTCCGGTATGATGAAACCGAAACCCTTGGCGACGTCGAACCACTTGATGACGCCCGCCACCTCGATCAGGTCGGCAGGCGTTTCGTCGAGGAGTTCTCTGACCGTTCCCGGGCGGAGATTGCTTCCAGGCATTTTTAATTCAACCCCGTCCGACGCCATGACGCCGCACGCCGCCGCATTGTTGGCGCCTCTTCGAGAGCGCTTCCACGAATCTGTGGATTCAAGATAACACCGGGTCTCAGGCGGCAAAGTGCAAAATGGGCTTGCACACAGGTCTGTGCACAGCGCAGCAGCAAGCGAATCAGTGCGCGATGAAGGGCTCGAGCACGTCGCCGATGTCGTGGTGCACCACCAGATCTGCGAGTTCGTCGAACTCGGTCGGCTCACGATTGATGATGACAAGCGCCGCGCCGTTGCGCTTGGCCATGAGTGGAAATCCCGCCGCCGGCCACACCACCAGCGACGAGCCGATAGCAAGAAACAGATCGCAATCGCGGGCCAATTGTTCTGCCCGTTGCATCGCCGCGGCCGGCATCGCCTGCCCGAACGACACGGTGGCGGTCTTGATGTAGCCGCCGCACGCGCAATCCGGCGCGCGCTCGCCGGCGGCTTCGAACTTTTGTTTAACCCACGATAATTCGTAACGCTGGTCGCATTCCAGGCACAGGGCGTAAGTGGTATTGCCATGCAATTCCACAACATCATCCGCGGCAATGCCGGAAATCTGATGCAGGTTGTCGATATTCTGCGTCACCAATGCCGGCACCTTGCCGGTGCGATAGAGGCTCGCCAGCGCTAGGTGTCCCCGCCCCGGCTTCGCCTTGACGAAACTGTCCTCCATGACGAAGCGCCGGCGCCAGGCTTCGTCGCGCGCCTCGGCGCTCGCCAGAAATGCGTCGAACGGGATCGGCTGGTTCTTGGTCCACAGTCCGCCGGGCGAGCGGAAATCCGGGATGCCGCATTCGGTCGAGATGCCAGCGCCGGTGAACGGCACAATCCGGCGCGCGTCCTCGATTAGGCCGCGCAGCCTTAAAATCGCTGTCTCAAGATCGGGCGCAATCATTATTATATAGTCGAGGTGTCCGGGCGGCCGCCCATCGTAAACGAGGTTTGAGCCATGAGATATCTGCACACCATGCTACGCGTACGCAATCTCGACGACGCGCTCGATTTTTATGTCAACAAGCTCGGCCTCAAGGAGACCCGCCGCCGGGTCGACGAGAAAAACAAGTACACGCTGGTGTTCCTGGCAGCGCCCGGCGACGACAAGCTTTATGACGAGGCCAAGAAGCAAGGTCGCCCCGGCCTGGAGGTGGAACTCACCTACAACTGGGACACCGAGGACTATGGCGAGGCGCGCTATTTCGGGCACCTGGCCTATGAGGTGGACGATATCTACGCCACCTGCGACCGGCTGATGAAGGCGGGGGTGACCATCAACCGGCCGCCGCGAGACGGCGTCATGGCCTTCG
Organism: uncultured Alphaproteobacteria bacterium; assembly: GCA_963749625.1. Classification (GTDB taxonomy): domain Bacteria; phylum Pseudomonadota; class Alphaproteobacteria; order Rhizobiales; family Xanthobacteraceae; genus Pseudolabrys. Next base: position 150,903 of record CAVVNY010000001.1, on the reverse strand, counting down.
TGCGCTCGCCCGACAAACATTCCATCGAATTGCTGCAGAAAGGCGCGGCCAAACCGCCGCAGGAACCGTGGAAATCAATGCCCAATACCGGGAAATGGTAGTCAGAACCGGCTGCTTGCCGGTCGCGGCGAAGCTCTTTATACGTCCCGCCTGAGCGCGGCCCCGCATAGCCAGCTACCGGCTTTGCGTCCGGCCGCGCGAAAATTGAAGCTTGCGCGCCGGTCCGGCCGCAATATGCGCCCTTCGTCTAGAGGCCTAGGACACCGCCCTTTCACGGCGGTAACAGGGGTTCGAATCCCCTAGGGCGCGCCAGCCACGGCATCAAAGTCAATTCGCCCTGCGGTCGGTGATTGCCGCGGGCTGCGAGCGGTATAGCGCTACGCCGGTCCGCTTACCCGGCGTAAACCATCCGCACGCAAGTGCCGCCGCCTTCACGCCCGGTAAAACAGTGCCTCTGTATGCTGCCGCCGTTGTGACGCTCAATTTGTTGAGGACCGGCGATGAAAAGCGATGCGGTAACGATCGACATTAGGAAACAGGGCAAAGCCACGGCCGACGAAGCGCCGGGCAAGCCTTACGCCGGTGTGGAGCCAAGTTTGGTGCCCGACAGCGAGGCCGACGCCTTCGATGGCTTGCGCGCCGTTTCTGGAGCAGCAGCGGCGCTGGAAGCTGGCGCCGAGAAGAAGAAGCACCTCGCAACGGTCGCCGACGCCGATTCACATCAAGTGACAAGACTGCGCGGTGATCCGGCGGTGATCCGCCGCCTGTTCGAGAGCGGCAAATATCCCTACGACGACATGCTGCGTCGCAAGACCTACGAGCAGGAGATGGTCGAACTGCAGCGCGAACTGCTGAAGTGCCAGCGCTGGGTGGAAGAGACCGGGCAGAAGATCGTCCTTCTGTTCGAGGGGCGCGACGCCGCCGGCAAGGGCGGCACGATCAAGCGTTACATGGAGCACTTGAATCCGCGCACCGCCCGCGTGGTGGCGCTGGTGAAGCCGACCGAGCGCGAACGCACGCAATGGTATTTCCAGCGCTACATCGCGCATTTGCCAGCGGCCGGCGAAATCTGCCTGTTCGACCGATCTTGGTACAACCGCGCCGGGGTCGAACGCGTGATGAATTTTTGCACTCCGCATGAGTACCTCGAGTTCATGCGGCAATGTCCGGATTTTGAGCGCATGCTGGTACGGTCGGGCACCCGCCTGTTCAAATTCTGGTTCTCCGTTTCGCGCAAAGAGCAGCGCCGGCGATTCGAAGCGCGCGTAACCGATCCGCTCAAGCAATGGAAGCTGTCACCGATCGACCGCGCCTCGCTCGACAAATGGGACGAGTATACCGAAGCCAAAGAGGCAAATTTTTTCTACACCGACACCGCCGACGCGCCATGGACCGTCATCAAGGCCGACGACAAGAAGCGCGCGCGGCTCAACTGCATGCAACATTTCCTGTCGGCGCTTGCCTATCCGAACAAGGACCGTGCGATCGTCACGGGTCCCGATCCGCTGATCGTCGGCACGACCGAGCATGTTATCGGCCGCGATCACCACATCATCGACAAGGCAGTGCACCCCGACCTGAAGCGCGCCCGTTAGCCCGTCCGGAAACGCGAACCGGAAAGCAATCGATCCTTAGACCCAGCTCGGTCGGCGCAGCAGGCGCCGTTACCGGCTGCCGGCGCGCTACGAACTTTCCTGCGGACGGCAACGGACGCCCGGACAATTCCCGGCACGCTATTTTCGCAGGCGCCGTCATGGCTGCCATGCGAGAAAATGCTGCACTGCACACGTTATTTAATGTAGAAATTATGGGCCGGACGAATCCGTACAGCTACATTGGCTGGCGGGCGACATGCTCCTTAAGGAGCGTCAGGCCATGATGCGGAACAAAAATGTAGTGGCGGCGCTGCGGCGCGATGCGCATTACCTCCTGAATGCCGCGATCGCCATCGTGTTCATCGGCTTTGCCGGCCTCGCGGTGGCGGCGGCTCTGCTCGATCTGCTGGCGATCCGCCACTAAAGTCGATACGGCTCGCGCGCTTACGCCACCGGCGGATAGCGATGCCGGTGGCCGTTGAAATCCTCAACCACGTAATGCGCGCTGCCGTTTGAGCCGGTCTGCGTGAGGTAGTCGGGGCCGATCGGCGATTTGCCGTGGCCGCCCGGGATGTCGAGCACGTAAGCCGGCTGGCACAGGCCCGACAGGCGGCCGCGCAACTTTCGCATCAGGTCCTGTCCCGTTGCGATGTCGGTACGCAGATGTCCGGTGCCGGGCGCCAGATCGCCGTGATGCAGGTAATACGGCTTGATCCGGCATTCGACCAGCGCGCGCAGCAAATCGCCCAATACCTCCGGCCTATCGTTCACGCCCTTCAGCAGCACGGATTGGCCGAGCAGCGGGATGCCGGCATCCGCCATGCGGCCACAGGCGGCGCGCGCGGCCGGCGTCAATTCGCGCGCATGATTGATATGCAGCGCCACGTAAGTCGGCTTGCCTTTGACCTTGATCGCCCGCACCAGTTCCGCCGTGATCCTTGCCGGCTCCGCCACCGGGACGCGGGTGTGGATGCGCAGCACCTTGACGTGCGCGATCTCCGCCAGGCGCTTCATCACGTCGCGCAAGCGGCGCGGCGACAGCACCAGCGGATCGCCGCCGGTGAGAATCACCTCCCAGACTTCCGGCCGGCTGCGGATGTAATCGAGCGCCGCGTTAAGCGCGGCTTGCGAAAGCGGATTCGCCTTGCCCGGGCCGACCATCTCGCGCCGGAAACAGAACCGGCAATAGACGGCGCAAATCGGCGTGAGCTTGAGCAGCACCCGGTCGGGATAGCGATGCACGATGCCTTCCACCGGACTGTGCGCATCGTCGCCGATCGGGTCGGCGAGCTCTTGCGGTTGCACGTCGAGCTCCGCCGCGTCGGGCACGAACTGACGCGCGATCGGATCGTGCGGATCGTGCGGATCGATGATGTCGGCCAAGGCCTGCGGCAGCGCGACCGCGTAGTGCGCGGCGACCGCGTCTAACGCGGCGGTTTGCTCAGGCGGTGCCAGGCCGCGATCGCACAATTGTGCGGGCGTACGGAGCGTCGTCATGGCTTATCCTCGTCAAATCTAACTTCGTTCACGGCTCGACCACAGGCGTCCATATCACCTGCTCGACGTGCTTCGCGCCGGCCGCCAGCATCACCAGCCGGTCGAAGCCGAGCGCGATGCCGGACGCCTGCGGCATCGTCGCGAGCGCGGCGAGAAAATCCTCGTCCACCGGATAGCGCTCGCCGTGGATGCGCTGCTTCTCGGCCATCGCGGTCTCGAAGCGCGCGCGCTGCTCGGCCACGTCGGTAAGCTCGCCGAATGCATTGGCAAGTTCCACCCCGCAGGCATAAAGCTCGAAACGCTCGGCCACCTTGCCGCTGCCCTGCTTCGGCCGCGCCAGCGCTGCCAACGGCAGCGGGTACTCATATAATATCGTGGCACGGCCAAGGCCGAGATGCGGATCGACGCGCTCGGCCAGGATGCGGCTGAAGATGTCGCCCCAAGTATCGTCGGCCGCAATGGCGACGCCCGCCTTGGCCGCCGCGGCGGCGAGTTTTGTCCGGTCGCCCTGCCCCGCCTCGACCGTCGCCAGCAGATCGACGCCGGCATGGCGTTCGAATGCTTGCGCCACCGTCACCCGCTCCGGCGCGGCGAAGGGATCGATACTCTTGCCGCGGAAGGTGAAGCGCTCCGCGCCGGCCGCACGCGCCGCCTCGGCCATCAGCGCCGCGCAATCGTCCATCAACGCCTCGTAAGGCTCGTTCGCCCGGTACCATTCCAGCATGGTGAATTCGGGGTGATGCAGCGCGCCCCGCTCGCGGTTGCGGAAGACGCGGGCGAAATCGAAAATCCGCGTCTCGCCCGCCGCCAGCAGCTTCTTCGCTGCGAATTCCGGCGAGGTACGCAGATAAAGCGGCGTCCGCTCCCCGCCCGGCCCGATCAAGTCGGTGGCGAAGGCGTGCAGGTGGGTCTCGTTGCCGGGCGAGACCTGCAGGGTGGCGGTTTCCACCTCGACGAAATCGCGTCCGGCAAACCAGGCCCGCATGGCGGCGGCAATGCGCCCGCGCGCGAGCAGGTACGGTCGGCGGGCCCCATGGACCCCGGGCAGCCAAAACGGCGGGCTTTCTCGCACATTTACCTCAAGGGAACCGGGCAAAAACCCAACTTCAGAAAGACTGGCATCCCGCGCGGAGATCGCTATGGTGCGGCCCGAAACCGCGGTTTTGTGCCGCCCACAGCTCAAGGATTGCTCTCGTGAAGGTCATCGCTAGCCAGCTCCGCAAAGGCAATATTGTCGATATCGACGGTAAACTCTTTGTCGTCCTCAACGCGGAAAGTTTTCACCCCGGCAAGGGCACCCCCACCACGCAGGTCGATATGCGCCGGATTTCCGACGGCGTGAAGACCCAGATGCGCTACAAGACCACCGACGGGGTCGAGCGCGCCCATGTCGAGGAAGTGGAATATTCCTACCTCTACCAGGACGGCGACGGCTTCCACTTCATGAATGATCAGACCTACGACCAGGTCGCCCTGCAAGCCGATATCGTCGGCGACATGGCCGCCTACCTGCAGGAAGGCATGAAGGTTCAGCTCGCCATCCACGAGGGGATCGCGATCTCGCTCGAAATCCCGCAGAAGGTGACGCTGGAGATCAAGGAAACCGAGCCGGCCATGAAGGGCCAGACGGCGTCCGGCTCGTTCAAGCCGGCGATCCTGTCGAACGGCGTGCGCACCATGGTGCCGACCCACATCGTCCCCGGCACCCGCGTGGTGGTGATGACCGCCGACGGCGCCTATGTCGAGCGGGCGAAGGACTAGACCCTTACGCTCGCGCGCACTTCCTTCGGAAACAGGTCGTCGGGCGTGAGCCGGCGCGCCGTGACGCCCTGCTCATGGGAAAAGCGGCAATACGCGTCGAGCGTCTTGCGGTTCGCTTCCAATCCGTAGGGAAACGGGTCGCCGCCGAACCGCTTGCTCCATTCGCCGGCGATCGATTCTGCCCACGGCATCGGGATGCGCGAGGCCGTCAGATCCTGGATGCGCTCGAGGCTGCGCTCCTTGGCCTCTTCGAACGCCTTGAGCAGGTTCATCGCCACCCACGGGTAGCGCGCGAACACCGCGCGCCGCATGGCGATGACATGCATGATCGGGAAGATGCCGGTGGCGTCGAAATAGCGCGCCTCATCCGAGCGGTAGTCCGGATAAAGCCGCACGACCCGGCCGCCGCCGTTGGTGAATGCATCCGGCACGCGCGCGGAGATCGCCGCGTCGATTTCGCCCGACAGCAGCATGGCGCTCAGGCTCGAGTCGCGCCGCTGCGAATATTGAATGCCTTTTGGCAGCGTGAACTCGACCTTCTCCTCGCGCCCGGCCTGGTTCATGCCGGCCTGCACCCACTTGATCTTGGTGAGGTCGACGCCCGCCGTCTCGCTCAGAAAGCCGCGCGCATAAATACCGGCAGTCTGCGCCCATTCCGGGATGCCGACGGTCTTGCCCTCGAGGTCTTTCGGCGAGGCGATGCCGCGGTCGGCGCGCACGTAAAAGGCCGAGTGGCGGAACACGCGCGAGGGAAACACCGGAATGCCGATGAACGGCGAATTGCCCTGCGAGGTATAGGCAATGAACTTTCCGAAACTCATTTCGGACACGTCCCATTCGCGGTTCTTGATGAAGCGGAAGAAGATTTCCTCGACCGGCAGCACGATGCCGGTGAGCACGATACCATCCGCGCGCACCGCCCCGTTCATCAGGTCGCGCACATGATCGTAGTCGGTGGTGGCTAGCGTCAGATGCAGCCGTGCCGTGCCGCCGCCCTCGATGATCTCCGGCGCGCGGTCGGCGCTTCCCATCCTGCCCGCTTCGTTAACCGTCATGGCGCCCGCGTCTCCCCCGTTTTTTTACCGGCGCGCACCCTACACCAGCGCGCGACCCTTGTATGCCGCTGGACGATGCCGTTAACTCCGGCAAAACGACCTTGCAGCCCCGGCGGGCGGGCCGGATGAGGGACGCTTGTTGAAACGTGCCGTACTTGTAAGCCTGGCATTGCTCGTCGGCGGCCCGGTGGCAGCGGGCGAGATGGAAAGCCCCGTCATCACGCTGAGCGAGGTCAATTGGGACGCCGCGGCGGCGACCCTGACCGGCCGCACGACGGAGCCGCCGGCCGCGGCCTTCGCCGCACTCAACGCCGTCACCGCCAAGCGCTTTACCGGCATCGCCAAGAGCGCGGTTCCGGTGCTGCTGCCGTTCGACGTCGATGCGTTCCGCAAGGACGCAAGCGGCGGCAGTGCGGACGCCGTAAGCTCCGACAAATATTTCGGCCGTTTCCATCCGACCAAATTCTTCCTGCCCGGCCCGGCCGGCTACGACGCCACCTTTGTCGGCAGCGGATTCGATTCGCATTTCGACAAGCCGATCGTGATCGAGATGACCGGCGCCGCCTTCGTCTATGCGCTCGACGGGCCCAACAACATTGAAAAGGAATTGCCGCCGCCGAAAGAGCTGACCGAAGCCTTTCCCGGCATCCGGCGCATTTTCAGCGAGGCGCATCTGCGCTACGCCTTCGAGCGCTTCGGCGTGCCCTACGTCGTGTCGATCCAGTGCTACGATCGGCCACCCATGCACAGGCATTTGTCGTGCCGGGAAGCCGATCCGATCGCCGTGGCCTTTCTGCGCCAGTTGCGCACGGCCGGCGGCACGCCGGCGGCACTGCACGACCCGGTCACCGACCTCAGCCGGCCGGCGGCCAAATCGGATTTCACCTATTACAGCCCGGGCGACCTGATCGAGAATACCGGCTGGCGAAAAATGCCCGGGCGCACGGATTATCACGTCTATGCCCGCATGCGTTTCCCGATCGCCTTTGCACCGGCTTACGTAAAGTCGCAATCGTTCATGCCGTGGGGCGATTGCTACCGCACCGGAATGATCGGACGCATGGGCAAGAAAGGCGCGCCGTACCGTTGCAAGATCAACGACAAGCCGCTGGTGTTCGATGAATCGGCGGCGGAAAATTTCACTTATCCGTGGCGCGACAATTTCTGCGAACAGCGGGATTTTCTGGTCGGCCAGTGTCCGGGCGGCTACGGCCACCAGGGCGAGGACATTCGTCCCGCCCAATGCGTGCTCAACAACGCCGAGGCCGACCGCTGCCTGCCCTATCAGGATTACGTCGCCGCCGTGCATGACGGCGTCATCCGGCGCATGCCCGGTTATCTCGGCGCCTATATCGTGACCAACAACGAAAACGAATTCGTGCGCTTTCGCTATCTGCACATGAACCCGCAATTCATGGACGCCGACGGCCTGCTGAACGGCCGCCAAGTGAGCCAAGGCGAGATCATCGGCAAGGTCGCGACCTGGGGCGACTTCAAGAACGGCACCTCGTACCACCTGCATTTCAACATTCAGGTCTTCACCAGCATCGGCTGGGTCTGGGTCAATCCGTACATGACGCTGGTGGCGGCCTATGAGCGCCTGGTGGGTGGCCGCGGCACCGAAATCAGACCCGGCGAACCGGCGCCGCCGGTTCCGGTCAAATTGCCGGTGATTTTGCAACCAACGCCGGCCGCGCAAGCGCCCACCGCCTCGGCCTCGCCGGAACCGCCGGCTAAAGTGAAAGAGGCCTCCGCCGAGCGCGCCAAGCCGCAGCGGCGCCGGCACGTCCGCCGCATCCGCCACCGGCGCCGGCATGAGGCCGCGAACTGACGGTTCGTGGCGAAACTTAGCAGCGGACTGTCGGGCCGACGCCGCGGTGCATAGACTGCCGCCATGCGACGAATCGCCCCGAGCGACGCCACCCGATCCATCGTTGCTTTGACCCGCCGCGCCTGGCTGTCGGCCGCGCTCGGCGCGGCGGCGAGCTTGGCGCTGCGCCCTGCGCTCGCCGCGCAATCGCCCGCCTTCGCCCGCTGGGTGGCCGGTTTTCGCGCCCGCGCGATCGGGCGCGGCATTTCGGCAGCGACCTATGACCGCGTCATGGGCGCGGTCACGCCGGACACCAACGTGCTCGCCGAATACCGCGCCCAGCCGGAATTCACCGAGCAGGTCTGGCAATACATCAATCGCCGCTGCTCGGATTGGCGCGTCATCACCGGCAAAGAGCGCGCGAAAGAATACGCCGGGTTGCTGGCGCGCATCGAGAAGGACTACGGCGTCGACCGCACCATCATGCTCGGCCTTTGGGGCATGGAATTGTCCTTCGGCGACGTCATCGTCAATCGGAAATATATGCGGCCGGTGATCCCGGCGCTGGCGGCGCTGGCCTGGGGCGAGCCGCGCCGGCGCCGCTATTGGGAAGCGGAGCTGCTCAATGCGCTCACCATCGTCGACCGCGGTTGGGGTCAGCCCGCCGATATGATCGGCTCCTGGGCCGGCGCCATGGGCCACACCCAATGGATGCCTGAGGTCTGGCTGCACATGGGCGTCGACTACGACCGCGACGGCCGCATCACGCCGTTCGGCAACCCGGACGATTCGTTTGCCGGCACTGCGCGTTTTCTGGTCGAGCGCGGCAAGTACCGGCGCGGCGAAGCCTGGGGCTGCGAGGTCAAACTGGGCAGCCGCAAGGCCGGCGGCTGGCGCAGCTACGACCAATGGCGCGCGCTCGGCATCCAGCGCGCCGACGGCAAAGCCTTCGCGCGTCCGGGCGACCGCGTGAAGCTGTGGGTGCCGGTGCCCGGCGGACCGGCCTTCCTGGTCGGACAGAATTTCTACGCCGTCCACGCCTACAACCCGTCCACCAGCTACACCCTGGCGCTCTGCCATCTGGGCGACCTCATCCGCGGCGATCCGCCCTTCCACCAGCAGTTTCCCGGCGGCGAGCGCGTGCCGACGCTGGCCGAGGTCAAGGAGATCCAGCGCCGCCTCAACGAGCAGGGCTTCAAGACCGACGGCATCGACGGCCGCACCGGCTCGGACACCGTCAGGGCGATCCTCGCCTTCCAGCACAAGGTCGGCATGGAGCCGGCCGACGGTTATGCCGGTCTCAAGCTGCTGGCCCGGTTGCGTCAGGGCTCGTGATCCGGTTCAAATGCCGCCGACCCCGCGCTGGGCGGGCGATGGCAGGAACATCACGTGTCGAATTCAAAAGTTGATACCGCAAACAAGCAGCCCGCCCGCGATGCCACAATTGCCGCTCTGGACCGCCCGGTTCCGGCCGGCGTCAACGCTGCCGGCTTCGGCAGCGACGTCGTGGCCGACGCGCTGCGCGCGCTCGACATCCCCTATATCGCGCTCAATCCGGGCGCCAGCTATCGCGGCCTGCACGACAGCCTGGTGAATTACCTCGGCAACGAGCGGCCGCAAATGCTGCTCTGCCTGCACGAGGAAAGCGCCGTCGCCATCGCGCACGGCTACGCCAAGGTCACCGGCAAGGCGATGGCCGCGGCGGTGCATTCCAATGTCGGCCTGATGCACGCCACCATGGCGTTCTTCAATGCCTGGTGCGACCGCATGCCCATGGTCGTGCTCGGCGCCACCGGCCCCGTCGACGCCGCCAAGCGGCGGCCTTGGATCGACTGGATCCACACCGCGCGCGACCAGGGCGCGCTGGTGCGCGGCTACACCAAATGGGACGATCAGCCGGCCTCGCCGCTTGCGGCGCGCGAGGCGGTATTGCGCGCCGGCTGGATCGCCAACACCGCGCCGCGCGGTCCGACGTACATCAATCTCGATGCCGGGATGCAGGAGGAAAAGCTCGCCGAGCCGATCGCCCCGATCGATGCCCAGCGCTATATGCCCGAGGTCGAGAGCGCGCCGTCCGCCGCGGCCATCCAGCAGGCCGCCGATCTGCTGCGCAACGCCAAGCATCCGGTCATTCTCGCCGGCCGCGCCTCGCGCAGCGAGAAGGCGTGGAACGAACGCGTCGCGCTGGCCGAGCGGCTGAATGCGAGCGTCGCCACCGATCTCAAGATCGCCGCCGCCTTCCCCACCCACCATCATCTCCACGCCGGCGCCCCCGGCGGCACCGTGCTGGCGCCGGAAGCGGCCGAAGCCATCCGAACGGCCGACGTTATTCTCAGCCTCGATTGGCTCGATCTCGCCGGCGTCTTCAAGAAGGTCGGCAAGGTCACCGCCAAGGTCGTGCAGGTATCGGTCGATCATCGCCTGCATAACGGCTGGAGCATGGACTATCAGGGTCTGCCGCCGGTCGACGTCCTCATCGATTGCGAGCCGGATGCCGCCGTGCCGGCGCTGCTCGAAGCGCTCGGCCCCGGCGGGCCGCGCGCGGTCGCAACCCGCGCCAGGGATTTCCTGAAGCCGAACGGCGAGAAGCTCACCGTCGACCACCTGTCGACCGCACTGCGCGAAGCGGTCGGCGAGCGGCCGGTGAGCCTCACCCACATTTCGCTGTCCTGGAACGGCGCGAGCTGGGCCTTCAATCACCCGCTCGACTATCTCGGCTCCGATGGCGGTGGCGGCGTCGGTGGCGGACCGGGCATTTCGGTCGGCGTTGCGCTGGCGCTTAAAGGCTCGGGCCGGCTAGCGGTCGCGGTGTGCGGCGACGGCGATTTCATGATGGGCTGCACCGCGTTGTGGACGGCGGCGCATTACAAGATTCCGCTGCTGATCGTGGTGGCCAATAACCGTTCGTTCTTCAACGACGAGCTGCATCAGGAGCGCGTTGCGCGCATGCGCAACCGGCCGATCGAGAACCGCTGGGTCGGTCAGCGCATTTCCGAGCCCGATATCGACATTGCCTCCATCGCCCGTGCGCAGGGCGCGCAAGGCTTCGGCCCGCTGACCGCGATAGCCGATCTCGGCCCCACCTTCGCCAAGGCCATCGCGGCGGTCGAGGCCGGCGCGGTGGCAGTTGTCGATGTGCGGGTAGAACCCGGCTACACCGCCGACGTGACCGCGGCAATGACGCGCAAGAGCGAGTGACAATGACTGCTGCCGGACCGAATGCCAACGATGCCATCCTCGTGGTGGACGACATCGTCGTGCGCTACGACACGGCGGAAGGTCCTATTACCGCCGTCGATAACGTGGCGTTCAAGGTCAGGCCGGGCGAATTTCTTTCCGTCATCGGCCCCTCCGGCTGTGGCAAATCCACGCTGTTCAACGTGATCGGCGGGCTGCTCAGCCATCATGGCGGCGTGGTCAGCGTCGCCGGCGAGACCATTTCCGGCCCGCACCAATCGATCGGCATGGTGTTCCAGGAAGAGTCCACCTTTCCCTGGCGCACGGTGATCGACAATGTCGCCTTCCCGCTCGAACTCGTCGGTATGGCCAAGGCCAAACGGGCCGAGCGCGCCAAGTATTTCATCGCGCTGGTCGGCCTCGCCGGCTTCGAGAACCGCTATCCCGGCGAACTCTCCGGCGGCATGCGCCAGCGCGTCTCGCTCGCCCGCACGCTCGCCTCCGAGCCGAAAATCCTGCTGATGGACGAGCCATTCGCCGCGCTCGACGAGCAGACGCGGCTGTTGCTCGGCGACAAGGTGCTGCAGATCCAGCAGCAGCTGAAACAGACCACGCTGCTGATCACCCACAACATCACCGAAGCGGTGCAGATGTCCGACCGCATTCTGGTGATGACCTACCGGCCCGGCAGGACCAAGCGCATCGTCGATATCGATCTGCCGCGTCCGCGCACCTCGGAGGTCGTCAGCAGTGCGGCTTTCGGCCGCTACGTCGCGGAAATCTGGAGCGACCTGCGCGAAGAGGCGAGCCGCGGCATGAAGGACGAGGAATTGCACGTGCTGCATCACGAGAGCATCGGTTCATGAGCGATGCCGCGCAGGCTTCGCGTTCACGGCGCGGCGATTGGGCGCCAAGGGCCGTCGGCATCGGCACGGTGATGGCTTTTTTTCTGGCGGCCGAGTTGCTGATCCAGACCGGGGTCATCAATCGCTTCATCGTACCGCCGCCGTCGGAAATCTCCGGCAGCTTCTACCGGCTGATCACGCAAGAACACGTGTTCAACCGCTTCCTGTTTACCGCCGCCGAATGCCTCACCGCCGGCGTCATGCTCACGGTATTCGGCGTCGCCGGCGGCGTTCTGATGCACCGCTTCAAGCTTCTGCAGCAGGCTTGCGAGACCTGGGTGGCCGCCATGGCCTCGGCGCCGGTGGTGCTGTGCTATCCGCTGTTCATGGTGATCTTCGGCCGCAATGCCTGGACCATCATCATGATGGGCTTCATCGCCGCGCTGCCGCCGGTGATCCTGAAGACCATCGAGGGCATCGCCGGCACCCGCAAGGTGCTGGTCAATGTCGGCCGCAGCTTCAATCTCAGCCCGGCCCAGCAGTTCTGGAAGATCCTGTTTCCCGCCGCACTGCCGACCATTTTCGTCGGCCTGCGCCTGGGGCTGATCTTCGCGCTGATCAACATCGTCGGCACCGAGTTCCTGATCAATTACGGCGGGCTCGGCCAGCTCATCGAGGACCTGGCCGAACGCTACGACCTGCCCGGAACCTATGCCGCGATCTGCTTCGTCATCCTGGTGAGCGTGTTGTTCTTCATGGCATTGGAAAAGGCCGAGCGATGGCTGAGACCGGTCAATTGACACGGCGCCCGGCAGCTGCGCCGGCGGTGAGCCCGGTCACGCTGCTGCGTGTGGCCATCATCCTTGCCTTGCTGGCGGGGTGGGAATTGCTCTCCCATTCCGGCTGGCTGTACCGCGACGTCGTGCCCTCGCTCTTGGCAATTTCGCGCGCGCTGTTCGGCCTGCTCACCAGCCCCAGCTACTATTTCAATCTCGGCGTCACGACGGCGGAGATCGGCGCCGCCCTGGCGATTGGCGGGCTGTCGGGTGTCGCCGTCGGCATCTTGATCGGCGCGAGCCCCTTCCTCTCGAAGGCGTTCGAATCCTACATTTATTATCTGGGGCCGACGCCCAAGATCATCTTCTTCCCGGTCATGATCATGTGGTTCGGGGTCGGGCCTGAATCCAAGGTCGCGCTCGGCACGCTGTCGTGCTTCTTTCCGGTGGCGCTCAGCGTCGCCGCCGGCATGCGCGGCATCGACAAGGTGCTGATCCGCGTCGGCAGCAGCTTCCGCGCCAACTCCTGGCAGATGGTGACGAAGATCTATCTGCCCGCCATGCGCCATCCGATCATCAACGGCGTCAGGCTCGGCCTCGGCGTGGCGCTGATCGGCACGCTGCTGGCGGAAACTAAGCTGTCAAACATGGGCGTCGGCTTCCTGATCATCCAGGCCTACAGCATCTTCGACATGCCGCGCATGTACGCCATGCTGTTCGTGCTGTTCGTGCTGGCGATCGGCGCCAATGCGCTGGTCGGCCGCCTCGGCGGGCTCGACAGCATCAAGCGGACCTGACGGCTGTTAAGGACGCTATTTGCCGCCGCAAGTTCTCTGAACGGCGTCGTAAAGATCGATACCGCCGATGGTGAAAAACTTGGGTGGAATTTCCAGATTTTGCAGGGTTTTGTTTTCAGCTGTTCCGAGGCTTAATGTGACCGGCCCCCTGACGTACCAATTCCCGCGCTGATTTTTCGTGAATTCGTTACATGGAAGTGTGTTTGGTGGATGCGGCGCGTCACCCTGCCTCGCAGCGGCGGCTGGCAGCTTCTCCGGCTTCTTCGCCTGCGGCTTCGCCGCCACCGGCGCCTCCGCCAAGTCCGCCTTGTTTACCCACCCTTGCTGCATGACATAGGCGACGATCTTGTCGGCGATAGCCCGGCCAAGTCCATGCGCTTGCGCCTCGAGAGCAGGAGACAAGTTCACGTCAGGTCCGCTTTTGCTGGCAAGGATCGAGGCGATCTCCGCCTTGCGCGCCGCCGCAGCCGCACCGGTAACTCCGCCGCCGGCAGGACGCCGGTTCGGCGCCTGCGTCGTGAAGGTCAGCAATTGCGTCGGCGTGCCCCCGGAGACTTGCGACACGGTCATATCGGCGACGATGGCGCCGGCGCCAAAGGCGACCGGAGCACGCTCGGGACGCTTGCCCTGTTCGACGGCATGCAGCTCGCCGGCGATGACCAGGGTGCCATCCTTGGACGCAATTTCCGCATTGCCGCCGGTCCGTGCATTGAGACCCGCCTCGAAGCGCAAAATGGCGATGATCGCGGCCACGACCTCGTCGTTCACGCGCCGAATGGCAATCGCCTTGACGACGTCATTGGTCGGGTGGCCGAGCTTGCTCTCCACCCGGGTGAAGAACTCGCGATCGACTACTGTTACGTAGGCGGCAACCACAAAATCGTTGACCAGCACTACCTTCGGCCGCGGAGGTGGGCCGCCAGGCGCCGTTTGCGCCACTTGCGCGCTGTTGCTCGCACAACCGGCAATAACCAGCGCGACTAGACAGAGAAAGGTATGAACCGGACGAAGGGTGACCATTGCTAGGAGCCTAGCACAGGCCCTTTGGGCCGAAGAGTAGCCGGACGGCCGGTAGCGAAAGGGAGATCCACGCGATTTGCGAAAAAGCGGCCTAGTTCGCCAGCGGGTCGAAGCCGCAGGCGGTCCAAACTTGGCGGCTCTCCGGCTCGGTCAGGAACTTGATGAACTCGGCCGCCGCGTCCGGCGCCGGGCTCGCGGCAACGACCCCTGCCCCATAGGTGATATTGAGCTGCAGGGCGGCGGGCGGTGCGCCCGCGAGCGCAACGCCGGGCCCAGCGACGATTTCGCTCTTTGGAAATATGCCGATGACGTCAATGCCGAGCGCAATCATGGTGATGCCGCCGGCAAGCCCCGCGCGATGCACGACCCGGCCCGCCAGCGCCTGCTCAATTCCTAGCTCCTTGATGATCTTGTCGCTTTGCGCGCCGCTCGGCGTGGCGGTCGGCGGTGCATGCACCACCATGCGCGCGGCCAGCAGCGCCGCCCGCAGCTTATCGGGCGTCGAGACGTCGGGAACCTCGCCGCCCGCCTTGACGCCGACCCCCAGCCCGATATTCGCCAGCGCCGCGCGGCCAGCCGCCAGCACCGTGCCGTCCTGCACGTAAGCCTTGATCAGCGGCACCGGCATCACCAGCACGTCGAACGCCTCGTGCGCCGCCACCCGCCCGGCGATGCCGCTCATGGTGTCGTAGAGCGCATTCAATTTATTGCCGGTGCGGCGCTCGAACAGCGGGCCGAGCCGGTCGAACACCGGCTTGGGCGCGCCGCCGGCAATGCTGGTGATCGTGACGGTCATAGCGTCAATGCGCCGGTTCGAAGCCGGCCTCTTTCCAGACGCCGCGATTTTCCGGCGCGGCCATGAATTTCACGAAGGCCGCCGCGGCGTCCGGCGAGGCGCTGCCGGTCATGGCCGCGCCGCCATAGACGATGTTCAAGTCGATGCCCGCCGGCAACGGCCCGACGACACTGATGCCTTTGATGCCGGCGACTTCGCTCGCCGGATAGATGCCCATCTCCGCTTCGCCCGAGGCGACCAGTTGCACGCCGCCGGCAAGCGCCGGTTTGTGGATCACCTTCTTGGCCATGGCGTCGCCGATGCCGAGTTGTTCGATGACCTTGGCCATATGGTTGCCGCTCGGCGTCTGGCCGGGCGTGGCGTGCACCACCGACTTGGCGGCCAGCATCGCCGCCTTGAACTTCTCCTGGGTGGAAATGTCGGGCTTTGCCGCGCCCTCCTTCACCACCACGCTGATGCCGACGGTGCCGAAAGCGGCACGGGCGTCGGCGCGCACCTTGCCGTCCTTGGCGAGGCCGTCGAGTACGGGCACCGGCATGACCAGCACATCGGCTTTCTCGCCGGCGGCGAGCTTCTCGCGCAGCGCCGTGATCACCGCATAGGTGAATTTCACCTTATGGCCGGTCATTTGCTCGAATTTCGGCGTGAGCAGCGCGAAGACCTCCTTCGGAGCGCCCCCGCTCATTACATGAATTTCGGAAGCGGATACGGACATGCTCATTCCCATGATGACGGATAATAGGACCAGACCCGATAAGCCTTTCATCGTCGCCTCCCGCTCAGATGCTAAAGCTTGAATGTCTCGTGTGTCCCTTCGTGAAAGAGGTCCTCAGGCTTGAGCAGCCGCGACGACAGGCCTTGCCCATGGTGATGCCGAAGGAAGGTCTCCAGCGTCTTGCGGTTTTCCGCCATGCCGTAGGACCAGAAATCCTCGCCCATGAAGGCGCGCGCCTCGGCGAGCCGCTCCTCGACAAAGGGCAGCGTCACTTTGGTGGCCGACGTATCGCTCAACTGATCGAGCGCCGCCTGCTTGGCTTGCCCGAAGGCCTTGAACACCGCGCCCGGCAGCCAGGGATGCTGCTCGGCGAGCGTGCGCCGCACGCCCACGAGGTGCATGATCGGAAACACGCCGCTGCGCTTGAAATAATCCTTGGCGGCCGCCACCGGATCGGGAAACAGCCAGCCGACATGCGGCGTGTTCTTCGGCAGCGAAGGCGGCCGCGGCGCCATGAAGCCGTCGATGGCGCCTTCCGCCAGCAGCGCCGAGATCGATTTGCCCTTGGGTGCGTCTTCAAGCTTCACGCCCGGCGGAAGCTTGATGGAAATCTTTTCCGGCCGGTCGGCGTCCTCGATGCCGCCGCGCACCCATTGGATGTCGGACGGCTTGACGCCGTGGTCGTCTTCCAGAAGCGCGCGCGCCCACACATTCGCCGTCAGTTGGTACTCCGGCAGGCCGACCTTTTTGCCCTTGAGGTCGGCGGGCGTCTTGATGCGGTCGGTGCGCACATAGATCGACGTATGTCGGAAGGCGCGCGACACGAAGGCCGGCACGCCGACATAGGGGCAATTGCCCTGCGCGGTCTTGACCGTGAAGCTCGACAGCGACAGTTCGCAGATGTCGAATTCGGCATGGCGAAAGGCGCGGAAAAAGATCTCTTCCGGCGACAGCGTCATGCAGGTCGGCTTGACGCCGTCGATCTGCACCGTGCCGTCGATCAGCGCACGCGTCCGGTCATAAGGGCCGACCGCGACAGATAGGTTGAGTTTGGCCATGAAGGGTCCCGGCGAAATGGTGGCCGGGAGTCATAGGCGAAATAATCACCCTTGTCATTCCGGAACGGCCCGGAATGCACGGCGAGATTACTCCACCCCGCTCTTCTTCCCCTTGTCGTCGGGCGTCACATCGACCGCCTGCGCGTGGCCGGTGATCTTCACCGGGCCGCGGCAATCCTTCATGCACGGGTTGGCGTTCCAGAACGCCTTCTCGGCCTTATCGCGGTCGTCGTCGTAGAAGCCGCCGGCGTTGGGCATCTTGACCTGGCTCCAGGTCTCCTTCGACAGCACGAACTTGTCGTCGACAATGTCGTTCAGGTTGAGCACGTAAGCGACCACCGCATAAAGCTCATCGTTGCTGAGCGATTCCGCGTCGCCAAACGGCATGGCGCGGCGGATGTAATCGAACACACTCGAAAGGTACGGGAAGTACGAGCCGACCGTCTTCACCGGATCGTTGGAGGCGAGCGTGCCCTTGCCTTGCGCCAGCGCCGGCCAGCGCCCGGCGCTCTCGCCGAACTCGCCGTGGCAGGCGGCGCATTTGTCCATGTAGACCTTCTCGCCGTCCTTCACCGAGCCGTGGCCCGGCGGCGCGCCTTGGCCGTCGGGCCTGACGTCGATGTCCCAGCCGGCGACTTCGGCCGGCGTGGCGGCGTGGCCGATGCCGTAGTTGTGCGCCTTGTTTTGCGCCAGCGCCGGCGCGGCGAGCAGCAATAATGCGGGGAGCGCGAGCCTAGCCCACTTCGACATTTTCGACCTCCCCGTTCGGCTTGATCGACCAGGTCTGGATGCCGTTGTTGTGGTAGATCGAATTGACGCCCCTGATCTTGCGCAGCGCAGCCTTGGTCGGCTGCACATAGCCGGTCTCGTCCATGGCGCGCGATTGCAGCAGCAACGGCTCGCCGTTCCAGTCGATCTCGGCGTAGAACCGCACGCAGGCCCGGTCGAATACCGGCCCATCGATGCGCGCCGTGCGCCAGTTGCGGCCGCCATCGAGCGAGATGTCGACGCGCTTGACCTTGCCGCGGCCCGACCAGGCCAGCCCCGAAATCACCGTGAAGCCTTTTTGCTTGAGCGGCGCCTGCGGCGACGGCGAGGTGATCACGGATTTGGCGTCCATCTCGAAGGTGAACTTGCGCGCCTTGCCGTTCTCCATCAGGTCGGAATATTTCGACGTCTCCTCGCGCGTGTACCAGGGCTGATCGCCGATCTTGAGGCGGCGCAGCCACTTCACCCAGACATTGCCTTCCCAGCCCGGCACCACCAGCCGCACCGGATAGCCCTGCTCGGGCCGCAGCATCTCGCCGTTCATGCGATAGGCGACCAGACAATCGTCGAGCGCTTTTGCTATCGGGATCGAGCGGGTCATCGCGGCGGCATCGGCGCCCTCGGCCAGAATCCATTTGGCGTTAGGCTTCACGCCCGCCTGCTCCAACAGAAGCTTGAGCGGCACGCCGGTGTACTGCACGCAATGCACCATGCCGTGCGTGTACTGGCAGCCGTTGAGTTGGGCGCCGCGCCACTCCATGCCGGTATTCGCCGCGCATTCCAGGAAATGGATGCGGTTGACGCGCGGCAGCCGCTTGATGTCCTCGAGCGTGAAGATCAGCGGCTTGTCGACGAGCCCATGCAACATGAGCCGGTAGTCGTGCGGATCGACCTCGGCGATGCCGCCATGGTGACGCTCGAAGCAAAGACCATTCGGCGTGATGATGCCGTCGAGTTCGTGCAGCGGCGTGAACGCCACCGATGACTCCGGCGTCGCGGTCAGCCACGGCACCGTGCGGCGGATCACTTCCTTTTCGTATTTCGACGGATGGCCGTAGGGCCGCACGCCGACACCGTCGCCGAGCGCGCGCGTCCAGTCCGGCACGTTCGGCGGCAAATTCTTGGCGTTATCGGCAAGCGCCGGCCGCGCAGTGGCTACCGCGGCTAATCCTGCGGCGCTGGCGAGAAACCGGCGGCGCGAGGCTTTCGTCTTGTCGGTCGGGTCAGTCATCGGCTACTCCCGGCGGATGGCCTTGCGCTTTTATCACATTCTAATTTGTGAATGTCATAGAAAAGCGGGCTACGCCCCGGAAATTTTCACGCTGCTGTTGGGCGTCACGCGCACGGTCTTCTGCGCCGCCACGTAGCGTTCCACGAGTTCCCATACCGGCGGGCCTTGCGTGCCTTCGTTGACGCTGGCCCAGCCGGCCACCGTGTATTCCTTCTTCGCTTCGATCGGCTTGCCGGATTTCAGATGCGTCATTGCCGAAATGCGGCTGCCGATCGGCTTCGATACGTCGATGGCGTAGCCGAGGCCGCCGCAGCGCACCATATCGCCTCCCTGCTGATAGTAAGGATCGGGATTGAACAGGTTGTCGGCCACGTCCTCCAGCACCTCCTTGAGGCGCTCGCCGGTCATGCCCATGCGGTAGACCTGCGGATAGGTGATCGCCGTGGCGTTGTGGATGTCCTCCACGGTGATCGGTGCGCCCGGCAGCACGCTGGTGCCCCAGCGGAAGCCGGGCGACAATGCGATCTCGGCGTCGCGTTCCTTCAGCAGCGCCGCGCAAATCACGTCGTCGAAAGTGCCGTTGAAATTTCCGCGCCGGTACAAAAGCGAATCCGCCTGGCCCACCACGCGCGCGAGATCCTTGGCAAAAGGCGCGCGCGCCTTGGTGATCGCCGCCGTCATCTCGGCGTCTGGTTTGATGGCGTCGGCGAACAGCGGGATCAGTTTGTAGTGGAAGCCCTTCACCGCGCCGTTTTGTACGTCGAGGTCCAAGCGGGAAATGAATTTGCCGTGGCTGCCAGAGGCGATCAGCAAGGTCTTGCCGACCTTGATCGCCTCGGGAATGGCGTCGTGCGTATGGCTGGTGAGGATCACGTCGATGCCGGGAACGCGCGCGGCCAGCTTACGGTCGACGTCAAAACCGTTATGCGAGAGCAGCACCACCAGTTGCGCGCCGCCCTTGCGCGCTTTCTCGACATTGGCGCGCACGTCCTCCTCGCGGATGCCGAACGACCATTTCGGCATCAGCCAGCGCGGATTGGCCACCGGCGTATAAGGAAAAGCCTGGCCGAGCACCGCGATCTTCACCCCGCCGCGCTCGAACATTTTCATCGGCTCGAACACCGGCTCGTTCCATTCGGTGTCGCGCACGTTGAGCGCCAGGAACGGGAAGCCGAGGCCCTTGATCAGCTCCTGCACCCGCGCCTCGCCATAGGTGAATTCCCAATGGCCGGTCATGGCGTCGGGCTTGAGCAGCGCCATGCAGTCGACCATGTCCTGGCCTTTGCTGGCATTGGCGCCCATCGAGCCCTGCCAGGTGTCGCCACCGTCGAGCAGCAGCACCTTGTCGCCGCGCTCGGCGCGCACGCGCTTGACCACGGTCGCCAGCCGGTCGAGCCCGCCGATACGGCCGTAGGTCTTGGCCAGCGCCGAGAAATCTTCGGAGGTCAGCGCATAGGCCGCGGCGGACTTTGCAGGAATGCCGAAGTGGGTGAGAAAATCCGCACCAGTGAGATGCGGCGGCTGTCCGCGCGCCGCGCCGACGCCGAGGTTGATCGACGGCTCGCGGAAATAGACCGGCATCAACTGGCCGTGGATGTCGGCGACATGCAGCAGCGTGACGTTGCCGAGCGCGTCGAATTTCAACAATTCGGCCTCGCTCAGCCGTTGCTGCGCCATGGCGCGCGTGAATCCGCCGCCGCCGGCCATCAGGGCCGCAGTCGCGACACCGACCTGAAGTATTTCGCGCCGTGTGATCATTGAATCCCTACTCCGTCGTTCCAGGACGGCGCGAAACGCCGGGCCCGGAATTCCGAACCATACGAAGGCCCTGTTGTGCGCCTGGATTCCGGGGGCACGCCGTAAGGCGCTCCCCGGAATGACAGGGTGCTAATGCCGGATGCCGGGCACGCTCAGCTTCAGCCCGCTGTTCAGCGAGGCCAGATAGATTTCCAGGTCGCCGTATTCCTTGGCGTCGGCCGGCAACTCGTCGGCGCGGATGTTGACCTGGCACCATTGGAAGCGCTGGCGGATATCCCAGATCGCCAACAGACTGGTGCGCCAGGTCGGGAAGTGGTCGTACTGGCCCTTCGGCTCGCCCAGCCATTGCCCGCGGATCCAGTGATTGGCCGCTTTGCCGTGGCAATCGGTGCAGGCGAAGTTGAGCTCGCCGAGCTTGCGGTTGGCGAGCGCCGCGCCGCGCTCGATCGCCGCCTTCGCCTCGGGGCTGGTGGTGTCGACGCTGATCGGCGCGCCGTTGGCGAGATTATGCAGGTAGACCGACATCTCGCGGTTCTGATCGGTTTCCATGAGCCAGGTCGCCCCGGTGGTGGCCTTGGCGTGACGGGTGATGAACTCCTCGACGCCCAGCACCTTGTTCAGCCGCGGCTCCCATTTCGGCATCGACGCCGCCCAGGTCTTGAACGCCGTTTTCGGATCGCTGTGACAGGTGCTGCAGGAAAATCCCGCCGGTCCGCGCGTCTTCCAAAGCACGGCCGCCTTGTCGAGCGCCCACATGCCGGGATTTTCCATCGCGTCGAGATTCTCGCGCTTCTCGACCGGTGCCGGACGCTTGTTGGGGTCGTCGAGCACGGTCTTGAACGCTGCCGGCGATTTCAGCGTCTTCAGGAACGCGACCATGTCGTTGATTTCCTGGTCGTTGAACACGCCGTGACTGCCCCAGGGCGGCATCACGGTTTCGGCGTTATAGACACGCGCGTCGTAGATGAAGTTGAACAGCTGCTCGTCGGTGACCCCGGCATTGCCGATTTCCGACAGATCCGGCCCGACATTGCCCGGCAGGTTGGCGCCGCCGGCCGGTCCCATCACGTGGCAGGCAAGGCACGAGCCGCCGCGAGTGCGGTCGGCCACCAGCTTGGCGCCCTTGGCCGCGTCGCCCGTGATCGGACCGGCGATCTTGCGCGCCGCCGTCGGCCCCGGCGGCGAACCGAGCTTGGCCAGCGTGTTCCATTTTCCTTCATCGCGCTTCGGCCAGCCGGAATAGCGCACGTATGGCCGCGCCGACGCATCGCCCTTGAGCTCGAGCGGCGCCGCTTTGCCCTTGGCTTGCGCATAAGCAGCGGCCGTCAGACCAAACGCGCCGGCCGCGATCAATGCGATGGCGGCGGCGCTGCTCGCCAGAATCCCTCCACGAGTCATCGATTCCTCCCCGAACGAATTGTTGTCGTTATGGCGTCCCGCACCGGCGCGGAACGTCCGTCAGCCCACGGTGATTTTCTGTTCCGCGGTGGTGACTGTGCCGTCGTCATCGGTCCAGGTGAACTTGAACGTGCCGCTCTCCTCCACCTTGGCGTAGAATTCCATATAGGGGTTCGCCGCGACCGCCGGTTCGAGACTGGCGCTGAACACCGGCTTGCCGTTGAACTCGGCGGTGAATTTGTTGATGATCTTGCGCGGGATCGTCTTGCCGTCCTTATCCTTGCGCTGACCCGACTCCATAATGTGCGGCATCAGCGTCTTGATCTCGATGAGTTCGCCTTTTTTGGCTTCCTTCGGAAGCTTGAGCCGCGGTTTTTCCGCCATGATTCTTCTCCCAAATTTCTTGTTGATCAGCCGCCGCAGCCGCCGATGGTGACTTTCACCAGCTTCTCGCCGGTGAAGTATTCGCCCTTGTTGGTCTTGGCGACCACGACGATGTTCTGCGTGGTGGCGAGCCGGATGCGGGTCGAGGCTTGCGCCTTGCCGGACATCGGCGAGAAGTGAAACGTGACCACGCCGGGGTTCGGATTGCCCTCGGACAACACCATGACGTCGCTGACATAGTTGTCGGCCGTCATCGGCGCGTCGACCGCGACCGACAGCGGCACGGTGTTGCCGTTCTCGGCGATCTCAGGCAATTCGATGGTGATCTTGCCCTTCTGGGCCGTCTTGCCGCCGGTGAATTTGGCGACCTGGTCCGCCGCTTCCTTGGCGGTGGCATGCGCGCTGCCGCCCCAGCCAAGGGCCGTGAGCGCCGCGCCGCTGGCACCGAGCAAAAGTGCTGCGCGACGGGATAGCTGTCGCATCGATCAATCCTCCCTGTTTATCGTTTTGGGGCAGACAGAACAGGCCCCGCCCGGACGCGACCATAGCCGCGGGCGGCGGCGGTTTCAAATCATATTCACAAAAAAGAATATCACTCCGCCGCCCGGCCCGCCGCAGGCTCAACTCGGCAGCGCTTTGACGAAATCGCGGAAACTCTTGCTCTCGTAGGCTTTTTCGCGGACGTAGCGGAACATCGCGAGGAAATCGTCCGGCCGCATATAGCCCGGCAGGCGCGCCACCTCGCGTTTGGCGGGTTCCATCGCCTTGAGCGGACCGGCCCGCTCCGGGAAAAACTGGAAAGTCGGGGTGAAACGCACGCCATATTTGGCGGCCAGCGCCTTTTCCGACATTTCGGCCCCGTCAAAATCGGTCACCTTGCGCGAGCCGATGATGTTGAGTTGCAGCACCTCGAAATTCGCCTTGATGTAGCCGGCAATATCGGGGCGCGCGAAATTAACGAAATGCGTCTCCTTGCAATAGGGACAGCCTTTCAGCTCCCACATGATGGCGAAGCGCTTGCCTTCCTTGTGCGCGGCGTCCAGATCGTCGGCGATTTCGAGAAAGCTCTCCAGGAACCACGGCTCCTTGTAGAGCCCGTCGTCGGTCAGGATCGGCGCCGCGCGCGCGCCTGCGGCGCCCAGCGCCGCCAGGGATGCCGCGCCGATCAGCAGATTTCGCCGTGTCGTCATGGTGCCGTCTCGTAAACCACGCGGGCGAACGGCCCTCGCCGCCCCGCCCGCCGCGGCTTATATTCTGGAACCTATATCGCTTCGCGTCAAAATCTGGTGAAGACCGATGCTGCCCCGTATTGCCCGCGCTGCATGCCTTGCGCTCGCCCTAATGGCGGGCGCGGCCAAGGCCGGCGATTTGGCCGACTTCAATGCCGCCGTGGAAGCGGCGGAATCGCACAACCGGGTGGCCATCGGCTACCTGCGCACCGGCAATGTCGATCTCGCCTCGCTCGAGATCGACCGCCTGCGCGACGCTTGGACCGCGTTGCAGCAACGCTTCGCCGGCAAGCGGCCGGACGCTTTCGACGGCGTCGCACTCTACGGCATGCTCTGGACGATGGTGAGCACCCGCCTGGTCGCCGCCGACCTCATGCTCAAGACTGGCCGTCCCGAAGCCGCAAGCCAGTCGCTCGATGGCATCCGGGGCGACCTTTACAATTTACGCAAAGCCGCCGGCGTCACCGTGCTGGCCGACTGCGTGCGCGATGCCAATACCGCCATGGACGCGCTGATGGTTTACAACGACCGCGCGCTCGACTGGACGAAGTCGGATACGCGCTTCGGCATCGCCAGCAAGGCCTCGATCTACGGTTCCGTGCTCGATCGCTGCGACGGCATGGCCGGCGACGCGTTGCGCAAGGCACCGGAATTCCGCCGCCTGATCGACGGCGCCAAGGCCGGGCTTGCGCTCATTCCAAAAGCCATCGCCAGCCGCGACAGCGACCTCTTGCACCGCGTCCTGATCGAACTGCGTTCGTTCGATAACCTGCTGGCGTTCCGCTTCGGCTAGCCGCGCCGCTCCATCGACATATTCTTGTTTTGTGATATATTTCGCGCGATTCAAACGGCGTTTTTTGGCCAAGAGAATGAAGTTGGCGACCAACTCGCGAATATCAGAATTTTTTTCTCGTGCCGCGCTGTTCGGCGCAATTTTTATTGCATTGGGCTTGTCGAATGCGCGCGCCGCCGAACTCGTGATGTTCGAACAGGCCGGCTGCGCCTGGTGCGAAGCCTTCGATCGCGAGATCGCGCCGATTTACGGCAAGACCGAAGAAGGCTTGCGCGCGCCGCTGCGACGTGTGGATACTGCCCGAACCCTGCCGCCGGACTTGGCATTCATCGAACGGGAACGGCTGACGCCGCTATTCGTCCTCGTCGACAGGGGCCGCGAGATCGGCCGCATACGCGGTTATCCCGGCGACGACAACTTCTGGGGCTTGCTCGGCGCGCTCATGAAAAAGCTCGATGCATCCGCGACGGGGGATGAACACGCGCAGCTGGTTGAAAAGACCCTACGCGCAAACGACTGACCGCCTGTCGTCTTATGCGGCGTGGCGTCAACATTGGTGTACGCATGGAATTGCAACGACTGGAAACCCGCAGCCATCAGCGCGAGCTCGATCGCATGGTCGACAACGCCAAGCGCGCGAGCGACTTCCTCAAGGCGCTCGCGCACGAAAGCCGGCTCGTCATCCTTTGCATCCTCGCCGAGGGGGAGAAGTCGGTGAGCGAGCTGGAGCACGAGCTCAACCTGCGCCAGCCGACGGTATCGCAGCAGTTGGCGCGGCTGCGCGCGGACGGACTGGTGTCCACGCGGCGCGACGGCAAGGTCATCTATTACAGTCTCGCCAGCGAGGACGCGCGCACCATCATCGGCGCGATCTACGACGTGTTCTGCAAGAAAGTGCGCAAGCGCTGAGCGCTGACGCCGCCAGCACGTTCGTCTTCGGCGTTATCGGTTCGCCCGGCGCGTCAGGATCCTGCTCAATTCAGGCTTTGATCGTATTCAAGCGGCGGCAGCCGTTTTGAGCGATGCAATTGCATTGCGAACGGAAACAGAGGCATGAGCATATTTTGTGCCGTTGCCCAGCGCCCGTTCTGCCTCGGCATACCTCTTTTCATTAATGAGCTCTGAGACCTTCCCGGCCTCGGCATGGAAGGCTTTATGCAACGCGACCAGCGGCCGAAATTCGGGTTTGTTGCCGAACTTGGCTTTCCCTGCGCCGTGCAGCCATTTTCCGAGTTGGCAGCAATCGTCTTTCGCAATGGTCGCGGCGTCGAGCCGCTCGCAGTGAACGATAGCGGACCGAAGCTTCACCTTCCATTCCGCATGCTTTTCGATGGCCGCGTCCAGATCGATGTCGCCGCTTATCGACCCGCCGCCGGCATGTTCGCTAAACCGGAAAAACGCCACGCGATCAGCCATTGCCAAGGCTTGTTGCTCCAGCGTTTTGGCGGCAGCGGCATTCTCCTCGACCAGCGCCGAATTCTGCTGCGTCATCTCATCCATCTGGTTCAGCGCTTTGTTGATCTCCTCGATACCGGTCGATTGCTCGACACTGGCTTTGGCGATTTCCGAGACGAGATCCGCCACACCCTTGATCGACTCAACCACATCATGCAGCGCGGTGCCTGCGCGATTGACCAGATCGACGCCTTCTTTCACCTGTCCGGTCGACTTGGCGATCAGGTCCTTGATGTCCTTCGCCGCTTGCGAAGACCGTTGCGCCAGGCTGCGGACTTCGGTCGCCACCACCGCGAAGCCGCGGCCCGACTCGCCGGCGCGCGCCGCCTCAACGGCGGCGTTGAGCGCCAGCAGATTGGTCTGCCGCGCGATCTCGTCGATGACGCCGATGATATCGGCGATTTTGCGTGATGATCCCTCGATCCGTGCCATGGCTTCGATCGCCTGGGTGACGACCTCGCCGCCGCGGTCGGCAACTTCGCGGGTCGTTCCGGCGGAGATACTGGCAGCCCGGGCGTTCTCGGCGTTCGTCTTCACGGTCGCCGAGATTTCCTCCATCGAAGCCGAGGTTTCTTCCAAGGCGGCAGCCTGCTCCTCGGTACGCTGCGACAGATCGGTGGTACCGGAGGATATTTCGCCGGTGGCGCTCGTTACTTCGCGCACGGCCGTCGCGATTGCGCCGATCGCCTCCCCTAACCCCGTCATGGCGCCGTTGAAATCGCCTTCAAGCTGGATGTACTGCGCCGGAAGATCGTCCATACGGAAGGTCAAATCGCCTTCGGTTAGGCCGTGCAGCCCCTGCGCAATCGTGCCGACGATTTTGGAGCGCATGACGCCTTCGTCACGCCGCGCCTGTTCGACAGCGGCCTCCTGCGCTTTCACGGAGTTGTTGATGATGTCCGCGGCAACGCGAAACGAGCCCTGCAGCCCGCCGTGGAAAATGCGCCGGTAATAGATATTGCGGCATACCGCCTCGAGGCTCGCCGTCGCTTCGCGCACGAACGCGTCGCAGCGGTCGATCATGTCGTTCACTTTGTGCTGGGCGTCGGCCAAGCTGCCGGTCTCTTTGATGCCGACGATGCGCGCTTCGAAATCCCCTTTGCAGATCGCCTCGCAGACCGTTTCTATCCTGCTGATGACTTCGGTTTCGGCGCTGACATCGCCCGTCTCCTTGCGTTCGCCTCGCGCCAAAACGACAAGCAGCGTGACGCCAGCGATCACGGACAGGGCAATCGCGCCGTCTTCGACAAGGCCGTAGCCGGACACTCTTGCAACGGCCGCGCACGCCGATGCGGCCAGCGCGACCGCGCCGAGCGTCAGCGCCCGCGCGGAAGCATCAAAGCGAGAAGACCAGCGCATCATAGGTCGTGTTCCTTGACTTCAGAAAATTGACGACGAAATCGAATCCGGCGGCGAGCTCTTTCTGCCCGTTCTGATGCCGTTTTTCCTCGCGTAAAATTTCCGAATAGAGTGGGACGATCGTGTTCTGGACGACCTTGCGGTCGGGAACGCGCCGGCTGGAATGGAAGCCGATGACGTTGCGGTCGCCGTCGAACGACGGCGTGACGTGCGCGAACACCCAATAGAAGTCGCCGTTCTTCGCCATGTTCTTGACGTAGGCGAAAATCTCACGCTTATCCAAAACCGTATCCCACAACAGCTTGAACACCGCGCGCGGCATGTCGGGGTGGCGAATGATGCTGTGTGGCTGGCCGAGCAACTCGGCCTCGCTATAGCCGGCGGTTCGGCAGAACGATTGATTGGCGTAGGTGATGCGGCCCTTGATATCGGTCTTGGAAACAATGATGTCGTCTTCGTGGAAGAACACTTCGGTGTCGGTCGGCGTAGCAATCGCTTTCATAAGACAACCGTGGAGTTGCAGGCGCAGCGGCGGGAACTACCACGAGCGGCCACTGCGCCACCCGAGCTTCAACTGACCGCTTGGCTATCAAGCTGCTATTATGAAACCATTAAGTCGAACAAAGAGACGGCCCGAATTTATGTCCTCTTAATATCAATCTGGATTAACAAGCGAAACGAACGAACGCTCACGTTGTGTGTCCGTTCGCCGCCAATTCAACACTACGCGTAATCAGCTGCGGCGCTTACTTGATCGACAGCCCCAGCGTCTTGACCATCTTGCCCCACTTCGCCACTTCGCCCTTGAAGTAGCTCTCGGCCTGCGCTTGCGATCCCTCGATCGGATCGAAGCCGATGGCGGTGAGTTTCTGCTGCAGCGCCGGATCCTTCATCACCTGCTCGATCGTGGCGTTGAGTTTCGTTGTGATCTCCGCGGGAGTACCCGCCGGCGCAAACACGCCGACCCAGGACGCGGCTTCGAACGGATAGCCGGCCTCGGCGTAAGTCGGCACGTTCGGCGTGACCGACACGCGTTTGGCGTTGGCGACGCCCAAACCTTTCAACTTGCCATGCGCGATCTGCGACGCCGCGCCGCCGCCCAGAGTCGTCGCCATCAGATCGACCTGGTTGCCGATGGTGGCAGCGATCGCCGGCGCGCCGCCTTGGAACGGCACGTGCACCGCCTGAACCTTGGCGATCTCCTTGAAGAAATACTCGGCCGCGATATGCGAGCCGCTGCCGACGCCGGCGGTGGCGAAGGTGATGCTCTTGCCTTTCGCCGCTTTCAGAAAATCGGCAAGATTGGCGGCCGGATTGCCCATGCCGGTTACAAACGCCTCCGGGCTCGAGGCCACGATCGCGATCGGCTTCAGGTCGCTGGCCGCAAATCCCTTGTTTGGCCGCAAGGTCTCGTTGATCGCCACCGCCGTGGTGGTGACCAGCAGCGTATAGCCATCGGGCGTCGCGCGCGCGACCGCCGCTGCCGCGATATTGCCGCCGGCCCCGCCGCGATTCTCGACGACGACTGTCCGCCCCAGCTTTTCGCCCAAGCCCTTGCCGACAAGGCGCGCCAGCGTATCGGCGACGCCGCCCGGCGCGAACGCGACGATGAACGTGATATCGCGGGCTGGATAGGTTTGCGCATTTGCCGGGCCGGTGTTCAGCGCGCCGAGCGCAAGTAGGGCAATAGCAGCTCGTTTGAAACCCGACATGACAGACGTCCTCCCCTTCGCGCCTAATTGTTCTGATTGCGTGTGCCGGCGCGGCCGCGCGAATTGTTTCATCCCGCCCGCGACTTGACAAGCTTGGCGTTAAATGGATCGTGCCCCGCGTCTTGCAACCGGAAGAATGCCGATGCGTTTTAGCGTGCTGACGCTCAATCTGTGGAATATCAGCGAGCCGCTGGCGCCGCGCATGGCCGCACTGGCGGCCGGGCTGAAGACGCTTCGCCCGGACATCGTCTGTCTGCAGGAAATCGAACTCGACCCGCGCACGCGGCGGCGCCAATCCGCTTTTGCCGCGGAAGCTTGCGGTCTCGCGCACGCCGTCGATCGTGAGCAGCTTTCGATCCTGTCGCGCTTTCCGGTCGAGCGGTCGGAAAGTGTCGCCCTGCCCGACGTGCCGGAGGACGAACCGCGGCAAGCCCTGTTGGCGGAAATGCGGATCGATGGCCGGCCGGTGCTGGTGGCCAATACGCATCTCTCCTGGCGGCTGGAGTGGCTCGCCGAGCGCAAAGCGCAGGCCGACGTCTTGCTGCCCGCGATCGAGCGCTTTGGCGCGCCTGACGCGACGATCCTCTGCGGCGATTTCAACGACGACCCGGATTCGCCGGCCGTGCTTGCCGTGCGCGATAGCGCCATCGGATTTCGCGATTGCTACGCCAAAGCAGGCCCCGGCGATCCGGGCCTCACCTGGGTGCGCAAAAATCCTTACGTCCATCCTTCGACGACGCGGGACCAGCGCATCGACTACATCTTCGCCGCCGGCGGTCTGATGCCGAAAGATTGCACCGTCGTCTTTGACGGCAACAACGGCCTCGACCTCGCATCCGATCATTACGGCGTGTTCTGCACTTTCGAATTTCGCTCCGAGCGAAAGGTGAGATGATGGTGGAGAAACGGCCCGGTATCGT
Organism: uncultured Alphaproteobacteria bacterium; assembly: GCA_963749625.1. Taxonomy (GTDB): domain Bacteria; phylum Pseudomonadota; class Alphaproteobacteria; order Rhizobiales; family Xanthobacteraceae; genus Pseudolabrys. The sequence continues at coordinate 120,994 of CAVVNY010000001.1, read as the reverse complement.
GATCGTCGGCGGCGGTATCGGCGGCTTGTTCGCCGCGAACGCGCTGATCGCCCAGGGCCTCAACGTGTCGGTCTACGAGCAAGCGCCTGCCCTCGGCGAGGTCGGGGCCGGCGTGTTCCTGACACCGAACAGCGTGCGCCAGTTGCAGCGGGTGGGGCTGGGACCTTCGGTGGAGAAATGGGGGGCCAAAGTTGGCTCCGGCTCTTATTATTACCGCCATGACGGCGCCCCCATCGCGCCGGTGCAGGTGACCAACTCGTCGGGCTGGAACGCGACCTTCGGCATGCACCGCGCCGACTTCGTCGATTTTCTCGCCAAGGCCCTGCCCGCCGGCGTGGTGCGCACTGGACACCGCGCGACTTCCTTCGAACAGACCGGCGGCGTCGCCCGGGTGTCGTTTGCGAATGGCGCCGTCGCCGAAGGCGACCTCGTCATCGCCGCCGACGGCATCCACTCCGAGTTCCGCCCTTACGTGTACCCGCCCTCCAATCCTGTCTTTCACGGATCGGTCGCCTACCGCGGCATTGTTCCGCGTGAGCGCGTGCCAAACTGGCCGACCGACTGCTGGCTGATGTGGCTCGGCAAAGGCAAACACTTCCTCAGCTTTCCGCTGCGCGCCGGCAAGCTCATCAATTACGTCGGCTTCGTGCCGGCGGACCAGGAGATGAAGGAATCGTGGTCCGCTCCCGGCGACCCCGATGTGTTGCGTGCGGAATTCGCCGGCTGGGATCCGCGCATCGAGTCCTTGTTGAGCCAAGTGCAGGCGACCTTCCGTTGGGCGCTCTACGACCGCGAGCCGCTGCCGACCTGGACCAAGGGACGGCTGACCTTGCTCGGCGATGCCGCGCATCCAATGCTGCCGCATCTCGGACAAGGCGCCAACCAGTCGATCGAAGACGGCATGGCGCTGGCGACGATCCTGGCGCGCGCAAACCTGGCGACAGCGCCCGCCGCCCTCGTCGCTTATGAGCGGCTGCGCCGCGAGCGTGTGGCGCAGGTCCAGCGCGGCGCCCGCGAGAACGGCATGCGCTACGATTCGGCCTATTCCGACCTCGGCGTGCGCGACGCCGAGATCACCGCCCACGCCGCGTTCCGCAAGACGCTCTACGACCACGATGTGGTGCCGGAGGCGATGGCCGCGGCGGCCGCCCTGGCGTGATCGGGGCTTTCGCAGGCAGCCCACTCAGGGTTAGAAGCTGGGACGCCCGCTAAGCGCGCCATCCCTGAATGGCGATAGTGAAAGAGACGGCAATGAAAGACAGTTGCAATCGACGGCTTCGCGAACTTTTGCGCGAGCGAAAGGCCGTTCTTTTGCCCGGCGCGGCCAACGCGCTCGCCGCGCGCGTCATCGAGGACCTCGGCTTCCAGGCGATCTACGTCACCGGCGCCGGCGTCACCAACACCTTCCTCGGCATGCCGGATATCGGCTTGATCACGCTGACAGAACTGGCCAGCCACGTCAGCGCGATGCGCGACGTCGTCGCCCTGCCCCTGATCGTCGATGCCGACACCGGCTTCGGCAACCCGATCAATGTCGGGCGCACCATTCAGGTGCTCGAGCGCAGCGGCGCCAACGCCATTCAGCTCGAGGACCAGGATTTTCCCAAGAAGTGCGGCCATTTTTCCGGCAAGAGCGTCATTCCCCGCGCCGAGATGGTGCAGAAGATCCACGCCGCCGTCGACGCCCGCAACGATCCCGATCTCGTCATCGTGGCGCGCACCGACGCCATCGCCGTCAACGGCTTCGACGACGCCATGGAGCGCGCGGCCGCCTATATCGAGGCCGGCGCCGACATGACCTTCGTCGAAGCGCCGCGCGCCAAGGAACAGATTGCCGAAATCCCCAAGCGTCTCGCCGTGCCGCAACTGATCAACATCGTCGCCGGGGGCCTGACGCCGATGATCCCGCTTGCCGAGCTGGAGCAAATGGGATTTTCGATGGTGCTCTACGCCAACGCGGCGCTGCAGGCCTCGCTCGCCGGCATGCAGAAGGTGCTCGGCCACCTCAAAGCGCGCGGCTCGCTCGACGGCGTCGCCGGCGAACTCGCCAGTTTTACCGAACGGCAGCGGCTGGTCGACAAGCCGCGCTTCGACGATCTCGAAAAAAAATACTCATAACCCGATCCGGCTCACTGGAAATCACGCATGTCAGGCTCAAGCGCCAATCCGCATACCCGCGCCATCGCGCAATTCATCTCGCATATCGAATACGAAGACATTCCGCCTGACGTCATCGGCCGCATCAAACTGTTGATCCTGGATTCGCTCGGCTGCGCGCTCTACGGCACCGATCTCGAATGGAGCCGCATCCTGCGCACAACGCTCGGCGCACTCGACACCACCCAAGCCTGCCGCGTCTGGGGAACGTCGGAGCGGCTGTCGGCGCCGCATGCCGCGCTGGTCAACGGCACGCTCATTCAAAGCTTCGAGCTCGACGACGTGCACCGCCAGGGCGTGCTGCATGTCGGCGCGGTCACCCTGCCGCCGCTCTTTGCGGTAACCGAGTTGCACCCCGGCATGAGCGGCCGCGACTTCCTGCGTGCGGCGGTCGCCGGCTACGAGATCGGCCCGCGCGTCGGCAAATGCATGGGTCCGCAGCATATCGGACAGGGCTGGCATTCCGGCGCGACCGTCGGCGTGTTTTCCGCCGCGGCGGGCGCGGCCGCCGCCTTGCGCCTGACCACCGACCAGGCCGTGCACGCGCTCGGCATCGCCGGCACGCAGGCCGCCGGACTGATGGCCGCGCAATACGGCGCCATGGTCAAGCGCATGCATGCCGGGCGCGCGGCGCAAAGCGGGCTTTACGGCGCGCTGCTGGCGCAGGCCGGCTTCACCGGCATCGTCGACGTCTTCGAATCGCCCTATGGCGGCTTTTGCACGACCTTCTCGCGCTCGACCGACCGCTTCAATCTCGACGAACTGTCGTCGGAGCTCGGCCGGCAATGGGAAACGATGGGCATTGCGCTGAAATTCTATTCCTGCGTCGGCAGCAACCACACCACGCTCGACGCCATCCGCATGATGCAGGCAAAGACGCCGTTCGGTCCGGAGGATATCGCGTCCATCGTGGTGCACGGCTCGCATGTGACGGTCGAGCACGTCGGCTGGCCCTATACGCCGCAGGGCCTGACATCGGCGCAACTGAATCTTCCGTTCTGCGTCGCCACCCTGCTCATCGAAGGCGACGTGTTCGTCGATCAGTTCACCGACGACATCGTCGACGACAAACGGCGCATCGACCTGTCGAAAAAAGTCAGCGTGCTGGAAGACCCGTCGATCACCGCGCGCGGCTCGGGCTACCGCCACATGGTGCGCGTCGAGGTGCTGCTCAAAAACGGCGCCAAGCTGGAGCAGACGGTCGAGGCGCCGCGCGGCAGCGAAAAGAGCTTCGCGTCCGAAGCCGACATCGTCCAGAAGTTCAACAAGCTCGCGACCCACGCGGTCAGCGCCGCCAAGGCCGACGCGATCGTCAATCTCGTGCTCGGCGCCGACAAGCTGGCGCGCGCCGAGCAAATTGCCGAGGCCTTGGCGGCCGGCTGACGCCGCTCACTTCTCCTTGGTGACCTTGATCTTGGCCGCGAGCTCGCTCAGGCGCTGCCGTTCCGTCTTGGTGAAGGCGACGAAATCCGCAACCGAGCCGCCCGCCGGCTCGATGCCGGTTTTGATCAGCTTGTCTTTCACCTCGTCGGTGTTGAGCGCCGCCTGCAATGCGGCATTCATCCGCTCGATGACCGCTTGCGGCGTGCCGCGCGGCGCGTAGAGACCGGCCCAGTGGCCGATCTGCACGGTCGGGTAGCCCTGCTCCGCCGTTGTCGGGATCGACGGATAGATGCTGATGCGCTTGGTATAGGTCGTCGCGATCGCCTTCAGCAGTCCGCCTTTGATCTTCGGCACCACGACGATGCTGGCCTCCGACGTCGCCGAGACATTGTTCGCCATCACGGCATTCACGCTGTCGCCGCCGCTGCGGTAGGGCACGATCGTGAAGGAGACGCCGGCCGCCTCCTTGATCATCTCGCCGACGAATTCCGGCGTTGAGCCGTTGCCGGCCGTCGACCAGGTGGCTTTGCCGCCCTGCGCCTTGGCCCAGGCGATGAACTCCTTCATGTTGCTCGCCGGCACGCTCGGATTGACGATGATGGTCGAAGGCGCCACCGCGATCATGCCGACCGGCACCAGTTCGGAATCTTGATAGGGCAGATCTTTCAGCAGCAGGCTGTTGGTGATCGTGCTCGCGGCACCGACGAGAAACGTGTAGCCGTCGGGCGGCGAATGCGCGACGTAGGCGGTGCCGATCACCGCGCCGGCGCCGGGCCGGTTTTCGACGATAACCGTCTGATGAAGCTGCTTGCCGACGCCCTCGGCCGCAAACCGCGCGATCAGGTCATTGGCGCCGCCCGGCCCGAAGCCGACGATAAAGCGGATGGGATGATCCGGCCACGCCGCGCGCGCCGCCGGCGCGGCGATTGCGCAACCGAGAATGGCGGCGACGACAACGAGCGACTTTTTTATCATTGTTTCCTCCTTCGACCCGGAACGATTCCGGATCCAAGCTTAGCCTCGGAGGAATGAAAAGTCTTCTCTGCGGCGAGCGCAAACGTCCGCGTGCGGCTAGGCAACCTGACTTGTCTTGCCTGCGGCGCCATCACTGATCGGCGGGAAGAATTGCCGTATCTCCGCGGCCGGCCGCGGCTGACTGATCAGATAGCCCTGGATTTCCGTACAGCCCAATCGCCGCAGTTGCTCCAACTGCAGCGATGTTTCGACGCCTTCGGCAACGACCTGCATATCAAGGCTGCGCGCCAGATCGGTAATCGCGCGTACGATCGCCCGCGATTCCTTCTTCTCCGTCAGATCGGCGATGAAACTCCGGTCGATCTTGATTTTGCTGAAGGGGAAGCTCATCAGATAGCCAAGCGAAGAATAGCCGGTGCCGAAATCGTCCATGGAAAACCGCACGCCGAGTTCGTGCAGGCGCTTCAGCGTGGCGAGATTGGCGGATGTGTTTTGCAGAAAGACGGATTCCGTAATCTCAAGGATCAATCTTTCGGCCGGTATGCCGGATGATGCAATCGCGCCCAGGACCACATTGGTCAGGTTCTTGTTGGCCAATTGAATGGACGAGATATTGACCGCGACGCCGATGGGATCGGGCCATTTCGCGGCCTCGGCACAAGCCTGCCGCAAGACCCACTCGCCCAGCGGCACGATGAGGCCGGTCTCCTCGGCGATCGGAATGAACTCGGTCGGCGAGACCATGCCGCGCGTCGGATGGTGCCAGCGCAAAAGCGCCTCGAAGGAGCTGACCTTGTTTTCGTTGAGCGTAACGACTGGCTGATAGAACAGCTCGAACTCGCCGTTGGCGAGCCCGCTTTGCAAATCCCGCTCCAGCTTGTCGCGGGACTGCATGCGCTCATTCATTTCCTCTTGATAGAAACAATAGGTGCCGCGTCCGGTGTTCTTGGCTTCGTAAAGCGCGATATCGGCGGTTTTCAACAACTCGTTGAGTTCGGTCGCGTCGTTCGGCGCGATGGAAATTCCAACGCTGATATCGACCGTCACTTGATGACTATTGAGATCGAATGGCTCGTGGATCGCCTCGCGCACCCGCATGGCGAGGTCCGCGGCATCGTCGGGACGGTCAAGCGAAGTCTGAATGATGGCGAATTCGTCGCCGCTCAGACGGGCAACCAGGTCGGTGTCGCGGACGCAACCGCGCAACCGGTCGGCCACTCCCTTGAGCAGCTTGTCGCCAATCGCATGTCCGAGCGTGTCGTTGATGCGTTTCAAATGATCCAGGTCGAGATAGAGGACCGCCAGCCGTTCGCCGCGCCGGACGCGCTTGAGCGCATTCTCGAGCTGTTCGCTGAATAGTTTGCGATTGGGCAGGCCGGTCAGCGCATCGTGGTGCGCGGCATAGGATATCCGCTCCTCGGCACGCTTTTGTTCGGTGACATCCTCATGGGTGGCGACCCATCCGCCGTCCGCGGTCGGATGGTTCACAATGGAAACGATGCGCCCATCGCGCAGGCTCGTTATCTTGCCGAACACGGTGCCTTTATCGACAGCGGCTTGTATATCCGCGACGTATTGCTCGATTTCCTCACCGCAAAAGCTGCCGGTTGCGGTCCTATGTTCGGCGAGTTCGCGAAGCGTGGCGCCCGGCTTCACGATCTCCGCCGATAACCCGTACATTTCGAGGTAGCGCCGATTGCACACGACAAGGCGGTTCGACGCATCGAACATCGCCAGGCCTTGCGACATATTGTTCAAAGCCGCTTCGACGGTGGCTTCCGAGGTCGCAAGACGACGGAATTGCTTGCTCTGGGCCCTGACGAGAAACGCCACGCAGAGCATCACCAAGAGCGCCCCGGTACCAAGGGTTATTGCCTGAATACGCCAGGTGGCGAGCGCGGCGGCTTCCGATTCCGCGATATCGACGACAAGCGGATAGTCGTGCAGCGGGCGCACGGCAACCAAGCGAACCGTGCTGTCGAAATAGCCCGGCGATCGATATTGCCCGCCTCCTTGCGAAACGAGCTGGTACCAAGGCGACGCTGCCGGCATTTTCTCGTAGGCGCGGCTTCCGCGGTCCGGAAAACGGACGATGACGCTGCCGTCGCGATGCAACAATAGAAACGACTGATCGGCGAGGGACGCGATGGATTCGTAAATGTGCTGGAAATAAGCAAGCCTGACGCCAATCACGACCGCGCCGAGAAACGTATTGTTTGGCCCGTTAATTCGCCGGCTGAAAATGATGACCTGTATTCCCTTGATGCGGTCGAACAGCGAATTGCTTATGTAAACGCCCTTTTCGTCATTGGCCTTGAGGTGTTGAAAGTAAGGGCGATCGGCGACGTTGACGTTCGGTGTCGGCCATTGCCGCGTCGTGTTCACAAGCTTTCCGTTGGCGTCCACCAGCGCCGTAAATTCGGCCTGTTGCAGCCGTGTCTGGCGGCTCATGAGAAACCGGTACGTGTCCTCGCCGCCAAAAAGTTTGGCGAAACTATCCGGCTCCTGCACCGCGCGTGGTTCCTCCTTGTCCCTGATCTCATTCAAGACCAGATCGATCGATTGCACGGAATTCTCGAATTGGTGGGCGAGCACCGTTGCAAGATTGCCCGTATCCCTGGACGCATCCGCGATCGCATTCGAGCGCAACCACAAAATGGTCAAGCCGATCGCGAGCGCGGCCGAACAGGTGAGTCCGACCGCGACGGCGAGAAGGTTATGATAACTGGACCAACCCGGGCGAAGCGACATGGCGCAAAAACTAGGCGAACAGGGTCAGGCTACCGTTTAAATTGGCGCGAAATCGCGAGTTTGCGTAAATGCAGTCTTAAGTACCGGCCACAGGTACCGGCAATCTCCGTCAGACAACGGCGGCAATTCCAGGGAACTCTACCTTTATACGAGCGCGTCCGCCGAAACGCGGTGTAAACCATTCTTGCGGTGCGAGACTACCATCGCCGCCAGCCGGCACGTTAGCTCAGCGCCACATCGGTGAGCCGCATCTGCACGCGTTCCTCGCCCTGCCAGCGGTCGACCGCGAGGTGGCCGGCCGCGTGCATCGGCCGGCCGCGATTATCGAGCAGCGTCTGACCGAGCGGCTGTCCGGCGGCACGGAAGGCGATCGCGTTGACGATCTTGCCGTCACCGGATTTGAACCGCGCGCGGATGTGGTTCTCGCCGACGAGATCGGCGTAGCTGAGCGTGTGCGCGGGCAGCACCAGCATCGGCTCCGGATTGCCGGCGCCATAGGGTCCCGCGCGCGCCAGCAGATCCACCAGCGCCAGATTGACGGCGCCGGCGCTGACCGCGCCATCGATCGCGAGCCCGCGCTCGCGCCGCGCCGCTTCGACTGGCGCAGCCAGCGCCTCCTCGAGATAGGCGCGGAAGGCGGCGAGCGCGTCTTTCTTCAGCGTAATGCCGGCCGCCATGGCGTGGCCGCCGCCCTTGAGCAGCAGTTTCTCGCGCACCGCGCGCCGCACCGCCTGGCCGAGGTCGACGCCGGCGATCGACCTGCCCGACCCGGTGCCGATGCCGCCCGGCTCGAGCGCGATCGCAAAGGCCGGCCGGCCGTAGCGTTCTTTCAGCCGCGCCGCCACCAGGCCGACCACGCCGGGATGCCAACCTTCCGCCGCCGTCACCACCACCGCGCCCTTCTCTTCCAGGCCGAGCGCGGCCATGGCTTCGGCCTCCGCCTGCGCGACGGTCGCAAGCTCGATCTGCTGGCGTTCGCGATTGAGACGGTCGAGTTCGGCGGCGATGCGCGCGGCTTCGCTCGGGTCCTCCTCGAGCAGCAGCCGCACGCCCAAGTCGGCGCGCCCGATACGGCCGCCGGCATTGATGCGTGGGCCGAGCAGAAAGCCGAGATGCCACGGCTCGGGCGGACCGGAAAGCCGCGATGCGTCCATCAACGCCGTCAGCCCGATGTTATCGCGGCGGCGCAGCGCGATCATGCCCTTGGCGACGAAGGCGCGGTTGAGACCGATGAGCGGCACCACATCGGCAACGGTGCCGAGCGCGACCAGATGCAGGAGCGACAACAGGTCCGGCTCCGCGCGCATGCCGGTCCAGAAGTTTCGTTGCCGCAGTTCCCGCGTGAGGGCCACCAGCGTGATGAACACCAGGCCGACGGCGGCGAGATGCCCCAGCCCGGAGAGATCGTCGGCGCGGTTCGGATTGACGATCGCCGCAGCCGGCGGCAATTCCTCGTCGGCCTGATGATGGTCGAGGATCACAACGTCGAGGCCGAGCTTCTTGGCTTCTACGAGCGTTGCGTGGCTGGTTGTCCCGCAATCGACGGTGACCAAAAGCTTGGCGCCGCGATCGGCAAAGGACCGGATGGCGTCGATATTCGGCCCGTAGCCCTCGAAGATCCGGTCGGGAATATGCACGATCGGATCGAGCCCGCAGTGGCGCAGATAACGCGCCAGCAGCGCCGCGGCGGTGGCGCCGTCGACGTCGTAATCGCCGAATATCGCTACGCTTTCGCCGTGGATAACGGCATGCGCGAGGCGCGCTGAAGCCGCCTCCATGTCGGTGAGCACATGCGGGTCGGGCATCAATGTCTTGATGCTGGGATCGAGATAGGCCGCAACCGCGTCCGGCTCGACGCCGCGTCCGGCCAGCACGCGCGCCAGCAGTTCCGGCACGCCGGAGCGTTGCGCGATGGTCAAGGCGCGCGCCTGTCCCCGCTCATCCAGGCGGTCGCGCCAAGACCGTCCGGTCGCCGATTTTTCCACGCCGAGGAAAAACCGTTCGTTTGGAGTCATCGCCGTTGCGGGCAAAGCCGCCATGGGAATACCGGTCCGGAATCGAATGTCAGAAGAGCTTGCAGTGTGAAGGAAGCCGCGCCGTCGCGCCAGCGGCCCCGGTGCTAGTTTTTATAGCCATGCCTTTGCATGACCGCCTGGATCCGCGCCGCCAGGTCGCGCTGGAAGCCTTCCATACGCGGCATCATCAACCCGGTGACGTCGGCTATGACGAGCGGCATCGTCTGCAACGCTTTCTTGCCGATCGGCGACTTGTAAAACGCGAGCAAGTCGCGCAATTCCTGCACGTTGAAATGCTTCGCATAGATCGCGGGCGCGTCTTTCATCATGTCGGTAGTGAACGAAGACAACGCGTTTTCGAATTCGCTGCGCAATTCGGCCAACGTCGCGGCATCGGCCTTGCCGGCAAATTGCTCTTCGATCCGCGGCCACAACTGGGCCGTCACCGACTTGCTCATTTGCGAAATCGAATCGCCGGTGATGATCGCCGCCAGTTCCTGCGCCGCGCGCATGGCTTCGGGCGAGCCGGCGTCCTGCGCCCATGCCGGCGACGCCAGGCAGCCACAGAGCAGGACGGTCGCCAGCAGGCGCTTCATGCGGACCCTAGCCGAGATGAAACTTGTTGAATTGCCGGTGCTCGGCGCGCACCCAGCGTACCGTACCGGTTGCCGAGCGCATCACCACCGTCTCGGTCTCGATCATTTCCTTGCCGAACTTGACGCCGGCCAACATGGCGCCGCTTGTCACCCCGGTGGCGGCGAACAGACAGTCGCCCCTCACCATGTCCTCGATCTCATATTTCTTCTTGGGGTCCTTGATGCCCATCTTCAAGGTGCGGGCACGCAAGGCTTCGGTATCGATGATCAGCCGCGTCTGCATCTGGCCGCCGATGCAGCGTAGCGCGGCCGCCGCCAGCACGCCCTCAGGGGCACCGCCGCTGCCGAGATAGATGTCGATGCCGGTTTTCGGATCCGCGCAATGGATCACGCCGGCCACGTCGCCGTCGCTGATCAGGCTGACCGCGGCGCCGAGCTTGCGGATCGCCGCGATCTTGTCGGCGTGGCGCGGGCGGTCGAGCAGGATGGCGGTGATTTCCGACGGCTTGACGCCCTTGGCTTTGGCCAACTGGATGATGTTTTCTTCCGCCGGCGCATCAAGGTCGATGGTGCCTTTCGGATAGCCCGGCCCGATGGCGATCTTGTCCATGTAGCAGTCCGGCGCATGCAGCAAGGTGCCGCCGTCGGCCATGGCGATGGTCGCGATCGCGCCCGGCATGTTCTTGGCGCAGAGCGTGGTGCCTTCCAGCGGATCGACTGCGATATCGACTTTCGGTCCGGTCTTGTTGCCCACCTTCTCGCCGATGAACAGCATCGGCGCCTCATCGATCTCGCCCTCGCCGATAACTACTGTGCCGTCGATCGGCAATTTGTTCAGCTCGCGGCGCATGGCATCGACGGCGGCCTGGTCGGCGGCCTTCTCCTGCCCGCGCCCGCGCAAACGCGCCGACGACACCGCCGCGCGTTCGGTCACGCGCACGATCTCGAGGCTGAGGATGCGCTCCAGCAGCAGTTCGGGCAGCACGGTAATCGATGCCATTTCTTCAACTCCCTTAAACAAACCGGCTCGTAAGCCGGCCGTCAGTTCTTTTCGATCCGGATAACCTGCGGCACGCCAGAGATCACCCTATCGCGCCCCACCGCCGCAAGGGCTTTGCGCACGGCATCCTCAGTTGTTGCGTAGGTAATGAGAATAACGGGGACGGAACCGGCCTTGGTGTCGGTATCTGCATGCGCCTGGTGGCGCTGCACAATGGATTCGAGCGAAATTTCTTGTTGCGCAAGCCGCTTGGCGATGGTGGCCGCGGTTCCCGGCTTGTCGCGGGCGAGCAGCCTTATGTAGTAGCCGCCCTCGTGCCGCTGCATCGGCGCCTTGCGCACGCTGCGCAACCGCGCCACCGGCCGCCCGAACGGCGCGGTGCGCACGCCGCGCGCAATGTCGCCGATATCGGAAAGCACCGCCGAGGCGGTCGCCGCGCCGCCGGCGCCCGGGCCGATCAATGTCAGCGGATTGATGCCCTCGACATCCACGGTGACGGCATTGGTCACGCCCATCACCTGGGCGATGGCGCTGTCCTTGCGCACCATGGTCGGATGCACGCGCTGCTCGATGCCCTTGTCGGTCTTCACCGCCACGCCGAGCAATTTCACGCGATAGCCGAGTTCGTCGGCGGCGAAAAGATCGGCCGGTGCGATCGATGAAATGCCTTCCACATAGATCGCGCGCTGGTCGACTTTGCTGCCGAAGGCAAGACTCGCCAGGATCGCCAGCTTCTGCGCGGTGTCGTGTCCCTCGATGTCGAAACTCGGATCGGCTTCGGCATAGCCGAGGCGCTGCGCTTCCTTCAGACATTCCGCGAACGGCAGCTTATCCTGCTCCATGCGGGTGAGGATGTAATTGCAGGTACCGTTGAGGATGCCGTAGATGCGCTCGAACGAATTGCCGGCGAGCCCCTCGCGCAGCGTCTTCACGATCGGAATGGCGCCGCCGACCGCGGCTTCGAAATTAAGCGCGGCGTGATGTTTTTCCGCCAGCGCGGCGAGCTCGACGCCGTGCTTGGCGAGCAGCGCCTTGTTGGCGGTGACCACCGACTTGCCGGATGCCAGCGCCGCCTCGACGGCGCTCTTCGCCGGGTCGCCGGCGCCGCCGATCAGTTCCACAAAAACGTCGGCGTCGGCGCTACGCGCCAGCGCCACCGGATCGGCGAACCATTTCATTTTTTTGAGATCGACGCCGCGATCCTTGCCGCGCGAACGCGCGCAGACCGCGACGATCTCGATGCGCCGCCCGCAACGCGCGGTGAGCGCCTCCTGCTGGCGCGCCACCTGAGCGATCAAGGCGGCGCCGACCGTGCCCACTCCGGCGACCCCCACTCTCAAGGTTTCGGTCATGGATTTAGCGCCGCGTGGCGAGCGGAACGACGTTGTGCAGCTGCTCCGGCCCGGATTTCAGGAAACGGCCGACATTGCGCGCGGCCTGGCGGATACGCTGCTCGTTCTCCACCAGCGCGATGCGCACGAAGCCTTCGCCGTATTCGCCGAAGCCGATGCCCGGCGACACCGCGAGATCGGCCTTCTCCACCAGCAAGGTCGAGAATTCCACGCTGCCGAGGCTCTTGAACGGATCCGGGATCGGCGCCCAGGCGAACATCGAGGCGCGCGGTGACGGCACGTGGAAGCCGGCGCGGCCGAAGCTCTCCACCAGCACGTCGCGGCGGCGCTTATAAACCTCGCGCATTTCCTTGATGCAATCGTCGGGCCCGTTGAGCGCGGCGATCGCCGCCACCTGGATCGGCGTGAAGGCGCCGTAGTCGAGATAGGACTTGACGCGGCCGAGCGCCGCGATCACCCGTTCGTTGCCGACGGCAAAACCGATACGCCAGCCCGGCATCGAGTACGTCTTCGACATCGAGGTGAACTCCACCGCGATATCCATCGCGCCGGGCACCTGCAACAGCGAGGGCGGCGGATTGTCGTCGAAATAGACTTCCGCGTAAGCAAGATCGGAAAGGACCAAGATCTCGTGCTTTTTGGCGAAAGCGACCAGGTCCTTGTAGAAATCGAGGCTTGCCACCCAGGCCGTCGGATTGGCCGGATAGCAGACCACCACCGCGGTCGGCTTCGGGATCGAGTGGATGATCGCGCGTTCCAGCGTGTGGAAGAAGTTCGGCGTCGGTTCCGACGGCACCGAGCGCACGGCACCGCCCGCCATCAAGAAGCCGAAGGCGTGGATCGGATAGCTCGGATTGGGAACGAGCACGACATCGCCGGGCGCGGTGATCGCTTGCGCGACGTTGGCGAAACCCTCCTTGGAGCCAAGCGTCGTGATGACTTGGGTCTCAGGGTTCAGCTTCACCCCGAAGCGGCGCTCGTAATATTTCGCCTGCGCGAGACGAAGCTTGGGAATGCCGCGTGAAGCCGAATAACGGTCAGTTCGCGGCTTGCCCAGAGTTTCCTTGACCTTCTCGATGACATGGGCGGGCGCCGGCAAATCCGGATTGCCCATGCCGAGATCGATAATGTCCGCGCCTGCATTGCGGGCGCGCGCCTTGGCCCGATTCACCTCTTCAAACACGTAAGGCGGCAGGCGGCGGATGCGGTAGAAGTCTTCCATAATCTCAAACCTTTAGGTCGGCTGCCCTGTCCAGCCGGCCGGCATTACCCCGGCAGGCTTTTATCACGGGTTGGTCTTGACGCCATCCTGCGCGTCCACGGGTTGGTCCTTTTTGACAGCAGTAGGCGTCTTTTTTTTCGGAGGCGGGGTGGTCTTCTGCCCAGGCATGGCGCCGGCTTCCTGCCGCTCGCGTTCGGCGTTCAGCTCGTTTTGCAGCTTTACTTGCTGTTCCTCGGTCATGACCGGCTCCGCGCGGGCCGGCGGCATGTCGTGAACGGCCGGATATTGGTAAGGCGTTGCGGGGGCCTCCGGGGTCCCGGCCGGCACGCCCATGTCGCCCGGCAGCTTCTCAAACACCGACGCCGGCACGCAGGCGGAAAGCGCGCCAGCCAGGCCCAAGGCGATCAAAAGCGATCGGTGAAAGACTTGCATACCGCGCTGCAATACTTGTCCTCTGAACGGGAAATCGTTGCAGACTCAATGCATTATACCATAAGCCTCGTAGCCGGCTAATATGGCCGGAGCAAGGTCGGCGGCGCGTGAGAAGCTTGTAAGGCAATCGACGCAAACAAACCTTGCGGGAGGACGCGGTCCGGGCCAATTCTCATGGCGGGGACCGACATGACGCTGATGGATAAGCCCAACTCCAAACCGGCCAAGGAACGGCTTAAGAAGCCGGTCAAGGAGCCGGCCAAAGAAGCGGCCAAGGGAACGCCGAAGGAAACGCCCAAGCAAACGCCGGCGATCGGCTCGGCCGAGGTCGAGGTCTTCGCCCATAATATCGCCCGCATGGTCGAAGAAGGCGGCAAGGCGCTCTCCGCCTATCTGAGGCCGCGCGAGGAAGGCAAAATCAAAAACGAGATGGCCGACAGCGTCACGGACGTGGTCAAGACCATCGGCCAGGTTTTGGAATATTGGCTGGCAGACCCCCAGCGCGCGCTCGAACTGCAGACCAGCCTCGGCCGCGCCTTTCTCGAACTTTGGGCGGTCGCCGCCAAACGCCTGGCCGGCGAAGAGGCCGCGCCCGTCGTCGCGCCCGACCCCAGGGACAAGCGCTTTGCCGACCCGGAATGGTCGCAGAACCAATTTTTCGACTTCCTCAAGCAGGTCTATCTGCTCACCGTGCAATGGAGCGAGCGGCTGGTGAAGGACGCCGAGGTCGACGAGCAAACGCGGCAGAAGGCGGCGTTCTACATCAAGCAAATCGGCAATGCGATCGCGCCGTCGAATTTCGTGCTGACCAATCCCGAGCTTCTGCGCGAGACGCTCGCTGCAAAGGGCGAAAATCTGGTGCGCGGCATGCAAATGCTCGCGGAAGACATCCAAGCCGGACATGGCAATCTCAAAATTCGCCAGTCGGACCCCGGCATGTTCGAAGTCGGCCGCAATCTGGCGCTCACGCCCGGCAAGGTAGTTTTTCAGAACGAGCTCATTCAGCTGCTGCAATACGAGGCGACGACGCCGGAGGTGCTGAAGGTCCCGCTGCTGATCGTGCCGCCCTGGATCAACAAGTTCTACATTCTCGACCTGACTCCGGAGAAGTCTTTCATCAAGTGGTGCGTCGACAACGGCATCACCGTGTTCGTGGTTTCCTGGGTCAATCCGGATGCCAAGCTCGCCGGAAAAAGCTTCGAACAATACATGCGCGATGGCGTGATTGCCGCGCTCGACGCCGTCGAGGCAGCGACCGGCGAACGCCAGGTGCACGCGATCGGCTATTGCGTCGGCGGCACCCTGCTCGCGATCACGCTCGCCTATCTGGCGGCCAAGCAGGACAACCGCGTGCTCTCCGCCACTTTGTTCACGGCGCAGGTCGATTTCACCTATGCCGGCGACCTGATGGTGTTCGTCGACAAGGAACGCGTCGCGCAACTGGAAGAGCAGATGAAGGAACAGGGCTATCTCGATGCGTCGAACATGGCCACCGCATTCAATCTGCTGCGCTCCAACGATCTGATCTGGCCTTACGTCATCAACAATTACATGCGCGGCAAGAATCCGTACGCATTCGACATCCTGTTTTGGAATTCCGACGCTACCCGCATGCCGGCGGCCAATCATTCTTTCTATCTGCGCAATTGTTATCTCGAGAACAATCTCAGCCGGAAAAAAATGCAGATTGCCGGCGTGACGCTCGATCTCAGCAATGTGAAAGTGCCGATCTACAATCTCGCCACCCGGGAGGATCACATCGCGCCGGCGAAATCGGTGCTGTACGGTTCGCAATTCTTCGGCGGCCCGGTGAAATACGTGCTGGCCGGCTCCGGCCATATCGCCGGCGTGGTCAATCCGCCCGGCAAGCCGAAATACCAGTACTGGACCGGCGCGCAGCCGGCCGGCTCCGATGTCGACAAGTGGCTGGCTTCGGCGCAAGAACACCCGGGCTCGTGGTGGCCGGACTGGCTGGAATGGATCAAGGCCCAGGGCGCCGAAACCGTGCCGGCCCGCACGATCGGCGGCGGCAAGCTTGCGCCGATCGAAGACGCGCCGGGGTCTTACGTAAAAGTGAAAAGCTGGACCTGATAATCGGCAACACGGGCGGGCTCGCGCGGCCGTTGCGCCTTGCTTTTTGTATTAGTAATACCTAATTTAGCAAAAGCTTATTTATGGAGGCTGCAATCATGCCGAGCCAGGCGCTCCGCCGCCGCAAACCGGCGGCCGATACCGGCTTTGCCGACTTCGAGCGCAAGGCGGGCGAGGCCGCGCAACTGCTCAAGCTGCTCGCCAACGAGAACCGGCTGTTGATCCTGTGCCGGCTGGCGCTGGAACATGAATTGTCGGTCAACGATCTGGTCGACGCCGTCGGTATCAGCCAGTCGGCGCTCTCGCAGCATCTCGCCAAGATGCGCGAGGAAGGCCTGCTCGCGACCCGGCGCGAAGCGCAGACCGTGTATTACCGCATCGCCGATCCGAACGCGCAGCGCCTGCTCGCGCTGCTCAAGGGCATCTATTGCCCCTGACCTGCCATCACCCCCGCAAGCAAGGAAGCAAGAAAAATGAAGACCATATCGCCCGAGCAAGCGGCCGAACTCGTCCGCGACGGCGCCGTGCTGATCGATATCCGTGAGGCCAACGAGCACGCTCACGAGAACATTCCCGGCGCGCGCCATCACGCTTTGTCGCAGATCGACGCCAAGCATCCGGTGCGCGAGGGCGACACCGTGCTGATCTATCACTGCAAGTCGGGCGCGCGCACCAATATGAACGCCAAACGGCTTGCCGCCGCATCGGCCAACTGCGAGGTTTACTTGCTGGGTGGCGGTATAGAACAATGGAAACGCGCCGGCCTGCCGACGTCGGCCAAAAGTGCGGCCAAAAAATCGGTGAAATCCGCGCACCACGCCTCCCCACGTCCGTCGGGTGGTTTGCTCAGCCGGTTGGCCGCTCTGTTCCGCTGATCCCGTAACGCGACCAACCGCGCGAGACCGCCATGCTGCACGAACTGCTCGCCGTCGCCTCCGGCAGCCTGGTCGGCTTCACGCTCGGCCTGGTTGGCGGCGGCGGCTCGATCATGGCCGTGCCGCTTTTGGTCTATGTGGTCGGCGTCCCCTCGCCGCATGTCGCGATCGGCACCAGCGCGATCGCCGTCGCCGCCAGCGCCGCCGCCAATCTTGCCGGCCATGCGCGCGCCCGCACGGTGAAATGGCCCTGCGCGCTGGTGTTCGCGCTCGCCGGTATCGCCGGCGCGGCCGGCGGCGCCCATCTCGGCAAGATGGTGGACGGCAGCCGCCTCCTGATGCTGTTCGGCGTGCTGATGGTCGTGATCGGGTTGACGATGCTGCGGCCGCGCAAGTCGGGCGGCAATGCGAACGTCGCACTCACGCGCGAGAGCATGCCGAAACTGCTGCCGCTGCTGATCGGCGTCGGCTTTGCGGTCGGCGCGCTATCCGGCTTTTTCGGCATCGGCGGCGGCTTCCTGATCGTACCGGGACTGATGGGCGCCACCGCCATGCCGCTGATCAACGCCATCGGCTCGTCGCTTGTTTCGGTCACCGCTTTCGGGGCAACGACCGCGGCGAGCTATGCCTGGTCCGGACTGATCGATTGGCCGCTGGCCCTCCTGTTCATTGTCGGCGGCGCGCTCGGCGGCTTGCTCGGCACCCGGCTCGCCCATCATCTCGCCGCCGGCTACAAACACGCGCTCGCGCTCACCTTTTCCGGCATCGTCATCGCGGTTGGGCTATACGTCATCGCCCGATCGATCCTGGCTTGATGCGATCACGGCTGCTTGATGCCGTCGGGGCGCGACAGGCGCGCGCCTATCCACTAATCTGCCGGGCGCTGGCTCACTCAAGAAACAGGGGATCGCGATGTCCAGGGAACTGATGTGGCTGACGCTGACGGTCATGCTGACCGGGCTGATGTGGGTGCCCTATATTCTCGATCGCATCGTGGTGCGCGGCCTGATGGGCGCCATGGCCAATCCCTCGCGCAACGACAAGCCGCAGTCGCCCTGGGCACAACGGCTCTATTTCGCCCACACCAATGCGGTGGAAAATCTCGTCATCTTCGCCACGCTGGTGCTGATCCTGGACGCCAGGGGACATTCGACCGAGAGCACGGCCATCGCCTGCGCGGTATACTTCTGGGCGCGGCTCGCGCATGTGATCGTCTACACGCTCGGTGTTCCGGTGCTGCGCACGCTCGCTTTCGCGGCCGGCTTTGTGGCGCAGGTGGCGCTGGTGCTGGCGGTGTTCGGGAAGCTTTAGGATCGTCAAATTGCCACGGCAATTCTGTCGCCAGGCCGAGCGCGCAGCTACGGAAGCGGCACGGCGTCTCGCCAAACGCCCAACGCAAAGATGCCGTGTTACGGGCCGACGCTTCCCAGCACCAAGTCGCTGACAAAGAAGTCTCCAGTACCGGAAATTATTTAAAGTGACGTTGGCGTTGATGGAAGGCGGAGCTCTTGTGTTTCATTGTCCAGCCGAATGAGCAATTTGCCTGGCGTTGCCCACGAAATCTCCAACGCGATCTTGCCTTTCAGATTGCCCGTCTTGCGGAAGTCTACTTTTTGAATTTCCTTGCCAGCATCTCTTTGGAGCGCCTGAAACGCGAGCGGACCGCCCCCTTTCTTCCCGCCCGCTACGAGCCCCCAATACAGGTTCGGTGCGGCCTTCACGTTTTTTATTTCTACCCGGAGGAAAGGAACCCATCGCTCGTGCGTGCCAAACCGTTCAACTGATATCGTTGCCCGGACCGCATTGGCCGACTGGAGACCTTCAAGGCTCCATACCGAAAAATGTCCGTCCACGGTATCGAACTCGAGCTGAAACCGTTGTTCCGATGCCGCGACAAAGGACTCCGCCAGCGAAGGACGCGAGGGGAAAATCGTCACAGCAAGAAGCGCCGCCAGGATCACGTGCCGATATTTTGCGGAAGGCAGCATTTGGTTCTTTCTCCAAATTTGAAACACAAGACGGTATTTTTTTGCATCGTTCGCACTCAAAATATACCTCTTAGACAGACGGCCCCGCGCGATCCACAATCGCCCGCAGGTCGAGGCCGCGCGGCAGCGTACCGAAGGCGCCCCCGCCGTCGCCGCCTAAACGCGACGCGCAGAACGCATCTGCCACCGCCGGCGGCGAATGTTTGATCAGCAGCGCCGCCTGCAAGCCCAGCACCAGATCGCGCACCAGCACGCGCGCTTGCGACTCGTCGTTGCGGTCGGGCGCCGTCAGACGATCGAACAGCCGCTTGGCGAAGGCTTTGAGCCGCACATCGCCGCCGTCGAGTTCGGCGCTCAGCACCTCCGCCGCCTTCGGCGTACGCTCGATCGCGCGCAGCACGTCGAGGCACATGACGTTGCCGGAACCCTCCCAGATCGAATTGACCGGCGCCTCGCGGTAGAGCCGCGGCAGGATGCTTTCCTCGATGTAGCCGGAACCGCCCAGCACCTCCATCGCTTCAAAAGTCACCGCCGGGGCGCGCTTGCAGATCCAGAATTTGCCCGCCGGTGTGACCACGCGGCGGAACACCGCCGAAGTCTCGTCGTTCTCGTCATAGGCGCGCGCCAGCCGCATGGCGAGCACGGTCGCCGCCTCGCATTCGAGCGACAAGTCCGCGAGCACGTTGGTCATTAGCGGCTGATCGATCAGCTTCTTCTGGAACGCGGTGCGATGGCGCGCGTGATGCACCGCCTGCACCACGGCCTGCCGCATCAGCGACGACGAGCCGATGCAGCAATCGAGCCGCGTATAGCCCGCCATCTCGATCATGATCGGGATGCCGCGCCCCTCCTCGCCGACGAGCTGCGCATAAGCGCCGTCGAACTCCACTTCGCTCGAGGCATTCGACTTGTTGCCGAGCTTGTCCTTGAGCCGGTTGATGCGCAGCGCGTTACGCTCGCCGTCCGGCGTGAAGCGCGGCATGAAGAAGCAGCTCAACCCTTTGGACGATTGCGCAAGAACAAGGAAGGCGTCGCACATCGGCACCGATAAAAACCATTTGTGGCCGTGCAGGCGGAAACCGCCGCCGGCAGGCTCCGCGCGCGTCGTATTGGTGCGCAGATCCGAGCCGCCTTGGTTCTCGGTCAGGCCCATGCCGATCAGCGCGCCGGACTTCTCGCCGATCGGGATGAAGCGCCGGTCGTAGCTCGGCGCGAGAACTTTCGGCAGCCATTCCTCAGCGATCTTGGGCGCGTGCCGCAAGGTCGGCACCGAGCCGTAAGTCATGGCGAGCGGGCAATAGACGCCGCTCTCGATCTGGTTGAGCAGGTAGCAGCCGGCCGCGCGCGCCACATGCGCGCCGGGCTTGGGCTCGGCCCAGGGGCCTGAATGCAGCCCCGCGCCCAAGGCGATCGTCAGCAGCTCGTGCCAGGCCGGATGAAAATCGACTTCGTCGACGCGGTGGCCGAAACGGTCGAAGCTGCGCAGGCTCGGCAGATATTTGTTGGCGTCAAAGCCGAGCTGGATCGTCTCCGGTCTGCCCAGCGTCGCGCCGAGCGCGTTGAGACGGGTCTCGCCCCAGCCGGCGCCCTCGCGCTTGACCGCCTCGCGCAGCACAGTGTCGCTGGCGAACAAATTATAGGGCTCGAGCGGCGGCGGCTGGTTGCTGACCTCGAACATGGGGCCTCCCGAGATGGCGCCGCCATTGTAACAGCCGAATCAGGGAAACAGCGCCACCTGCTCCAGCCCCATCGCCTCCGGATAGCCCAGCACCAGGTTCATGTTCTGGATCGCCTGGCCGGAGGCGCCTTTGACCAGATTGTCGAGCGCCGAAATGACGATGGCGCGGCCAGGAATGCGGTCCTTGGCGACACCGATAAACGTCATGTTCGAGCCGCGCACGTGCCGCGTCTGCGGCGTCTCGCCGAACGGCAGAACGTGGACGAAAGGCTCCTTCGCGTAGAACTTTAAAAGCAGCACATGAAGATCCTCCGGCGTCCGTCCGCGCCGGCCCCGCACATAAATAGTCGAGAGAATGCCGCGGTTCATCGGCACCAAATGCGGCGTAAAGGTCACGATCAACTCCCGCCCGGCGGCCAACGAGAATTCCTGGTCGAGTTCGGCCATGTGGCGGTGATGGCCGACACCATAGGCGTTGAAACCTTCCGACACTTCCGAGAACAGCATGGCTTCCTTGGCCGCCCGCCCGGCACCGGTCATGCCCGATTTGGCGTCGACCACGATCTCGTCGAGATCGATGGCCTTGGCCTTGATCAGCGGAATGAGCGGCAGTTGCGCACAGGATGTGTAGCAGCCGGGATTGGCCACCAGCCGCGCCTGCTTGATCTCGCGCCGGTGGATTTCGGTAAGGCC
The DNA here is from genome assembly GCA_963749625.1 of uncultured Alphaproteobacteria bacterium. Lineage (GTDB taxonomy): Bacteria > Pseudomonadota > Alphaproteobacteria > Rhizobiales > Xanthobacteraceae > Pseudolabrys. Next base: position 99,786 of record CAVVNY010000001.1, on the reverse strand, counting down.
GTAGACCGCCTCCTTCTGCAACTCCGGCGCATGGTGCTCGTGGCCATACCATTTGGCGTAGGCCGCCGTATCCGCCAGCCGGAAATCGGCCGACAGGTCCACGATTTTAGTGGCCGGCGCCTGCGCCAAAAGATCTTTGATGACCTTCTGCGTGGTGGCGTGCGGCAGCGCGCAGAACGCGGCGTCGAGCCCCGCTTTGCCCCAATCGAGCCCTTCGATGGCGACCAGCTTCGGCAGATCGAACGGCGAGAATTGCGGAAACACGTCGCGCATCGCCTTGCCGGCGCTGCGCTCGGCGGTGAGCAGCACGATGTCGGTACGCGGATGTCGCAACAGCATCCGCACCAGTTCCGAGCCGGTATAGCCGGAGGCGCCTAAGACGCCGATTTTTGCCTTGGTGACCATCGATCAATCCTCATCCAGAGTCTTAAAGGACTACCGGAGCAAGGCCAACCGCAAGTGTGGACGGAAAGTTGTAGTGCCGCGGCGGCTGATCCGGCGGCACGGGGGACGACTTAAACGCGAAAGCGCGCCCGTGCCGTGGCGATACGGCGGCGGCGGCGCGTTGCTGCAATGGGCGGCGTCATTCTTGTCATCTTCGGCGCGCGATATAGGGCTCCTGCCCGCGTCCGTCAACCGGACCGCGCAAAGGCAACGGCTGGTCCGCCAGCATCGCCTTGACCACCACCTCGCGCGCCAAAGCCGGGTCGATCCGGTGCGCGGCGATCATGTCCTTGCAATCGGCGACGATGGCGTCGGCATCCTGCAGGATCTTCAGCCGCTTGAAGTGGTCGTCGTGGGAGAGGCCCATGCTGGCGCCGACGATGTCGAGAATATTGACGATCTTGAACGGCCAGTCGCGCTCGTGCGCGCACAGGTCACGGTGATCGGGATGATAGATCGCCACCAGCGCATCGACGCCGGCGGCTTCCGCCGCCTCGAGCTCGGCCAAATGCAGGCCGCGCTTATATTCCGGCAAGGCGTTGAGGAAATTGCTCATAAGGCCGACCGCCGGCTGATGCAGGTCGACGACCTCCACGCCCGGCACCATGCGCAACAGCGCGGTGCCGGCTTCGACCACGCCCTTGATGCCCGGATGCTTGTGCAGCGCGACCTTGATCGGCAATGCGCGCGTGAGCAGCGGCCGCAAGTCGGCAAAGCGCGTCTGCAGGAACAGCATGAACGGCGTCATCTCGAACGGCCGCGCGCCGCGCACTTTTTCTATCGTCGGCAGCGTCGTCTCGGTGAATTGCACGTGACAGCTTGCGCACCAGGAGATGACGCCGGCCTTCCCTTGCGCCAGTCTGTCGAGCGAATTGGTGGCCACGCGCCCCGATACTTCAATATCGCCGGTGCGCGCCTGAACGATGCCGCAACAGTGGCTGGGGCCGCCAATCACGTTATAGGTGACGCCGAGCGCGTCCATGATGTCCAGCGCCAGAAGCGCGATGTGCGGCGTCTTGAGCACGTTGCAGCCGGTGTAGAACACAAAATCGGGGCGCTCGCCGGGCTTGGCCGTCGAACCGCTGTGCAACCGCTCGCCCACGCGCTGGCCGAGCCGCGTGAGCTCGGCGTCGTCGAGCTGCATGCGCGAAAGCACGTTGGCGCCGTCGGCGACCAGACGGAAGTTCTCGACGCCTTTCTTGCGGCGTTCGCGCGGCTCGTCTTGCTTTCGCGCCATGGCGACGCGGGCCATCGCCAGCAGGAAGCGCGGATTGACGCCCTCCGGACAGGCCGTGATGCAGTCGCCGGTGAGCGCGCAACCCTTGGCCCAGGCCTGCGCCGCCGGCGAGCCGCCGCCCAAGCGCACGATATCGAGCACGCCGGCAATCACCGCCTTCGGCGTTGCATCGCCGACGCCGGCCGGGCCTGTCACCGGGCAGATTTCGACGCACTTTCCACATTGGGTGCAGGCGTCGATCATCTCGGCCGTGCGGGCATGAAGCGCTTGTTCAAAGGCCGTGTCGGTCACATGAAAATTCCAAATTTCGGCGGCGCAGAAGAATTTTATCGGCTCGACCGCCTGCCGGCCAGCGCGAATAAACCCCATCGCTCGCATTTTATTCCGCAGTGCGGTCGTCGTGCGCGGCAGCGAGCAACCCGTATAGGCGAGCGCCCACTTGTTGGCTAAGCTGCCCACGTCGACGATTCAGCGCCAACCGCGCCGGATCAAGCAATGCCGGCAACGACCGGCCTACCCTTTGGGAGGAATGACAGATGCGTCGATTGACGATGATGGCGGGCGCCTTGGGCGTCGCGCTGCTGATGAGTTCGGGCGCGTTCGCGCAAGTGCCGGCCGATCCGAACAATCCAAACGAAAAAGTACCGGACACGATGGCCCCGCCGGCTTACGGCGAGCCGATCAACCTCGAGACCGCCAAGAAAGTCGCCGCGGCCGCGCGTGCCGAAGTCGATAAGCGGAAGTGGCGGGGTATGTGCATCGCGGTGGTCGGACCGACCGGTGACCTCGTCTATTTCGAAAAGGACGACTATTGCCAATACGCCTCGGTCGACATTTCGCAGCATAAGGCGCGCGCGGCCGCGCGTTATCGCCGTCCGACCGTGGTGTTCGAACGGTTGCTCGCCAAGGGTGGCTATTTCGCTTATCTGCCGACGCTTGGCGATGCCTTCATCGCCTCGCGCGGCGGCAATCCGTTGATGGCTGGCGGCAAGGTAGTCGGCGCCATCGGCGTCTCCGGCGGCACCGGCTCGCAAGACGATACGATCTCGCAGGCAGGCGCTGCGGCGCTGAAATAACAAGAAGCGGTTCCGACAAATTCCGCCGGGATGAAAATCCCGGCGGCGTTTCACATTGCATTGGGGAGGAATGCCATGATTGGAAAAATTGCAACGACACTAGCGCTGGGAACTTGTCTCGTTGGCCTGCAGTTCGCGGCCGCGCCCACCGCGTCGGCCAAAGAACTGAAGGTGATCTCGGACAAAACCGTGGCCGGCTTCGGCCATATCGAATTGGTTGCCTACGATCCGAAGGAAAAGGTGCTCTACACCAGCGACTTCGGCGCCGCGCTCAAGCCCGCCGACAAGGACGGCCAGGGCAAGATCACCAAGGTCTCGCTTGACGGCAAAATCCTCGCCGACGGCTTCATCAAGCCGCCAAACGGCCAGATGAACAAACCGAAGGGTATCTGGATCGTCGGCAACCACTTGTGGGTCACCGACATCGATTCCGTCTGGGAGTTCGACCTCAAGACCAAGGAAGGCAAGAAACTCGCATTGCCCGGCATCGAGTTCGCCAACGATCCGACCATCATGAACGGCGTGCTCTACGTCAGCGACAACCGCTCCGATCAGCTGTTCAGCGTGACGCCGGCCGATTTTCTGAAATCGAAGAAGCCGCCCAAGATCGCCGTGGTGTTCAAGGGCAAAGGCGTGTTCCCGAACGGACTCTATCCCGGCCCGCGGGGCACCCTGCTCATGGTCGGCTTCGAATCCAAGGACAAGCCGCACGGCATCTATGAAATGGCGCCAGGCAAGGAGCCGAAACTAATTTCCAAGAATATCGGCATGCTGGACGGCCTCTATCGGATGAAGAACGGCGACCTGATCGCCACCGATTGGGTCTCCGGCGCGGTGTTCCAGTGGAACAAGACGATGGGCAAGCACGATCTGGCAACCGGCTTCAAGGGGCCGGCCGATCTCTGCGTCATTCCCAATAAGCAGGGCCTGCTGGTGGTGGTGCCCGATCTGGTCAAAGGCGAGATGCGTTTCGTGCAGCTCGGCAAATGACCTGACAAAGCGATCGATCCGCCGAACGCGCTATCAAGCAGCTTTAAAATCCGCCGGGACGCAAATCCCGGCGGATTTTTCGCATCACCAGCTCAACAGCCACTGTAGGCCGGTCGAAATGCCATCGCCGAGCGTGAGCAGCACGGCGGCCCACACCAAGGCCGACGAGAAATTTGCCAGTTGGAATCGCCAAAACGGCATTTCGAATATTCCGGCGATCAACGGCACCACGGCGCGCAGCGGCCCGAAGAAGCGGCCGATGAAAATGCCGGGAATGCCCCATTTCTTCATGAAGGCCTCCCCGCGCGGGATCAGTTCGGGGTGACGCGACAGCGGCCAGACATGGGCGACGCGATACTCGAGCTTCACGCCCACCCAATAGGACAGCCAGTCGCCGAAGGCGGCGCCGAGGCTGCCGGCGATCCACACCGGCCAGAAATTGATGCCGCTCGGCCCAATCAACGCGCCGATTGCGACCAGCGCGCCCCAGGCCGGGATCAGCAGCGAGATAAACGCGAGCGATTCGCCGAAGGCGAGCGCAAACACGATCGGCGGCGCCCAGACTGCATTGTCGCGCACGAAGGCGATGAGCTGATCGACATAGCTGTGGAAATTCATGCGGGCCCGGCCGGAATTCGGATCGTCGTGTCTAGCCCGCCCGCTCTGCACAGGTCCACTGGAATTGCGGTATCCGGCTAGAGGCCGCAGGCAGAGGCGAACCGCCGCTCGGCAATTGCCGCGGTTGGTGGGTTGACACCTTATGCCGATGCGACGGAAGGTTATCGGCACAACAAAATAACGCCGTTAGGCGGTTTGGGGGAGGCACTATGACAATCCGTACGTTGCTGAAAGTACTCGTATTCGCCGCACTGTCCGTCGTCACCACCGCGGCCATGGCGCAGGAGACGATCCGCCTGCGCATCGCCTCGGGCCATCCGACGGCAAACACCTACGTCGCCTTGATGCAGGGCTTCTTCGTGCCCGAGGTCACCAAACGCGTCGCCGCCAGGACAAAATATAAAGTCGAGTTCGTCGAAGGTTACGGCGGTTCGATGGTGAAGGTGTCCGACACGCTCCAAGGCGTGCAGTCCGGCATCATCGACATCGGCGGCTATAACTTTGGCTTCGAACCGTCCAACCTGCCGCTGCATTCGTTCCAGGTCATGCTGCCGTTCGGCACCATGGATCCGGAAATGAGCCTGAAGATCGCGCGCGCCGTGTACGCCAAGGTGCCGTACATGTCGAAAGTGCTCGAGGACAAGTTCAAGCAGAAGCTGCTCGCGCTGATCGCCGACAACGGCTACAACCTCGGCACCAATTTCGAATGGAACAGCGTCAAGGATCTCAAGGGTCAGAAGATCGCCGGCGCCGGCCTCAATCTCAAATGGCTGGAATTCGCCGGCGCGACGCCGGTGCAATCGTCTTTGCCCGAGGCCTACACCTCGATGAAGACCGGCGTCTACAACGGCTGGATCATGTTCCCGTCGGGCTGGGCCAACTTCAAGCTCTATGAAGTCGGCAAGTATTACACCGAGATCGGTTTCGGCGCGATCACCTGGCACGGCATGACCGTCAACCTGGCGCGCTGGAACAAACTGCCGAAAGAAGTACAGGCGATCATTCTGGAAGTCGCCCACGAGTACGAGCTGAAAACCGGCACGGTGAACAAGGAGAACTATCCCAAGCAGATCGCCGAATTGAAGGCGCACGGCTCGATCGTGCGCACGCTGCCGGAGAATGTCCGCCAGGAATGGGCGAACTCGCTCGCCGGCTGGCCGGCGCAGAAGGCCAAGGAACTCGACGCCAAGGGTCTCCCGGCGACGCAGGTGCTCGAAGCCACGCTGCAGGCGGCCGAGGAGCTCGGTTATAAGTGGCCGGTTCGCTATAAGATCAAGTAGAGATCGAAACGGGCGGCCGCCATTCGGCCGCCCGTATTTTCGTCCGGCGGCGGGGACACCTCGTGCTTCGTGACATGAATGCCTGGATCGTACGTGCCCTGCTGTTCGCCGCGGGGGTGATCATATTTCTGCTCGGTTTTCTCGTCTGCGCCGACGTCATCGGACGCACCATCTTCAACGCGCCGCTCAAGGGCACGCCGGAGATGGTATCGATGTCGATCGTCATCATCTGCTTCCTGCTCGCCGGCTACTCGGTGCAGAGCGGCGGCATGATCTACACCGACGCGGTGGTCTCGCGATTTGGCGTGCGCGGACAAGCCTTCGCGCTGTTGCTGTCGGCCGTGCTCGGCATTCTGTTCTTCGGCATCATCGTATGGGGCGGCTACGGGCTCGCGCTCAACGCCGTGATCAGTGGCGAGTACCAGGGCGAAGGCGCGCTGCGGGTGCCGGCTTGGCCGGCCCGGATTACGGTCCTGATCGGCTCGGCGCTCGTCGTCTTCAGCTATGTCATGCACGCAATCGGCGCATTGCGCGTCCTCATAACCGGCCAGACCGAGGACGATGTGATCTCGGCCCCGCCGAAAGTCTAGGACCAGGGCAGCATGCTCGGCCATTCCGATATGATCGCCATCGTGGTCGTCGTGCTCGCGTTGGTATTCGCGGGCGTCCATATCGCCATTGCCCTCGGCATCACCGCCGCGTTCGGCATTTATCTCATGACCGGCGATGTCGACGTGGTGCGCGAGTTCGTCGCCAATACGGCATACGAAGCGCTGCGCGACTACGTGTTCGCAGTGATCCCGCTGTTCATGCTGATGGGCGACTTTCTGGCCAAATGCGGCGCCGCGCGCGACATCTATGCGCTCGCCAACCGGTTGAGCGGCTGGCTGCCCGGCCGGCTCGCGGTCGCGACAATTCTGAGCAATGCGCTGTTCGGCTTCGTCACTGGCGTGAGCATCGCCGCGGCGGCGGCGTTCTCGCGCATCGCCTACCCGGAAATGCGCCGCTACGGCTACCGGCGCGATTTCGCGCTCGGCTCGGTCGCCGGCAGCGCGTGCCTGGGCATGCTGATCCCGCCCTCGGTGCTGATGATCGTGTGGTGCGTGCTCACCGAAATTTCGATCGGCAAGATGTTTCTCGCCGGCGTGATCCCGGGATTGCTCGCCGCCGCCGGCATGATCGTCTATGTCGTGATCGCGGCCATCGTGAAGCCCGAACTGGTCGGCGAGCGGCGGCGGCTGGCGACCGGCGCGGTCGGCGCCGATGTCAGCGCGGCGCCAACCGTTACGCTGCCGGAAGACGAGCAACCGATCGGCGCCCTGCTCTTTAGTACGATGCTGGTTGTCTTGCTCGTTGCCGGCACGCTCGGCGCCATCTGGCTCGGCGTCTGCACGCCAACCGAAGGCGCCAGCGTGGGGGCGATCGGCTCGCTCATTCTGGCGCTCGTCAAGGGCATCAAGCCGCGCGAAACCTGGCAAGTTGTGCTCGATGTCGGGCGCACCTGCGGACCGCTGCTTTTGCTGCTGTTTTGCGCGCAACTCTATTCGCGCGTGTTGGCGATGACCGGATTTACCGAGGCTGCCAAGGTGTTCCTCTTGAGCACCGGCGCCGGCACCTGGGGCATTCTCGCGGTCATGGTCGCCATCTGGTTCGTGCTCGGCTGCCTGATCGATTCCATCTCCATTATCCTGCTCACGGTGCCGATCTTCGCGCCGATCGCCAAACATCTCGGCTTCGACCCGCTGGCCTTCGCCATCATGGGCATTTTGGCGATCGAGACCGGCCTGCTCACCCCGCCCTTCGGCATTCTGGTGTTCACCGTGAAGGCGGCGGTGCCCGACCGCAGCGTGACATTGGCCGAGATTTTCCGCGGCTCGATCCCCTATTGGATCGTGCTGCTGGTGGTGGTCGTGGCGCTGGCGGTATTTCCGCAGCTGGCCACCTTCCTGCCGAACCTTTAGCGTGCCGGCGTCCCTTAGCCCGGCAGGCTCAAATCGTCGCCCGGAAAGGAATGATGCGCGGCAACGAGGCCGACGATCAACAACGGCGTCGCCAGAAATGCGCCGACCGGCCCCCACATCCAGGCCCAGAACACCAGCGACAGGAAGACCGCAAGCGGGCTCAGCGTCAGCCTGCGGCCGACGATTGCCGGCGTGATGAAATTTCCCTCGATCGTGGCCAGCGCAATGTAGAATGCCGGCACGATCAGCGCGTGGGTCGCGGACGGGAATTGAATGAGACCGGCGCCGAACAGCACCAGGATCAAGATGCCCGGACCGATATAGGGAATGAAGCACAGCACAAAGGCGAGCGCGCCCCAGGCGGCCGCATTGGGCAGGCCGACGAAATACGACGCCAATCCGACGCAAAATCCTTCGACAAAATAGATGGCCGCGACGGTGGTGAAATATGCCGTAAGGTTGCTCTCGACCTCGTTCAAAATCCGCAGGGTCCGCAGCCGCGATTCGCGCCCGGCGAACAGGCTCGCCATGGCGCGCCGCATCTGCGTCCGCGACGAGAGGAAGAAGAACAGCGTGCCGAAGAAGATCAACAATTGGCCGATCGCCGGCGTGACGAAACTGAATGCCGGCGTCAGCAGGCTGAGCGCCGGCTGGATGAGGGTCGACACGCCGAGTTCGACCGGCGCGGCGTGATTGCCGTCCGGATTGAGCGTATCGCGAAGCCCGCGCAGCAAGTGCAACGGATAATCCAGGAGCGACAGTTTGTCCTTGAGCCGCGCGCCGATCTCCGGCGCCTTGCTGATCCAGTCGCTCACCGGAGCGGCGAGAAGGACGATCAACGCGTTCAGCGCGACGACCAGCAGCACGATCAGCAACGATGCGGTAACCCATTGCGGGATGCGGTGCGCCGTCCCCCGCTCCGCGACCGGCCCCAGCATCGTGCCGATGACGAAGGCGGCCGTGACGGGCAGCAGCAGCACCCGGGCCAATTCGAGAAAGGCGCCGAGCAGAAGCAAAAAAATGCCGACGGTCGCCACCTGCGCGGCCGTGCGCCAGAAACTTTCGGCGCCGGTGACCGGCCCGGGCTCTTCCGGCTCGGCCGCACTCTCCCGCGCAATTAACCTGCGAATGTCCATCTAAACTCCGTGCCGGCCCGCCCGAGAGGCCCCGTGTTCAATGCGCCATCACCGCTTTGGTTGCGCGCGAGCGGCTGGGCTGCCATTGCCGTCCCAAGTCCGGGGCGGGGTCAATGGACCGCAGACCTGCAAAATCGACTTTGTTTGGCCCGATCGTGGGGGAAAGCTGCCATTACAGCGCCCTTTTGCCAAGGCCAGCATGGACTACGGACGCTCTCAGCCGCCGCGTCCAAGTGGCATAGTAACTGGCAACTGATTCGCTCGATTCCCATCTGAAGGCTTCCATGGCAAAGACCGCGACCAAGAAAAAACCGTCGAAACAGCCCGATTTGTTCGAGGCCGCCGCCCGCGCGGCGCCCTCTCCGGCCGCACGCTCCGCGCCCAAACCGGCGCCGCGCGCCAAGGCGAAGCGCGGCGCCAGTGCCGAGTCCGGCTACACCGCCAAACATATCGAGGTGCTGGAGGGGCTCGAGCCAGTGCGCCGCCGCCCCGGCATGTATATCGGCGGCACCGACGAGAAGGCGCTGCATCACCTGTTCGCCGAAGTGATCGACAACTCCATGGACGAGGCGCTGGCCGGCCACGCCGACTGGATCGAAGTGGAGATGGAAGCGAACGGCTTCGTTTCCGTTACCGACAACGGCCGCGGTATCCCGGTCGACCCGCATCCGAAATTCAAGAACAAGTCGGCGCTGGAAGTGATCATGTGCACGCTGCACGCCGGCGGCAAATTCGATTCCAAGGTTTACGAGACCTCGGGCGGCTTGCACGGCGTCGGCGTCTCGGTCGCCAACGCTCTGTCCGAACGCATGGAAGTCGAGGTCGCGCGCGAGCAGCAGCTCTACCGGATGGCGTTCGAGCGCGGCAAGCCGAAGGGCAAGCTGGAAAAGGCCGGCCGCGCGCCCAACCGGCGCGGCACGAAAATCCGCTTCAAGCCAGATCCGGAAATTTTCGGGCCCGATGCCGCGTTCCAGGCCGAGCGCGTGTTCAAGATGGCGCGCTCCAAGGCCTATCTCTACGGCGGCGTCGAGATCCGCTGGCAGTGCGCCAAGGAATTGCTCAAGGGCGTCGAGGACGTGCCCGAGAAAGCCACGTTCCATTTCGCCGACGGGCTCAAGGACTATCTCGCCAGCAACCTCGCTGGCGCCACGCTGGTGCATCCGGACATCTTTACCGGCAACGCCGGCAAGACCGGCCGTCACGGCGCGGTCGAATGGGCGGTGGCCTGGACCGCCGATGCCGACGGCTTCCTGCAGTCCTACTGCAACACGATCCCGACGCCCGACGGCGGCACGCATGAATCCGGCCTGCGCACGGCGCTGCTGCGCGGCCTGAAAGACCACGCCGCCCGCGCCGGCCAGGAAAAACGCGCCAAGGACGTGACCAGCGACGACGTCATGACCGGCGCCGGCTGCATGCTCTCGGTGTTCGTGCGCGAGCCGGAATTCCAGGGCCAGACCAAGGATCGCCTGGCCACGGCGGCGGCGCAGAAAATCGTTGAACAGGCGATCAAGGACCCGTTCGACCATTGGCTGTCGGGCAATCCGCTGCAGGCCAACAAGCTGCTCGACTTCGTCATCGAGCGTGCCGAGGAGCGGCTGCGCCGGCGTCAGGAAAAGGACATCGCGCGTAAGACCGCGGTGCGCAAATTACGCCTGCCCGGCAAGCTCGCCGACTGCTCGAGCTCGGCCTCGGAAGGCTCGGAGATTTTCATCGTCGAGGGCGACTCGGCCGGCGGCTCGGCCAAGCAGGCGCGCGACCGCCGCACGCAAGCAGTGCTGCCCTTGCGCGGAAAAATTCTCAACGTCGCCTCGGCCGGCAAGGACAAGCTGGCGCAGAACGCGCAGCTCGCCGATCTGATCCAGGCGCTCGGCTGCGGCACCGGCGTGCATTTCCACGAGAAGGATCTGCGCTACGAGAAGGTCATCATCATGACCGACGCCGACGTCGACGGCGCCCACATCGCGTCGCTGCTGATCACCTTCTTCTACCGCCAGATGCAGAAGCTGATCGAGGCCGGCCGCCTCTATCTCGCGGTGCCGCCGCTCTACCGCCTGCAGCACGGCGGAAGAATATTTCTATGCGCGCGACGACAAGCACAAAGAGCAGTTGCTGAAGAAGGAATTCAACGCCAATGCCAAGGTGGAGGTTTCCCGCTTCAAGGGTCTCGGCGAGATGATGGCGGCGCAGTTGAAGGAAACCACCATGGACCCGTCCAAGCGCACGCTGCTGCGCGTGGTGCTGACGGACGCCGAGCGCAAGCCGACCGAGAAATCGGTCGAGCGCCTGATGGGCAACAAGGCGGAAGCGCGCTTCGACTTCATCCAAGAGAACGCCGAGTTCGCCAGCGAAGCGCTGCTGGATGTGTGATTAGCGCCAGACGCCGCAACAATCTCCGCGTCACGCCGGTGGCGCGGTGCGACGCATCTCTCCTAATCACACTTCTCCAGCACCGGCGTCTTGGTGCCGAAAGCGAGCACGATGCCGTCCTTGACGCGCACGTCGCCGTCTTCCGGCTGGTTGAACATGGTGCGCCGGGTGTTCTTGCGAACGAGATAGACCAGCTTCTGGCGCTGTTCGCTCTCGGTGCCGGGTTGGAAGATCACTTCCACCGACACCTGTTCGGGTGAAAGAGGCTCCGCCGACAACATGCTGTACTTGTTGACCGCGAAATTGCCGCCGAGATCGTGGTTCTCCAGGACCAGGCCCGGGCTTGGCGTCGTGACGCTGACATGCGGATTGGCGGACGAAGCCGCCTGCTTGCAATCGACCGCCCAGTCGCCGAACAGACCGAAGTGCTGGAATACCGCATCGACCGGTTCGGCTTTGGCGGCGGACAGGCCGATCGCGCCCGTTAGCACCAGCACCGCCACAATTCGCATGACTTCACCGCTCAACCGACTCGAAATCCACCGACGCCACAATAGCAGCGCGCCGCGCGGCGGCAATCGGCGCGCGGCGTCAACATTGTCACAGGATTATTGCGGGAAGGTCAGCTTCGCCGCTTCCACCACACCGACGTAAGCCTTGATGTCGGCATCGATGCGCTGCTTGAACGCGTCGCCGGTCGGCCCGCCCGGATTGACCGCCATTTTCTTCAGGCCCGCTTGCACGCCAGGGTCGGCGAGCGCGCGGCCGAGTTCCGTGGTGAGCTTGGCGACGATCGGCGCCGGCGTGCCGGCCGGCACAAAGAAGCCGCTCCACAGATGGGTGTCCACCGCCGGATAGCCGGCTTCCGCCATGCTGGGCACGTCAGGAAGTTCCGGCGAGCGTTCGGCTCCGGTCACCGCCAGCGCGCGCAACTTGCCGCCCTTGACCAGAGGGATCGTCGGCGGCCCGTCGGCAATGGTGAACAGGCATTGTCCGCTGACCACGCACAGGGCCGACTCGTTGGTGCCCTTGAACGGGATCGCCACGGCCGGCATGCCGGTCTTCAGCTTCAGCGTTTCGCTGGCGATCGTGAAGGCCGGCGACGAGCTTCCGTAATTCGATTTGTCGGGATTGGCCTTGGCCCAGGCGACCAGTTCCTTCACGGTCTTGACCGGATGGTTCGCCGGCACCACCAGCACCAGCGGGAACGAGGCGATCATGTTGAGCGGGATGAAGCTTTTGGTCGGATGATAAGGGAGCTTGGGATAGATGGCGGCGGCGATCGACATCTGCCCGGTGGCGCCGACCAGCACGGTGTAACCGTCGGCCGGCTGATGCGCGACGTAGTCGGACGAAATCCGCCCGCCGGCGCCCGGCTTGTTCTCGACGATGGTGGTCGCGCCGGTCTGCTCCTGGAACTTCTGCACCACCAGGCGCGCGAAGATGTCGTTGCCGCCGCCGGCGGCGAAGCCGACGACGAAGCGGATGACGTGGTTGGGATAGGTGCCCTGCGCGCGCGCCGCACCGGCGGCCGCCAAAACCGACGCCGCCGCAAGGCAAGCCAATAGGCCGCGAACCCTCATTTTGATCCTCCCATCCGTTCACTGCCGGAACGTGCCGGGCAAGCCTACACCGCGCCATTCGGAAATGTCACCGGTGCGATATGCTATCGTCGGCGCAGCAAGGATCCCGCCAGACCAGGATGACCGCCGCCCCCGCACCCATTGCCGACCGCCCGGGAGCGCGCACCGACCTCTTCGGCCATCCGCGCGCCCTCACCTTTTTATTCGCGACCGAGATGTGGGAGCGCTTCTCCTATTACGGCATGCGCGCGCTGCTCGTGCTTTACATGGTCAAATACCTGCTCGACCCGCAGCGCGCCGCTGCGGTTGTGGGCCTCGTCCCGTTCCGGCATGCGCTCGAAGCCGTCTTCGGCCCGCTCGCCCCGCAGCCCTTTGCCTCGCAGATCTACGGCTTTTATACGGGCCTCGTTTATCTCACGCCGATCTTCGGCGGCTTGCTGGCCGACCGCGTGCTCGGCCGCCGCCGCACCGTCATCCTCGGCGCGGCCTTGATGGCCGTCGGCCATTTCATGATGGCGTTCGAGCATTTGTTTTTGTTCGCGCTCGGCTTCCTCATTCTCGGCAACGGCGCCTTCAAGCCGAACATCTCGACCCAGGTCGGCGCGCTCTACCCGCCCGGCGACCGCCGCCGCGACCGCGCCTTCTCGATCTTCTATGTCGGCATCAATCTCGGCGCGTTCCTGGCGCCGCTGGTGTGCGGCACGCTCGGCGAGGAACTCGGCTGGCACTACGGCTTCGCCGCCGCCGGCGTCGGCATGACCACCGGCCTCATCATCTATCTCGCCGCCACGCCGGCATTGCCGAAGGAAAGCTTTGCCAAACGCGCAGGAGCGCAGCCGCCGCTCGACCGCACCGCCTGGCAATCGATAGTCTCACTGTTATTGCTGTTCGTGCCAGTCAGCCTGTTCTGGGGCATCTACGAACAGCAAGGCAACACCATCGTGTTGTGGGCGAGCGAATACACCGACCGCCATATGTTCGGCTGGGACATCCCGGTGACCTGGTTCCAGGCCCTAAACCCGTTCATGATCTTCGCCTTCACGCCGTTCATCGTCTCGCTGTGGCGCCGCCAGGGCGCGCGCGAGCCCTCGACCGTCGCCAAGATGGCGATTGGCTGTTTTCTTGCCGCCGCCGCCTATCTGATCCTGGTTGCCGCCGCGCGTGTGTCCGCCGGCACACAGGCAAGCTGGCTCTGGCTGTTCGGTTATTTCTTCATCCTCACCGTCGGCGAGCTTTATCTGTCGCCGACCAGCCTCTCGCTGGTGACCAAAATCGCGCCGGCTTCGCTGCTCTCGATGATGATGGGCGTGTGGCTCGCCACCAGCTTCGTCGGCGGCTTTCTCGCCGGCTATCTCGGCACCTTCTGGTCGAGCATGAGCAAGGACCATTTTTTCCTGATGCTGGCGCTCATTTCCGCCTTGGCGGGCCTGATGATTGCGCTGCTCAACCGCCCGCTGCGCGCCATCTTCTGCGCGATTTAATCCGAGCGGCAGCCCGACATATTGCTCGGCCAGCATTTTCGATGCCGCTTCCGAGTGGGTGATGTAGTCGAGATCGGAAAGCTGGCGGCGGCGGTCGAACGCCGACTCGTTGGGGAAGCGATGCAGGATCTGCGTCATCCACCAGGAGAACCGCTGCGCGTACCAAACCCGGCGCAGGCATGCCGCCGAATAATTCTCCAACCCGTCGTCACGCTGGCTTTTGTAGAACGCCTCGAGCGCGCGCGACAGCTTCACCACGTCGGCGAAGGCCAGGTTCATGCCCTTGGCGCCGGTCGGCGGCACGATATGCGCGCTGTCGCCGGCCAGGAACAGGCGGCCGTATTGCATCGGCTCGACCACGAAGCTGCGCATCGGCGTGATGCCCTTTTGCAGGATCTTGCCTTCGGTAAGCTTACGCGCGCCGCCCAGCCGCTTGTGCAACTCGTTCCAGATGCGGGCATCCGGCCAGGCGTGGATATCCTCGTCGTGATCGCATTGCAGATAGAGCCGCGACAGCGACATCGAGCGCATGGTGTAAAGCGCGAAGCCGCGGTCGGTGTAGGAATAGACCAGTTCGTGATCCGGCGGCGGCGACTCCGACAATATGCCGAGCCAGCCGAACGGGTAATCGCGCTCGAACACGCTGAGCACGCCGTCGGGGATGCTCGGCCGGGCGATGCCGTGGAAGCCGTCGCAGCCGGCAATGAAGTCGCATTCGATCTCCTGCGCGCGGCCTTGATGCGTGAAGCGGATCTTCGGCTGGCTCGAGGTCACGTCATGCACGCTGACGCCGTCGGCTTCGAACAGCAGCGGCCCGCCGTCAGCCAGCCTTCGCTCCACCAGATCCTTCACGACTTCCTGCTGGCCGTAGATGGTGACGCGCTTGTCGACCAGCGCCTTGAAATCGATGCGGCGCAAGTCGCCATTGATGCCGACATTAATGCCCCAATGCAGGATGCCTTCGCGCTGCATCCTTTCGCCGACGCCGACGTCGGCCAAAAGATCGGCGGCCCAGTGCTCGATCAGTCCGGCGCGGATGCGGTTCTCGATGTAATTGCGGCTGCGGTTTTCGAGGATGATCGATTCGATGCCGGCGAGATGCAGCAGCCGCGCCAGCATCAGCCCGGCCGGCCCTGCTCCGATAATGCCGACCTGCGTGCGCATGCGTTTTCTCCCGGCGATGGATGCAACGTCCTATAGAAGCAACATATGCGGCGCGCAAATGGACGATTGCCGGAAAGACTTGGATATTCCGCTGAACTCAAATGGGGATGCCATAACGCGGCACGCGCGCCTTGTAGGCGCGGTAGGCATCGCCGAATTTCGCCTCGAGATAGTGCTCCTCGCGCTTGACCACGCCGAAATGGATCACCGCTACGAAGACAATCGTCATCACCAGCATCCAGTCGGACGCCAGGAGAATCGACAGCCCGGCCAGGCACAGGGTCAGCCCGACATACATCGGGTTGCGCAGCCAGCCGAATATGCCATCGGTCACCAGCGCGCTCGCCGGCTTCCACGGCTCCACATGCGTGCCGGCCGCGCGGAAGCCGAACAGCGCTGGAATACCCAGCGCCGTCCCCGCGCCCACGAGAACGACCGCGATGACGACGCGCTGCCAGAACGTCAGCAGCACCGTCAGCACGTAGGCCGGCAGCAACCAATCGAGCGCGAGCCCAAGCACGACCGCCGCCAGTGCAATAAGCGGCGGCGGCGCGATGACTCCGGCATTGTCGCGGGTCCCGGTCATGGCCATGGCTCCGTTATAACGCGCGAGTGGCGCGCCGGTTCACGCACTCAGCCATTCGGCGAGCGCGGCGTTCACCGCCTCGGGTTGCTCGAGGGTGGTGAGATGGCCGCTGTCGGGAAGGACCGTGAACGTCGCGCCTGGGATGCCGTCGGCGATTTCCTTGTTGAGTTCCGGCGGCGTCGCGACGTCGGCGTCGCCGACCAGCACAAGCGTCGGGCAGCGGATCGACGCCAGCATCGGCCTCGAATCCGGCCGCGACATGATGGCCATGAGCTGGCGCACGAAAGCCTCCGGTCCGGTTTCCGTGATCATCTGCCGCACGATCCCGGTGAGGCGCTCGTCGCGCTGATGCTTCGCGTTCAGATAACGCGGGATCGACAGATCCGGAATCTCGCTATAGCGGCCCGACTGCGCCATGGCGATCTGCGTGTGCCGGCCCGCGGATTGCTCCGGCGTGTCGGCGCGCGCCGAGGTGTCGAGCAGCGCCAGTCTGGCGATACGCTCGGGCGCCTGCCGCAGCATGGCGAAGGCGATGTAGCCGCCCATCGACAGACCGGCGAGCGCAAAGCGCGGCGGCGCGTCCTTGAGAATGCGGGCCGCGATCGCCGCCATATCGGCGTCGCGCCGGTGATCGGCCACCGTCACCTGCCCGAATGGCCAGAGCGAGGCGATTTGCGGGCCATAAAGACGCGCCGTGCAGGTCAGGCCGGGCACGAGAACCAGCGGCAAAGATTGCATCATTGTGACGCTCCAATAGGCAAAAGCTTAAGGGTTAACGCGACTTATTGCACTGCCGCAGCATTGACTTTCGGGCCACAGCCCCTATGTTCCGCTTGAACGGTCCGATTGGATTCGTCCGCCTTTCCGCGCACCCCGAGATCATCGTTCTAGTCCGGCGCGGCGCCTGTTTAACATTTGAATCCGCAAATGTTGAGGACAGGCCGTTCCGGCGGCGCTGACTCGAGGTTACATGTCTTTTTCGCATCTTGGCTTATCCGCCAAAGTTCTCTCGGCCATTGAATTGGCCGGCTACAAAACCCCCACCCCCATTCAAGAGCAAGCCATCCCGCACGTCCTGGAGCGGCGCGACGTGCTCGGCATCGCCCAGACCGGCACCGGCAAGACCGCCGCTTTCGTGCTGCCGATGTTGACGATGCTCGAACAAGGACGCGCCCGCGCGCGCATGCCGCGCACGCTCATCCTCGAGCCGACGCGCGAACTCGCCGCGCAGGTCGCCGAACAATTCGAAAAATACGGCAAGAACCACAAGCTCAACGTCGCGCTCATCATCGGCGGCGTTTCGTTCGGCGATCAGGACGCCAAACTGATCCGCGGCGTCGACGTGCTGATCGCGACGCCCGGCCGCCTGCTCGATCATTCCGAGCGCGGCCGCCTGCTGCTCTCCGGCGTCGAACTGCTGGTGATCGACGAAGCCGACCGCATGCTCGACATGGGCTTCATCCCCGACATCGAACGCATCGGCAAGCTGGTGCCGTTCACCCGCCAGACGCTGTTTTTCACCGCCACCATGCCGGCGGAAATCCAGCGCATTGCCGACACCTTCCTGCACAATCCGGTGCGCGTCGAAGTGTCGAAGCCGGCGACCGCGGCCACCACCATCACCCAGTTGCTGGTTTCGACCGGCCGCGATCCGGCGGAAAAGCGCGAGACGCTGCGCCGGCTCATTCGTTCCGCCGAGGGTTTCAAGAACGCCATCGTGTTCTGCAACCGCAAGCGCGAAGTGGCGCTGCTGCACCGCTCGCTGCAACGGCATAAGTTCAACGCCGTCGCGTTGCACGGCGATCTCGACCAATCGGCGCGCACCGCCGCGCTCGACGCCTTCCGCAAGGGCGAAGCCACGCTGCTGATCGCCTCCGACGTCGCCGCGCGCGGCCTCGATATCCCGGCGGTCAGCCACATCTTCAATTTCGACGTGCCGCATCATCCCGACGATTATGTCCATCGCATCGGCCGCACCGGCCGCGCCGGCTTGAGCGGCACCGCCATCTCCATCGTCGCGCCGATCGACAGCAAGTCGGTGGCGGCCATCGAGCGGCTGATCGGCCAGACCATCCCCTGGATGGGCGAACCGGCGCCGGCCGAGACGCGCGAGAGCCGGCCGCGCGAGGGCGAGCGTAGCCCGCGCGGCGGCCGCAATCGCGGCCACAGCCGCGAACGCCCCCCGCAGCCCCGGGCAGAGCACGAACCCGCGCGCGCCGCCAAGCCGCAACCCGCGCACTCGCATCCCCGTGCGGACAACGAGCCCGTGCGCGCGGCCAAGCCGCAGCCGGCCCGCCCACAACCGAAGCGCGAGTCCGCCCTGGAATCCGACGGCAGCCACCTGCCCGCTTTCCTGCTGCGCCCGGTGTCGCTCAAGGCCTGATTTCGGCTTTTTGGGCTTAAAACGCGCAGGTTGCGAAGTAATTGCGACGCAATCTCCGGCAAATTTACCGGCGATTCACCTCCCTCGATTACCGTCTGCGCAGGGGTACGGCGCGCCCATGGGGCCGCGTCCGTGCAACCTATAGGGCAGAAGCCCGCTTTCGGGGGATCGCAATGGCCGAGTACGCCGATGAGCACGAACGCACGATGGCGTTCGCGGAAATCGCGCTTGGCCAAATCAAGGCGTTGCGCCAGGCGGCGACGCCGCGCAATTTCGAGATCTGGTACGCCTACGCCACCGGCTATCACCCCTCGCTCAATCAGAAGATCAACGAGACGCTCAAGGCGAGCGGCGTTCTCGCCGAGAACAATCTGGAAAACATCTACGCGACCTATCTGTCGCCGACGCGGCTGACGGAACGGATCGACGAAGTCGGCAGCCAGGTCAAAGGCGAGATCGAGCAGGTGATGTCGATGATCGACACCGCCGCCGGCACCGCCTCGGGCTACACCGAAAGCCTCGCCGGCATGTCGGAAAAGATCGGCCAGTCGAAGGACCGCGAAGGCCTGCGCACGATCGTCGAAAGCCTGGTGCACACCGCCAAGGAGATGGAAGTCTCCAACATCAAGCTGGAAGAGCGGCTCACCGCGTCGAAACGCGAAATCCTCGACCTGCATGCCAACCTCGAAGCGGTGCGCAGCGAAAGCCTGACCGATCCGCTCACCCAGCTCTCCAACCGGAAGTTCTTCGACACGACGCTGGAAAAGGCGATCGACGAGGCGCGCGCCAAGAACGAAGCGCTGTCGCTCATGCTGACCGACATCGATCATTTTAAGAACTTCAACGACAGTTACGGCCATCTCACCGGCGACCAAGTGTTGCGTCTGGTGGCGATGTCGATGAAGGCGAACGTCAAGGGCCAGGACACCACCGCCCGCTACGGCGGCGAAGAATTCGCCATCATTCTTCCGAATACGGTGCTGCGCTCGGCCATCACGGTGGCCGATCACATTCGCCGCGCGGTGATGACCAAGGAACTGATGAAGCGATCGACCGGCGAGCATCTCGGCCGCGTGACGGTGTCGATCGGGGTCGCGACCCTGCACAACAACGACACCATTCAGTCGCTGATCGAGCGCACCGACGGCTGCCTCTATGCCGCCAAGCGCCACGGCCGCAACCGGGTCATGAGCGAGACCGATCCGGAAGTCGCCGCCGGCGGCGTAGCGATGCAGGTGGCCTAGGGCCTACCGCTCTTTTCGGGTTTTCCGTGCACGCGCCTTCGGCTTGGCCGTGGCCTTGCGTTGCGCGACCGCCAGCGCCTGCCGCGCCCATCGCGCGAGTTCGTCGGGGTCATCGTAGAGCCGGTCCGGCAGCCGCCAATAGGACATGACCGCCCGCCGCCCCTTCTTGGTGCCGTATTCGAACGGCACGCAGCCCTCGCGTTCGAAAGCCGGCGCCGTCGCCGCATCCGCCTTCAGATAGATCTGGCCGCCGGAGACGAGGCCGAACATCACGCTGTCGGCGAAAAGCCCGGCGCCGCCGAAAAGGCGGCGCACCTGGACGGCGCCGAAACCCACGAACAGTTCCCGGATAACGTCGGGGTCCACCGGATGCTCGCGCCCCGCGAGGCCCTACTCGGCCGCGTCTTTGGCCGGCGTGAGCTGCACGGATTCGCCGCAGCCGCAGGCCGAGGTCTGGTTCGGGTTGTTGAAGACGAACTGGGCCGACAGCTTCTCGGCTTTGTAATCCATCTCGGTGCCGAGCAGGAACAGCACCGCCTTCGGATCGACCAGGATCTTGACGCCTTTGTCCTCGACCACCTCGTCGGTCGGCCGCACGGCGTCGGCATATTCCATGGTGTATTCCATACCGGCGCAGCCGCCGTTCTTGACGCCGACGCGGACGCCGGCGACCGGCTTGTCGGCCCGCGCCATCACGTCCTTGATGCGCAGCGCGGCGGCATCGGTCAGTTTCATCACCTGGGGTCGGGGTCGTGCAGTGGCCATAGCGGTCCTCTTTCGATCCTAATTTGGCGGCGCGTCACCACATATTCAACACGAGTCGGGCTTCGTCCGACATCCGGCTCGGGTCCCAAGGCGGGTCCCACACGATCTCGACCTTGACGTCGCTCACGCCCGGCACGCTGGCGACCGCGTTTTCCGCCATCACCGGCAGTTCCTGCGCCGACGGGCAGTTGGGCGAGGTCAGCGACATGTCGATCTTGACGCTGCGGTCGTCGGCGATGTCGATCTTGTAGATCAGGCCGAGTTCATAGATGTCGGCCGGGATCTCCGGGTCGTAGACGGTCTTCAGGCCGGCGATGATGTCGTCGGTCAGCCGGTTGAGTTCGTCCGGCGGCAGCGTCGAGGCGCCGCTGATGGCGGCGTTCTCCGGCGGCTTGTCCGCGGCGGCGTTATCGGTGACGGGCGTTTCGTCGGTCATGCGAAAAATTCCTGCGCCTTGATCAGCGAGGCGGCCAACACGTCCACCTCGTCCTTGGTGTTGTACATTGCAAACGAAGCGCGGCACGTCGCGGTAACGCCAAAGCGCGTCAGCAGCGGCATCACGCAATGGGTGCCGGCGCGTACCGCCACGCCGGCGCGGTCGATGATGGTGGCGACGTCGTGCGGATGCGCGCCCTTGATCTCGAAGGAGACGATCGGCCCCTTGTCCGGCGCGTTGCCGATGATGCGCAGCGAATTGATCGCGCCCAGCTTGTCGTGCGCGTATTTCAATAGCGCGGTCTCGTGCGCGCGGATGCGCGGCTTGCCGACCGAATTGATGTATTCGAGCGCGGCCCCCAGGCCGATCGCCTGCACGATCGACGGCGTGCCGGCCTCGAAGCGGTGCGGCGGCGCGCCATAGGTGATGCGGTCCTGGAACACCTCCTGGATCATCTCGCCGCCGCCGTTGAACGGCGGCATGGCGGCGAGCAGATCGTATTTGCCGTACAGCACGCCGATCCCGGTCGGCCCATAGAGCTTGTGGCCGGTCATGGCGTAGAAGTCGCAATCGAGGTCGCGCACGTCGACGTCGAGATGCACCGCCCCTTGCGCGCCGTCGACCAGCACCGGAATGCCGCGTGCATGCGCGAGCCGGATCACCTCTTTCACCGGCACCGCGGTGCCGAGCGCGTTCGACATCTGCGTGATGGCGACCATCTTGGTGCGCGGACCAAGCAATTTCTCGAATTCGTCGATCAGGAAATTGCCTTCGTCGTCGACCGGCGCCCATTTGATCACCGCGCCCTGGCGCTCGCGCAGGAAATGCCACGGCACGATGTTGGAATGGTGCTCCATGATCGAGAGCACGATCTCGTCGCCCGGCTGGATGCGCTCGCGTCCGAAGGTATAAGCGACCAGGTTGATCGCCTCGGTGGCGTTGCGCGTGAAGATGATCTCTTCCGGCCGCCCGGCGTTGAGGAAGGCGCGCACCGTCTCGCGCGCGCCTTCGTAAGCCTCGGTCGCTTCGTTGGCGAGATAATGCAGCCCGCGATGCACGTTGGCGTATTGCTCGGTATAGGCCTTCTGGATGCGGTCGAGCACCTGCTTGGGCTTCTGCGCCGAGGCCGCATTGTCGAGATAGACCAGCGGCTTGCCATAGACCTGCATGGCCAGCGCCGGAAAATCGGCGCGGATCTTGGCGACGTCGTAGGAGCCGTTGCTCACTGCGGGGTGCAGGGTCATTCCCGGCTCCCCAGCCACTTGCGCGCGGTAAACATCAGCGCGTCGCGGATGCCCTCGTGCGCGATCTCCTCGACCACCTCGCCGATGAAGGCCTGCACCAACAGCGCCTCGGCCTCTTTGTCCGGAATGCCGCGCGACATCAGATAGAATTTAAGTCCCTGGTCGAGCGCGCCGGCGGTCGAGCCGTGGCCGCAGACCACGTCGTCGGCGAAGATTTCCAGTTCCGGCTTGTTGTCGGCTTCCGCCTCGTCCGACAGCAGCAGCGCGCGCGTCATCATCTTGCCGTCGGTCTTCTGCGCGTGCGGCTCGACGATGATCTTGCCCTGGAAGATGCCGTGGCTTTCGCCGTCGAGCACCGACTTGAAGCGCTCGCGGCTAACGCAATGGCCGACGGCGTGATCGATGACCAGCGTGTTGTCGACGTGCTGGCGGCCCTTGAGCAGGCTGGCGCCGTCGATGGCGCCCTCGCTGCCCTCGCCGGCAAACCGCACGAAGGTCTGATTGCGCACCACCGCGCCGCCGCTGGTGAAGGCGAAATCCTTGTAGACGGCCTTGGCGCCGACCGTGACGCCGAGCGTCGAGACCCGCAAGGCGCGCGCCGCCGTCGCAGCCGACCCGGACGTGGTCGAGGCGCGCGCCGTCGCCGATCACCAGTTCGAGCGCCGAATTGACCTGATAGTCGATGCCCTCCGGACCGGAGAACGACTCGACCAGCGTCGCCTGCGCGCCCGGCTCCACGATCACCACGACGCGCGGATACATCGCCGCGCCGGCGCCGCCGGAAAACACATGCTCGATATGGATCGGCTTGGCCGCCGCCGCGCCGCGCTTGACGCGGAGCGCCACCCCACCGCTCATGAAGGCGGTGTTGAGCCAATAGGCGGGATCGTCGGCGCCGGGGAGCGGCCCGGCCCGGTAGTTCAGATTTTCGGCCAGGAACGCGAACAATTCGGTGACCGTGATGCCCGGATCGCTGTTCTTGAATTCGCTCCAGGACGGTTCATAGCGCCCGTTGACGATGGCGATGTGATGCGCGTCGACGCCGCTGAGGATCGGCGCGATGTCACCTTTCGGCTTGGCGCCGGCCGGGCCCGCCAGCGGCTTGGCCTCGCGCATCAGCGCGCGCAGGTCGGTGTATTTCCACTCCTCGACGCGGCGGTGCGGCAGGCCTTTGGCGTCGAAGCGCTGGAAGGCGTCCTCGCGCAAGGCCGCGACCGCGCCCTTGCCCGGCAGCGTGGCGCGCGCCGCCGCAAAGGCGTCGCTCAACGCCTGCTCGGCCGGGGTTTTCGCGTTGCGCACTTCCACGTTCATCAGGCCGCCTCATCCGCGAATTGCGCGTAGCCGCTAGCCTCGAGCTCGAGCGCCAGCTCCTTGCCGCCCGACTTCACCACTTTGCCGCGCGCCATCACGTGCACCACGTCGGGCACGATGTAATCGAGCAGGCGCTGATAATGCGTGATCACGATCATCGAGCGATCGGGCGAACGCAGCCGGTTGACGCCTTCGGAGACGATCTTGAGCGCGTCGATATCGAGGCCGGAATCGGTCTCGTCGAGCACCGCCAGCCGCGGCTCCAGCACCGCCATCTGCAAAATCTCGTTGCGCTTCTTCTCGCCGCCGGAGAAGCCGACATTGACCGCGCGGCGCAGCATCTCCTGGTCGATGCCGAGCAGCTTACTGGTCTCGCGCACCCGCTTCATGAATTCAGGCGTGGAAAATTCCGGCTCGCCGCGATGCTTGCGCTGTGCGTTGAGCGCAGTGCGCAGGAAGGTCATGGTGGCGACGCCCGGCACTTCGACCGGATACTGGAAGGCGAGGAACACGCCCTTGGCCGCGCGCTCGTCCGGCGCCATGCCGAGAATGCTCTCGCCGTCGAGCAGCACCTCGCCCTCGGTGACCTTGTAGTTGTCCTTGCCGGCCAGCACGTAGGCGAGCGTGGACTTGCCCGAGCCGTTCGGTCCCATGATGGCCGCGACCTGGCCCTTCTCGATGGTCAGCGTCAGGCCCTTGAGGATTTTCTTGTCCTCGACCTCGACATGCAGGTTCTTGATTTCCAGGAGTGCCACGTCTTCGTCCTCACAAACTTGATTGTACCAATTCAGATTCCCGGCGCGTCGGAGCGGTTGCCCCAGCGCCAGCGCCATTCGCCATCGGTCCGCCGGCGGCAGAACTTGACGAACCACCATGTGGCCGCAGCGATCAGCGCGGCCCAGGTCAGCCACGCAACCGCATTGGACTGCGCCACCAGCCGATTCATTGCGACGACCGATCCGGCCACGACAATGGCGGCGGCCAACGTCACCGCCCAGCCTTGCCAGGTGATCGGCGTCGCGCCGTAACCGTAGCTCTTCGGTTTGAACCAATACTGCGTCATCGCCTTAGCCCACGCTGCCCTCGAGCGAGATCGAAATCAGCTTCTGCGCCTCGACCGCGAACTCCATCGGCAATTGCTGCAGCACGTCTTTGACGAAGCCGTTGACCACGAGCGCGGTCGCCTCTTCCGCCGACATGCCGCGCTGGCGGCAGTAGAACAGCATGTCTTCCGAAATCTTTGAGGTGGTGGCCTCGTGCTCGAACACGGCGGAGGAATTCTTCGCCTCGATATAGGGCACGGTATGCGCGCCGCACTGATCGCCGATCAGAAGCGAGTCGCAGTTGGTGAAGTTGCGCGCGCCGGTCGCCTTGCGGTGCGCCGAGACCAGCCCGCGATAGGTGTTGTTGGATTTGCCGGCCGAGATGCCCTTGGAGATGATGCGGCTGGTCGTGTTCTTGCCGAGATGCAGCATCTTGGTGCCGCTATCGACCTGCTGGCGGCCGTTGGAGATGGCGATCGAATAGAATTCGCCGCGCGAATTGTCGCCGCGCAGGATGCAGCTCGGATATTTCCAGGTGATGGCCGAGCCGGTCTCGACCTGGGTCCAGGATATCTTCGAACGCGCGCCGCGGCAGTCGCCGCGCTTGGTGACGAAGTTGAAGATGCCGCCTTTGCCGTCGGCGTCGCCCGGATACCAGTTCTGCACCGTCGAATATTTGATCTCGGCATCTTCGAGCGTGACCAGTTCGACGACGGCCGCGTGCAACTGGTTCTCGTCGCGCATCGGCGCGGTGCAGCCTTCGAGATAGCTCACGTAGGCGCCCTTGTCGGCGATGATGAGCGTGCGCTCGAACTGGCCGGTATTGGCTTCGTTGATGCGGAAATAGGTCGACAATTCCATCGGGCAGCGCACGCCCGGCGGCACGTAGACGAAGGAGCCGTCGGAGAACACCGCCGAATTGAGCGTGGCGAAGAAGTTGTCGGTGACCGGCACGACCGTACCGAGATATTTCTTCACCAGGTCGGGGTGCTCTTGCAGCGCCTCCGAGATCGGCATGAAGATCACGCCGGCTTTCTTCAGCTCCGCCTTGAAGGTGGTGGCGACCGAAACCGAATCGAACACCGCGTCGACCGCAACCCGGCCGGATGCGAATTCGCCGCCGGTCGTCTCCTCGTCGAGCGCGCTCGGCTCGTCCTGCCGGCGCACGCCGGCGAGGATTTCCTGCTCCTTCAGCGGAATGCCGAGTTTGGCGTAGGTCTTGAGGATTTCCGGATCGACCTCGTCGAGCGAGGCCAGCGCCTTGCGTTTCGGCGCCGAATAATAATAGGCGTTCTGGTAGTCGATCTTGGGATAGTTGACGCGCGCCCAGCTCGGCTCGCGCATGGTCAGCCAGCGCTTATAGGCTTCCAGCCGCCACGCCAGCATCCATGCCGGCTCGTTCTTCTTCGCCGAGATGTAACGGACGGTGTCCTCGGAAAGCCCCTTGGGGGCCTTCTCGGATTCGATATCGGTGACGAACCCGTATTTGTATTGATCAACGTCGATGCTGCGGACCTGCTCGACGGTCTCTTGTACGGCCGGCATTCTTTCCTCCGCTACGGTTTCAAGGACCGCGGGTTGAATTTGTCGGTTATGGTCGGTTCGCTATCGCGTTGCGATCATCCCTGTGCTGGCACTCAGGCGGCTAGCCCTGAGTTCAAGCGTGAATTCTGATGCTTCTTAAGTAATGACGAACTGACTTTAGTCAAAGCATCGAGCAGTTTCTCGATATCGCGTTCGCTCGTCGCCCAGCCGAGGCTGATGCGCAGTGCGCCTTGCGCGAGCGCAGGTTCCACACCCATTGCCGCCAGCACGTGCGAAGCCTGCACCTTGCCGGACGAGCAGGCGGAACCGGAAGATAGCGCTATCCCATTGAGATCGAAAGCAATTATGGCGGTTTCCGCCTTCATGCCGGGAACCGCGAACAGCGTCGTATTGGGCAGCCGCGGCGCGTTTTCGCCCGAAAATCACCGCCTCCGGCAGCCGCCGCCTTGAGGCCCGCCTCCAGGCGGTCGCGCAGGCGCGCCATGTGCGCAGCGTCCGCCTGAGTTGCGGCAACCGCGGCCGCCGCGCCGAAGCCGGCGATGGCCGCCACATTCTCGGTTCCCGCACGCAGGCCGCGCTCCTGGCCGCCGCCCTTGATCAGCGGCTCGGCGATATGGACGTCGCCGCGGCCGAATCAACGCGCCGGCGCCTTGCGGCCCGCCGAGCTTGTGGGCGGACAGGCTCATGAGGTCGGCGCCGAGTTCGCCGATGCGGCAATCGATGCGGCCGGGCCCCTGCACGGCGTCGACATGCAGCACGCCATTGGCCGCGTGCACGATCTCGGCAATCTCCGCGATCGGCTGGATCACGCCGGTCTCGTTATTGGCGAGCATCACCGAAACAAGCGGATGCTCGGCCCGAGGAAGCGCGCTTCTAAGAGCATGAAGATCGACCACACCGTCGCCGGTGACCGGCAATTCTTCGACCGCTGCGGCCGGGAAACGCCCGCCGCTGCGCACCGACGGATGCTCGATGGCCGACAAAAACAGACGATCGCGCAAGGACTTAGCGGCGCCGGTCTCGATCGTCGGCGTCAGCGCCAGCATATTGGCTTCGGTAGCGCCGAGGTGAAGGTGACGTTCTTGGCTTCGGTGCCGGCCAGATTCGCAACCTTTTCCCGTGCCGCTTCAATGAGTTGGCGAGCCGCCCGCCCTTCGGCATGGATGGACGAGGCGTTGCCGGTCAGCGCCAAGGCGGCGACCATGGCGGCGCGCGCCTCTTGCCGCAGCGGTGCGGTGGCATTCCAGTCGAAATAGGCCCGTTCGCTCATGGATTCCGTCAGTATTCCAATACCGTTACGGCCCTAGCCCCCGCAAAAAGCTTGCTTTTTGCCCTGGGGATCGTGTTAGAAGCCGCCATCACGCGGCAACTTATAACCACTGTTGCGGGCGTGAACAGCGGAATTCACATATTTAGAATGATTCTAAACTAGCGCCTGTTTTCGCAAGTTCCATCAGGCGTCGAATAGATCCAATGCCGCAACCGTTCGTGCGGCGAGCCCAGTTTGAGGTCGATCGCTATGCCTGAGGTTATCTTCACCGGTCCGGCCGGACGGATCGAAGGCCGGTACCACCCGGCGCGGCAGAAGAACGCGCCGATCGCGATCGTGTTGCATCCGCACCCGCAATTCGGCGGGACGATGAACCATCCGATCATCTACCAGCTCTATTACGCCTTCGTGCACCGCGGCTTCTCGGCGCTGCGCTTCAATTTCCGCGGCGTCGGCCGCAGCCAGGGCTCGTTCGATCACGGCACCGGCGAATTGTCGGATGCTGCCGCTGCGCTCGACTGGGCGCAGACCATCAACCCGGAAGCCAAGAGCTGCTGGATCGCCGGCTTCTCGTTCGGCGCCTGGATCGGCATGCAGTTGCTGATGCGCCGGCCAGAGATCGAAGGCTTCATCTCGATCGTGCCGCCCGCCAACCTCTACGACTTCTCGTTCCTCGCGCCCTGCCCGTCGTCCGGTCTGATCATCCATGGCGACAAGGACGCGGTGGTGCCGCCCAAGGACGTCACCACGCTGGTCGACAAGCTCAAGACGCAAAAGGGCATCGTGATCGAGCAGAAGGTGATCCCGGGCGCCAACCACTTTTTCGACGGCAAGGTCGAGCCGCTGCTCACCAATATCTGCGAGTATCTCGACAAGCGGCTCAAGACCGACCGCAAGCCGAGCGCGGCGTAAGCCGTCGCCTACGCGAACTTCTTCACCGCCAGCACCGCGTTGAGCCCGCCGAAGGCAAACGAGTTCGACAGCGCCGCGTCGATCGCAAGCGGGCGCGCCTCGTTCGGCACGTAGTCGAGATCGCAGGCCGGATCGGGCCCGAGATAGCTGATGGTCGGCGGCGCGATGGCGTCGCGCACCGCCAGGACGGTTGCCACCAATTCGAGCGCGCCGGCAGCGCCGAGCGCATGGCCGATCATGGACTTGGTCGACGACACCGCCAGCTTGCGCGCGTGCTCTCCGAAGACCTGATGCAGTGCTTTGGTCTCGGTCAAGTCGTTCGCTGCGGTGCCGGTGCCGTGGGCATTGATGTACTGGATATCCTGTGCGGTCAGCTTGGCGTCGTTGAGCGCGCCGTCCATCGCCCGCGTCATACCGCCCAGATCGGGCGCGGTGAGATCGGCGGCATCCGCGCTCATGCCGAAACCGGCGATTTCGCCGAGGATTTCTGCCCCCCGCGCGCGCGCCCGTTCGAGCGGCTCCAGCACGAGGACCGCTGCGCCTTCGCCGAGGATTAGACCTTTACGGTCGATGGAGAACGGACGGCAGGTATCGGGCGACATCACGCGCATCGCTTCCCAGCCGCGCAGCGTGCCGAACGTGATGCAAGCCT
Source organism: uncultured Alphaproteobacteria bacterium (assembly GCA_963749625.1). GTDB lineage: Bacteria > Pseudomonadota > Alphaproteobacteria > Rhizobiales > Xanthobacteraceae > Pseudolabrys. The sequence continues at coordinate 71,055 of CAVVNY010000001.1, read as the reverse complement.
CTACCCCACCGGTAACGGCGCAGTCGACCTGACCGGAGCGCACCATTTGAAAAGCAAGGCCGATCGCATGGGTCGCCGAGGCGCAGGCGCTGGCGATCGCGAAGGCCGGCCCGCGCAATCCGCAGAACATGGAAATCTGGCTCGCCGGCGCATTCACCATCAATTTCGGAATGGTCAACGGAAAGACGCGGGATTTCTTGTCCAGATAGATGCGCCGGAAACTCTCATCGAGCGTGGTTTGGCCGCCGACGCCGGTACCGATGATCGTCGCGGTGCGCAACGAGAGCGGCATATCGAAAGTGAGGCCGGACTGCGCGATCGCCTCGCGTGCCGCCACCACGGCAAATTGCGAGACGCGGTCGAGCGTGGAAATCTGCCGCTCTTCGAAATGCTGGAGCGGATCGAAGTCTTTGACCTCGGCGGCGAATTTCTGGCTCAGTTCCTCCGGCGTCGGCACCTGCGTGATGGGGCTGATGCCGCTGATGCCCTGCTTCAGGCTCGCCCAGTAGGAAGCAGCCGTTTGCCCAACCGGCGAAACCGCGCCGAGACCGGTGACGACGACGCGGTTCACGTCGCTCACGACTTCTTGTCGACCAATTGCTGGATGGACGCGACGACGTCCGCGACGGTATCGAACTTCTCGCGCGTATCGTTGGTATTGGCGTTGAATGGGATCTCGATATCGAACTTTTCCTCGAGATCGAAAATCAATTCGACCGTATCGAGCGACTCCAGGCCCAAATCCTCCAGCCGGTCGGACAGTTCCACGGTCGGCTTATCCGTCCGCTTCTTCTTGGCAATGATCGCGATTACGTCGCGCGCCACATCACTCATAACGCCAGAGCTCCCATTACTTCTTCGATTGTTGCATTGCGTCGAGACGCACTGCCAAGCCTTCCACCTTTTCGTGTAGCCGCTTTTGCCGCCCCGCGTATAGAATTTGTTCCAACGACCGCTGGTGCGGGATCGCCGGATAGCCCGACACGAAGGCGCCGGCCGCCACGTTGGAGGCAACCCCGGAGCCCGCGGCTACCACCGCCTGATCCCCGATGCGGACATGATCGCCGACCCCGACCCCGCCGCCCAGCCGCACACGGTTGCCGATCGTCACGCTGCCGGAAATCCCCACCATCCCGCAGATGACACAGGTTTCGCCGATGCTGACGTTATGACCGATATGCACGTGATTGTCGATTTTGGTGCCGCGGCCGATCCGCGTGGTTTCGAGCGTGGCCCGATCGATGGTGGTCGAGGCGCCGATCTCAACATCGTCGCCGATCGCGACACTGCCGAGCGAGTGGATGCGCGTCAGCGTCACTTCCGACGTAAAGGCGATGGGCGAGGTCATGTCGGGCGCGAAGCTGAAGCCATCGGAACCGATGACCGCATTGGCATGCACGATGACCCGATCGCCGATGCTGACGCGGTCGCCGATGCGCACGCCGCAGTGAAACAGCCCGCGCGCGCCGATGGCAACATCGGCGCCGATGGTCACCTGCGGCATGATGGTCGTGCCCGCGCCGATGCGGCTGCGCGCCCCCACCACCGCATAGGCGCCGACGCTGACGCCCGCCCCGAGTTCCGCATCGGCGGCCACGATGGCGGTCGGATGAATGCCCGGATCGTGCGCCGGACCCGGATCGAACAAGGCGGTCAGCTTGGCCAGCGACAGGCGCGCCTCATCGACGATGATGACGGCCCGCAACGCACCCGACGGAGCCGGATTCTTCGCCGAAATTACCGCCGCCTGCGCCTTGCTCTGCGCCAGCGCGGCGGCCGCATCGGCGCTGATGGCGAGCGCAAGATCGGTCGGCCGTTCGGCCCGCGCGGGATGCACGAGGCGATCAACCTCAATCGCGCCATCGCCGTCGAGCCGGCCCGCAATCGCTTCTGCGATGTCTTTGGTTCGCATGAAATTTGAGTGCAATTCTCGGTAGTTAGCCCAGCCTATGAGCGCGACAAATGGTTGCAGCAGGGCGGCAAACCTGCTCTAGAACGGTTATTGGGTCAACTGCGCGGACGGCTCACAATACCGCCCCGCATCGGCTGTTTAACACCGGTCGTCGCCGGAAACGTGATCGGCAGGCCGTTGAGCGTTCGCACCGCCAGATAAGCGAAGGCCTGCGCCTCGATCGATTGCGACGACCAGCCGACCGCGTCGGCAGTCTCCACCGTCGCCGGCTTGAGCCGTTCCGCCAGCATCCGCATCAGCGTCGGATTGCGCGCGCCGCCGCCGGCCACGATCCAGGCCCGCGGGGCGGCGGGCAAATGCGGCACGATGCGCGCCACCGACGCCGCGGTCAGCGCCGACAAAGTCGCCGCGCCGTCGGCGATGGAAAAATCCGGCAGCCCGATATTGGCAAAGGCGAAAGCATTGCGGTCGAGCGATTTCGGATACGGCAGTCCGAAGAAGCCATCCTCCAGCACCTGTGTGACGAAGGCTTCGTCGACCCGCCCCTTGGCCGCCTGGTCGCCGTCGCGGTCGAGCGGCGCGCCGGTGCGCGCGCGCATGAAATCGTCGATCAGTGCATTGCCCGGGCCGGTATCGCAGGCGACCGGATCGCCGCCATCGACATAGGTAACGTTGGCGACGCCGCCTACATTGAGCACCGCAATCGGATGCGGGCGGTCGAGATCGCGCGCCAGCGCCTGATGGAACGCCGGCACTAGCGGCGCGCCCTGCCCGCCGGCGGCAACGTCGGCGGCGCGAAAATCATAAGCCACCGGCAAGTCCAGCCGCGCGCGCCAGCGCCGCGCCGTCGCCGATCTGCACCGTCAGCCGCGCCGCCGGCCGGTGCAGCACGGTCTGGCCGTGAAACCCGACGATGGCCACCTCGGATTTGTCGATATGCTCTTCGGCGAGAAAGGCCTCGACCGTCTCGGCATGGACGCGGGTCACGAAGGCGTCCGCTTCGGCCAGCACGCCGGGCCGCGCCGCACGGTCGGTCAGGGCCGCGCCCTGTTGCAGCGCCTGCCGCAGCAAAGCCTGCTCGGCGTCGGAATAGGGCCGGTATCCGGTCGGCCCGAAACCGGCGATGCGCTCGCCATCGGTCTCGACCAGCGCCACATCGACGCCGTCGAGCGATGTCCCGCTCATTAATCCGATCGCCTTGACCGCCCCCAAACCGCGTCCCCGTCAGTTGAATCCAGCGCCGGACCTGTTACACCACCGCCCCATGCGGGCGACAAGCCCGCGTTCCGAGAGCAGCAATGAGCGCCTATAAATCCGATTTTCTTAATATTCTGGCCGAGCGCGGCTTCATCCATCAGGTGTCGGAGCCCGACGTGCTCGACGCGCGCGCCGTAGCCGGCGCGATCACCGCCTATATCGGCTTCGATTGCACGGCGGCCTCGCTGCATGTCGGCTCGCTGCTGCCGATCATGATGCTGCACTGGATGCAGCAGACCGGGCACCGGCCGATCGCGCTGATGGGCGGCGGCACCACGCGCGTCGGCGACCCGTCCGGCAAGGACGAGAGCCGGCGCATCCTCACCGACGAGATGATCGAGCAGAACCTCACCGGCATCCGCGCGATCTTTTCCAAATTCCTGAAATTCGAAGGCGCCGGCGGCAATGCCATCATGGCCAACAATGCCGACTGGCTCAACAAGCTCAACTATATCGACTTCCTGCGCGACGTCGGCCGGCATTTCTCGGTCAACCGCATGCTGTCCTTCGACTCGGTAAAAATGCGGCTCGAGCGCCAGCAGGAACTGTCGTTCCTGGAATTCAACTACATGGTGCTGCAGGCCTACGATTTCGTCGAGCTCCACAAACGCACCGGCTGCATTCTGCAGATGGGCGGCTCCGATCAGTGGGGCAATATCGTCAACGGCATCGATCTCGGCCGCCGCATGGCGAATGCGCAATTGTTCGCGCTCACCTCGCCGCTGATCACCACCTCGTCCGGCGCCAAGATGGGCAAGACCGCCGCCGGCGCGGTCTGGCTCAACGCCGACCTGATGAGCCCCTACGACTACTGGCAATACTGGCGCAACACCGAGGACGGCGACGTCGTGCGCTTCCTCAAGCTGTTCACCGTGCTGCCGCTCGACGAGATCGCCAAGCTTGCCGCGTTGAAAGGCCAGGACGTCAACGAGGCGAAGAAGGTGCTCGCCACCGAGGCGACCGCCTTGGTGCACGGCCGCGCTGCCGCCGATCAAGCCGGCGACACCTCGCGCAAGACCTTCGAGGAAGGCTCGTTCGCCGGCGCGCTGCCGACCGTGGAAATCGCGCGTGCCGAACTCGACAAAGGCATCGGCGTGCTCACAGCGTTTGCGGAAAAGGCCGGCCTCGTCACCTCCAACGGCGAAGCGCGCCGCCAGGTCAAAGCGGGCGGCCTCAAAATCAACGACGTGGCGGTGAGCGACGAAAAAATGATGTTGTCCGCGAAGGACCTGTCGGAGGAAGGCGTGATCAAGCTTTCGCTCGGCCGCAAGAAGCACGTGCTGATCAAGCCGGTGTGAGCGCCTTCTTATCCCTCCCCCTTGAGGGGGAGGGCCGCCGCGAGCGTAGCGAGCGGCGGGTGGAGGATGGCAGCCGTCACATCGAGAGCGAACCCCACCCGGCTCGCTTCGCTCGCCACCCTCCCCTTTCAGGGGAGAGATTAAGAAAACTCAGCGCGACGGCGGCATGAAATTGCGGTCCATGGTGTCCGGCGACGGGATGAATTTGCGCAGCAGGCCGGGCGCGATCGCCGTCACCGGATTGACCGTGATGCGCGGCGAGCCGGGCGGGCCGGACGCCTCGTAGGTGATGCCGACCAGGCCCTCGTTGCTGCCGGCGCCGAGAAACAGCCCGACGATCGGGATTTGCCCGAACATATTGTTGAGCCCGTAAAACGGCACGAACGTTCCGCGCAGATGGACGTCATCCTTGATGTAGTCGATCTGCCCCTCGATGGTCGCCCCCACCACCGGACCGCGCACGACGCCGTCGCGCACCGCCATACGGCCGGGCACGCGGGTAAATTCGCAATGCAATTCGGAAAACTGCACACCGCCCTGCCCCTGGCCGGGGGCGCCGGAGACGATGCGGTCAAGCCCCGGTTCACCGCGCACCACGAAATTGCGGATGAAGAGATTGCCGATTTGCGGCGGATGTTCCGGCGTCGGCGGGTCCATCGCCACCCACATCTGTCCGCCGAACATGCGCGGATACATGTCGGTGAACCGGAACAGCGCACCGGCATCGTTGGTCTCGAAATAGATCACCTGGTGATTATCGCTTCTGCGCAAGCGCAGGTCGCCGCTGAGCGGCGTATCGCGGCCGATCTTGGAGTTCATCGTGAAACTGCGGATGTGACCGTCCCGGCGCGTGAGCTTGAGGTCGAGCCCGCGCAGCGTTTCGCCGTTATGGCCAACGACGGTGCCGAGCTTGACGTCAAGGTCGAGATCAGTCGACTTTTGCTTGGTCTTTTCCTGCCCGCCGCCCGCAAGCGAAGTTTTCACGAAATTCTCTCCGTCGAACACGTCGCCGCGCATCGCCACGCGCAGCACGCCGTCATTGGCGCGGTCGGCCTTGAGCGAAACCTTGTCGCCCTCCGACAGACTGAACAGCGGAAAATTCGCCGATACGATTTCGCTGGCTTTGTCGAGCTCAACCGAGCCCTTCACGTTCGCACCCGAACCGGTAATCGTGAGATCATCGATGCGCGTCGATTGGCCGGTCTTGGTCACGGTGTAAGTGGCATGCGCGGGCTTACCGGCCGCCTTCACCCAGCCGGGCAGAAGATCGTCGATCTTCACCGGCGTCAGATCCGCATCGACGCTCATCGGCGTATTCTTGCTGTCGTTGCCGACCCGCGCCGTGACCTTGATCGGGATCGCGCCGGTGACGGCGCCGCCGAAATCGATGCCGAAGCGGCGGCGCGCGGCTTCGTCGATCATCGCCTGCAAGTGCAAATCGGCGTCGGCGGCGCCTTTCTTCTTGCTGAGGTCGATGGTGGCCGGCGTGCCATTGATTTTGACGTCGCCGGAGATCTCGTAGCCGTCGCTCGACGCGGTTACCCGCAGTGACGATGCTTCGACCTTTTGCCCCATCAACATATGGTCGGCGGCAAAATTGGTCAGGTCCGCGGTGATGGTATAGCTCGAGCTGTTTTTGGGAACGTTGCGGCCGATCAGAAGATTGACGTTGACCTGGGCGGCAACCGTGCCGCGGCTGGTCGCCGGATCGAGTGCGAGGCCGGCGTTTTCCCGCAGCGCGTCGCTCGCAAGCAGCGCGGCCACCGCCGGTGCGGCGCCGTCGACGCGGAAGCGGGTGCGCGCCGGCGCCGGCTTGAGATGGGTATCCGGTATCTCGAACACACCGCTGGTGATGCTGAGCTTGCGCCCAGGTGTTACTTCCACGGTGCCGCGGCCGAGGCTCACATTGGCGTTGGCGCCGGTGATGCGAACCGTGAGATCGGCATCGCGGATCGGCGGCAGGTTGTCGAGCGGCCGCAGCGTCGTGCCGCTGGTTTCTATGTCGATGGACAGCCCTTCCGCCGGCATCGGCGGGCCGCCGGCCTTGAAGTCCGGCAGCGGCGCGTTGCCGGCGATCACGACGCGCTCGACGATGCCGCCCGACATATGTTCGTCGACCCATTCGCGCACATGGACGGAAATGAACTCCGGCCATAGGCGCTTGAGCACCGCCATCGGCATGCGCGTGCCGGCGACGCCGAACGCCAGATGCGGCTCGGCACCGCCGTAATCAAAGCTGCCGGTGACGGCGACGGCGACATTCTGCATCGGCCGCGTGTCGATGCGGCTGAAATCGCCCTGATCGAGATCGATGCGGTGGTGTAGCGTGTCGATGCGCGCGCGTACCGCCACTCGATTGAGGGCAAAGCCTTCGTCGTCGGGCTTGCCGGCCGAGGCCAGAATAACCGGGTCGATGACCGGGTCGCCGCGCACCACGCTGAACTGCCAGACGCCGTTCTGATCGGCGGGCGCTTCCAGCGCCGCGCGCAAGGTGAACTGGTTGCCGCCCGACTGGATCTGAAATGGAATGATCAGGGCGTGCTGGCGTGGGTCCCAATTGAATCGGACATCGGCACGGTCGATCTTCATGCTTAAAGGTTCGCCGGCGTGATCGACGATGGTGCCCGCATCCGCCAACACCTGACCTTGCAGCCGTTGCAGCGTGCCGCCGGAAGATATTTCCGCGCGCACGCTGGCCGACAGCGGCAAGTCGACGTCGATATCGCCTTCGTTGAGGCGCATGGCCAGAAGAATGTCCTTGGTCGAGACATGCCGAGCCTCGATGCCGACAGCGCGCAACCCGTCGCCGAGCGGCCGCATGGCGGCGCTGATCACCCACGGCCGGTTGGGGTCTTCGGACGCCAGGCGAAAAATCACGCCGCCCTGTTCGGGGCGCGTCAAACTGACGTTGATCCGGCTGAACGTCCAGCGCTTGCCGTTACGCTGATCGTCGACGATCAGGTTGCCGTTCTTGAGACCCATTTCGCGTAGGTCGTGACCGTCGAGTCCGGTTGCGCCCAGGCCGTCGATCCAGGCCAGGATGCCGGCGACGTCTTGAACGCCGGCGCGCACCGGCCCTTGCGGCAGCGTAGCGGCCGGCTGGCCGGGAGACGCTGCGGGAAGTTTCGTCGTCGCCGTGGCGATGGGCCGCTTGTCGCCGCCGGCAAATACGGTTACTCGGCCGTCAGCCTCGATCCGCACCGACATTTCGGCGCCGACCAGATTGAGACTTTCAGCGCGCACATTGCCGGTAAGCAGCCCCATGCCGGAAATGCCCACTTCGGCTTTCGGCGCGGTCGCGACCACGGTGCCGTCGGCGTCGCGCACGACGATGTCGCGCAAGCGCAGCGATGTGCGGCCGTTCTCGTCGCGCTCGATCTGGGTGCCGCCAACCACCACGGTTTGCTTGCCGCCGAAATTCTTCTCGATCGCCGCTTTCAGCCACGGCGTTGCCATGTCGAGTTCGATTGGACCGCTCGATAGGCGCCACCACAGAAGGGCGATTGCGACCGCGACGACCGCGACGGTGACCGTCGTTCCCCAGATGCTCCGCCGCACCCAAGGATGGTGCCAAAGCCATGTCAGGCCGTGGCGCAGCCTGTTCCACTGCTGGAGCGCGGTACGGCGCGCCGCACGGCGTTGATCACGATGCGGTCGATGCGCCGCACCGGCCGCGCGGTGGGCTGGACGCTTATGATTGTGATCGCTCGGTGTCATGCCCTATGGGGCGCCCCTCGTCCGACGCATTGCGCGTATTGTGCCGCCGGCCCGGGATTCGTCCAGCGCGGCCCGTGCTCGTGGAACCGCTTGCGCCCACCCGACGCAACTGGCACTTCCATCATTGACCGGTCGAAAGCGACGAAAGGAAGGCATATGACAAGCGAACTTGTCGCGGGTTCGAAGGCGCCGGCGTTCAGCCTGCAGCGAGACGGCGGAACGACGGTATCGTTGAAGGATTTCAAGGGCCGCAACCTCGTCCTCTATTTCTATCCCAAGGCCGACACCCCCGGCTGCACCATGGAAGCTATCGCATTTTCCGGCCTGCGCGCCGCCTTCGCCAAAGCCGGCACCGAGATTCTCGGTGTCTCGGCCGACCCGGTGAAGGCGCAGGATAAATTCGTATCCAAGCACAAGCTCAAAATTGCGCTCGCCTCCGACGAGACGAAGGAGATGCTGGAAGCTTATGGCGCCTGGGGCGAGAAATCGATGTACGGGCGCAAGTACATGGGCGTCATCCGCAAGACTTTTCTCATCGATGGCCAAGGCCGCGTCGTCCGGGTATGGCCAAAGGTGAGCGTGCCGGGACACGCCGATGAGGTATTGGAAGCCGCAAAAAGTCTGTAAATTCTCCGTTTCCCTTACAAAGGAACCTGCAAACGGCGCGAGTTTCCGGTTTTTTAACCATAAGCGGTTGATATCGACGGGCTGGTTCACCGGCCGCGGCCGAACCGGCGCGGAGTGTCGATGTCGTATTCGTCCCAGTCCTATTATCCGGCTGCCGCTCACGCCGGCCGTCCCGCGCATCCCCGCGCGCAATCGGCCGCCGCCGTGTCCCGTCACCTGCAGCGCAGCCGCGGCGACTACACATTGGTGCACGCCGGACGTCAGGTCCGCATCGGGCCGGTCGCATTCTGGATCGTGGTCGGCACGCTGGTGATCATGGCCATATGGTCGATCGCCACCGGAACTTATTTTGCATTCCACGAGGACGTGCTCACCCGGCTGATCGGCCGCCAGGCCCAGATGCAATTCGCCTATGAGGACCGCATCGCCGAACTGCGCGCGCAGGTCGATCGCATCACCAGCCGGCAATTGCTCGACCAAGAACAATTCGAGCAGAAGCTCAGCGCGCTGTTGCAGCGGCAATCGATCCTCGAGCAACGCACCTCGGCGCTCGGTGGCGATCTCAACGCCACCGGCTCGATCCGCCCGACGCACAATGCATTACCAGCCGAAAAGCCAATCAAGGCCTCGCCTATCAGCGACACGGTGATCTTCACCGCGCCGCCCGATCGCGAGGCGCGGCTTGAATCGCGCGAATTGCCGACCAGCATGACACGCATCGCCAGCCGCAGCGATAATGGCGGCCTCGACGGCGTTCTCGGACGCGTTTCCGCAGCGCTCGACAAAGTCGAGCACCGGCAGACCGCGGTGCTGACGGGTATGGAAGAGCGCGTCGACACCAAGGCACGCCGCATGCGCAGCGTGCTCAGCGATCTCGGCGTCGATCCGGTCAAGGCGCCGGCGCGCGCCGGTATCGGCGGGCCGTTCGTGCCGCTAAAGCCGCCGCGCTCGGGCGCCAGCGCCTTCGATCGCCAGCTCTACCGCATCAATGTCGCCCGCGCCGAGATCAACCAGTATTCGCACACCTTGGTTTCTGTGCCGGTGCGCAAGCCGGTCGCCGGTGAGGTCGATATGAGCTCGCCCTTCGGCATGCGCCTCGACCCGTTCCTGGGCCGGCCCGCCGTCCATACGGGCATCGACCTGCGCGGTGAAACCGGCGAACCGGTGCACGCCACCGCCGCCGGCCGCGTGAGCATCGCCGGCCGCGAAGGCGGTTACGGCAATATGATCGAGATCGACCACGGCAATGGATTGGCCACGCGCTACGGCCATCTGTCGAAGATTCTGGTGAAGCCTGGGCAGACCGTGCACATCGGCGACGTCGTCGGCCTCATCGGCTCGACCGGGCGTTCGACCGGCCCGCATCTGCATTACGAGACGCGCATCAATGGCGAGGCGGTCGACCCGCAGAAATTCCTGCGCGCCGGCGTAAGGCTCGGCAGCGCGCTGTCGGGCTAGGCTCTACTCCACACCCTCGACCTGCTCCGGCCCGCCGCCGAAGGCCTGTTGCGCCAGCGCGGCTCCCTCAGTCGACCGGTGTCGGCGCCAAACGCTCATCGACAAAGACCGTGAGCCAGACGGTCGGTTGATCCGGATCGGTCCAAGCGATCCGGTGCCGGCAATGCGCCGGCAAGAACAGACTGTCTCCGGCATGAAGTTCGCGACTCTCCGCCTCGCCTTCAACCGTCAGCCGTGCCCTGCCCGCCACGACCAGAACCCACTCGGATTCATCCTGGTCGTACCAGAAGCCCGCCGGTGAGGCTTGACCGTGTGAGACAATTCGTTCCAGGCGGACGCCATTTCCCTTCAGGAGAGCGGCGACCGCTTCATCGACGCCGATGACCGGCAGCGGCGACAGAATGTTCGACGTTGGTCGAACGGATTTGGTGTCCTTGGCCATAGCGGCACAATCCAGTCGTCCGGAATTTGTATTCGGAATCACGAGAACAACGGCAGGCAATCGACGCGAACTCGTGCTCACGTTCTCGATAGCCGCCGGCTACTCCACATCCTCCACCGTCTCCGGCCCGCCGCCGAACGCCTTCTGCGCCAGCGCTGCCTGCATGAACGGGTCGAGATCGCCGTCGAGCACGCCGCCGGTGTCGGATGTCGACACGCCGGTGCGCAGGTCCTTCACCATCTGATACGGCTGCAAGACGTAAGAGCGGATCTGGTGGCCCCAGGCGATATCGGTCTTGGCCGCCTGATCGGCAACGGCTTTGTCCTCGCGCTTCTTCATCTCGGCTTCGAACAGTTTGGCGCGCAGCATATCCCAGGCCATGGCGCGGTTGCGATGCTGCGAGCGGTCCTGCTGGCACTTCACCACGATGTTGGTCGGAATATGGGTGAGCCGCACCGCCGATTCGGTCTTGTTGACGTGCTGGCCGCCGGCGCCGCCCGACCGCATGACGTCGGTGCGCACGTCCTTTTCATCGATGTCGATCTTGATGCGGTCGTCGACCACCGGAAAAACCACCACGCTGGCGAACGACGTGTGCCGCCGCGCATTGGAATCGAACGGCGAGATGCGCACCAGCCGGTGCACGCCGGCCTCGCTCTTGAGCCAGCCATAGGCGTTGTGGCCCTTGATCGTCACCGTCGCCGACTTGATGCCGGCGCCCTCGCCTTCGCTCTCTTCGAGCCACTCGACCTTGTAGCCATGCGCTTCCGCCCAGCGCACATACATGCGCATGAGCATGCCAGCCCAGTCCTGGCTCTCGGTGCCGCCGGCGCCGGCGTGGACTTCGAGATAGCAGTCGTTGGCGTCGGCCTCGCCGGAAAGCAGCGCTTCGAGCTCGCGCCGCGCCACCTCGGCCCTCAGGCGCTTGAGCGCGGTTTCCGCCTCGGCGACGGTCTTGTCGTCATTTTCGGCTTCGCCCAACTCGATCATGGTGAGCTGGTCGGCGAGTTCCAGGTCCATGCGGCCGAGCGCGTTGAGCCGGTCCTCCAGCGCGTCGCGCTCGCGCATCACGCGCTGGCCGCGCGCCTGGTCGCTCCAGAGCGCGGGATCCTCGGCCTCTTTGTTCAGTTCGGCGAGACGCCGTTGCGCGGTATCGACGTCAAAGATGCCTCCTCAGCAGCGCCATCGACTGCTTGATCTCTTCGACAAGTTTCTGGGTTTCCGCGCGCATCTTCAATTCCAATGCCGCCGCAGCGGTGTTTGACGATTCAATGTGAGGGGGATTTAACGTCGCCAGTGCGCCGGCGCAACTCTTAACGCCGGCACCGCGCGTTCAATACAGCCCGCCGGTGCCCGAGCGCACGGCGCGGTCGGCGTCGGGCGGCGGGCCGGCGCCAAAGAACCGGCTGTCACCGCCATTGGCGCCGTTGGCGCCATTGCCATAACCGACGACCGAATAGTTGTCGGGCGGCGCGGTGCCCGGTTTGAAGGCTTCCAGGATGACTTTCTCGCTGCCCGGTCCGGCGCGCTGGCCGGTCTTGAGATCGACGCGGATCAGCTTGATGCCGGGCGGCACGCGGAACGGCACCGCCGGCTTGTCGGCGAGCGCAACTTTCATGAAATCCTTCACGATCGGCGCCGCCAGATGGCCACCGGTCGCGCCGCGGCCGAGATGGCGCGGCTTGTCGTAGCCCATATAGACGCCGACCACGATGTCCGGCGTGTAGCCGATGAACCAGGCGTCCTTTTCGTCATTGGTGGTGCCGGTCTTGCCGGCGACCGGCTTGGCAACTTCCCTTTGGAAGCCCGCGCCGCCCGCGGTGCCGCGCAGCACCACGCCTTCCATCATCGAGGTGATCTGATAAGCGGTCATCGGATCGAGCACCTGCTCGCGCCGGTCGATCAACGAGGGCTCCGGCTGGTTCGCCCATTTCTTGGCGTCGCAGCCGATGCATTCGCGCTGATCGTGGCGATAGACGGTGTGGCCGTAACGATCCTGGATGCGGTCGATCAGCGTCGGTTTGATGCGCCGGCCGCCATTGTCGAACATGCCGTACGCCGTGACCATGCGCAGCAACGTGGTCTCGCCGGCGCCGAGCGCAAACGACAGGTAAGGCGGCAGTTCGTCATAGACGCCGAACCGCTTGGCGTATTCGGCGATCAACGGCATGCCGATGTCCTGCGCCAGACGCACGGTCATCACGTTGCGTGAATGCTCGATGCCGAAACGCAAAGTCGACGGCCCGAAGAAATCGTTTTCGTAGTTTTCCGGCTTCCAGACGCCGAGCCCCGGTCCCTGGTCGATCTCGATCGGTGCATCGAGCACCAAAGTCGACGGCGTGTAGCCGTTGTCGAGGGCGGCGGCGTAGACGATCGGCTTGAACGACGAGCCGGGCTGGCGCAGCGCCTGGGTGGCGCGATTGAACTGGCTTTGGTCGTAGGAGAAGCCGCCGACCATGGCGAGTACACGCCCGGTCCATGGATCTTCGACTACCATGGCGCCGGAGACCTCGGGAATCTGGTGCAACCGGTACTGTCCGGCGAGTTTGTCGGGCGCGACATAGACCACGTCGCCCGGATTGAGCACCTGGCTGACCTTGGTCACCGCCTTGCCGCCGGTCTTCGCCCATTTCATGCCGTCCAGCGGCACGATGCCGACGTCGCGCGCCTTGCTGACATAGCCGCCAGGCTCCCGCCCCGGCTGCATGCCGATGCGCGCCGACTGATCGCTGGTCTCGAGCACCACCGCGAGCCGCCAGGGCGCCACGTCAGCCAGCGCCTTGACGTCGGCGAGCTTGACGCCCCAGTCGCCGGAAATGTCGATCTTGGCGACCGGTCCGCGCCAGCCTTGGCCCTCGTCGAATTTAACCAGCCCTTCGGTCAGCACCTTGCGCGCCAGCACCTGATACTTGGTGTCGAGCGTGGTGCGCACCGACAGGCCGCCTTCGTACAGCTTTTTCTCGCCATAGCGTTCGTAGAGCTCGCGCCGCACTTCTTCGGCGAAATATTCGGCGGCGAAGGTGTGCGTGGTGGTCGGCTTCTGTGTGACGCCGAGCGGCGTGCGCTTGGCGGTTTCGGCCTGCGCGACGGTGATGAAGCCGTCCTGCGCCATCTGGTCGATGACCCAGTTGCGCCGCTCGAGCGCGCGTTCGCGCGCTCGGAACGGGTGATAGTTGTTCGGCGCCTTCGGCAGCGCCGCCAGATAGGCGGCCTCCTGCACGGTCAACTCATTGACGCCTTTATCGAAATAAGTGAGCGAGGCGGAGGCGATGCCATAGGCGCCGAGGCCGAGATAGATCTCGTTCAAGTAAAGCTCGAGGATCTTGTCCTTGGAGTAAGTGCGCTCGATCTTCAGCGCCAGCAGCGCTTCCTTGATCTTGCGCGAGAACGAAACCTCGTTTGATAACAAGAAGTTCTTGGCGACTTGTTGCGTAATGGTCGAAGCGCCCTGCGGGTGCCGGCCGGAGCCGAAATTCTGCACATAGTTCACCGCCGCGCGCGCGATGCCGAAGAAATCGAGCCCGCCATGCTCGTAGAAGTTCTTATCCTCGGCCGCGAGGAAGGCGTGGATCACGAGTTTCGGCACGGCCTGGATCGGAATGTACAGGCGCCGCTCGCGCGCATATTCGCCCACCAGCGACCCGTCGGCCGCGTGCACGCGCGTCATCACCGGCGGCTCGTAATCCTGCAATTGGGAATAGTCCGGCAGATCCTTGGAGTAGTGCCAGAGCAGGCCGGCGGTCGCGGCCACGCCCACCACGAACAGGATGGTGCCCGCCGCGAAGAGGAAGCCGAAGAAGCGCAACATGAGCTTCATGAATTAACCGTCCCGCTTGGCGTTCGGCAGCGGCCGCTCGAACCGTCCGCCGGCATCGCGACCCGCGACATTGAACGGCTTTTCATGGGTGTTTTCATGGGCCTGCCACCGTCGCCGGGCCCTCCGCCCATGGCTGCGGCGCAGCCTTTTGGTGACGCGGTTTTATGTTGAAACTGAGGCCGGGCACGCATCTCAATGGGCTCCCGCGGCAGCACCCGCCATGCGCGGCGCGAAAAACGTGTCGACGGCATGGACCAGCGAGTTGGCCGTGCGCGAGCGCCAATCCGGCGACATCAGATGCACCAGGTCGTCCTTGGTCGACATGTAGCCGAGTTCCACCAGCACCGACGGCACGTCCGGCGCCTTGAGCACGATGAAGCCCGCCGACTTCATCGGATGCAGGTGCAGCCGCGTGGTCGACTTGAACTCGCCGACCAGATCGCGGGCAAATTGCAGCGAGAACGCCTTGGTTTCGCGCTGCGCCAGATCGATCAGGATATTGGCGACGTCATTCGGTTCCGAGCTCAGATCGACGCCGGCGATCACGTCGGACTTGTTTTCGACTTCGGCAAGGCGCGCGGCTTCGGCGTCGGAGGCGTGCGGCGACAGCGTGTAGACCGAGGCGCCTTCCGCCTGCCCTTCGCTGTGCGGGATCGAGTCGGCATGGATCGAGATGAACAACGAGGCTTTGCGCGCGCGCGCGAACTGCGTGCGTTCGGTCAGCGGGATGAAGGTGTCGTCTGAGCGCGTCATCGCCACACGGTATTTGCCGGTCTTGAGCAGCTTGTCGCGCAGCATCAGGCCGAAGGCCAGCACGACGTCCTTCTCGTCCTGCCCGTGGCCCGACTTGGTGCCGCTATCGATGCCGCCATGGCCGGGATCGATCACGATCAATGGCCGAGGATCGCCGGCCGCTTCCGGCGCCGGGCTGACATTGGTCTTGCTGGCGGTGCGCAGGCTGCGATCCTGCATGGTGATATCGCGCAGAAAGCTGGCGCGGTCGGTAGCGCTGAGATCGAGCACCAGCCGCGCGGGCTGGCCGGCGGCGGCGGCAAGCGTGAAGGCCTTGTCCACCCGCACCGGCCCCTTGGTGTCGAGCACGATGCGCGAGCCGCCTTGCATGATCAGGCCATAGCGGAACGCCTTCACCAGGCCGCGGCCGTGCTCGCCGGCCTGCGGCGGCAGCTTGAAGGTCACCTGCGGCAGATCGATCACCACCCGATAGGGGTCGGCAAGCGTGAAGGCCGCCACGTCGATCTTCTGGCTCAGATCGACGACAAAACGCGTCTGTTTGTCGTCGCCGCCCAGGCGCACTTCGGTCGCCACCGGAATCGAGGCCGATTCCGTCAGCGGCGCCAGCGCGTGCGCAGTGACGCCCGGCTCAGCCGCCATCGCGGCCGAGCCGCACAGGAGGCTCACGCCCAAAACCAGTGCGATTGCGCGGATAGTCACGAATCCTGACCCTTTCCGCCTCGTTTTACCCCATTAGGGGGTGCATCGGTTAACGGAAGTTGAGTAAAAGCGGCGTTCCGAGCTCAAGTGTGGCACGCCTGCACAACTTCCCTTGCCATCAGGAGTTTTGAACCGTATGTAGGGTCTGCTGACGGTCAAAGTTCCGGTTGTGCCGCGTTCGGGCCCCCGGCCCGCCAGTCCAGGATCGCCCCCTCGAGGAAGCCGGGCGAACGGACGGCGAAGCGAGCCGAAACCCTTGTGAAGGACTTCCGGATCAGCGTGCGGCCACACGGGCCGTTCGCATTCAAACGGTCAGCGACGAGAAACCTCGGCGGCGCCTGTTGGGCGCGGCCGCAGCGCTACGGGTCGCAAGTTTCATGCTGCCACTGTCGCAGCAAAGGCAATTCGAGGTCCCCCGCTTTCGCGAGCCAATCGTGACTGCGCGGCGTGCTATGGGCCAAATTTCGAAGCTTGCCGAGCTTTCGCGTGAAAACGCGCCCCTTTCCTTCAACATCTCCTTCCACATCCAATTGGCCGACCGCCCCATGCGCCATCTTGCGCCGTCAACAGCGCGCGAGAACGCGGGCCGGTCCGCCTCAGTGAGATATTACAATGGCCGACAAAATGCTCATCGACGCGACCCATCCGGAGGAGACCCGGGTGGTCGTCCTGCGCGGCAACCGCGTCGAGGAATTCGACTTCGAGTCCGCTAACCGCAAGCAGCTGCGCGGCAACATCTATCTCGCCAAGGTCACGCGCGTCGAACCGTCGTTGCAGGCGGCCTTCGTCGATTACGGCGGCAACCGCCACGGCTTTCTGGCGTTCTCCGAAATCCATCCCGACTATTACCAGATCCCGGTCGCCGACCGGCAGGCGCTGATCGAAGAGGAAGAGCGCGACCACCGCGCCGCCGATGCCGATGCCGATCACCGCGCCAGCCGGCGCGGCGGACGCAACCGCAACCGCCATCGCGGCGCCGATCGCTCGCGCGATGTGGTGCGCAGCGAGCCGATTGCCGGCGAGGAACAGCCGCACGTCGAAGCCTCGCCGGGCGAAGCCGCTTTAGGCGGCCTGCCGCCGGAGCAGCCGATCGAGACCGAGATGCCGGCATCAACGCCGGCCCCCGCCGATCTCGACGCGCAAGCACAGGCTGACGCGCAAACGGACGCGCAAGACGAAGCGCGCGAGGCTTACGAAAGTCCGGTGGGCGATATCGAGCCCGCTACCGCGCCGGCCGCCGAAACCCCGGCGGTCGAAGCCGCCGAATCCGCACCCGCTGAAGCGCCGGTCTATGCCGCGCCGATGGCGGAGAACGCCGAAGACCGTCCGGAAGGCGGCGAAGACCACGGCGAAACCGGCGATCATCTCGCCATCCCCGCGGAGAGCGAATTGTCCGACGAGCCGGGCGCGCACAGCGATCATGGCGACGGCAATGGCAACGGCGAAGAACACCACGAAGACGAACAGGTCGAATCCGTGGGCGGCGCCGACGCCATGGAGGAAGCGCAGGAGCGCATGCCGCGCTTCCGCCGCCAGTACAAGATTCAAGAGGTGATCAAACGCCGCCAGGTCATGCTGGTGCAGGTGGTCAAGGAAGAGCGCGGCACCAAAGGCGCCGCGCTGACGACCTATCTCTCGCTTGCCGGCCGCTATTCGGTGCTGATGCCGAACACCGCGCGCGGCGGCGGCATTTCGCGCAAGATCACCTCGGGCGAAGACCGCAACCGGCTGAAGGAAATCGCCGGCGAGCTGGAAGTGCCGCCCGGCATGGGCGTCATCCTGCGCACCGCCGGCGCCAGCCGCACCAAGACCGAGGTCAAGCGCGATTTCGAATATCTGCTCCGCCTGTGGGAGACCGTGCGCGATCTCACGCTGAAATCGATGGCGCCGAAACTGGTCTACGAGGAAGGCTCCCTCACCAAGCGCTCGATCCGCGACCTCTACACCAAGGATATCGACGAGATCATCGTCTCCGGCGACGAGGGCTACAAAGAAGCGCGCGAATTCATGCGCATGCTGATGCCGAGCCACGCCAAGCATGTGAAGCTCTACAACGACAACCAGCCGCTGTTCACGCGCTACGGCATCGAGAGCCAACTCGACGCCATGTTCTCGCCGACGGTGCAACTGCGCTCCGGCGGCTATATCGTGATCAACCAGGCCGAAGCGCTGGTCGCCATCGACGTGAACTCGGGACGAGCGACGCGCGAGCACCACATCGAGGACACCGCACTCAAGACCAATTGCGAGGCGGCGGACGAAATCGCCCGCCAGCTGCGCCTGCGCGATCTGGCCGGGCTCATCGTCATCGATTTCATCGACATGGACGAAGGCCGCAACAACCGCACGGTCGAGCGGCGCATGAAGGACGCGCTCAAGCACGACCGCGCCCGCATCCAGGTCGGCCGCATCTCGCATTTCGGCCTGCTCGAAATGTCGCGCCAGCGCATCCGTACCTCGGTCTTGGAAAGCTCGACCGAGAAATGCCCGGTCTGCGGCGGCTCTGGCCATGTGCGCTCGGTATCGTCGGTGGCGCTGCAATTGCTGCGCGCCGTCGAGGAAACGCTGAACAAGGGCGCCACGCATAATCTGATCGTGCGCACGCGCGCGGAAGTCGCGCTCTATGTGCTCAACCACAAGCGCGCGCACCTGCGCGATCTGGAGGAGCGCTTCCGCATCACCATCACCATTTCCGCCGACGCCACCGTGAACGCCCAGGTCTCCTACATCGTCGACCGCGGCGAGCAGGTGCATACGGCGGAGGCCGCCAAGATTCTGGCGGCGGCGGCGCAGCCGCCCCTGCCCTCCATGGTCGAGGCCGATGAAGACGTGCTCGACGCCGCGGCCGAAGCCGACGTCGAGGAAGAAGCCGAGGCTGAATCCGGCGGCGAGAGCTTCGCCGGCGAGGTGACCGAAGCGCCGGAATTCGCGCCCGCCGAGGACGGCGGCGAAGCGCCGCGCGGCGACGGCGAACGCGATGGCCGCCGGCGGCGCCGGCGAGGCCGCGGCCGCGGCCGTGGCGGCGAGCCGCGTGAGCCGCGCGAAGGCGCGCCGCAGTTCACCCGCGACACGGTGCCCGAGCATACAATCGCGCACGAGGATCACGACGCCGGCTCGCCCGAGGAAGCCGGTTTCGCCACGCAGCAGCCGCGGCAAGAAGGCGCTCCGGAGGCAGCCGAAGGCGGCGATATTCGCCGCCGGCGGCGGCGCGGCCGCCGCGGCGGACGCCGCAACCGGCAAGGCCGCAACGGCGAGGCGCCCTTCCAAGCTGGCAATGGCGGCCAACCGGAATCGGAAATGCTGCACACCGGCGCGGATTTCCCGCCCGTAAGCGACGAAGACGCGTCGGCGATCGCGCCGCCCTTCCATGAGACCGCTGCACCGCCGGCTCCCTATGAGGCGCCGGCCATGGAACGGCCGATCATCGAGCGGCCGTACAGCCAGCCGCCGGTTTCCATGCCGGAGCCGGTAGCAGCGCCGCAAGCCGCTGCACCGCCGCCTGCTGCCGAGCCGCCGCAAGCGGCCGAGCCGGAGCCGCCGCGCCGCCGTTCGACCATCCGCGAACCGGCTCCGATCGGCACCGCGGGCGCACCGCCGCCGCCGGCGCCGGTCGTTCCTCCGCCGACCCCCGTGGTCTCATCGACGGCAAGCGACGATACCGGCCAGCCGAAGCGCGGCTGGTGGGCTAAACGGCTGCTGGGCGATAAAAGCTAGCGTATGATCCCGAAAATTCGGCGAGGGTTTTCGGTCATACCTGGGGCGCAATGAAATCCGCCTGGAACGAACGCGACGCCAAGGCCGAGGTCGATCGTTACGCCAAAGCCGGCGTCGACGCTAACTTGGCGTTGCGCATCTATTCGACCCACCTGCTCGGCCGCGATCCAAGACTCGTCGCTGCATGGCGGCGGCAATAGCATCGCTGAAAACAAGAATGCGCGATTTTTCCGGCGACGAGGTCGCCGTGCTGCGCGTGAAGGGCTCGGGCTGGGACATGGGCGCGATCGAGCCTGCCGGTTTTCCGGCGGTGCGGCTCGAACCGTTGCGCGCCTTGCGCGCGCGCAAGAAGCTGTCCGACGCGGAGATGGCGCGGGTACAGCGCGCTTTTCTCATCGATCCGCAGGCGCCCTCGCCTTCGGTCGAGATGCTGCTGCACGCCTTCATGCCGGCGAAATTCGTCGACCACACCCACGCCACCGCGGTGCTCAGCCTGATCGATCAGCCGAATGCGGCCGATTTGTGCGCCGAAGCGTTCGGCGCCAGGCTCGGCTTCGTGCCTTATGTAATGCCCGGCTTCGGCCTGGCGAAAAAAGCCGCCGAAGTGTTCGACAAGAATCCCAAAGTCGAAGGGCTGATCCTCGACAAACACGGCATCTTCACTTTCGGCGATGACGCGCGCGAAGCTTACGAGCGCATGATTGCCTGCGTCACGCGGGCGGAGAACCGGCTCAGGAAAAACCGCAAAGCGGTCTTCGTCGCCGCCAAGCTGCCGAAGCCGGCTGCGGCCGCGACCGATGTCGCGCCGATCCTACGCGGCGTCTGCACCTTGCGCGACGCCGGCGGCGAAGGCGCGCACAAACGCCCGATCCTGGATTTCCGCACCAGCGCGGCGATCCTCCATTACGTCAACGGCAAGGACGTGGCGCGTTACGCCCGCGCCGTCGTGATCACGCCCGACCATGTGATCCGCGTGAAGCCCTGGCCGCTGATTGTAGCGGCGCCGCAGCAAGGCAAGCTCGGCGCCTTCCAGCGCGCCGCGCACAAGGCCGCGCAGAAGTTCGCCGGCGCCTACACCGCCTATTTCGCCCGCAACCAAGCGCGCGCCAACGGCGCGGCCATGCACGACCCGGCGCCGCGCGTCGTGCTGGTGCCGGGCCTCGGCCTGTTCGGACTGGGCGATACCGCCAAAGACGCCCGTATCGCCGCCGACATCGCGCAAGCGGCAGTTGCCGGCATCACCGACGCCGAGGCGATCGGGCGCTTCCGCTCGATTTCGCCAGCCGACATGCTCGACGTGGAATATTGGCCGCCGGAACTGGCCAAGCTTGGGCAGCGCGCAAGACTGCCGCTCGAAGGGCAAATCGCGGTCGTCACCGGCGCCGGCGGCGCCATCGGCGCGGCAACGGCCAAGGCCTTCGCGGCCGCCGGCGCGGAAGTGGCGCTGCTCGATCTCGACGCCGGCGCGGCGCAGGAAAAGGCCAAGGCCATCGGCGGCTCGGCGATCGCACTGCAATGCGACGTCACCGACGCCGCTTCGGTGCGCGCCGCCTTCCATCAGGTGGTGGCGGCATTCGGCGGCGTCGATATCGCCATCTCCAATGCCGGCGCCGCCTGGCAAGGCAAAATCGGCGAAGTCGACGAGGCAATTCTGCGCAAGAGCTTCGAGTTGAATTTCTTCGCGCACCAGAAAGTGGCGCAGGCCGCGGTCAAGGTCATGCTCGCCCAGGGCACCGGCGGCTGCTTGTTGTTCAACGTGTCGAAGCAGGCGGTGAACCCGGGCGCCAATTTCGGCCCCTATGGTCTGCCCAAGGCGGCGACCTTGTTTCTGGTGCGACAATATGCGCTCGACTATGGCGCCGACGGCATCCGCGCCAACGCGGTCAACGCCGACCGCATCCGCTCCGGCCTGTTGACCTCCGATTTCATCAAGCAGCGCTCAAAAGCGCGCGGGGTAAGCGAGAGAGACTACATGACCGGCAATCTCTTGGGCCGCGAAGTCACCGCCGACGACGTGGCGCAGGCTTTCCTGGCCCAGGCGCTGGCGCTGAAAACGACCGCCGACGTCACCACCGTGGACGGTGGGAATATTGCAGCGGCGCTGCGATAAAATGCTATCGTGATTCCGGAGTAAGAACCGTCAAAGGAGCTATGACCATGCTGCGCACCATAGCCGTCATCGGCCTACTACCGCTTCTGCTGCTGGCGAGCCCGGCCTCCGCCGCGCCCACCAAGGCGCAGAAGATGGAGACCTGTAAATTCGGCGCCGATGACCAGAAACTCGAAGGCGCCAAGCGCAACGAATTCATCAAGAAGTGCATGGCCCAGGGCAATTTCGAGCCGCCCGGTCGCAAAGTCACCAAGAAGCCGGTCAAGAAGACCAAGAAGCCGGCCGCCATGATGGCGCCAGCCGCGCCGCCGCCGGCCAACCCGCCGCCGCCGCCCAAGCAGTAGTCGGATAGGCCGGGACGTGAGTTGACGACATGCCGGAAGCCGATAAAGCAGGCGAACGCTACCAAGCCGACCGCCCGCAAGCCGCGCCGGGCTTTTTCCTGAAAGGCTCGCACCAGCTCGACTGGGGCATGACCAACCGCCTCGCCCGCGTGTTCAATCCGAACTCCGGGCGCACGGTGATGCTCGCCGTCGACCATGGCTATTTCCAGGGACCGACCTCGGGCCTCGAGCGCATCGATCTGTCGATCGTGCCGCTGTTGCCGCAATGCGACGCGCTGTTCTGCACGCGCGGCATCTTGCGCTCGGTGATCCCGGCCGATTGCAACAAGCCGATGGTGCTGCGCGCCAGCGGCGGGCCGTCGATCCTGCGCGAGGAATTGTCCGACGAGCAGATCGCCATGGACATGGACGACGCGGTGCGGCTCAACGCCGCCGGCGTCGGCATCCAGGTCTTCATCGGCGGCGAACACGAGACCCGCTCGGTGCACAACATGACGCGCCTGGTCGATGCCGGCTTGCGCGTCGGCATGCCGGTGATGGGCGTCACCGCGGTCGGCAAGAACATGGTGCGCGACGCGCAGTATTTCCGCCTCGCCTGCCGCATCATCGCCGAGCTCGGCGCGCAATACGTGAAGACCTATTACGTCGACGACGGCTTCGAGACCGTCACCGCCTCCTGCCCGGTGCCGATCGTGATGGCCGGCGGCAAGAAGCTGCCGGAGCTCGATGCCTTGACCATGGCCTACAACGCCGTGAGTCAAGGCGCCTCAGGCGTCGACATGGGCCGCAATATTTTCCAATCCGACGCGCCGAAGGCGATGATCGCGGCGGTCAACGCCGTGGTGCACAACAACGCCAAGCCGAAAGAGGCGCTCGACCTTTACGCCTCGCTGAAGGCCAAGGGCTGAGGCCAGCCCGCCCACCGGCGACATTCCGCATTGCGCACCATTGATAGGCGGCTCAGCCCGCCTTGGCGCGGGCGATAATGCTGCCGTCCTCGTAGCCTTCGAGCCTCTGCTCGAACATGGCGATGATATCTTCCGCCGGGCGCGGCGGTGAGAACACGTAGCCTTGGATCTGGGTACAGCCGGCATTGCGCAGTTTGGCGACCTGGCCGACCGATTCCACCCCCTCCGCCGTCGTCGTCATGCCGAGCGCCTCGGCAAGCGTAACGATCGCGCGGATAATCGCGAAGCTGTCGTCGTGCGCCGCCACGTCGTCGATGAACGATTTGTCGATCTTGATCTTGTCGAACGGGAAACGCCGCAGGTAGCTCAGCGACGAATAGCCGGTGCCGAAATCGTCGAGCGAGGTGCGTACGCCGAGCGTACGCAGGTTCTTCAGCATCTCCTGGACCTGATCGCCGCCGTCGAGGAAGATCGATTCGGTCATCTCGAGCTCGAGCCGGTGCGCCGGCAGTCCGCTGTCGGCCAAGGCGGAAACCACCGTCGCCAGCAACCTCTGACTCCTGAATTGAACCGGCGACAGATTGACGGCGACGACGGTGTCGTCCGGCCAACGGCGCGCTTCTTTGGTCGCCTCGCGCATGACCCACTCGCCGATCGCTTCGATCAACCCGGTTGCTTCCGCGACAGGGATGAATTCGGCCGGCGACACGGCGCCCCATTCCGGCGAGGTCCAGCGGACCAGCGCCTCACAGCCGGCGATGCGCCAACCCTCCATTTCGACCAGGGGCTGGAACGCCACCTTGAACTCGCCGTTACTCAGCGCCGATCGCAATCCGGTTTCCAAGGCGCGGCGCCGATGCGCCCAGGCTTCCATCTCCGGCTCGAAGAAGCGGTAGCTCGCCGCCCCGTCCGCTTTGGCGGCGTAAAGCGCCATGTCGGCTTTCTTCATCAGCGCGTCCGCCGCCCAGCCGTCGTCCGGCGCGACGGCGATGCCGACGCTGGTATCGATCACGATATCGCCGTGTTCGAGTTTGAAGGGCTCCTTGAAGGCGTCGATGATCAGCCGCGCCAGCACCATCGTTCCGGCGGGCTGCTCGGGCGCGAACTGCAGGATGGCAAATTCGTCGCCGCCCAGCCGGGCGATAATGTCCCCGTCGCTGATGCAGGACTTGATGCGTCTGCCGGCCAGCTTGAGCAAGGCATCGCCAACAGGATGGCCGAGCGTGTCGTTGACCGATTTGAACTGGTCGAGATCGAGACAAAGCAGCGCTGCCGACTGGCCGTTGGCATGCGCCTTGGTCAGCGCGTGATCGATCTCTTCCTGGAACGACGCGCGATTCGGCAGATCGGTCACCGCGTCGTAGCGCGCAAGGTGGATAATGCGCTCGTCCGCCGCCCGCTTATCGCGTCACATCGGCGCCGACGCCATGATAACCGGTGAACGCGCCCGCGTTGTCGAAAACCGGCTTGCCGGACAGCAGCCAGAAGTGACGATCCTCGCCGACGCGCACCGGCAGCGTGACGTCGCGAAACGCGGCCTGCACCGACATGCGTTTGAGAATTTCCGACAGCTCCGGCGTCCGGTATTCGCGCTCGCCATCGATGACCTCGGATAATTTCGTACCTTGAATTTCCTCAGCCTTTTTCCCGGCGGCTTCGGCAAAGCGATCCGACACGTGCATCAGAACGCCGCTGGCGTCGGTTTCCCACAACCAATCGCTGGCATGTTCCTGGAAGTCGTTGAGCAGCAGGCCGATGACTTCGCGTTGCGCCTCGAGCTTCAATTGGTCGCGAACGTGGTGCACGAACAGCATGCCGTGCTCGACCAGGTTGCGCGAGATGAACACCGCGTAAATGGCGAGCAAGACCGCGGTGGCGATAAACATGCTGTAGCCCGCGAGCAACAACGCGGCCATCGACGCAACAACGATCGTCCACGTATAGGCTAGCCCCGCAGCGGGCACCGTCGACAGGCCGAAGGCGCCGCCGGAGATCATCCCGGCCATCATCGCGGCCAGGAACAACTGATGCATGGTGTCGGCTTCGGGAAACAGCATGAGCGGCGCGGCACCCCACGCCAGCCCGAGAAAGGCCGCATGCCAGACCGTGCGCCGGATCGCGCGCGCCGAAGCCTCGGCCGGCGGTTTTTTGCGCGACCGGCGCCATGACCAAAATCCGCCGACCGCCTGCGATAAGATGAGCGCGCCCCACCCGAGCAGCAGCAAGGTTTCCGGGGCGCCCCAGAACAGATAGACGACGATTGCCGCGTTCAAAATATTGACCGTCATGGTCAGCGGCACGAGCTGAACCACGGCGCCGATTTGCGCCGCCCGTATGCGGCGGCGCGCCTGTTCGTCAAGGTCGTCGAGCTTGACCGTCGCTCCGAACAGGAGCGCAGACAGGGACCTGGTCGAAATGCCAAAACTCATTACGCCTTACCACGATCCCTGGAATTACAATTATGAGCACGGCGGGTAGCTGTTTGCGAAAATCAACCGCTACTTTGCCTGGCATTCGCTAAGTAACCGTGAGACGAGCTCTTAATCTGAAATGTTAATGTGCCATGTGTTGGGCCCGCGGCGGCGGGCTATCCCAAGAACTCCCAAGACATCGACAGCTGCGCTTTCGCGACGCATCCGGCCGGCGCCTTCGCACTTGACTCCGCTCCGGCCGCTTGTGACACCCGCCGCGCCCAGATCGGCAGATCGTTTGGAAACGCGGCATATACGGCAATTTGGCCCGCGGTAATGGAGTAGTCATGATCAGAGTTTTATTGGCGGCGGCGTGCCTTGTGCTTTTCGCCGTACCCCTGCAGGCCGGCGGCCTCGACGATCTCAAGGCGGCGAACGCCGCGATGCAGCAGGGCAAGGCCGACGAAGCCATCCGCCTGTTCACCCAGGCGCTCACGGCAAGCGATCTTTCGCCCGCCGATCAGGTCGCCGCCCGCAAGGGCCGTGGCGTCGAGTACACCTCCAGGAGCCTGATCGCCGACGCATTCGAGCGACTCGACCAGGCGCGCAGCCTACGCGACAACGCCATCGCCGATTTCACCGCGGCTCTCGCCATCAAGAATGACGATGCCGCCGTCTATATCGCGCGTGGACAGGCCTACGACATGAACGGCCAATACGATTCCGCGATCGCCGATTTCGATGCGGCGCTCAAGCTCGCCAACTCGCCCCTCACACTGGCTCAACGCGCCGGCAGCGAGCTCGCCAAGGGCGACTACGATCGTGCCGTCGCCGACTTCACCACCGCGCTCGATATCGTCACCAAAGACCCCAAGGATGCCCGCATCGAAGCCGTGGATATTTATAGCGAACGCGGTTACGTGCAATTTGTCGCCGGGCGTTACGCCGCCGCCGTCGGGGATTTCGAGAAGGCCGTGACGCTGGGCTCGCCGAAACGCAGCGGCGACGTGCTCTGGCTTCCCTACCAGGCGGCCTGGCTGCACATCGCCCGCGCCCGCGCCGGTCAGAACGACGCCGAAGAACTCACGAGCAATGCCGGCAAGATCAACGTCAAGCAGTGGCCCGGCACGCTGGTCGCGTATTTTCTCGGCCAGGCCAAGCTCGATGAATTGACGCCGCCGTCAAACCACGGCTCGATGGGCCACGCCCGCGAATGCGGCCTGGCGTTTTTTGCCGGCGAGCAGATGCTCGGCAAAAACGACAAAACGGAGGCGCTAAAGCAGCTCACGCGCGCGCGCGCGGCCTGCAATATCCACACCGTGTATTACCTCGCCGCCGGGGTCGAGCTGAAGCGGCTCGGCAAATAACGCCAAAACTCAAGCGGCCCGCAGCGCGGGCCGCTCCAGTGGCGTCACCTCGAACGTCCGCAACGTTCCGCGCCGCAACACGTCGATCGCGACGCGCTTTCCGATGCGCTCGGCATTGAGCAGCCGGATCAGGTCGTCGACGCCAGTCACGGCTTGGCCGTCGGCCCGCACGATGGTGTCGAGCGTCATCAATCCGGCAAGCGCCGCCGGACCGTTCGGCTCGAGCGCGGTGATCATGGCGCCGGCGGCGTTGTCGATGTCGGCGTTGCGCGCGTGCCGGCGCGGCACCGCCGCGGTCTGTCCCGACACGCCGATATAGCCGCGCCGCACGCGGCCGTGCTGGATCAATTCGCTCAGCACGAATTGCGCGGTGTTCGAGGCGACGGCGAAACAGATGCCCTGCGCGCCCAGGATCACCGCGGTGTTGATGCCGATCACCTCGCCGCGCGAGGACACCAGCGGCCCGCCGGAATTGCCGGGATTGAGCGCGGCGTCGGTCTGGATCACGTCCTCGATCAGGCGGCCGTTGCGCGAGCGCAGCGAGCGCCCGAGCGCCGAGATGACGCCGGCGGTCACGGTCGACTCGAAGCCGAGCGGATTGCCGATGGCGACCACCAACTGCCCGCGCCGGAGCTGTTTGGAATTGCCGAGCGACGCATGCGCCAGATCGCGCGCCGAGCCCGCCCGCAGCAGCGCCAGATCGGTGTCGGGGTCTTCGCCCAGCGTGCGCGCTTCCATGAGGCGGCCTTCGGCGTCGGCGAGGCGCACCTCCTTGGCGCCCTGCACCACGTGGCTGTTGGTGAGCACGAGGCCGTCCGGCGCGATCACCACGCCGGAGCCGACCCCACCGGGACGCCCTTGCGCCCCGCGGGTTTCCACGCGCACCACCGCCGGGCCGACTTGGTCGGCCACGGTGATCACCGCGTTGGAATAGGCGTCGAGCAGTTCGGCGTCGGACGAAGGCGCGGCCTCCGCCGCGCCGATGTCGACGACATCGGAGGTCGAAGCAAAATCGAGCATGTCTGGCTCTGGGGATGTGTTGGTACGGCGCTAGATGTAGGATGGCTCGGCGAAAATGGAAGATGGGGGCAACCTGTCGGGATTTCTCGTTTCACTTCGGAGGGGAGACGAAGCTATGGCAGACAAGATTTCAGGCGGCTGCGCCTGCCGCGCCGTCCGCTACGAAACCGAGGCCGATCCGCTGGTCATGCTGAATTGCCACTGCCGCGACTGCCAAAGAGCAAGCGGTAGCGCCTACGGCGCCTTCATGGTCATGCCCAAGGCCGCCGTCCGGCTGCAAGGCGAGCCGCGCTATTTCCGGACGATCGGCAATGCCGGGCGCGCGGTTGAGCGCGGCTTCTGCCCGAGTTGCGGCAGCCCGGTGACCGTCAAACTCGAGCACAGGCCCGAACTGCTCGGGCTACTGGCGGCGAGCCTCGACGATCCGTCCCGCTACAAGCCGGCAATGGATGTCTTCACCGGCAGCGCCTGGCCCTGGGATCATATGCTCCCGGAGACGCAGAAGCTGCCGCAAGGTCTGCCCTAGCAGCGAATGACTGCTCATCATATCAAGCTGCAAAGTTCCTACGGCGATTTCAGCGCGGAATTCGTCAAGGAGCTGCCGGCGCTGGAAAAGGCGATGACCGATCACGGCATCGATCCGGCGAACTTCGTCATCTCCAAGGACCTGGCGGGCGGCCCGCGGTTGCCGATCGTCTATCGCCCGGACGGCAACCCGCTCGAATATACGGTGTTCGTCAAAGGCCGCTCCTTCACCGTCACGCAGCCCGACGATCTAAGCTTCCTCGCCTATTTCTACCGGCTTTGCGTTCCAACCGAACACAAAGACGCCCCGCATTCGGCGGCGCACCTGCTGCATGCGCAAGAGAAGAAATTGGAAGCGTTGATCGGCCGGCTGGAGACGTGGCTCAACAAGCCGATTTAGGTTGACGTTCAAAGAAGGAGCTTTAGCGGGGGCCCCGCGCCGGCGCCTGCAGCGCGTTCTGAAGAGTCGTGGGACGCCGGTGACCGATCACCTGAGCGACGCAGGTCTGACTGGCATCGCAGTTGACCATGCAATCGGTACCGGGGCCGCCGTTACAATTGGTGCCACACCCATATACCCCTCCGCCCTGCGAGAACGAGCCTCCGACTTTGGCGCAGACACCCTTGAGCTCGTCGGCGGAATGTTTGTGCAGGGATACGTCGCTCGCCCAAGACGGACCACAGAAGCCAAGGACGCCGGCGAGGATAAAAAAAGCGGTCAAATATGAATTGCGCAAGGCTGCCTCCTATGATCGTGCCGCCCCGTTAAAGATTTTAGCGTACAACCGCCGCTAATTTAAGCGGCCTGCTTGCGGCTTGGCGGCAGCTATTGGCATTTAGCGGTGACTGGAATTGGCGCGCCCATGTTGACACTTTCTCCGCTCGAACTCGCCGGACGGCTCGCGCTCGCCGTCGGGCTCGCCGTGTTCATGGGGCTGGCCTTCGAGGAGACCTACAAGAAAGAGGAGCGCTCGAGCCCGGGCGGCATCCGCACGTTCCCGATGCTCGCGATGTGCGGCGCCACGCTCTATTTGATCGAGCCGGCGCACGCGATCGCCTTCATCGCCGGGCTGGTGGGCCTGGCGGCCTGGCTGCACGCCTTCCTGCGCACCGCGCCGGCCGATCGCGAATCGCCGACCTTCATGATCCCGTCGTCGAACCTGCTGGCCTATGTGATCGGGGCGATCACCTTGACGCAGCCGCCTTGGGTCGCGGTCGCGCTCACCGTCACGGCCGTGCTGTTGCTCGGAACGCGCGAATGGCTGCACGGACTCATTCATGTCGTTCCGCGCGACGAGTTGTTGACGCTCGGCATGTTCCTGATCCTGGTCGGCATCATTCTGCCGCTGGTGCCGCACGAACGGGTATCCAGCCTGACGCCGCTCACGCCCTACGGGATTTGGCTGGCGGTGGTGACGGTCTGCACGCTGTCCTACGTCAGTTATCTGCTGCAGCGCTACGCGCCGATGAAGCACGCCGCGCTGCTGCCGGCCGTGCTCGGCGGCGCCTATTCCTCGACCGCCACCACCGTGGTGCTGGCCAAGCGGCTGCACGAGATCGGCCACGCCCAGGCCGACATAACCGCCGGCATCGTGGTGGCGACCGCCATCATGTACATCCGGCTCGGCGTGGTCATCGCCGTGTTCGACACGCATTTCGCGCTGGCGCTGGCGCCCGCACTCGCCGCGCTGAGCGCGATTGGCGCCATATTGGCGTTGCATGAATGGCGCCGCACCCGGGCGCGAACGGCCCAAGGCAATCTCGCGGTGCCGCCGCCGACCAACCCGCTGCAAATTCCGACCGCGCTCATCTTCGCCCTGCTCATCGTGGTGATCTCGGTGGTTTCGGCCTGGGTGGGCGGCGCGTTCGGCGAAAGCGGCATCCTGGCGCTGTCGGCGGTGGTGGGCCTCACCGACATCGATCCCTTCGTGCTCAATATCGCGCAAGGCGGCATCGGCGGCATGTCGATCGCCAGCCTTTGCGCCGCCGTGCTGATCGCGGCGTCCTCGAACAACGTCGCCAAGGCGGCCTATGCCGTCAGTTTCGGCGGCACGAAGGCGGCGCGACGCCCCGCCCTCATGCTGCTGGTGCTGGCGCTGCTGGGATTGTTCGTGGCGGCAATCTATGTCTGGCACAATTAGGACGAAGGCCGGCCGACGCCGCGGCTCCGTCATGCCGCGGACAAACGACGGGCGCTCCCGGGAGCCGGGCTTACGGACCGGCTAGCCCAAGAGCGTCCTCGATTTGCGCATCGCCGAAACCCGAAAGCTCCTCAACCGCAGGCCCCCGCAAGACGCGGGTGAAAGCGAAGCGCGAATGCAGGGCCGGCATTTTGATCTGGATCAGTATTGCTGATCCGCAAAGGCGCGCCCTTTCGACGCAGCAGCGCCGGACACGGCTTCGATGCGGCACAGCGCGCTCTCGCAACGGTTGCTCGGCACGTGCTGAGGCTATTCGGGGGTGCTTATCGTGTGCGCGCGGCGCTTAGTCGCTCTGCAAAATGACGTTCTTCACCATCGGATAGATCTGGTGCTGCCAGGTGCGGCCGGAAAACACGCCGTAGTGTCCGACGCCGGCCTGCATGTGGTGGCGCTTGCGGTAGGGCCGAAGCGAGGTGCACAGATCGTGCGCGGCCAGCGTCTGGCCGACGGCGCAGATATCGTCCTTCTCGCCTTCCACCGTGAACAGCATGGTGCGCCGGATCGCCGCCGGCTCGACTTTTTGATTCTGGTAGGTGAGCGCGTGCAGCGGTAGCGCGTGCTCCTGGAACACCAGCTTCACCGTCTCCAAATAGAATTCCGCAGTCAGGTCGAGCACGGCGAAATATTCGTCGTAGAACGCCTTGGTCTGCGCCGCCTTCGCCTCTTCGCCGCGCGCCAGGTTCTCATAGAGCTCCTGATGCGCCTTCAAATGCCGCTCGATATTCATGCTCATGAAGGCGGCGAGTTGCACGAAGCCGGGGTAGACGCGGCGTCCGCCGCCGCCGTAGCGATAAGGCACCGTGGCGATCAGGTTCTTCTCGAACCATTCCATCGGCTTCGACTTGGCGAGTTCGTTGACCTTGGTGGGGTTGACGCGGGTGTCGATCGGCCCGGCCATCAGCGTCATCGAGCGCGGCTGCGCCGGATTGTCGCCCTGCGCCATCACCGCGGCCGCCACCAGCGCCGCGACACAAGGCTGGCACACCGCCACCATATGCGCGCCCGGCCCCATCTTCTCCAGGAAGCGGATCAGGTGGCCGATATATTCGTCGAAGCCGAAACGGCCTTCGGCCGTCGGCACGTCGCGCGCGTTATGCCAATCGGTGATGTAGACGTCATGCTCGGGCAGCATGGTGCGCACGGTGGCGCGCAGCAGCGTGGCGAAATGGCCGGACAGCGGCGCGATCAACATAACGCGCGGCTGCGCCTGCTCGATGTCCTTCTTGAAATGCAACAGCGTGCCGAACGGCGTCACGTCGGCCGCTTCCTCGGCGACCGCCACCTCGCGGTTGCCCACCATGACGCTGTCGATGCCGTAAGGCGGCCGCGCGTGGGTGAGCCCCGCACGCGCGATCAGTTCATAGGCGGCGGTGAGATTGCTGAGCGCCGACGGCCGTAGCGAGCCGTTGAGCCTGACGCCCACGGTCCGCGCCGCCAAACCGGCTAGGGCGCGCACCGGAACCATGATGTCCGAATGCGCCTGATACGCCTGATAAAGCATTCAATCCCCGGCGGCCCCGGCAGACCGCACCGGCAAGCTAGTGCATTTCATGTTGCAGTGCGAGATAAAAATCCCAACAACCCGCTCTGGGGACAAGCGATCTGCCATGCCTTTTTGCGCTACGGGAAGGTATTGATCGGGCAGAACTTTCGTCTAAGCTGGGCGTTGCCGGGCCGTGTCGAACAGGGATGATTTTGCCCCATGGCCAAGGCTGCCCTCACCATCGCCAGCAAGAACTACGGCTCCTGGTCGCTGCGCGGCTGGCTGCTGTGCAAGATGGCGGGGCTCGACTTCGACGAACAGGCGGTCGCCAGCGACGATCCCTCGACGCGCGCCGAATTGCTGCTGCTGTCGCCGTCGTTTCTGGTGCCGTGCCTGACCCATGACGGCATAAAAGTGTGGGACACGCTGGCGATCGGCGAATACCTCAACGAGATCCTGCCTGCGGCCGGGCTGCTGCCGAAGGATCGCGCGGCGCGCGCGCATTGCCGCTCGATCTGCGGCGAGATGCATTCCGGCTTTTCCAACATGCGCTCCGCGCTGCCGATGAACCTGAAGGCGCATCACCCGGGCTTCAAGGTGTGGGCCGGTGCGCAGGCCGACATCGACCGCATCATCTTCATCTGGCGCGAATGTCTCGACACCCACGGCGGCATGTTCCTGTTCGGCGACCAGCCGGGCATGGCCGACGCCATGTTCGCGCCGGTGGTGACGCGCTTCCTCACCTACGACGTCAAGCTCGAGTCCGACTGCGCCGGCTACTGCAAGGCGGTGATGGCGATGCCGCAGATGCAGGAATGGATCGAGGCGGCGAAGGCCGAGCCGGACGAAGTCGTCGAGCTCGACGTGGAGTTTTGATTGGGCTGTCGTCCCCGCGAGTGCGGGGACCCATACTCCCTGCCCCAACGATAGCTCTCGGCCTATGGGTCCCGGCCCTCGCAATTGCTCGGCCGGGACGACAAAGATTATCGCTTGAGCCACTTCCCGATGCGCGCCACCGCCTCGTGCATCTCCGCAGCGGAGCCGGCGTAGCAGAAGCGCAGGAAGTTGTGGCCGTTCACCGGATCGAAATCGATGCCGGGCGTCGCCGCCACGTGCGCCTCCTCCAGCATGCGCTTGGCGAAATCCAGGCTGTCGCCGGAAAATTTCGAAATATCCGCGTAGAGATAGAACGCGCCGTCGACCGGCAAAAATTTATCCGAGCCCGGCCTTCGGTAACCCCTCGGTGAGAATGCGCCGGTTCTCCTCGTAGCCGTGCTTGACCGCCTCCATCTCCGCCTTGCCGTCGAAGGCGGCTTCTGCCGCCATCTGCGACAGCGCCGGCACCGAAATCGCCAGATTGCCCTGCAGCCGCTCGACCGCGCGCACCAAACTCTCCGGCACCACCATCCAGCCGACGCGCCAGCCGGTCATGCAGAAATATTTGGAGAACGAGTTGATCACCAGCGCGCGCTCCGACAGCTTCGCCGCGGTCTCGGCGGCAAACGCATAATCGAGGCCGTGATAGATCTCGTCGGAGATCACGCGGATGCCCTCGCCTTCCGCGACCGCGATCAGGCGCGCAAGCGTGTCGGCATCCATCATGGTGCCGGTCGGATTGGCCGGGCTTGCCACCACCACGCCGGCGAGCGGCTTCCTGCGGTGCTCGGCGATCAGCGCCTTGGCCGACAATGCCCAGCGCGATTCGGCCGAAGTCTCGATCAGCACCGGCTCGCAGCCGAGCGCGCTCAAGATGTGCCGGTACGGCGGATAGCCGGGATTGGCCAGCGCCACCCGGTCGCCCGGTTCGAACAGCGCCAGGAATGCCAGGACGAAACCGCCCGAGGAACCGGTGGTAACCACCACGCGCGCCGGGTCGAGCGCGAGGTCATAGGTCTCGCCGTAATGGCGGGCGATTCGCGCCCGCAAAGCCGGGATGCCGAGCGTCTCGGTATAGCCGATGCGGCCGGCGCGGAGCGCGGCCTGCGCCGCCGCGATCGCCGTCGCCGGCGCGGGCGCCGCCGGCTGGCCCACCTCCATATGAACGACGCGGGCGCCTTTGGCCTCCAAAAGCGCCGCCGCGGCCATCACGTCCATGACCATGAACGGCGGCACATCGCTGCGTTTGGACGGCATTAGCAGGTGTTTTGCGGTCTCAAGCATTGTTATCGGCTCGTTGGGCGCTACCCCGCCCCGCTGTTGCCGTATTCCCCTGCGTTTTTCATGCCCCAGACGTGATCGCAAGCTGCGTTGACCGTCTCAGGGCGCGTCACTAGGTTCACGCGACTATTGGCTCAAATCGGCATGATTAAGAACGGCACACCTATCAGGGCATGGCGCATGGCGCCAGCGGGACGCGCGCTCGCATTTGCGACCGCCATTGCAGTTGCAGCGGCCGGCGGCGGCCCGTCGCTCATGCCGGTGCCGGCGCGCGCGCAGGAGCAGGCCACGCGCGGCATGCCGATCATCCGCGACACCGAGATCGAAAATCTGTTGCGCGACTATGCCGCGCCGATCCTGAAGGCGGCGGGCCTCGCCAAGCAGAACGTCCGCATCGTTATACTCAACGACCGCGCCTTCAACGCCTTCGTCATGGACGGCCGCCACATCTTCATCAATGCCGGCGCGCTGTTCGACGCCAAGACCCCGAACGAAATCATCGGCGTGTTCGCGCACGAGACCGGCCATCTTGCCGGCGGCCATCTGCTGCGCCTGCGCGAGGAGCTCGCGCGCGCGCAGACCGCGTCGATTGTCGCGCTGCTCGCCGGCGTCGGCGCGGCGGTAGCCGGCGCGCGCGCCGGCGGCGGCAGCAATATCGGCGTTCCGGCGATCATGGCGCCGCAATCGGCGATCCAGCGCTCGCTGCTCGCCTATGTGCGCACCCAGGAAGACCAGGCCGACCATGCCGGCGTGAAGTTCCTGACCGCCACCGGCCAGTCGGCCAAGGGCATGCTCGACCTGTTCAAGCGCCTGGGCAACGAGGCGCTGTTCAATTCGCGCTACGTCGATCCCTATCTGCAATCCCACCCAATGCCGCCCGAACGCGTCGCCGCGCTCGAGGCGCTGGCCAAGGCCAGTCCCTATTTCGACCGCAAGGATTCCGCCGAGCTGCAGCTGCGCCATGACCTGATGCGCGCCAAGCTGGCCGGCTTCCTCGATCGGCCCGATTCCGTCGCACGCCGTTATCCGCTCGGCGACCGCAGCCTGCCTGCGCGCTATGCCCGCGCCATCTCGACCTATCGTCACGGCGACGCGCGCGACGCCGTCGTCCAGATCGACGGCTTGATCCAGACGCAGCCGAACAATCCGTATTTCTACGAGCTCAAGGGCCAGACGCTGATGGATGGCGGCCATCCGGCGGAAGCGATCGCGCCGCTGCGCCACGCGGTGGCGCTCGCGCACGGCGCCCCGCTGATCGAAATTATGCTCGGCCAGGCGCTGGTCGCCACCAACGTGACCCGGAACGCCGACGAAGCCGTGCCGCTGCTGCGCGCCGCGCTGTCGCGCGAGCCGGAGGCGCCGGACGCTTATGCCCAGCTCGCCATGGCCTATGGCCGCAAAGGCGATCTCGCCCAAGCCGATCTCGCCGCCGCGCAAGCCGCCTTCAGCCGCGGCGACCTCGTGACCGCGCGTCAACTCGCGTCCCGCGCCAAGACCCGTTTGCCCGTGGGCTCGCCCGCCTGGGTGCGCGCCGACGATATTGTCAGCGTCAAACCACCGACCGCCGCCAAAAGATGATCACAGCAAGGACAAAACCGATGACATCGAGCCCGCGTTATATCGCCGCCGCTTGTGCTGCGTTGCTGGCCATCGCCGCTCCGCAAGCCGTGCGGGCGCAGAATTTTTCGCCCGCCCAGAAGTCCGACATCGAACGCGTCGTGCACGACTACCTGATCGCGCATCCGGAAGTGATCCAGGAGGCGATGGGCGAACTGGAGAAGCGCCAGACCGCGGCGGAAGCCGAGAAGCATAAGGTCGCGGTCAAGGAGCATGCGCAGAAGCTGTACTCCTCGCCCAACCAGGTCACGCTCGGCAATCCGAACGGCAACGTCACCTTCGTCGAGTTCTTCGATTACAATTGCGGCTACTGCAAGCGCGCCATGGACGACATGCTCACGCTCTTGAAGGACGACCCCAAGCTCAAGGTCGTGCTCAAGGAGTTCCCGGTGCTCGGGCCGGGCTCGCTGGAAGCCGCGCGCGTCGCCGTCGCCGTGCGCATGCAGGACAAGACCGGCAAGAAATATCTCGAATTCCACACCAAGCTCTTGGGCGGCCGCGGTCCGGCCGATCAGGCGCACGCGCTCGCGGTCGCCAAGGACATCGGCATGAACATGCCGCAGCTCGAAAAGGACATGAAAGGCCCCGAGGTGAAGGCGACGCTCGACGAGGACTTCAAGCTCGCCGAGGCGCTCGGCCTCAACGGCACGCCGAGCTACGTGATCGGCTCCGAGGTGGTGGTGGGCGCCATCGGGCTTCCCGGCTTGCAGGAAAAGGTCAACACCGCGCGCTGCGGCAAACCGACCTGTTGATCGCGCCGCGGCATCCGCCGCTAGACTTGCACTGACCCATCGGCCGCCGGCTCGCCCGGCGGCCGTTTTTACGTCACCATGCGGTCGGGGAACCGGCGTCGCTCCGGGGGGTTATCGCGCGCATGTATTCGGTCGGCATGGAAGAGGAATATTTCGTGTTCGACGCCAAGACGCGCCGGGCCGTGCGCCGCATCGACAAGAAATTTCTCGCCCGCGCCCACAAAGAACTCGGCGACCGCGTGATGACCGAAATGCTGCAGTCGCAGATCGAGGTGGCGACACCGCCCTGCGCCAGCATGCGGGAAGCGCGCGAGCATCTCAGCGCTTATCGCCGCGCGCTCGGGCAAGCCGCCGCCGACCACAAGCTCGGCCTTGCCGCCATGGGCACGTTTCCGCTGGCGTTCTGGCCCGAGCAGATCGTCACGCCGAAGGCGCGCTACGGCGCCATCATGGACGACCTGCAGATGATCGGCTACCGCAACATGCTGTGCGGCATGCACGTGCATGTGGAAGTGCCCGACCTCGACACCCGCATCAATCTGATCATGCGGCTGACGGCCTATCTGCCGCTGCTGCTCGCGCTCTCGACCTCCTCGCCGTTCTGGCAGGGCCACCTCACCGGCCTCGTCGGCTACCGCCTTGCGGCTTACGACGAGTTGCCGCGCACCGGGCTGCCCGAATTGTTCCGCACCAACGACGACTATCGCGAATTCGTCGCCGCCCTGACCTGGGCGATGATCATTCCGGACGCGAGCTACATCTGGTGGGCGCTACGGCCGTCGCTCGGCAATCCCACCGTCGAGTTGCGCGTCGCCGACAGTTGCACGCGGCTCGACGACGCGGTCGCCATTGCCGCGCTGTTCCGCTGCCTGGTGCGCGCGCTCGACCGCGACCGCGCGCTCAATAGCGGCTTCGACCGGGTCGGCCGCGCCATCACCGTGGAGAACAAGTGGCACGCCCAGCGCTACGGCATCGCCGCCACTTTCGTCGATCCGTTTTCCCGCGCCCCGCTGACGCTCAAGCAATGGCTCGACCAGGTGTTCGATTTCATCGCCGAGGACATCGATGCGCTCGGTTGCGCCGCCGACATCCGGCGGCTGCACCGGATCCTCGCCGAGGGCACCAGCGCCGACCACCAGATTGACATGTTCACCAAAGCCAAGGCCGCCGGCCGCCGCCGGCTGACGGCGATCAAGGACGTAATTGACTGGGCGGCGCGCGAAACCCAGGCCCTCGGCGGCAAAAACCCCTAAACCCAAGCGCGGTCCGGGCTTCCCCTTCCAGCCCGGGCCACCTATAAAGTGCCGAAGTTTCACGCCTATCGACCTTAAAAACGCGCGCCAGCCGCCGGGAATCCATGGCCAAAACGCTCTACGTCCTCAACGGACCGAATATGAACCTGCTCGGCACCCGCGAGCCGGAAAAGTACGGCCGCGCCACGCTCGCCGACGTCGAGAAGCTGTGCCGCGCCACCGCCAAGCGCTTCGGGCTCGAGATCGTGTTCCGGCAGTCGAATATGGAAGGCGAACTGGTCAACTGGATCCAGGAAGCGCAGGCCAAGAAGGCCGCCGGCCTCATCATCAATCCGGCCGGCTATACCACCACTTCGATCGCCATTCTCGACGCGCTGCTGACGTTGACCATGCCGATCGCCGAAGTGCACGTCACCAATATCCACCAGCGTGAAACATTCCGGCATAATTCCTATGTGTCGAAGGCGGCGAAAGCCGTGATCTGCGGTTTCGGCGCCGACGGTTATGCGCTTGCGATCACCGGGCTCGCCGGCCTGGTCGGCGCCAAAGAAAAACACTAACCGGAAATCGTGATGGCAAAATCGCCGAAGACGCCTGCGGTCGATCATGCGCTCATCCGCGAGCTCACCAAGCTGCTGGATGAAACCGGCTTGACCGAAATTGAGATCGAGCAAGACGGCCAGCGCGTGCGCGTCGCGCGCAACGCGGTCGCGGCGCCCGCTGCCGCCGCGCCGCGCGTAGCGCCGGTGCCCACGCCCGCGCCCCAGGCGGTCGCGGCGCCGCTCGATCCTTCGAAGCATCCGGGCGTGGTGAAGTCGCCCATGGTCGGAACCGCCTATGTCGCGCCCGAGCCCGGCGGCAAGCCGTTCATCGAAATCGGCGTCCAGGTGAAAGCCGGCGACACGCTTCTGGTCGTGGAAGCGATGAAAACCATGAACCAGATTCCGGCGCCGCGCGCCGGCACCGTGATCCAAATCCTGTTCGAGGACGGCCAGCCGGTCGAGTTCGGCGAGCCGTTGGTGATTATTGAGTAGCTCTTTCTGTCGTCCCCGCGAAGGCGGGGACCCAGTAACCCCGGCGATCCGAATGCGCACAACCGAAACCACACGGATTACTGGATGCCCCGCCTGCGCGGGGCATGACAAAGAAAAAGAAAATGTTCGATAAAATCCTCATCGCCAATCGCGGCGAGATCGCCATGCGGGTGATCCGCGCCTGCAAGGAGCTCGGCATCCCGACCGTGGCGGTGCATTCCACCGCCGATGCCGACGCCATGCATGTGCGTTTCGCCGACGAGAGCGTGTGCATCGGCCCGCCGGCGGCCAAGGACAGCTATCTCAACATCCCGGCGATTCTGTCGGCCTGCGAAATCACCGGCGCCGACGCCGTGCATCCCGGCTACGGTTTTCTGTCGGAGAACGCCCGCTTTGCCGAAATCCTGGGCGAGCACGGCGTGCACTTCATCGGCCCCAAGGCCGAGCATATCCGCCTGATGGGCGACAAGATCGAGGCCAAGCGCACCGCCAAGAAGCTCGGCATTCCGGTGGTGCCCGGTTCCGATGGCGGCGTCACCACCGACGCCGAAGCCACCCGCATCGCCGGCGACATCGGTTATCCGGTGCTGATCAAGGCGGCGTCCGGCGGCGGCGGCCGCGGCATGAAAGTCGTGCGGACGCCGGCCGAACTTTCGGGTGCGCTCGCCAGCGCGCGCGCGGAATCCAAGGCGGCATTCGGCGACGACACGGTTTACTTGGAAAAATATCTGGAGAAGCCGCGCCACATCGAAATCCAGGTGCTCGGCGACGGCAACGGCAAGGCCATTCACCTCGGCGAACGCGACTGCTCGCTGCAGCGCCGGCATCAGAAGGTGCTGGAGGAGAGCCCCTCGCCGGCGCTTAACCGCCAAGCGCGCGACGTCATCGGCGAGACGGTCGCCAAAGCCATGCGCGAGATCCAATATCTCGGCGTCGGCACCGTCGAGTTCCTCTACGAGGACGGCAAATTTTATTTCATCGAGATGAACACGCGCATCCAAGTCGAGCATCCGGTGACCGAGATGATCACCGATATCGACCTGATCTTCGAGCAGATCCGCGCCGCCGCCGGCAATGAATTCACGCTCAAGCAGAGCGACATCGAATTCCGCGGCCACGCCATCGAATGCCGCATCAATGCCGAGAACCCGGTGTCGTTCCGTCCCTCGCCCGGCAAAATCCTGCACTACCACGCGCCCGGCGGCCTCGGCGTACGCATCGATTCCGCCGTGTATCAGGGCTATTCGATCCCGCCTTATTATGACTCCCTGGTCGGCAAGCTGATCGTGCACGGCAAGACCCGCACCGAAGCGCTGATGCGGCTCAAACGCGCGCTCGACGAGGTGGTGCTGGACGGCATCGAGACCACGCTGCCGCTGTTCCGCGCGCTGCTGAGCGAGACCGACATTATCGACGGCAACTACCACATCCACTGGCTCGAGCAGTTCCTCGCCCGGGGCGGGATGGAAAGCTGAGGCAACGGCCTCGCATAGCCGACGCTTATCGCCTTATTATTTGAAATTATGAGCGAATTTGCGGCGTATTGATCTACCGCAAAGCGCGTATTCGCCATTGGGCTAAGCAGGCAGCAATAAATCTGCGGACGCTGGGACCCTTTGATGGGGCGATCCAGCCCCTGATCTGAGGTGTCGGTCTTCGCGGGTAGAAAAAACGCCCAAGGAGATGACCGATGACAACGCCTGTCCAAAGCGAACAGCACGACTACATCACCGGCAGCGTAGCGGGAATCCTGACACTGTTGATCATCGCGGCCGGCCTCGTGTTGCTGGCGGCATGGTTCTACGGGCATTGACCGCGCCGTCACGGCGGAGCCGCGCATGAGACGCGGTGGCTTCGTGTTTGGCTTGCGATGAGTTTTTCTGAGCGCACGGCGATCCGCGCAGCGCTGTAGATTTGTCGGCGCGCACGCGCGCGAAGCTCAGTGACTGGGCGCCGTCAGGCGCGCGAGCAGTTGGCACAAATCGGCCGGATTGTAGGGCTTCTTGACGAAGAGCGAACGCGGCACGGGCGGCGTCAGCGCCGAGGGCGAATAGCACCCGGAACAATAGACGATGGGCAATTCGGGACGCTGCGCGCGCACCTCGCGTGCCAGCATCGCGCCGTCCATCGGCCCGAGCAGGTTGATGTCGGTGAACAACACGTCCACATCGGCCCCGGACTCGATATAGCGCAAGGCGTCCTCGCCGGCCGCCACCGCGTGTACGGCAAAGCCGCTTTCGCTCAAGACTTCGGCGATCAGACGGCTGATCAGATTCTCGTCTTCGACCATAAGTACATTGGTGCGCCGTGCCGTCATGTCGCTACATCCCCGAAAAGTTCCGGCTCCCCGGTCCGCCGGGTCCTGTCACGCACAACGCATGACGGCGAGTTGTGTTCAATCTTTCGCCAATTTGGTCAGGCCATGGTCAGCGATGGGTTAAACTCCGCCCTCCCCAGCCGCCCCGCGCACGCTTACAATACGAGTTCCATCAACGAATCCGGCTCCGCATGGCCAACCGCGAAAACACCCTGATCGACATTACGCCCGAGGTGCTGCTCAAGGCCTATGCCTGCGGCATCTTTCCGATGGCGGAAAGCGCGGACGACCCGGCGCTCTATTGGATCGAGCCGGATATGCGCGGCATCATCCCGCTCGAAGGCTTCCACCTGTCGGCGCGGCTCAAGCGCACCGTGCGCACGACGCCGTTTACGGTGTGGATCGATCGCGATTTTGACGCGGTGATCGACGGCTGCGCCGAGGCCAAGCCCGACCGCGCCCGCACCTGGATCAACGACCGCATCCGCAAGATTTATCGCAGCCTGTTCGAGCACGGCCATTGCCATTCGGTCGAAGTGTATGACGGTGAGGCGCTGGTGGGCGGGCTTTACGGCGTTTCGCTCGGCCGCGCCTTCTTCGGCGAGAGCATGTTCCACCACGCGCGCGACGCCTCCAAGATCGCGCTCGTGCACCTGGTCGCGCGCCTGCGCGCCGGTGGCTACCGGCTGCTCGATACGCAATATGTCACCGATCACCTGAAGACCTTCGGCGCCGTCGAGGTGGGAAAAAAGCGCTATCACCGGCTGTTGGAGGACGCGCTCGTCGGCGAGGCGGATTTCGGCGCGCTCGCCACGGACCGTCCGGTCAGCGGCGCGGAGGTTCTGGCGCTGTTGGGCTAACGCGGCGGCGGCAGAATTCTCGGCTGCGGCGGACGCTGCGGCGCGCGCCGCGGCGGCAGGCGCGTCGGCTGCTTGGCTACAGGCTGCGTCGCCGGGCCTTCCGCCACATTGGGATTCTGCCCGCCTTTGCAGTCGGTCAGCCAGACGTCGTAGATCGGATGCTCGACCGCGTGCAGACCGGGGCTGGCCGCAAACATCCAGCCGGTGAAAATGCGTTTGATCTCGCCCTGCAGCGTCACCTCGTCGACCTCGACGAAGGCGTCGGTGTTCGGTGTTTCGGTCGGCGGACGCGAATAGCACACGCGCGGCGTCACCTGCAGCGCGCCGAACTGCACCGTCTCGTTGATGGCGACATCGAACGAGATGATCCGGCCGGTGATCTTGTCGAGACCGGCGAACACCGCGGTCGGATTGCTGATGCGCTGCGGCGGCGGCTCGACCACGATCTCGTCGCCGGGCCGCGGCGCGGTATCGGCCGGCTGTTCGGGCGGACGCGGCTGCTTAATACCGGGCGGCAGGCCGGGCAGCGGCTGCGGCGGCGCGGCGGTGCCTTGCGGCGCCTGCCCCGGCGTTGCCGGGCGCGGCGGCGCTGCGGTGCCGGGCAGCGGCGCCAGCGGCTCTGACTCGATGTTGCCGCCGCCGGGCCGGCTCGATGGCGGCAGGCTCATCGGCGCCGGCAGCGGCTGCGCCGGCGGCTGATCGGCGCGAACGGCGCCGGGCGGGCGCGGCGCGTTATCCCGCGGCAAATTTTGCTGCTGCTGAACGGGGTAATTCTGCTGTTGCTGGCTTGGATAATAAGGCGGCGGCTGCGACGGCGGCCCGCTCGGCACGTCGGCGGGCGGCCGCGGCGGCGCATCGTTGAAGATCGATTGCGCGACGGCCGGCGACGCCATTAGCACCGCGACGAGCCAACAAGCAGTGAGCGAAATTCGCGCCATGAAGCCGGATGTTTCCGCGTCTTTGTTGGCGCATGATCCTTTCCGAAAACCGGTACCCACTTTTCGGGATCACGCGCTAGGCACCGGCGCGGTTATGCCGTCGCCCACGCCAACCCCCGGTTAACACGGCGAATACGGCGGCGGAAGGGCGGCCCCTGGCCGGCCACGTGTTCCCGCTGCCGGGGCGCCGGCGGCCAACCGCCGAGCCTGCGCGGGACGTCAATCCGATGAAAAGGCTTAGGGCCGGCCGGCGTCGTGTTCGCCATTGGACCGGCGGCAACGCGCTACGGATGTGCGGACGGGCGATTGCCGGCCTTGCGCCGCCTGACGCGAAATTCGCGCCTTACACAATCTAGCTTGCGAAACAATTTAATCATTGCTTCGGGAACGCAACGTAAACAGTTGCCTTAGCATTCATTTTTCACGGCACCAGGCGGGACGCGATGCGTAAGGTCCTCAATTCGATTCATCTTCGTTCGATCGGTTCGCGCATCGCGTTATCGATCATCGTGCTGCTGGTGCTCGCCGTCGGCGTCGTCGGCTGGCTTGGCTACACGCAGCAGAAGGAACTCAGCACGCAGTCCGTCGAGGTCAGATTGAAGGGTGCCTACGAGCGCGTTCTCGAAGAGCTGCATGCGCGTCAACGTCTCGCGACGGCGCTGGCGCAAACGATTGCCAACTATCCGGGTATCGGCGAGCACGTCGAGAAGTTCGACCGTCAGTGGATTCTCGACGCCATTACGCCGACCTACCGCATCGTGCACGACCAGAACGGGCTCGTCTTCACCAACTTCTTCAAGCCGCCGGGCCTCAACATGCTGCGCTTCCACTCGCTGAAGAATAAGGGCGGCGACGATGTCCGGGCCAGGCGGCAAACCGTGGTTCAGGCGCTCGCGACCGGACGGCCGCAGGTCGGCCTGGAGCCCGGACTTGCCACCCTTGGCATGTTCGCCGTCGTTCCTGTCCGCGTCGGCGACCGTATCTTCGGCGCCATCGACGTCGGCGACTTGATCGAGCAGCCGTTCGCGGAAGAACTCAAGAAACGTCTCGGCATCGACATCGCCTTTCATGCCTTCGCCGACGGCAAATTCGAGACCGTCGCCGGCACGATCCCCAATAAATCGCTGCTGACCGCCGACGATCTGAAAGCGGCGATGTCCGCCCCGCTCGCGGCGCGCGATGTACGCAGCGGCGAAAAATATGAGGCCG
Organism: uncultured Alphaproteobacteria bacterium; assembly: GCA_963749625.1. GTDB lineage: Bacteria > Pseudomonadota > Alphaproteobacteria > Rhizobiales > Xanthobacteraceae > Pseudolabrys. The sequence continues at coordinate 26,855 of CAVVNY010000001.1, read as the reverse complement.
TCACCGCCGCGCCGCTGCTCAACTTCGCCGGCAAGCCGATCGGCGTCATCGAAATCGCGCTCGACGTCTCGAACATGGTCGGCCGGTCGCAACACGCGCTAGAAATCTTCGCCGGCGCGGCCGGCATTGCGGTCCTGCTCGGCCTGATCGTCTCGCTCGCGCTCGCGCGCGGCATCGGCCGTCCGATCCGCGAGATCACCGCGGCCATGCGCGGTCTGGCCGACGGCAATCTCGACTTGAGCGTGCCGCATGGCACGCGCCACGACGAAGTCGGCGTGATGGCGGGGACCCTCGAAGTGTTCCGCAAGGGCCTGGTCGAGCGGCGCAACCTCGAAGCGGAAGCCGCCGAGCAGCGGCAGGCGGCCGACCGCCAGCGGCTGCAGAGCGAGGAAGAGCGCCGCCAGATCGAGGACGAGCGCCGCAAAAATGCCGAAGCGCAAGCGAGAGCCGCCGAGGGACAGGCGATGGCGACCAAGGCGCTGGCCGAAGGCCTGACAAGGCTCGCCGAGGGCGACCTGACGGTACGCATGACCGAGGGCTTCACCGACTCCTATCGGCAGATCAAGGATGATTTCAACACCACCATGGAGCGTCTGCATGAGACGATGCAGGCGCTGACGCAATCGACCAGCGAGGTCTCCGGCGCCACGGCGGAAATCGCCACCAGCACGACCGACCTCTCCCAGCGCACCGAGGAACAGGCCGCCAGCCTGGAACAGACCACCGCGTCGATGGAGGAAATCTCCGCCATGGTGAAGAAGAACGCCGCCAACGCGCAGATCGCCAACCAGTCGGCCGCCGGCACCCGCGACGTCGCCGACCGCGGCGGTCAGGTGGTGGTCAAGGCGGTGGAAGCCATGGCGCGGATCGAGGATTCCTCGCGCAAGATCGCCGACATCATCGGCGTGATCGACGAAATCGCCCGCCAGACCAATTTGCTCGCGCTCAATGCCGCGGTCGAGGCCGCCCGCGCCGGCGAAGCGGGCCGCGGCTTCGCGGTCGTCGCCTCCGAAGTGCGCAGTTTGGCGCAGCGCTCCTCGCAAGCCGCCAAGGACATCAAGGACCTGATCACCAACAGCAACAGCCAGGTGAAAGAAGGCGTCGACCTCGTCGACCGCGCCGGCACGTCGCTGAGCGAAATCGTCGAGTCGATCAAGAAAGTGGCCGAGATCGTCGCCGATATCGCCCATGCCAGCGCCGAACAGGCCGCCGGCATCGAACAGGTCAACAAGGCGCTGACCCAGATGGATGCGGTAACGCAGCAGAACTCGGCGCTGGTGGAGGAAAATGCGGCGACGGCCAAGACGCTAGAGCACCAAGCCGGCGCCATGATCCAGCAGGTCAGCTTCTTCCATATCGCCGGGCAAGCGCCGGCGCATCGCGCGCCGAAGAGCGCTGCAGCTTAGGGTCCGGGCGTCCAGGCCTTGTAGTCGCCGGTCGCTTTCGGACGGCGCTTGGCGGCCAGCGTCGAGCCGGGCGGCCGGTAGGCGCCCGCGGTCCCGGTCATATTGGGCCGGTGCGGCTTCTGCCACTCATGCGGCTTGTAGGTCTCTTGCGTCGGCGGGGTGTCGACCGTGTGGTGCATCCAGCCATGCCAGGATGGCGGTATGGTCGAGGCTTCCATATAGCCGTTGTAAATCACCCAGCGCCGCTCGAAGCCGAGGCCCCGATCGATTTTACCGCCCCGGGTGCGGTAGTATTTGTTTCCGAATTCGTCTTCGCCGACCTTTTCGCCATACATCCAGGTCCAGAACTGGGTCCCGAACGTCTGCGTATTCCACCAGGTGAACAGCTTGAGCAGGAAACTTTTCATCGCGTCCACGCGTTGAAAGAGATTGAATACGCGGCGTTCTGCCACCTCGCCGCCCTCCTGTCCAGCGCGCACTATTACTGAGCTGGTATGTTCGCCGCGATGGCCTGAAAGTCTTTAAATCCGCATGGATTCGATCCGAACCGCCCTGACCGCCATCAAAGACCTGCTTGTCTGGCTGCCCGATCCGGTGGTCACGGCCGTCATCCTCGTGCTGGCGGCGTTGATTGCCTTTTCGCTGCACCGCCTGGTGCGCAAACTCATCCGCCGCCTGCTGGCGCAACGTAATCCGTTCATTTTCTCGATCTTCAGCCAAATGCGCGGCGTGACCCAGTTCGCGCTGCTGATTCTCGCCATGATCATCGCCCTGCCCGTTGCGCCGATCGGCCCCGATACCGCCGAATGGGTGGCGCGGCTGTTGCTGGTCGGGGTGATCGGACTGATCGGCTGGGCGGCGATCACCGCGCTGAAGATCGCCGCCGATCTCTATCTGCGGCAATTCCGCCTCGACGTCGAAGACAACCTGCTGGCGCGCAAACACGTGACGCAGGTGCGCGTGCTGCTGCGCACCGCCGACGTTCTGGTGGTGTTGGTCACCTTCGGCGCTGCGCTGATGACCTTCGAGCCGGTACGCCAATACGGCGTCAGCCTGTTCGCTTCCGCTGGCGTCGCCGGTATCGTCGCCGGCCTGGCGGCGCGCCCGGTGCTGAGCAACCTGATCGCCGGCGTGCAACTGGCGATGACGCAGCCAATTCGCATCGACGACGCCGTGGTGGTCGAAAAGGAATGGGGCACCATCGAGGAGATCACCTCGACCTATGTGGTGGTGCGGCTGTGGGACTGGCGGCGCATGATCGTACCGCTCAGCTATTTCATCGAGAAACCGTTCCAGAACTGGACGCGCGAGGGCTCGGCGCTGATCGGCAGCGCCATGATTTATGTCGATTACCGCGCACCCGTCGGCGTTATCCGCGACAAGCTCGGCGAGATCGTCAAAGCCTCGAAGAACTGGGACGGCAACGTGGTCAATCTGCAGGTGACCGACGCCAAGGAGCAGACCATGGAGCTGCGTTGCCTGATGAGCGCGCGCAGCGCCGGCCAGGCCTTTGACCTGCGCTGCGAGGTGCGCGAGCAGCTCATCGATTTCTTGCAGCAGCATCACCCGGAAGCGCTGCCGCGCCAGCGCTCCGAGGTCGCCGTTGCTGATGGCGTAGGCGGCGACACTTCCGCGACGAAACGCAAAGCCATGCGCAAATCCGCCGCTGCCGGCGGCGCCTAGGGAGTTGACCGGATGTTGCATTTTGCTGCCGCTGACGGCTATCTTGCCTAGCAATTCATCAGCGCGAGGCTTGAGTCGCCTAGTTCCGCCTCAGCCGCGCTGAGTTTCGAGGATGACAGTGCCGGTGCGAAAGGCGGGCCCCATCGGGGTCCGCCTTTTTCGTTGGAGAAAGTCGCCCCCGCCACGGGTCTGGGCGGTATCGGCCGAAAAACTGCATGCACAGGCTTGGGTAACCTCGCCACCCTCCGCCAGCGCCCGCGCCTTGGCGCTAACGTACTGACCTCATTTCGAGAATCACCGACTCCTTGGGACCGACCGGGCGGCTTTTCCCCGCGTTATCCCCGGACGCGCCGAAGGGGCGAATTTGCTGCGGATAACCGCGAAACCGCGATTTTGCGTCATTTTTTCGTCATGGCCGCAGGAATTCAGCCCTATCGGCGCCGGCGGATAATAACGCTTTCCGCGACCCGCCGATCGCTCAATACTGACGCTGGTTTTAGGCGGGTTATCCCCGATGTTCGCCGCTTAACCACAAGACTTAGTGTTTGATTCAGATTTGATCACTATCTGTTGTTGACGACGGGTACGAGTCCTCCTAGCTTTGGTGTGTTCGGTGCCAGTTGAGTTTCGGTTCCCTCCGAACCCTCATATCGACGCCAAGTCGCCAGCGCACCCACGCCAGAAATGGTGTTTTGGGACAGGGAGTTACTGCCTGTCAGGGTCACAAAACCGGGAGTAACCGGTGCCGAACCGCGTATCGGGCTTATTTGAGTGTGTAACGGGTCGTCAAACGGCGTGCCGAGCAAAACAGACGGACAAGGACAGGTCTGTCAGGGATAATGGGGCGGTCGCCAGCCGCCCGGCATTCTAAGGGGCTAGAGACAAAATGCGGATCGAACGGCGCTACACCAAGGACGGACAATCGGCCTACGCGGACATCAAGTTCCGCCTCACCACCTCCGAGATCCGCAACCCGGACGGCTCGGTGGTGTTCAAGCTCGACAACGTCGAAGTCCCTGATTTCTGGTCACAAGTCGCCTCCGATGTGCTGGCGCAGAAATATTTCCGCAAGGCCGGCGTCCCTGCCCGCTTGAAAAAAGTCGAAGAGAATTCCGTACCTTCGTTCCTGTGGCGCTCGGTCGCCGACGAAGAGCAGCTGCTTCTTCTGCCGGAGAAGGAGCGCTACATCGGCGAACAAACCTCCCAACAAGTGTTTGATCGTCTTGCCGGCACCTGGACCTACTGGGGCTGGAAGGGCGGCTACTTCGACAGCGACGACGACGCGCGCGCCTTCTTCGACGAGCTGCGCTACATGCTGGCGGCGCAAATCTGCGCGCCCAATTCGCCGCAATGGTTCAACACCGGCCTGCACTGGGCCTATGGCATCGACGGGCCGAGCCAGGGCCACTACTACGTCGATTTCCAGAGCGGCAAGCTGACGCGCTCGAAGAGCTCGTACGAGCATCCGCAGCCGCACGCCTGCTTCATCCAGGGCATCACCGACGACCTGGTCAACGAAGGCGGCATCATGGACCTGTGGGTGCGCGAGGCGCGCCTGTTCAAATACGGCTCCGGTACCGGCTCCAACTTCTCGGCGCTGCGCGGCGAAGGCGAAAAGCTGTCCGGCGGCGGCAAGTCGTCCGGCTTAATGTCCTTCCTCAAGATCGGCGACCGCGCGGCGGGCGCCATCAAGTCGGGCGGCACCACGCGGCGCGCGGCCAAGATGGTGATCGTCGACGTCGACCACCCCGACATCGAGACCTATATCGACTGGAAGGTGAAGGAAGAGCAGAAGGTCGCGGCGCTGGTCTCCGGCTCCAAGATCAACCAGAAGCACCTCAAGGCGGTGCTCAAGGCCTGCGTCAACTGCGAGGGCTCGGGCGACGACTGCTTCTCGCCGGAGAAAAACCCCGCGCTCAAGCGTGAGATCAAGCTGGCGCGCCGGAATTACGTGCCGGACAACTTCATCAAACGCGTGATCCAGTTCGCCAAGCAGGGCTACACCGACATCCAATTCCCGATCTACGACACCGATTGGGATTCGGAGGCCTATCTCACCGTCTCCGGGCAGAACTCGAACAATTCGGTGCGCGTCACCGACGGCTTCCTCAAGGCGGTCGAATCCGACGCCAAGTGGGACCTCACCTACCGCCGCACCGGCAAGATCGCCAAGACGCTCGACGCCCGCGCGCTGTGGGAGAAGATCGGCTACGCCGCCTGGGCCTCGGCCGATCCGGGCCTGCAATACCACACCACGGTCAACGACTGGCACACCTGCCCGGCCTCGGGCGAAATCCGCGCCAGCAATCCGTGCTCGGAATACATGTTCCTGGACGACACCGCCTGCAATCTGGCGTCGATGAACCTGCTCACCTTCCGCGACGTGAAGAGCGGCAAGTTCGACGTCGAGGGCTACGAGCACGCGGTGCGGCTGTGGACGGTGGTGCTGGAAATCTCGGTGCTGATGGCGCAGTTCCCGTCGAAGCAGATCGCGCAGCTCTCCTATGAGTTCCGCACGCTCGGCCTCGGCTACGCCAACATCGGCGGCCTGCTGATGACCTCCGGCATTCCCTACGACTCGGACGCCGGCCGCGCCATCGGCGGCGCGCTCACCGCCATCATGACCGGCGTTTCCTACGCCACCTCCGCCGAAATGGCGGAAAAGCTCGGGCCCTTCCCCGGCTTCAAGAAGAACCGCGAGCACATGCTGCGCGTGATCCGCAATCACCGCCGCGCCGCCTATAACGAGCGCACCGGCTACGAGAAGGTGTCGCAGCCGCCGGTGCCGCTCGACCACGCCGCCTGCGCCGACCGCGATCTGATCGCGCACGCCAAGGCCGCCTGGGATCAAGCGCGCTCGAACTCGGCGAGAAGCACGGCTATCGCAACGCGCAGGCGACCGTGATCGCGCCCACCGGCACCATCGGCCTGGTGATGGACTGCGACACCACCGGCATCGAGCCCGACTTCGCGCTGGTGAAGTTCAAGAAGCTCGCCGGCGGCGGCTACTGGAAGATCATCAACCGCGCCGTGCCCGAGGCCTTGCGCACGCTCGGCTACAGTGAAGCCGAAATCGCCGAGATCGAGGTCTATGCGGTCGGCCACGGCTCGATGGCGCAGGCGCCGGCGATCAACCACACGACGCTCAAGGCCAAGGGCTTCACCGACGAAGCCATTGCCAAAGTCGAAAAGGCGCTGCCGACCGCCTTCGACATCAAGTTCGCCTTCAACAAGTGGACGCTGGGCGAGGAATTCTGCCGCGACAAGCTCGGCCTCTCCGCCGAGGACCTCGCCTCGCCCACGTTCGACCTCCTGGCCGCGCTCGGCTTCTCCAAGCGCGAGATCGAGGCCGCCAACATCCACGTCTGCGGCGCCATGACGGTGGAAGGCGCGCCGCACCTGAAACCCGTGCATTACCCGGTGTTCGACTGCGCCAATCCGTGCGGCAAGATCGGCAAGCGCTATCTTTCGGTCGAAAGCCACATCCGCATGATGGCGGCGGCGCAGCCCTTCATCTCCGGCGCCATCTCCAAGACCATCAACATGCCGAACGAGGCGACCGTCGACGACTGCAAGTCGGCTTACCTGTTGTCCTGGAAGCTGGCGCTCAAAGCCAACGCGCTCTACCGCGACGGCTCGAAGCTGTCGCAGCCGCTCAACTCGCAGCTCATCGCCGACGAGGACGACGAGGACGACGCCGTGGAAGCCTTCATCGAGCGTCCCGCGGCGGCGCGCGCGGCCGGGCTTGGCCGAAAAGGTGGTCGAGAAGATCGTCGAGCGCATCACCGTGCTGCGCGAGCGCGAGAAGCTGCCGTCCCGCCGCAAGGGCTACACGCAGAAGGCCGTGGTCGGCGGGCATAAGGTTTACTTGCGCACCGGCGAATACGACGACGGGCGGCTCGGCGAGATCTTCGTCGACATGCACAAGGAAGGCGCGGCTTTGCGCAGCCTGCTCAATAATTTCGCCATCGCCATCTCGCTCGGCCTGCAATACGGCGTGCCGCTCGAAGAATATGTCGACGCCTTCACCTTCACCCGCTTCGAGCCGCAAGGCCCGGTGCAGGGCAACGACTCGATCAAATACGCCACCTCGATCCTCGACTACGTGTTCCGCGAGTTGGCGGTTTCCTACCTCGAGCGCTTCGACCTCGCCCATGTCGATCCGAGTGAGAGCAACTTCGACGCGCTAGGCAAGGGCGAGCACGAAGGCAAAGCCGCGCCGGCGCAGAACTTCGTCTCGCGGGGCTTAACCCGCTCGCGCACCGATCGTCTGTCGGTGGTGAGCAGTTCGACGCAGGCGGTGTCGCCCGCGAGCGGCGGCAACGTCACCGCCTTCTCGGGCGCCGCGACCGCGCTCAAAGCCGAGCCGGAGGCGAAGCTCTCGCCGGCGCAACAGCTCGAGCACGCGCACCGCATCGACGAGCAGGACGTGCGCGAGCACGCCAAGCACGCGGCCTCCGAGAAGCGCGCCGAGGCGCGCGCCAAGGGCTACGAAGGCGAGGCCTGCGGCGAATGCGGCAACTTCACGCTGCTGCGCAACGGCACCTGCATGAAGTGCGATACGTGTGGGAGCAACGACGGGGTGTTCGTGACGAATTAGGTCCCTAATTTATTAGTGTATCCCCGGGCATAAGAAGACGGTGATGAGGATGTCGGCGAATTACACCACCTGCATGAAGCGTAATACTTGCAGGGAGACGACGAGGTGTCCGGCGTACGACCCGCCGCCTGTGAGCGGAACCATAGTTATTCCGCTGTGAACCAAAACGCTTCCGCAAATGGAAGCAAAGTTCTTCCGCAGGTGTTACGCCGACCATAGTTTGCCCGCGATGGGAACGGACGGCGGACAACAATTGAAGCCGTCGCCGGCGTGGCCCTAACCGTTCCACATCTGCCTGTCAGGCCCGTCGACAACCCGTGACCGGGGCCGTTAGCATGGGCATGTTCTCCGATTGCCTGCTTCAGCCATGGTCGTCGGACGGCAGCGCAATTGAATGCGCGTCGAGAAGCGCCTGGAACGAGGTCGCCGCCCTCACCTCTCGCGCCATCGCTTCGAGGCTCTCCTCGTTCGCGTAGATGCCAAGCTTCTCCTCGACGTTGTCGGGAAGGTCAAACCCTTTCGCCTTCGCCGTGTCGACGACCTGTTTCACCAGAGCCGCCTTCCGGTCCTGTCCGCCGGCGGACTTGCGGCGCCGCGCCACGTCCATCGCCCAAGCGGCATGCCTTGCGGGATCTTTCGAACGGAGGACATTGACCGCCATGTCCGCCGTTTCGCTCGGATGACTGGTGATGATATCGCGTAATTCCTGCGGCGCGCCAGCAGCCGCTGCATCGAAGGCCAGCCGGGTCGGATCCCGCGGGTCGGGCTTGATCAGTTCCGGTCTGCTGGTCATGAAGGACTGCAGCCGGTGCAGGAACTGGACCTCCAGCCCAGCCCGGATTTCCTGCACCCTTTTGGTCACGACGTCGGGCAGAGCAAACACCGCCTCGACAGCTTCGAGACGCATGTTGAAATCGCGGGCAATGCACCGCGCCAGGCGCTCGGCGTATTCGGGAAACGCGCTGCGGTCCGCGTACCACGGGAACACCTGCTTGGCGCGCGCCAAGAGGGATTGCGATGAGCACCTTGCCGCGATGAGAGGCAGATCGGGAATGTCCTTCGTGCGGTAGGCGGCGACCTTGAGCAGATACATCGTCTCGGCCGAGAGGGCTCGGATTTCGACCGCGTGTCCATCAACGTCGAGCGTGGCAATGGTTGGCGACTGATCGATGTCGTTGACGGCGATGTCGCCCCAAAGCGTGTTGACCGGCGTCGCGTCGATCTTGAAGGAGTGTCCGTGCTTGCGGCGGTATTTGTCCTGCACGGCGGCGACCGCCGCGTCTTCCATCTCCGACATGTAGAGATCGACGTCGTCCGACCGTTCCCTGATGCGCTGCGCGGCCAACGCCGTGCCACCGACGGTGACGATCGTTTTGGGGAGCCGGCCAGTCAACCTGAACTGCTCGTGGAGCAGATCCCGGATGACATCCAGCGCATCGGCTAACGCGAGATGCTCGGGGCCGTCCATTTGGCGGCCTCCTTGTCGTAGTCGATCAGATAAAAACCGGCGCCGAACGGCACCAGATCGGCCAAGTCGGCACGCAACCGGTCCGCGACACGCCCCACGGGGATTTCTGCCATTTCGAAACGCGGCTGAGGCATGGCTCCGAACAGGTGCCGTTCGAGCCGGCCGGCCTTGGCCGTTTCCCGCCGCTGGCCCGGGGCCGGGTTGAGAGCGACGCGGAACGCTTCGAGCAGCGGACGCGGCCAATCCGCCGGATCGACTGCTGCCTTCAACAGGGCGCAGACATCGCGTAGGGCGCGGCCGTCTTCAGCGACGGCGTCCGAGAGGTTCAATGGCGTGTCCTGCAACATAGGTTTCCGCGAACTCCGCTGGGGCAGTCTACCACGCCAAGCCGCAAGCCGGCGCACGTCCTGATGTAGATAGCTAGTCGAGCCTACGCGTTCGTACTCTACAGGCGACACAAGCGAACGGCCTCGGCTTCTGTGGCTTCTTCGGAATCAAGACGATCATTCGTCTCCGGATGATGGTCCGGCCGCTGGCGGGCATCGATGATGCGCTCATACGCGGCCAGCCGCGCCCGACCACACATCTTGGCGGCGTAGTCGCGGTCGGCCTGATCGCCGATTCCATGGTCTGGATAGACATCGATGCCGTCGCGTTTCATGGCCATGATCAGGACGGGATTGCAGGCCAAGTGCGGGTTTGTCCACTCGGACGCCGGCACCAGCCAAGCCTGAACCTCTTCGCCGGTTTCGATCAGCACATCGTAGGAGATGTCGGAGAGATCCCTCCGGGCTCCGTCCACGTCGCGGGTGTCACGCATCACCACGGCCAGATCGATATCGCTCTCGCGTCTCGCCTCCCCCCGCGCCCGGCTGCCGAACAGCGCGATCTTCAGAAGGCGGGCGCCGAATTTCTCGGCGGCCCGCTCCGCGAACATGCTCATCGCCCGCGATACTTCGCGTGTCACGCCGGTACCGGCAGATGGGGCTTCGGAGCGGAGCATCGGGTCACCTTGGAGGCCGAACACGGCAGATATAATCGCCCGGCCCGCGAGACGGAAGCGGCGGGTCAGGAGGCTGCGCGTCGTTCCAGCCATGCCCTAAGCGCTTCCTCGACGATGTGCGACATCCGCTTGCGGTCTTCGGCAGCAGCGATTTTGATGTCTTTGATAACCTCCTTGTCCAAGATACTCAGCATCTGAGCCTTGCCCTCGGGCACTCTGGAGCGTGCGGTAGGCGCGGTTTTATTGGCTTTGGCAGGCATCTTCATGGTCCCGAATCGCTGTTAACCATCGTGCCATAATCCGCAGCCAGTTGCGATAGTGTTATAGTGACCTATTGACGCGAGCCGGTTTTCTACCCAAATATGGGTCTTCAGACAAGGGTAGAAGGCGACCATGGACGACTTGATCCCAATGAGCCCGGTCGAGGCCCGGCACCTCCGCGACTTCGCGGAGGCTTGGAAAACCTATGGTCCGGCGGTGCGCGCCAAGCTGCAAATGGACGGCGGCATGACGTGGAAGCTGGTCAACGGGGCCGAGTACCTATGCCGGTACCGTCAGGACCCCGACACCGGCAAAAAGAAATTTACGTCGCTCGGCCGCCGGTCGCGCGAGACGGAGGCGACGTACCAAGATTTCATCAGCCGCCGCGATGCAGCGCGGCAGACCGTCACGGCCGGGCGCGACGACATCGCGCTCGCCGGGCGCATCGCCAAGGCGCACGGCCTTGCCCGTCTGCCGGCGGGGCAGGCGGAAATCCTGCGCGCATTCTGGCGCAATTCGCTGGACGGCCACCTGACCCTGTTCGGCGGCGCCGCGCTGTTCGCCTACGAAATCCGGACCGAGATCCTGACGCCTGTCGACCTCACGCGCGACGACCACCTCACTTTTCTGTTCGACGGATCGCCGGACTTTACGACCGCGGACATCGGCGAGGCGTACAAAGATGCGACCGGCGCCAAGGCCGAGGTCCGCCGCCGCCACGATCGGCTCATCATCGAGTCGGACGACGCGCCCGGCATCGAAATCCTGAGCCGCAAGCACCTGCTGGAGCAGGCGCAGGACAGCGAGCAAGCAGATGTCCTGCGCGAGGCCCTTGAGATGCGCCCCGTGCGCGGCCTGACCGTCGGGCGCGACGCCCAGCCGGTGGAGATCACGGCGCCGGACCCTCGCGCCTACGCGCTGGCCGCCTACGTGCTTGGTTATGCTGATGAAGGATGGGGCAAGCGCGCCAAGTTTGTGGCAACGCTGGTGCGCGAACGCAGCCCGGAACCGTTCGATCCGCGACAGATGGCGGCATTTCCCGATCTCTGTGGCGATCCGGAGGACCGGCAGAGGTTCTACGGGCCATGATCAACGGGAAAATTCAGGAGCTAAGTCCTCGATATTCCGTAAGATTTCTGAAGGAACGTGAGTTTTCCCCACTTTTCGGACTCGAGACTTGCAGGGTTCGGAGTCATTTTAGGGACATGAGGGCGAGCCCTCGCGCCGACACAAGGGAGGAGAATTCGACCCAGACGTAGCCCGGAAATAATGACAGGCGGCCCGTTTGCGCGGACCGCCTGTCGAGCCGGGTCGAACCCCAAAGGGGCGAAACCAGACGTCACTTCTGGATTCTCGCCCAAAACCCTGCCTGGGGCAAGCGCGCTCTTGGCGCCCGGTTTCCGGGGTTCGGCCTTCCCATCAACGAACTGCCTGACGCTGACGCAAGTCAGCGAACGGCCAGTCTTTGACCAAGGAGCCGAACGCCATGATGAGTTTAGAGCAATACCTCACCAAGGATGCGTCGCTGCGTCCGCCGGTGCCGACACCGACGCGGTGGACGCCGCCCCAGCGAAGCCGCGCCAGCCGGCGGATTTCCATGCGAAGCAAGGGTTCCTCTCGCGGAGCCTTCGTCGCGAACGGGTTTTCCATCGTCTACGAATCCAAGCTCGAATACTGGGTGGGGCTCGCCTGCCTAGCCCGGCACGACGTCGCCGACCTGCTCGTAAACGCGCTCCCCTTCCTCCCTTTCCATTCCTCCCCCTAAACCCTCTAATTTTCCCTCAACCTCACCCAATAATTCACTAATTATTTCTTCTCTTCATGCTGCCACTTTCACTCTATGCCGTTGCAGAGGCAAGTGGTGGATTTTCTAATCCCAGTACAGCCCCAGCACTCCATAGACATACTCGTTACTCCATCTCCGCCATCCGATACTGGTCTTTCGCCGCCGCCTGCGTCGCGTCAGGAGGGTGCGGATTTTCATTTCCAGATAATCGCGCACTTCGCTGAAGGCGCGACTGGAGTTGCCGACCCGAAAGTAGTTGCCCAGCCAGCCACGACAGCGTTGACGCGGCTGACAATCACCGCCACGGGGGCGCTTCCCCCGCTTCGGATGATGTCCCGTATCTTGGCTTTCACGGCCTTTAGAGTCTTCTTCTTGGGGGTCATCTGGATCGTGTACCCGTCCTTCTTCCGTTTTCGCACGCGGAGCAGATCAAACCCTAGGAACCCGAAGACTTCGCCCTTCAGCATGTCGACCATTTTGGTCTTCTCGCGGTTGAGCTCGACCCGTAAGGGTTCCAGTTGCTCCTGCAGACGTTGCAGGGCCCGCTCGGCCCAGCCCCGCTTGCTCCAATGCCCGCTGACGGTGATCACCATATCATCCGCGAAGCGGTGATAGTTGATCGCCTCATACAGCCCTTGTACCGTTTTGCGGCGGAGGTCATCGAAGTACCAGTCCACTTCGTTCAAGTAGATGTTCGCCGCCAGCGGCTGAATGGACCGCCTTGCGGCACGCCCTTCTTTCCGCTGGCTTTGATGATCAGCTTGACGAGGTGCAGGACTTTCGGGTCCTGTACTCTGCGCGCGATTTTGCCTAACAGTACTCGTGTCGAACGTTATCGAAGTACTTGGCCAAATCGACATCAATGACGATTGTCATCCTGCGCATCAGACTGCGCCTGACTTCCGCCAGGGCACGATGCGGCGACCACTTGAGCAGAAACCGTAGGAGTTCAGGCAGAGTCAGCCTCGAAGATCGCTTCGAGGATTAGCTCAGGGCTCCCTGCACCACGCGATCGCGGATGCAAGGAATCTGCAGCGTTCTGAACTTTCCCTGTTCCTTGGGGATGTCCACCCGGCGGTTAGGATGGGTTTGTACCTGCCTGTTTCGAGGTCGTCCTTTATATCCGCAAGGAAACATTCCAGTCCGGCGGTTTCGATGGTCTCAAATGTTTGACCGTCGATCCCGGCCGCACCACCATTCCTCTTGGCTATACGGTAGGCCTCTTCAAGGGTCTCCTCCGTGTCACATGGACAAGATGCCCCAGAAGCGATGTGCCTTTTCCGACTTCGCCTTCCGATATATCCGCCGTCGCAGCTCCTGCAACGCGATGGGTGCCTTTGTCATCTCACCCCTTGCCTCGCTTTGACAAACGGAGTTCCTCATCGGTCCGGCCCTTCCCTCCGGCGCGTTTTGCTGCACGCCCATCAACAGTACCGTCTCACCCGATCCAACTCCCTGACGCCTACGCTTCCATTTCCCACTCACGGTTATAGAAGCGCCTCTTCGGCGGGATTTCGCCTGCCGGCGTCGAGGGTCTCTCCAGTTGACACGCTGTCGTTCGCATCATATCGCCCTGATACCCCGCCGTGAGGACCGTCGCTTCGACTCATTTCGTCGGCCCTTGCTGCCTTCGCCTTATCGACCGTCTCGGCCACCGTAAGAACGTGTAACGAGGCTACGTCTGCGTTCACTGTACGTTGCAACCTGATGCTTCGCGCACACTCCTTTCGAGCATTTGTCGGAGGGCTCCGCCGTCTTGCTTTCGCGCCACGGCGCCTCCCTTGCTTCGAAGCCTAAGTCTTTGGCTTCGTCGGACTTCACCGACATGACAGCGCTACCGATCAGCCACCGGCGGTGGAATACGTCGACGACGACGGCGTCGTCCGCCAGCACACGTTCGACTATCTGGTCACGTTCATCGATGGCACCCGCGTGCTGGTGGCCGTCAAGCCCGACTCGAAGGTGCAGTCGAGCGGCATTGATCGGATCGTCGAACTGGTGGCGGAGCAGATTTCGCCGTCGGTCGCCGACCACGTGGTGCTCATCACCGAGGCGAAGCTCACCGCCGACGACCGGTTCAACGCCGAACTGATCCACGCGGTCCGGCGCGGCACCAATTCCAAGGACGACGTGGTCATCGCCCGCCTGGTTGGCAGGCTTCGCAACACCACCACGGTTCGCTCGCTCGTCGATGCAAGCGGCCTCAATGGGCACGGCTTCGGCGCAGTGGTGCGGGCGATCGCGTCCGGACGTCTGTGCCTGACCGAGCCCTGCCGCATCGACTACGACGCGATCGTGCGGAGCGGCAAGCGCAAGGCGCGCTGAAGGACGACCGATGCCGAAAGCAGCACGAAAACCAACCCAGCGAAGACCGGCCCAACGGCAGCCGGTCCGCTGGCATTTCGGGTCGAAGGACCGCGTCAGCATCCACGGCGTCGCCTATCGCGTGGTCGAAAGCTCGCCCACCACCGGCCACATCTTCGCGCGCGTGGACGATCCAGAATCCATCCTCCCCGTCACCCACGAAAAAATGGAGGAAATCAGGGGCGACCACCGCTTCCGGCATGAGCGCAACGCATTCGACCTCACCAAGGCGCGCACCATCATGGACGCCGGCGTCGCGTCGATGCGTGAACTTCCCGCGGACCAGCAGGAACACATCAACTGGAAGGTCGACGTCTGCAAACGGTTTCTGGAACTGGAAGCGCGGGGTGTCACGACGCGTGGAGACCAGAGTGTCGAACAGGCGATCGAGATCATCGAGAACGCGATCGCGTCCGACCGCGGCAAGGCCGCCGACTGCTTGCGACGCAGGTACGCCGGGCGGAAGAAAAGCAACTTCGACGTGCCGCGGCCGAAACGGCTGATCGAATGGGTCAACAAGCTTGTCGCGTCCGGCATGAACCCGCTCAGCCTACGCAAACGCACCGACAAATCCGGCAACTGGTCGCCGAAGTTGACCGCCGATGAGTACGTGATCCTCTACAAGTACGCCTTGAAATTCATGGCACCGGAGCAGCCGACTATTGCGCATCTGCACCGCAATATGAAAACCGAGATCGACGGTCTCAACGTATCTCGGCGCCTGCGCGGATTGCCATTACTGAACACTCCGAGCGACGACAGGCTTGGTGAAGAAATCAAGTTGTTGCCTGCGTTCGACGTCATGGCGGGACGCGAAGGCGTCGACGTGGCCGTGAACTACTTCCGTTCGGTAGGCGACGGTCTCTCCGACATGGTGCAGCGGCCCATGCAGCGCGTCGAAATGGACGAGTGGACCGTCCACCTCCATGTTCTCCTGATCAAGGCCGGGCTCTGGGACGAGCTCGACGATGCCCTCAAGGCGAAGGTCAAGCGGGTCCGCATGGTCCTCGGCGCGGCGATCTGCTGCGCTTCGCGGTGTTTCGTGGCGATGCGGCTTTCCCGTAAGGCGAACTCCGAGAACTCCGTCGCCATGATCGACATGATGGTGTCGGACAAAACCCCGATCGGGAATGCTTCGGGCGCGCAGACGCCATGGGAGATGCATTCGACGCCCGAACTGGTGTGCACCGACATCGGATCGTCATTCGCGAACGACACGGTGCAGTCGATCTTCACCGACTTGGACGTCGTATTCGATTATCCCCGCGGCGGAGCGCCGTTCCTGCGCGGGACGATCGAGCGCGTGTTCCGGACCGTGGATCAGAAACTGATCTCCGGGTTCACGGGACGCACGTTCTCCGATGTCGTGGCCAAGGGCGCCTACGACAGCCAGGCACGAGCTGGGCTTACCGTCGAGGAACTCGCCATCGCGCTCGTTCTGTGGTGCGTCGATATCTATCACAACACGCCGCATGCCGGCCTCGGCGGTGAAACTCCTCGTGCGCGCTGGCTGAAACTCACCAAGGAATTTCCCCTCATCCCCCCGCCGGACATGCACAAGCGGCGTGTGGCGCTCGGCATCGAATTGCAGGCCACGCTGGGCCCGAAAGGTTTGCGCTGCCTCGGCGCCTGGTATCGCTCGCGGGAACTGCAGTCCTTCTTCGAATTGCGTGGCAAGGTCGATGTCGCCATCCGCGTCGATCAGAAGGATCTCGGTTGGATTTCGGCAAAAGTCGATGGCGACTGGCTCACGGTACCCGGTCCGATCGCCATGCGCGGCATGTCCGCGAAGATTTGGATCGCCACCAATGCCGATATGCGCCGGCGCAATGTCGACATGGCAAGGCTCCTCGGTCCAGTCGTAACGAAGGCGTCCGCGATTCTCATCAAGCTCGATGAGAAAACACGGACGCGCCTAAACATCGCCGACAACCCGATGTCGCCGAAGGAGCTTGCACGGGCCCATCGCAACAAGAGCCTCGGCGTCGAATTCATCGACGATGAAGCCGGGACGCCGGCAGCCAAGGAGCCGGCCGGCCTGTTCGGCGGCGCCGTCAAGGTTTCCGGCCGCAAGCGCAAGGCCTCGGCCGAAAGCCAAATGAAGGCAACGGCGACGAAGTTCGAACGACCGAAAACCAGCCACCGCCGGGGGACGAAGAAGGCCACCACGAAACCCAATTCACCACCATCGAAGCCGCGCACCCGCGCGCGCAAGCGATGGATCAGAGAGGACTGAAGATATGAAACAGACAGACACGCCATCCGATCCGACGGAACGCCTGCGCGGACTGCAGAGCAGCAGGCAGCGCAGGATCATCGAGACGATCGAGAAGCTGAAGGCGAGCTACGTTCGTTCGGAGCGCGACGACGCCATCAACGACCAGATCCAGCGTCTGATCGACAACGCATGTCTCCGCAAAGATCCGCGCCTGCCGCATTCGGGCGACAACCGCTGTCCCGGCGTCGGCTTCATGTTGACCGGAGAGTCGGGCGCCGGCAAGACCACGTCCCTCCTCCGCGCGTTTCGCGACCATCCGGCGTTTCCCGGATATGGCGTCACAAAATCCCTATGTCCGCTGGTCAGCGTCGTCGCCCCCAGTCCGTTCAACCTGAAGCAACTCGGCGTCTCGATTCTGAACGCGCTCGGGTATGCGACCGACCGTGACATGCGCGAGAACGTCGTCTGGCAGCGGGTCCGCGCGCAGATCCGGCTGCAGGGCATTCTGTTCCTTCACATCGACGACTGTCAGGACGTTCTCCGCCAAGCCAATCCCGACGACATCGTTGAAGTCAGAAACACGCTCAAGGGGCTGATGACCTCGTTCGACTGGCCGTTGCAACTCATCCTCTCGGGGCTGCCGGAACTCATCCCGTTCTCGCAGGCCGACCGGCAGGTACGGCGGCGTCTAAAGTACGTCCAACTGCAGCCGGTATCGGTGTCGGAGGATCGTGACTTCATCGATGAAGCAATCCGTGACTATACGAAAGCTGCCAACCTCAAGTTTGGGATTCGTGCCGACGACGAACTCGTCGATCGGCTAACCCATACCGCTCACAACGCCATGGGGCTCGTATTCGAGTTGCTGCTCGAAGCGATCGAGATCGCCCTAAGGGGTGGCCGCAAGGCACTGACGATGGAAGAATTCGCCGATGTCTACGCCGCCCGCACGCTGCAGGCCGCCGACCAGAACCCGTTTATCTCGGACGAGTGGAGCGGCATCGATACCAGCCTGATCAGGCCCAAGTCCGAGGATATGACGCCCGAGGACATCGAGTACCACGATGAAGAGCTCGGCCATAGGCGCCCGCCAAAGCCCCGCAGAAGCGGTCACAAGCGCTGATGAAACTCCATCTCACCGTTCCGCTGGGTGCCGTGGAAACTCCCGCGAGTTTCGCGTCGCGCGTCGCCGCCGCCAACGAGTTGTCGGCACGCGAGTTCTGCCTCGACTGGAATATAACATTTCAATCGGTGGTCGACGGCGACGCCGACGCGGTCAGCACCATCGCGGACCTGGGCGGCGTGGCCTTCGCCGATCTGATTCGTCATGCCTTCGTCCGCGACGGCAAGCTGAGCTATCGGCACCGCAATGAACGCGTCGTCCGCAATACGATGCGCCGCAACCGGATTCGTGTCTGCCCGTGCTGCCTCTCGGAAGATATCCGGAACAATCCCGGCCTTGCGCCCAAACTCGCCGCACACAACCGGGCGCCGTGGTTGATCGACGCGATCAGGACCTGTCCAGCGCACAACCTGAAGCTCGTCGAAGTCGGCAATGATCTGGCGCCGGGCTACCTCCACGATTTTGCCCATCACATGGCGCTTGCTCTCCCGGGTCCCGATCTCATGGTCGAGAAGGCATCGCGGCGGATGCCGACCGTCTTCGAAATCTACGTGCTGAAACGGCTCGACGGGGCACGACGGACCCCGTTTCTCGATTCCTTCGAACTCCATGCCGCAATCCGCACGTGCGAGATAATCGGCGCCGTCGCCGCGTTTGGACGGACGGTAAACTTGAAACGCCTCAACGACGATGACTGGTGGCGTGCCGGTGCGGCCGGCTTCGAAATAGCCGCCGGCGGACCCATGGCCATTTCGGGATTTCTGGACAACCTGCAGGCCACCTGCCCCTACAGCCGGCGCGGGTCGCAAGGGCCGCAGGTCAGGTTCGGCGGGATCTACAAATGGCTCGCATTCGGAGCTGAGGACCGCGCCTACGATCCTGTCCGCGCCGTGGTCGGGCGGCATATCCGCGACAACCAGCCGCTGGCCGCCGGCGACACAATTTTCGGGTCTCCGGTCGTCGAACGCACCCTGCATTCCATATGGTCGTTGTCGACGGAAAGCGGTCTGCAGCCCAAAGGGCTCCGAAAGCTGCTCCGGGCCGCCGGCATCATCGGCGACGATCAGATGACCCTCCCCAGCCACTTGGTCACTTTCGATGCCAAGCCAGCTGAGGACGTTGTCCGGCGGATAAAGGGAGCCCTAACCCTCTCCGCCGCCGGCAAATATCTGAACGCGCCACGCGTCCACATCCACCTGCTCGCGAAAGGTCGGTTCATCGAGCCATGCGTATCGGTCAAGGCCTATGCCGCCAACAATAGGTACGCGCTCGAAGACCTTGACGGCTTCCTGCAGCGGTTGCTTCAGGGGGCACATACTGTCCGCAAGCCGAAAGCCGGTCAGGTCAATATCCCCGCCGCCGCCAAGCGTGCTTGCCGACCCGCTGTCGAAATTTTGAGATTGATCCTTGATCACAAACTTTCTTGGTTGGGGAAAGTTGCCGGCCAACACGGTTACCTCTCGGTCCTAGTCGACATCGAGGAAATTCGCACCAAGGTGCGAGGCGTCGATCACGGCGGGCTCAATCTGCGACAGGTAACATCCGCCATCAAAACCAATGACCTAGTCGTCCTGCAGTTGGTGGCGGCCGACTATTTGAAGACGATAAGCGTAGTCAATCCGGTCAACAAATGCCCGCAACTCATCGTTAAGCCCGACGAATTGGCGAAGTTTAGGAAGAAGTTCGTTTCGCTATTCGGACTTGCCCACGAAACAGGAGTGAATTTCAGGGCCGTGAAGAAAGCGCTCGATGCAGCCGGCGTTGAACCGGTGTTCGATCGGAAGAAGATTGCGGCTAGGTTCTATTTAAGGAAGAAAGTGCCAAGTTCGCTGAATTCAACCGCGAGACGCGCACCTGGTCGCCAATCCAATATGACGCAATACTTGCCGCCTGATAAAATCAGCTAACGGTAATGCCGTCCCTGCTTTCAAATAAACGATTGAATGGGTGCATTGACGCCGATCACCGGCCAACTATGCCCGGGAACGCCGACGTCATTTCGACATAGCTGGAGTCAGCAGCAAGTGATTTCAATGATTTAGCCGGGTCGTCACCGTCATCTTATGCCCGGCGTTACAGCCGCCGGATAAAAGGGCCGCCTACGTCCTGCGGGCGAAGCGTGGCAACCTGCGTGTGTGAGGGCTCGCCAGGCCGTGGCCGCGGAGCGGCGAGGGCTGGTGGAGCCGAGGGGATTTGAACCCCTGACCTCCTCATTGCGAATCCAAGTTTTTACAATTCCCGATGCTTCCGCATAATTCCGAAAGCGTTGAAAAGCCCTGTCGTCCGGGAATTTCGACGCTAGATGGGTCACTGACTATTCCTCCAAATTCCGCTCGCGTGGTCACCCGGTGGTCACCCGGAGCATTGAGAGACTTTTAGTGAGCCGGCAGAAACTAACAAAACGGATTGTCGACGCGGCGGTGCCGACTGCTGTCCGGTTCACCATCTGGGACATGCAAGTGCCTGGCTTCGGACTTCGCGTCACCCCTTTTGGGGTCAAAACATTCCTCATGCGGTACAGGCCTAAGGGACGATCGACGCTAAAGCGATATCTGACACTGGGCCGCCACGGTATCGTCACCGTCGATGAAGCCCGAGAACACGCGAAGCGCATCTTAGGCGCCGTAGCAAACGGCAAGGATCCGGCGCACGAAGCCATAAGAAAGCGAGCGGTTCCTACGCTCGCGACTGCCGCCGCTGATTTTCTCACCGACCATGTCGCCCTCAAACGAAAGCCGAAAACCCTTTCGTCATACCCACGCTCTTGAATATCATCTCATCCCGAAACTTGGACAGTGGCGGCTGTCCGAACTTACCAGGGCGGAAGTGAGCCGCTTCCATGCCTCGTTAGCATCGACTCCCTACATGGCAAACAATGCGGTAACAGTCTTAAGTTCTCTATATGGCTGGGCCGAGCGCGAGGGGCTCTCTCCAGAAGGTCACAATCCCGCGCGCCGCATCGAAAAATTCCGTGAGAGCCGCCGCGAGCGTTTCCTTACCAACGAGGAGTTCGCGCGCCTCGGCACCGCGTTGCGCGAGGCCGAGAGCGTTGGCATCCCCTATGAGGTCGACGAAACGCGGCCTACAGCCAAGCATGCAGCCAAGCCGGAGAACCGACGCGTCATTGTCGCGCCCGACGCCGTCGCCGCCATCCGACTGCTGATATTCACTGGTTGCCGATTGCGTGAGGTATTGAACCTGCGCTGGAAGGAGGTCGACTTCCAGCGTGGGCTGCTGCTGCTGCCAGATTCGAAAACGGGACGGAAAACCATCCTGCTTGGAGCGCCGGCGGTGGCGGTTTTGAAGAGCTTGCCGCGTGCCGGTGAATACGTCTTTACGGGCGTGGATGACACTAAGCCGCGGAGTGACCTCAAGCGGCCTTGGTTAATGATCAAGCGTCGCGCCGGGCTGGTGGGCCTGCGCATTCACGACCTGCGGCACTCCTACGCGTCGGTCGCAGTTGGCGCTGGACTTGGCCTGCCGATCGTCGGAAAATTGTTGGGCCACACCCAGGCCAGCACGACGCAGCGGTATGCACATCTCGGCGATGATCCGATTCGACGCGCGTCGGCCGTAATCTCGGATAAGATCGCCACGGCAATGGGAGTGGAAAACCATGAGCCCAAAGGATCCTGAGGTCGTAGAGCCCCTTAGCGACGCAGAATGGAATGAGCTCCGGAAGTTTTCAGGGCTACCAGACGAAGCGCGCGCCTCGATTGATGGAGTGATCCGGTTTCTGCACAAAGCGCCTTCCCTACAGCACCCGCGCATAGCCCCGACTAGACTGGCCGGAAAGGCAATCACGTCTGCGAAAAAGGCGTTTAGCCGGCTTCCGACAATTTTGGACCGCCTGATTGAAACGCGAGCTTATCGTTCCCTTGTAAGGCCGCTCGAGTTCGGGCCCGACAACAACGTGTCAGGTATTGTTCTATCTCGCGATGAACTGACGCGCCTCCGCGAAGAGGTTCGCGCGCTCGCCGATATGCTTGAAGTTGCCGAGAAGAGGTTGCCGAAATTCAAGCCTGGCCGGCACGCAGGACACTTGGGTGAAGCCATACGCGCGCTGAACGAGTTGATGCTGGAGGCCACCGGGAAGGCCATGAACACCGCCAAGCACGGGACAGGCGACAAAATCGATTTTGTTACCTTCGTGCGCAAGGTTACCAAGAAGGCCAGAATGAGGGTTAAAGACTCCACGATCCGCAATGAAATAAAAGAAGCGAACCCGTTTCGGCGGCCGCGTCGGCGCAAAATGAAGAGCCTTGGAAAAAAGGTAAGCCGAAAGAACCGAAATGTAGCGTGAACCGGATTTAATTTCGGTTCCCAGCTGAAAGCGGCCACTGCAAATTTCCGATCTATATTGCGTGAGTAGCGCGATCGGAAAATC
This sequence comes from uncultured Alphaproteobacteria bacterium, assembly GCA_963749625.1. Classification (GTDB taxonomy): domain Bacteria; phylum Pseudomonadota; class Alphaproteobacteria; order Rhizobiales; family Xanthobacteraceae; genus Pseudolabrys. The sequence goes on along the minus strand of CAVVNY010000001.1, from coordinate 4,556 downwards.
GGCTGGCCATGAACTCTAACGTTTCAACCCTTGGACAACCTGTGAGGCTGCTTCGCCGCAAGGAAGCGGCGAGATACCTGCTCGAGAAGCACGGCGTTCCGGTCGCGGCTCAAACGCTCGCGAAACTCGCCGTTATCGGCGGCGGGCCGCCATTCGTAAAATTTGGCAGGTTTCCGCTGTACCTGCCGGACGATCTTGACTGCTGGGTCCGAGTGAAGCTCGGAGCGAAGCGTCGCTCCACGTCCGACATCGTCGAGATGGCGTGATGTCGCACAAGATCGACAGCGATATCGCTGAACTGGCGCCGCGTCCGGCCAACGCCGCAGGCGTCACCGACGAACATCAAGGATTGCCGCGCTCGTCGTCACCGTTACTCGGTAACGGCGAGCAGGGAGCTGTAGCCCCGGCTGCGCGCGCGCCTACGAAGACGGATGCAGCCGAGAGCGGCTCGCGGGTCGTCGATAAGGAAGAGGAGGCGGTACCGAAGTTTAGCGTCGATCAAACTTGTGTCGCCGAGGCCGGTTCGACCGGTAAGCCGAATGGTGAGCGCGACGATAACAACGCTCCCGAAGACGCGCCGGCACCGCCACCGCCAAATGCCGAGCCCGACCAAACGGAAGGTGATGCGGCGGAGCCGAGCGCTGTATTGCCGTTCCACCCGATCGCCGACGCCTTCCCGCTCATGGAGGGGCCGGAATTCGACGCGCTTGTCGCTGACGTCAAGACCGGACTGCGCGAACCCATCATCACGTACGAGGGGAAGGTCCTGGACGGCCGGAACCGCCTGCGAGCCTGCATCAAGGCAGGCGTAACGCCTCGTTTCGAGGAATACGAGGGCGACGATCCGGTCGGGTTCGTCACCAGCAAGAATCTCCATCGCCGTCATTTGAACAATGGCCAGCGCGCGATGATCGGTGCGAAGCTGGCGGGGTTGCGGCAGGGCCGGCCGGCTACAAAAAGTGGCCAATTGACCGGTTTAAGGCAGCAGGAAGCGGCGAACCTTCTCAAAACTTCCACTCGCACCATTCGCCGGGCCGACGATATCCGCAAGCATGGCGTCCCCGAACTGCAGGACGCCGTTGCGCGCGGTACGATTAAAGTCAGCGCGGCGTCAGTTATCGCGACGGTTAATCCGGAAAGGCAGCGCAAGATCCTGTCTCTTGGTCGCTTTGGTCGCATGAAGGAGGTCAGGAACATAAAGGTCCGCGCAGCCAGTGCGAAGCAGCGCAAGGCGAATGCTGCCATTGCAAATTCTTCGATGCCGCGCGCCGAAACGCCCGCGGATCTGATCGCGTTCCGCGCGACGGAAGAAATGACACAGAAGCTGAGCAAACACGTCGCCGGCATCGGTCACGACATCGACCCCGCCGATGTGATCGTTGTTCCCGGCTCGAAATCGGCGAACGCGCGGCCGTCGGAGTACGCGATCGTTCGCATCCCGCACGCGTGTAGCGACGAGCTTAAGCGGGCCCTCATGAAGCTCCGCGACGATTACCACACCCAGGTTTTCTTCAAAAATCTGCCCGAGGGTTCGATCGATCATGCCGACGAGGATGATCAAGCCGAAGACGCGGAGGTCGGCGATGACAATGATGCCTGACGCGGACGATGTGCAGCTTGACGTCGAAAATGCACCGCCCGGGCGCCCCTCGGCGGTGGGTAATGATGCCGAGCGCATTAATACCCCCCCATCCACCAGGCAGGCTTCGGCAACAAATGCCGGCGTCCACGCGGACAAATCCCATGCAAAATCCGTTCTCGACGTCATTCAAAACGGAGACGCGACCGCTATCATGCGCCACCTGCTGGAGACGGGCGATCCAATTGTGGTGGCCGCCCTTCTTGATCCCGACCCGAAAGCTTCGCTGCCATACAAACTTGAACTGAAGCGTCGCCGACCCGGCCGCCCGACCAGAAGCGCTCAAAGCGCGATCGCCGCGAAAGTTCGCGCCGCTGCAGCCACCGGCGCCAAAGTCGAATCGCAGTTTGCCGATCTGAAGGCGAACGGCGTCAGCCGTTCAAGCGCAAATCGCTACAGAAAGTTCCTCGGTCTGAACGAGAAGAAATAGCGCAATTTCTTGAAAAAATTGTCGCCCTGATTTTGCGCACCGTCCGCGATGCGGCTGCGCATTTCCAATGCCAAATTAAATTGCACGAAATTATGAGACCGGAGATTTAATGCGCGGTGCATTCGCGTGTGCTTTCTGATTGTCATCGCCGATGAGCGTGGTGACCACTTTGGTAACGAACGCTCCATTCTATTAACTGGAGGATGAGCATTGAGTACCCCCGATTATGCGCTGACGCCGTCGGCGCAGGATGAGGCCGAGGAGGCCGAAGAGGTTGATCGCCGGGACCAACCGTTGCCGGATTGGACGAAGCGCTACCCGAAGGAGGACGGACAGGTTCTTGCGCAGTCCGGTATGGACCCCGATTCGTTGCCGCGCGCGCACGAGGGCAACCTTCGCCTCGCCGAGGCTAGTCGAGCCTTCGACAAGTGGCCGGCCAACCTCGGCCGCCGGCTGTTTAAGGAAATCTGGGGTTGCACCATTGGGACGACCTACGGGCGCGTGGGTATCGACCGTGTGCCGGACTGCAGCTTCGAGGCGATGCAGCGGATGGCCGCCGGCATCGATCCCCCGGCGCCGCCGGCTGCGCGCAGCGCTGACGAGATCGAAGTCCGTGACGACTGGCTGACCATGTATCCGCCGGAGTACGGCCCTCTGCTTGCCGAATACGGCGTGCCCACAATCGCCGGCTCGCAGGTTGACGACTACAATCGTCGTTTCATCGAGCTGGTCCCGGCAGACTGTTCCGATCCGGCGGTCCTGGAAAAGGCTGCGGGCAGCGCCGTGATCCACGCCTTCGCTGGCAACTGGCTCGAGGGCGACGACCTTGACGACGACGACCGTGACGCCGTGCGCTACATGGACGAACTGGATCAGCTCGATCTCGCGGACGTCTGCTGGGAGCGCTACCCCGAACAGTTCCGGCCGGTGCTGCAGTGGCTCGGGCGCCCCGACTACGAGCACCCGAAGGCAGCCGACTACAACCGCGCTGTGATCGCCGCGTCCTTGTACCTGTCGGAAGGCGGCGCCCCCAACGAGGCCGAGCTGAAACAATTCCAGGTTTACCTGTGGCGTGCCTTCTTCGGCAATGAGTCATGCCCGGCGTGATTGACGAGTTGACTGACCCGTATTTTGGAGGACGTTCGATATGTCTCGCCGTAACCCCCGTCGCCTGCCCCACGAATCTTGGCTGAAGACTTTTCGCCCTGAGCAACGTCGCGTGATGCGCAAGTTTGGCATTCCGCCGGATCGCGATCCGCGCGCCGCTATGTTCAACGCGAAAGTGCTAACCCTTGCCGAGGGCGGAATGCTCGGCTTGGGGCTGGCTATCGCCGCCGCTAAGTTGCATGAGCAGGTCTTTAGCGACGTGTTGACGCGCGCGGCTATCGCCGAGCACTTCCAGAGCTGGTCGAGTTGAATTGTGCAGGTGATATTGAGCAGCTTGCGTTCGTGGTTCTCAATCCCGTGGGCGAGATGACGGCCGGCCTGGTTGGCAATTTCGATTTGCCATACGTAATGCGCTCAATTGAGTTGGTGGCCGATGTGCTCGACGCGGCCAGTCCTGACTCTCGATCGGCGGGCCGGGTATCTGAACCGCCGCCGCCGTCACACTCACCGCCGAGCAGGCTCGCGCTCAACGAAGCCCGTGTCGAAGCGTTCCTGCTCGACCTGGCGGACCAACAAGCACGGCGACATCGCCGGCACGGGGGCGATCGTCTTCAGCCGACATCCCGCCCTTTACCGCTTCGTTGGCTCGGTGCCGCCTCGCGAGTTCGCTCGTGTTCTCCGCAAGCTACGCCAACAGATCAAACGTGGGCATCGTGTGCCGCAGCGCGATGCGGCCACTAGGTGAGAGCAGCGGAAACAAAGCGCTTTCAGCACGAAGAATGGGATGATGAGAGATATAGAGCAGGAGGAACGGCAGAAAATGGCGCGGCTGCTGCGGCACCTGCGCGTGACAAAGCGCGCGCAAGATGGCTTGCCGGCAATTGTGCTTGCGTACACGCCGGGGCGCGGCGTGCTGGCGGCTGTCGCGCAGCCGCGCAATCCCCTTTTGGCGCGCGGCGTCATCGAGGTCGTTCGCCAGCGCCAGTCCTGGCGCGATCCGGACGGCGTTCCGCTCGACGCGCTGCCGGCGGTCCGATTTCAGCCGTATAATCCCGAGGATTTCCGCACGCCGATTCCCTGGGGCGCGCGGCAGACGCCGGATCGCGAACGGCATCCTCACCGGCTTGGCCTCGCACCTCGTGGTCCCGTATTGATTCGGCATGGCGGCCGTCTACGTCGCCGACGGTAAGCCGCATTTTGAGGCCGCGGGGCGGACGCCGGGTATCGTGCGCTTGTTGATCGGCCTCCAGCCGAGCCTCGCCGCAATCACTAGCGACGCCGAGAACACAACCGGTTTCGCGCCGACGTCGGCATCGAGGATCTTGTCGATCCCGATGAGCGGGGGCCGCTCGGCCCGGCGTTCGACACTTCCTAGGGCCT